>DATARR010000144.1:0-56621 GCA_036264085.1 Thermoanaerobaculia bacterium | reverse complement strand
CCCTCTTGAATCGCCCCAAGACTGATCCGGTCAAAGCCCAATTCAGCGAGCACCTCGGCCGCACGCACGGCGAGCCCGAGGTTGATCACTTGGTGGGCGCCGAGCAGGGCGATCCTGAGATCGTAGGAGCGGAGCGGCGTGGCGAGACGGACCCGCTGACCTGTCCATCCTTCCGGCACGACCTCCTCGATCCGGACCTCCTTGGAGGCGAAACGGAGGTCTGCGCCGAGCTCCACGGCGGCTTGCCGCACCGACTCCGCCGCCTCGGGTTCCTCGATCCAGACCAGTCCCATCCTTCCCGGCCGCAGGATGCCCGCCTTCTCGCGGGCGATCGAGGCGAGGGTGTCCCCCAGGAACTCCTGGTGGTCGAAGCCGATGGGAGTGATCAGGGAGAGGATCGGGTCGCAGAGGTTGGTGGCGTCGAGCCGGCCGCCGAGGCCGACCTCGACCACCGCGAGGTCCACCGCTTCCTCCGCGAACCACTGGAAGGCGGCGAGGGTCACCGCCTCGAAGTAGGTCAGCGGAGCGCCGGTCTCCCGTTCGGCGAGGGCGACGAGACCCTCCAGGATCTGCCCGAAGCGGCCCGGCTCGATCCTGCGGCCGTCGATCTGGAGCCGCTCCTCGACCTGCTCCAGATGGGTGGAGGTGTAGAGCCCCGTGCGGTAGCCGGCGGCGCGGGCGATCGCGGCCAGGAACGCCGAGGTCGAGCCTTTGCCGTTGGTGCCGGCCACCAGGACGGCCGGGAAGCGGCGCTGCGGCTCGCCCATCGCCGCGAGCACGGAGCGCGCCCGCTCGAGGCCCAACTTGATGCCGAGGGCCTCGAGGCGCGACAGGATGGACAGGGGATCTACGTCAGGTGCCGCAGGCACCGCGCGACCGTCTCCTTCAGCTCCGAACGCTGCACCACGAGGTCGAGGAAGCCATGTTCGAGGAGGAACTCGCTGCGCTGGAACCCCTCGGGGAGGCTCTGGCGAATCGTCTGCTCGATCACCCGCGGGCCGGCGAAGGCGATCAGCGCCCCGGGCTCGGCGATGTTGAGGTCGCCCAGCATGGCGAAGGAGGCGGTGACGCCGCCGGTGGTGGGATCGGTGAGCACCGAGAGGTAGGGCAGGCGGGCCGAGCGCAGCCGGGCGAGGGCGGCGGAGATCTTGGCCATCTGCATCAGCGACAGCACCCCCTCCTGCATGCGGGCGCCGCCGGAGGCGGAGACGACGATCAGCGGCCACTTGCGCTCCAGGGCCCGCTCGGCGGCACGGGTGATCTTCTCGCCCACCACCGAGCCCATGGAGCCGCCCATGAAGCGATACTCCATGGCGGCGAGCACCACCGGGATCTGCTCCAGCGCGCCCTGCACCACGATCACGGCGTCGCGCTCGCCCACCTGCTGCTGGTACGACTTCAGCCGGTCGCGGTAGCGCTTGCTGTCGCGGAACGCCAGGGGATCGACGGGGCTCAACGCCGCGAACAGCTCCTTCGGCTGGGGATCGTCGAGCAGCAGGGAGATGCGGGTGCGGGCGTCGATGCGGAAGTGGTAGCCGCACTTGGGGCAGACCTTGAGGTTGCGCTCCAGGTCGCGCGAATACACGATCTCCTTGCACCCCTCGCACCGCACCCAAAGGCCCTCGGGCACGGTGCTGCGAGGCCGGTCCATGCGGATCGGCTTGGGCTTCTTGGTTTTGCGGAACCAGGCCATGAATCGGCGTCAGATCTCGGCGGAGTGGCCCTCTTCGGCCTCGAGGTCGTTGGGGATTCCGAGCCGCATGCAGGCCGCGTCGTACATCTGCCGGGAGGCCTTCTTGGCGGTCTGCAGCTCGGCGAGCCGGTCCTTGACCTTGGCCAGCTCCTCTTCGATCTGCCGGTCGAGGTCCTCCATCTCCTGCCGGGTCATCGCGAGCGTGCTCTCGTAGAACTTCCGCTGTTGGTCGGTGAGGCTCATCGTCTCGTCTTCCTCCGAATCTCTCCGAAATCGCCGAATTGCAGGGCGGCCACCGAGCGGGTAACCGCGGTGACTGCGGCAAGCCGGTCACATCGTGAAAGGAATCTTCAGGCGGGTCCACATCTTGACCCGGACCCCCTGCTTCGTCGCGGGCTTGTAGCGGGCGGAACGCGCCGCCGCCAGGGCGGCCTCGTTGATACCGACCTTCTGCGGGATCGGCTCCACCATCCTCACGTCCTGCACCTGGCCGTTGTCGTCGATCAGGACTGAGACGACGACGACGCCTTGGACCCGCAGCTTCCGGGCGAGGGGAGGATACTCCGGTTTGGGGAAGCTGACAAGCTGCGGCGGCGCCACGCCGGGACCGGCCTCGACGAGGTCGCCGGCATGAACGCGAGCGGCCGCGGGCTCCGGCGCCCTGGCCGGCTCGGGGGCGGGCGATGCCGCCGATGCCGCCTTCTCCTGCGCCTTGGCGGGCTCGGGCTCGCGCTGCGGCTCGGGCGTGGGCGGCGGCGAGGCCACGGGCTCGGGAGCCGGCGGCCGGACGGCCGGAGTCGGGACGGGCGCCGGCGGCGCCCCCGGGGTGGCCTGCGCGACCTGCTGCGGACCGGGCGCCGGCTTGCCCGCCGCCTTGGCCGCCGCGAGTTGCTTCTCCAGCTCCTTCTGCTGCTGCTCGTACTTCTTCTTCTGCTCTTCGGTCACCTTGGCGAGCTGCTGGTCCACCATCGCCTGGATCTTGGCATTGGCGGCATTGGCGGCGGGCACCGGGGTGGGCTGCGGCGCGGGGACCGGCGCGGGGGCCGTGGCCGGCGGCGTGCCCGGAACCTGGGTGGTGGCCCCGGCGCCGGGCGCGGCGGCCGGCACGTCGCCGCGCCGGCGATTGAGGAAGAAGAAGGTCAGGATGGCCACCACGATGAGGGCCGCGATGGCGGCGTAGAGGAAGGTGCGGCTCTTGCGCCCCCCCTCCTCTTCGACCGCCACCTCGCCCACGGGGGCCACCGGCGTTATCGGCGCCATCGGCGCGTCCACCTCGGCGGGCGGGGCGGCCATCCCGGCCATCGCCGCCGCGGCCGGCAGCACGGGCTCGGGCGTCCAGGAGACCGGCACCGCGGCGGGCGCGTTCGCGGCGGGCGCGGCCACCGCTGCCGGCGGCTCCGCGCCGGGCTCCAGCGCCCGCTGGATGTAGGCGGCGAGATCGGCGGAGCCGGCCGGCGACGGCAGGGCGGCGAGGACCGCCTCCAGCCGCTGCTTCATCTCGCCGGCGGTCTGGAAGCGGGCCTGGGGGTCCACCGCCAGGGCGCGGGTGACGATCTCGTCCACCTCCTGCGGTACTGCCGGATTCACCTGCCGCGGTGACCGCACCCGCCCCTGGCGCACGGCCTCCAGGACCGACATTTCGCTGTCGCCCTGGAACAGGCGCTCGCCGGTGACCATCTCGAACAGCACGGCGCCGAGGGAGAAGAGGTCCGAGCGGGCGTCCACCGCCCGGCCCCAGGCCTGCTCGGGGGACATGTACTGGAGCTTCCCCTTGAGGGCTCCCATCTGCGTCTGGCTGGCCTTGGAGACCGCCTTGGCGATGCCGAAGTCGCAGAGCTTGACGTCGCCGTCGTAGCTGAGCAGGACGTTCTGGGGCGACACGTCGCGGTGCACCAGGCTCAGCTCCCGGCCCTCGAAGTCGCGCTTGCGGTGAGCGTAATCGAGGGCGCTCGCCACCCGGGCGGCGATCATCAGGCTCAAGGCCAGGGGGAGGGGGAGGTCGCGGCGCCGGCCGGCGTTGAGCAGCGACCGCAGGTCCTTCCCCTCGACGTACTCCATGGCGATGTAGTAGTCGCGGCCGATCTTCCCCAGGTCGTAGATGTGGACGATGTTGGGGTGGCTGAGCTGTGCCGCCAGCTTCGCCTCGTCGATGAACATCCCCACGAACTCGGCGTTGTCCGTCATGTGGGGGAGGATGCGCTTGATGGCGACCGTCTTCTGGAATCCCTCGACTCCCCGCATGCGCGCCTGCCAGACCTCGGCCATGCCGCCCGCGGCGATGCGCTCGAGGAGCGTGTACTGCCCGAAGCGCTCGCCCTCGGCCGGCTCGTCGGCGAACACGGGGATGCGCTGCGTGGCCGCGGCATCGCCGATGCCGCTCGCCAGGGAGACGGGCGCAGCCGGGCGCGGCGGCACAGCGGGTTCCGGGGCCTGGAACGGCAGGGGCGCCGCAGGAGCGGGCGCCACGGCGGCGGGCGCCGGCGGGGCCGGGCGGGCCGGCGGGGTGGGCGGAGGCGATGGCGTGCGGCCGGTGCGGGCCAGCTCCTCCAACTCCGAGAAATCGAAGTCGCCCACCCGCTGCGGCGGCCGCGCCTTGCGTACCTCCGTGCCCTCGGCGACCGGAGCCGGCGGCGGGACCGCGGGGCGGACCGGCGGCGGCGCGGGCGCGGCGGCGGCCGGCGGGGGAGGGGCGGGGACCGCGGGGGCCGGTGCGCGCACTCCCGTCTTCGTCTTGCCCAGGTCCAGGTTCGACAGGGTCCTGCTCAGCAGGGCGTCGACGTTGTCGGCTGCCGGCTCGCTGCGCCGCGGCGGGGCGGCGGGGGGAGCTGGCGCGGCCGGGCGCGGCCGGGTCTCCGGGGTCAGCACGCCCGAGAGGGTCTTCTCCAGGCGGCGCTGCATCTCATCATCCGGCGCTGGCGGCGCTGGCGGCGATGGCGGGGCTGGCGGCGGCGCGGGAGGCTTCGTCGCCGCGGGCCGGCTTGCCGGGCCCTCCACCTCGGCCAGGACGTCGCCGAAGATGTCGTGCGAGGTGAGCTTGTGCTCGGCCCTGGCGGGGGTCTGCGATGTCTGCGATGTTTGCGGGGAGGCCGCGGCGGGCCGGCGGGCCTCCAGCGCCCGCCGCGCGGCGGCGCGCAGGGACTCGTCGGTGAAGGGCTTGGCCAGCAGGTCGTCGGCGGCGAAGCCGGGGGGGGCGAACGCCGCGCCCTCGGGGAGCAGGCCCACCGCTCCGGGGCCGCCGCCGCTGCGGGAGAACGCCCCGGCGAGGGTCCCGGCCGCGGGCACCTCGGCGCTGACCATCACCAGGTCGGGGGCCTCGGACGCCGCCGCCTGGATCGCTTGGTCGGCGCCCGGCACCACCCTCACTTTCCACCCCTCGGAGGTCAGGGCTGCGCGGATGCGCTCCACGTAGCGCTCTTCTTGCTCGACGACGAGGATCGAGGGCATGGCCATCTCCCGGCAGTTATTCCAGCAGGCTTTTGTAACACTCCCACTGGCGCCAGTCAATCGCCGGCCGGGCCAAAGGCCTTGATTTTTGAGCGATTTAACCGCCGGGACGGAAAGTCCTGTAGAATCGTCCTCCTTCAGACTTCGTCCGCCAGGAGCCTTCCATGTCAGGGCACAGCAAGTGGAGCACGATCAAGCACAAGAAGGCGGCCACCGACGCCCGCCGCGGCAAGATGTTCAGCAAGATCCTCAAGGAGATCACCGTCGCCGCCCGCATCGGCGGCGGCGATCCCAAGGGCAACCCGCGGCTGCGCGCCGCCCTGCTCGAGGCGCGGTCCAACAGCGTCCCCGGCGACAACATCGACCGCGCCATCAAGAAGGGCACGGGCGAGCTCGCCGCCGAGGTCTATGAAGAGGTCGTCTACGAGGGCTACGGCCCGGGGGGCGTCGCCATCCTGGTCGAGGGCCTGACGGACAACCGCAACCGCACGGCCGGCGAGGTGCGGCACGTCTTCGCCCGCAACGGCGGCAACCTCGGGGAGTCCGGCTGCGTCGCCTGGATGTTCAACCGGCGGGGCTACTTCGCCATCGACCGCCCTGCGGCCGGTGCGGCGCTGGACGAGGAGAAGCTCATGGAGCTCGCCCTCGAGCTGGGCGCCGACGACGTCGTCGTCGAGGAGGACGTGTACGAGGTCTACACGCCGATGGAGGACTTCATCGCCGTCCAGGAGGAGCTCGAGCGCCGGGGCATCCCCGTCGCCGCCAAGGAGCTCGCCATGGTCCCCCAAACCTGGGTCGACGTCCCCCGCGACAAGGTCAACCAGGTCCTGCGTCTCATGGAGGCGCTGGAGGACCACGACGACGTCCAGAAGGTCTGGGCCAACCTCCACGTCGACGAGAAGGTCCTGGAAGCCCAGTCGCGGTAGGCCGGCGTGCTGATCCTGGGACTCGATCCGGGCAGCCTGCACACCGGCTACGGGCTGGTCGAGCGGCACGGCTCGTCCCTCCTCCCCGTCGAAGCCGGCCGCTTCTCCTGTCCGAAGGACCTCGCCCTGCCCGAGCGGCTGGCCCACCTGGCCGGCCGCCTGCAGGAGCTGCTGGCGCGCCGGCCGCCGGACCTCGCCGTCCTCGAGACCCCGTTCCACGGCATGAACGCCCGCTCGCTGATCGTCCTCGCCCAGGCCCGCGGCGCCCTGCTCGCCGTCCTCGCCGGCCGTGGCATCGAGATCCGTGAGTACAGCCCGGCCGAGGTCAAGTCCGCCGTCACCGGCAACGGCCGCGCCGACAAGGACCAGGTCGCCCGTATGGTGCGCCTGCTCCTCGCCGCCCGGGGGGAGGGCTGGGCCAGCGACGCCACGGACGCCCTGGCAGTGGCCATCTGCTGCGCCCAGCGGCTGCGCCTCGATCGCCTCGCGGACCCCTGAGCGAAGCGCTAAGTAGTCGAATTTCAAGAGCTTGCCGCTCCTCTGCTGCCTTGCCCTTGATTTTTTCGCTGTGCTACCATCGCCTCTCTGTAGGTCTCTCTTGGTAATGATCGTGAACCACTGACGCCCAGTCCATCGGCCATGGCCTTCCAGGGCTCGCTCAAGGAGCTTCCGCTCCCCGACATCATCCAGCTCGTCTCCGTATCGGGCAAGACGGGTGTCTTCTCCCTGCGTCGCAACAACGACGCCGCGGGCGAGATCTACCTGCGCGGCGGCCAGATCGTCCACGCCTTCGTCGGCGACCTGAAGGGCGAGGAGGCGATGTACGAGCTGGCGATCTGGCCTGAGGGCGAGTTCGTCTTCACCCCCGGCAAGGAGACCGACGTCACCACCATCCAGAAGTCCAACACCAACCTCCTCATGGAGGCGGCGCGGCGGATCGACGAGTGGCAGATCCTCTCCAAGCGCATCCCCTCGACCCGGCTGGTGCCCGTCTTCACCCAGCAGGCGACCACCACCTCGGTCTCCCTGACGCCGCAGGAGTGGGCCCTGATCTGCAAGATCGACGAGCGGCGGACGATCGAGGAGGTCGCCATCGGCCTCGGCATGAGCCCTTTCGAGGCCTGCAAGCTCCTCTACGGCCTCATCACCTCCGGGCTGGTGAGCCTCAACGAGGACCTGAGCCGGCTGCGCACCGAGCGGCTCAACGGCCAGTCGCCCGAGGAGCTGGCCGCCATCGCCGAGACCATCCATGGCCAGGCCCGCGAGCTGCTCTCCGGCCACAGCCGCCAGAGCGAGCTCGACATCCCGTTCCGCATGAGCAAGGCCGAGATGGACGGCGGCCGCGGCGTCGAGGCCATCCTCGACCTGGTGCGGGCCGAGGAGAAGGTGGTCTCCGCCGCTCTCGGCCCCAACCAGAGCAAGACGTTCCTCTCCCGGGTCGGCCAGATCCTGAACCGCTGACTTTGAGCCGCCGGCGCCAGTTTGTCCCGTGCGGCGTGCGCCCCGCTAGAATCCTCTCCATGGCCAGCCTTCGCCGCCTCGCCGCCGCCGCCACAATCCTCCTTGCTGTGACCTCCCTGCCGGCCCGCGCGCAGCCGCCGGAGGCCACGCCGCCCCCGGCCGCGCCGGCGCCCACTCCCGCGCCCGCGCCGCTGCCGGAGCCCGTCCAGCAAGAGCCCCCGGCTCCGACCCAGCCGTTGCCGCCGGACGCGGGCACCACCCAGCCGAGCAACGACCTGGGGATCAAGGCCGCGAACGAGGGCCTCCTGCCCCGCCTCGACGTCTTCTTCCCCGAGGGCGACCTCGACCTCCGGGTCAGCCGGCTGATCAACGAGGTCTTCTTCGAGGGCCAGGTGAAGTACAACGTCGTCAGCGGCGACATCACGGCCTTCCTGCGCTACAAGTACTACGGCCTGCGGCGGACGACCCAGCTCACCGTCTTCGACTCCATCAGCTTCTCCCGCATCGAGAACAATTCAAACGACTTCGACCGCGTGCGCGGGGCCCTGGTGCTGCTGCAGTGGCCGCTCAGCGCCAACCACCGCACCTCGTTCCTGGCCGAGTTCGACAAGATCAGCACCAACAAGCCGACCGAGGTGGATCGCCTGCTGCGGCTCGGCAGCACCAATACCCTCGTCCGCTACAGCTACCAGTTCGGTACGCCCGAGGACGGCCGCTCGAACGCCATCGTGGGCGAGCCCCGGGCGCAGACCGAGCGGCTGTTCTCCGCCTTCCGCGAGATCGGTCCCGGCGGCGCCGGCTTCACCGCCGCCGTGACCTACGGCTTCCCCTGGGGGCCCGGCGACTACGACTACGTCAAGCTGGAGTACGAAGCCCTGAAGCGGTTCGACGTGACGCGGCGGTCGTTCCTCATCGGGCGCCTGGCGGGCGGCTCCTACCCGCACGCGGGTACGGTCACGCCCGATCCCGCGCTGCCGCCCTCCTCGGAGCCCCAGATCGACCGCCTGCGCATTCCGAGCAGCGACTTCTTTCAACTGACCGGCCGCGACGCCCTCCTGGGGGTGAAGGACCGCAGCCACGGCACCGAGGTCCTCTTCACCACCTGGGAGTACTTCATGCCCTGGTTCATCGAGAAGCCGCACCACTTCCTGTGGCTCGACTGGGACAACTGGTACTGGGTGCTGTACGGAGGATACGGCACCGTCGGCTTCGACAAGAAGGTCTACTCGGACTTCAGCAAGTACACCCCCGACGCCGGCCTCGGCTTCGAGTCCTCCGTCCGCCTGCGCAAGTACAGGTTCTTTCTCTCCGGGATTGTGGCACAAGCTTTGAAAGGGGGAGGGGGTGTGGAGGCGCGAATCTCGGTCAAGTCGTACCGCTGAGTCCGGCGCTCAGTGGACGCCCCACCGGGATGGAGGCGCCTTTGGGGTAGCTTCGCTGCAGTCAAGAAAGACGCGAGGGTGACCTTAGAAACCTTCGCAGGATTGGCTTACAGCCGGAGGAGAACGAATGAAACTGAAATGGTTGGGCTTGATCATGCTGGTGGGCCTCGCGCCCGCCCTGGCCTCGGCTGCGGAACAAGCCAACGCGCCGACGGCCACGGGCGAGACGGGGCTGTTCACCCTGATGACCGGCGACACTTTGCCCCAGGGTGGGTTGTCATTTGGCCTTTATTACAATAACTGGGACCCGCTGATCGACATCCGGGAGTTCCCCGGGCGCCGGAAGAACGAGATGAGCCTGGACTACCACCGGGTGGACGCCAGCGTCGGCTATGGCATCAACGACCGGTGGGAGGTCAGCGTCGCCGTGCCCTATGAGAAGTACGTCTACTCCCGCAGTCAGCTCGGGATCGGCGGCAGGGACATCAACGTCGACGGCATCGGCAACGTCCACCTCGGCACCAAGTTCCGGCTCATGGGAGCCCAGGGCGACCCCTCGACGCTGGCTCTGAACCTGTTCGTGGAGCCGTCGACAGGCGACAAGAACAAGGGCGTCGTCTCCGGCAAGACGGGCTTCGGCGGCGGTCTCGGCTGGCGCCTGAACAAGTGGGTTATCGACATCGGCTACTTCGATCCGGGCGGCGACTTCGCCAGGGATGCCCACGCCGGCCTCGGCTACGTCGGCCGGGTCAGCGATCACTTCGACTGGATCACCGAGGTGGTCGCGAACTTCTACAGCGGTGGCAAGAACGACGTCATCATCAACCCCGCCACTGGGGTGTTCATCAACAACGGCGGCTTCCACAAGTTCAGGGACCGCTACGACTTCACCACCGGCGGCCGGGTGTGGCTCGGCGACAACGGGCCCTGGGCGTTCAACTTTGCCCTGCGCACCGACCTCGCCCAGCTCAGCTCGATCTCGGACCACTGCCCGCTGGGCGGCCTCCTGGGTCTGACCTACTTCCCGCGGCTGATCCGCCACGAGGCGCCGCCACCGCCGCCACCGCCGCCGGCTCCCGAGCCGCCGCCTCCGCCACCGCCGCCGGCTCCCGAGCCGCCGCCTCCGCCGCCGCCACCACCGCCACCGCCGCCGGCTCCGGCACCGCCTGAGCGGACGGAAGTGACCTGTGACTTCACGACAGGCAGCGCCCGGTTGACCAACATCTGCAAGGCCAAGCTCGACGAGGTGGGGCTGAAGCTGAAGCAGAACCCCTCGGCGCCGGCGCAGGTCACCGGCTACTGCACCAGCTCGAAGGGCTCAGCGGCAAGCAACCAGCGGCTCGCCGACCAGCGCGCCCAGGGGGTGAAGAACTACCTGGTGACGCGGCACGGGATCGACCCGAGCCGGATCCAGACCTCGGGTCAGGTCACCGACAGGAACGCCGCCGTGGTTGTCGTCACCGTCCAGCCGTAGCCGGCATCCCTGGCATCGGCTGGTTGAAGGCCCCGCCTCACGGCGGGGCCTTTCTCTATTCAGAGCTTTTACAGCGCTTCGCGCCGCAGCGACGCCACGGCGCCGAAGAGGCCGGCCGCGCCTCCGAGGAGGATGAGGAAGCCCACCTCCTCAGGCTTGAGGAAGTCGAGGACGAGGACCGCCGAGACCAGCGAGCCGCGCCCCCGGGCGTGGAGGAACTGGTAGACGCCCCACAGCGCGCCGCTCGCCACCAGCCCGCCGAGCAGCCCCTGGAGCAGGCCCTCGACGTAGAAGGGGCCGCGGATGAAGAACTCCGTGGAGCCCACCAGCCGCATGACGGAGATCTCCTCGTGGTGGAGATAGGCCGTCAGCCGGATGACGCTGGCGATGGTGAAGATCGCCGCCCCCAGCAGGCCCGCCACCAGGGCCAGCCCCACGGTCCGCACCACCGCCACCACCGTCTCGAGCTGGCCCAGCCACTCGCGGTCGTCGTCCACCAGCGTCACCTCGGGCCGCCGGCGCCAGCCGTCCAGCCAGGCGGCGCGGGCCTTGCCGGCGGCGGCCGGATCGAGCCCCACCTCCAGCGACGCCGGCAGCGGCTCGTCCTGCCAGCCGGCCACCAGGTCGGCCAGGCCGGGGAAGGTCTGCTGGAACCGCCGGCGTGCCGTCGCCGGGGTCACCGCCTCTACCGACTTCACCCCCGGCTGGCGACCGGCCTCGTCGGCGAGGCGGCGCAGCTCGGCCTCCGGCGTGTCCGGCTTGAGGTAGATCACCGCCCGCATCTCCCCGCGCCAGCGCTCCACCGAGGCGGACAGGTTGCCCGAGACCAGCAGGAAGGCGCCGCCGATGAACAGGCTGACGGCGATGGTGAGCACCGCCAGCAGGCTCACCTTCCAGCTCCGCAGCAGGTTCACCGCCGCCTCGCGGCAGAAGTAGCGCAGAGCCTGGAAGAGCTTCAACCGGCGGTCTCCTCGCCCGCGGAGGGCGGCGGGTCAGGGTCCGGGCCGGCACCCCCGAGCGGGTCCAGGGCCGGCGGATCGGTGCCCACCAGCTCCTGGTCCAGCACCACGGCGCCGCAGTCGAGGGTGATCACCCGCCGTCCCACCCGCTGGATGGTGTCGCGGTCGTGGGTGGCGAGGATCACCGTCGTCCCCCGCAGGTTGACCTCCAGGAAGAGGCGGAGGATCTCGCGCGAGAGGTCCGGGTCGAGGTTGCCCGTGGGCTCGTCGGCGATGAGGATGTCCGGCTCGTTGATCAGCGCGCGGGCGATGGCCACCCGCTGCTGCTCGCCGCCGGAGAGCTCGGGCGGGAAGGCGTTCAGGCGGTGGGCGAGCCCCACCCGGCGCAGCGACTGGTAGGCCAGCTTCTTCTGCCCCTGGAGGTCCACTCCCAGCAGCCGCGGCAGGTAGGTGACGTTCTCGAAGACCGTCTTGCGCGCGATCAGCCGGAAGTCCTGGAAGACGACGCCGATCGTACGCCGCAGGTAGGGGATCTTGCCCGGCGGGATCGAGGAGACGTTGCGGCCGTTGACCAGGATCTGCCCCGCCGAGGGCACCTCCTCGCGGAAGATCAGCCGCAGCAGCGTCGTCTTGCCCGCGCCGCTGGCACCGGTCAGGAAGACGAACTGGCCGCGGGGAATGTCGAACGTGACGTCGTCCAGGGCGGACTGGCCCCCCGGATACCTCTTGCTGACATGGAAGAACTGGATCAAGCCACCGGCTCGCGCTCCAGCGCCTGCCTGAGGAGCTGCTGGACCGTCTTGGGCTCGGCCCGCCCGCCCGAGCGCTTCATCACCTGGCCCACGAGGAAGCCGATCGTCTGCGTCTTGCCGGCGCGGTACTGGGCCACCGGCCCGGCGTTCTGCTCGACGACCTCCTCGATCCACCGCTCGATCTGCGAGGTGTCCGAGACCTGGGCCAGCCCCAGACGCTCCACCAGCAATGCCGGGTCTTCTCCCAGGGGGCCCGTCGCCGCCACCGCCGCGAACACCTCCTTGGCGGCGCTGTTGGAGATCTTCCCCGCGTCGACCAGGGACACCAGGGCGGCCAGCCGTTGGGGAGCGATCGTCGACCCAAGCCCAACCTTCCGCTCCTTGACGTCGCGCAGCACTTCGCCCATCACCCAGTTGGCGATCCCTTTGGGGTTGGCCGGCAGGGCGGCCGTCGCGGCCTCGTAGTAGTCGGCCAGCTCCCGCGTGGCGGAGAGCACCTGGGCGTCGCCGGCCGGCAGGCCGTACTGGGAGACGAAGCGCGCCCGCCGCTGCCAGGGCAGCTCCGGCAGCGCGGCCCGCAGCTCCTCGATCCGCGCCGCGTCGAGGATCAGCGGCGGCAGGTCCGGCTCCGGGAAGTAGCGGTAGTCGTGGGCCTCCTCCTTGCTCCGCAGCAACCGGGTGGCCCCCTTGTCGGCGTCGAAGCTGCGGGTCTCCTGCGCCACCCGGCCGCCGGACTCCAGCACCGCGATCTGGCGTTCGATCTCGTGCTCCACGGCGCGGGCGACGTTCTTGAAGGAGTTGACGTTCTTGACCTCGGCCTTGGTGCCGAGCTTCGTCTCCCCCTTCCGGCGCACCGAGACGTTGGCGTCGCAGCGCAGGCTCCCCTCCTCCATGTTGCCGTCGCTGGTACCGGTGTAGAGCAGGAGCTGGTGCAGGGTCTGGAGGTAGTCCTGGGCCTCGGCGGCGCTCGCCATGTCCGGCCGCGAGACGATCTCCACCAGCGGCACGCCGCAGCGGTTGAAATCCACCAGGCTCTGCCCCGGTAGGGCGCCGCCGCCCGGCGCCTCGTGCAGCAGCTTGCCGGCGTCCTCCTCCAGGTGGAGGCGCTCGAGGCGCACGGTCTTGTCGTGCTGCGCCAGGGGGAGCCTGCCGCCTTCGGCCAGCGGCTTGTCGAACTGGCTGATCTGATAGCCCTTGGGCAGGTCCGGGTAGAAGTAGTTCTTGCGCGCAAAGACCGACGTCGGATGGACCTCGCACTCCAGGGCCAGGGCCAGCTTCGCCGCCAGGTCCACGGCGTGGCGGTTCGGCACCGGCAGGGTGCCCGGATAGCCGAGGCAGACCGGGCAGCAGAGCGTGTTCGGGGCCGCCCCGAACCGGTTCGGGCAGCGGCAGAACATCTTCGTCTCGGTCAGGAGCTGGACATGGACCTCCAGCCCGATGACCGCCTCGTAGTCCGCGTGCGCCATGCCGGGGGAAGTCTAACCCAAGGACTCGCCGAGCGACCAGAAGGCCGCGGCGCTGAGCGCTCGGTCTCCCGAGAGGGGGGCGCCGCGCTCCCGCCACCACTCGCCGTTCAGCGACCGGAGCAGCCTCTCGTACTCTTCGGGCGGCAGATCCGCCAGCAGGCGGAAGCCGATCTTCGCGATCCTCTTCCCCTCCGGAGCGAGCACGGCAATCGGCGGCGGCGCGCCGAGGAGCCTCTGCACCAGGGATTCCAGGGGAGCGACCGTCCGCCGGGGCTCGAAGCGGACCCCCGCCGGCAGAGCGCGGCTGCGCCAGACCCCCAGGACGCGGGTCGCGATGCGGTCGGGGGACAGGCGGACCCGGCTCCACAGCCGGTGAAAGGCGTTCAGGATCACCAGGCCGGCAACGCTGAATGGCAGGATCGTCTCCGTCCAGACGCACAGGCACCGGGTATCGGAGGCGAGGACGAAGAGCAGCGCAACGAGGCCGGTGATCCAATGAAAGAGGACGGTCCGCGAGGGCGGTCTCAGCTCCAGCCGGCAATCCATCGTCGCGGGTCTCATGGGGTGTATACGGCGGAAGGAGGACAGGGTTCAGGCTGCCGGGTTGCACCAGGCATGAACCCGGTCATGCCTTCCGGCGCGAATTCGCGTCCGCCTGAATTCGTGACGGCATTCCCAAAGCTCGCCGCTCGGGCGAAGTCCACCGCGAAGCTGAAGAAGAAGGGCGGGGAGTAGAGCGGCGCTTCCTCTACAATTCCCGGATGCGAAAGGCTGCCCTCCCGCTCTTCCTCCTCCTCGTCGTCTCCCTCGCCGCCTGCCGGCACGAGCCGCCCAACCTGCACTCCCCGGGCCATACCCTGGTGGTCCTCGGCGACTCCATCGCGGCCGGCACCGGAGTGGGGGCCGGGGAGGCGTTTCCGGAGCTCCTCGCGGCGCGGCTCAAGACCGAGGTGATCAACGACGGAGTCCCTGGCAACACGACGGCGGATGGACTCGCTCAGCTCGATCAGGTCCTGGCGCAGGACCCCTGGCTCGTCGTCGTCGAGCTGGGGGGCAACGACATCCTCCGCCAGGTGCCTCCCGAGCAGGCGGAGAAGAACCTGCGGACGATCCTCGACCGGCTGCTCGCGGCGCGGGTGCTCCCCGTCCTCATCGAGGTGGACGCCCCCTTCGCCGGCCGTTACAACGCCATGTACGACCGGCTGGCCGACGGCTACCACGTCCCCATCGTCGACGACGTGCTGGGGGAGATCCTCCGCAGCCCGTCCCTGAAGAGCGATCAGATCCACCCCAACGCCAAGGGGCAGCGCGAGTTGGCCGACGCCGTCGCCAAGGAGATCGAGCCGTTGATCAAGGCTCGGAGCCGGGGCCTATGACGCCGGAGGGTCCCTTCGTCCAGGGCGGCTTCCCCGTCTGGCAGGCCCGGCTGGGGGGCGTCGAGGTGCGGTTCACGGGCCGTGGCCCCACGAACCACCGCGAGGCGATCCTGCGCGCCATTGTCGGGGACGCCCCCGGCGCTCCGCCTCTCGCCTGGGCGAAGCAGGTCCACTCGGCCGTGGCGCTGCCGGCCCGGCCGGGGGTCTGCGGCGAGGGGGACGCGCTGTTCACCGGCGAGCCCGGCCTCGCCCTCTCCGTGGTGACGGCCGACTGCGTGCCGGTGCTGATCGCCGGGCCGGAGGGGATCGCCGCCGCGCACGCCGGCTGGCGGGGGATCGTGGGCGGGGTCATCCCGGCGACCCTGGAGAAGATGACGGGCGATCCCGGCGAGCGGACGGCCTGGATCGGACCGGCGATCGGCTCCTGTTGCTACGAGGTGGGGGAGGACGTGGCCGAGCAGGTGGTGGCCGCGAGCGCGCCGGAGGTGGCCCGTCCCGGTCCCAGCGGCAGGCCCCACCTGGACCTCCAGGCCGCCGCCCGTCTCCAGCTCGAAGGCGCGGGAGTGGGCCGAGTGTTCGTCGTCTCCCACTGCACCCGCTGCGAGCGGGAGAGGCTCTGGAGCTACCGCCGCGAGGGCAAGGCGGCGGGCCGGAACCTGGCGTTCACTTGGCGGGTCTGACTCGCGAGCCCTGTTCCGCGCCTCCCGAGTTTTCGTATCGGCCTGGCGAAGCCCGGTCTCGGCCTCGCGAATCCTCCTCGCGGCTTGGCCAAGCCCGTTGCAGGCCTCGCTAAGCCTGCTCCGGGCCTCGCGAATTCTCGGCAGGCTCCGCGAAGCCTGATCGGGGCCTCGCCGTGCCGCCCACAGGGCCCGCGATGCCGCTCACAGGGCCCGCGGGGCCGACCATAAGTACGCGAGGAAGCAAACGCAGCTTCCTGCGGAGGTGACTTGCCTCGGCGACCCATAGCCTGAAATAATGCCGCCGTCTCTTCAGGCAATGTCAAGCGACGACGGCAGTCATGGAACACGATAACGGCTACAAGGCTCTGTTCTCTCATCCCGAGATGGTCCAAGACCTTCTTCGCGGCTTCGTCCATGAGGACTGGGTCGACCAGCTCGACTTCTCCACCCTGGAGAGAGTCGAGGGCAGTTTCGTCACCCCGGGTCTTCGCCGTCGTGAAAGCGACGTCGTGTGGCGGCTGCGCTGGCGAGATCGCTGGCTCTACGTCTATCTCCTGATGGAGTTCCAGTCCACCGTCGATCCCTACATGGCCCTGCGGCTGATGGTCTATGTGGGCCTGCTGTACCAGCATCTGATCCAGAACCGGCAGTTGCCCGAGTCCGGCAAGCTGCCGCCGGTGCTGCCGCTGGTTCTCTATAATGGCTATGCGCTCTGGGACGCGGCCCGGGAGCTGAGAGAGCTGATCGAGGAAGCTCCAGGAAGTCTGAAGCGTTACCAGCCGCAGTTGCGCTACTGTCTGCTGGACGAAGGGCGGATTGCCGAGGGGGATCTCGGGATACAGAACCTGGCGGCGGCGCTGTTCCGGCTGGAGAGGAGCCAGGGCCTGGAGGAGATCCAGGGGGTGTTGGGGGCGTTGCTGGAGTGGTTGGTGGAACCGGAGCAGGCCCCGTTGCGGCGGTCGTTCACGGCGTGGCTGAAGCAGGTGCTGCTGCCGGCACGGGTGCCGGGAGTGGCGATTCCCGAGGTTTCAGAGCTCGAGGAGGTGAGATCAATGCTGGCCGAGCGCGTCAAGGATTGGACCCGGGAGTGGAAGCAGGAAGGCTTTGAGAAGGGGTTCGGGGAGGGGCTCGAGAAGGGGTTCGGGGAGGGGCTTGAGAAGGGGCTCGAGAAGGGGATCGAGAAGGGGCTCGAGAAGGGGCATGCCGCGCTGCTTCGAGAGTTGGAGAAGCGTTTCGGGCCGCTCTCTGAAGTGGCCCGGCAGCGTGTGGAGTCCCTCGACTCCTTTGAAAAGATCGTGGAGCTGAGCGCCGCGGTCTCCACGGCTCCGTCTCTCGGGGCTTTGGGGCTGAGCTGAGCCTGTGGGGCCTGGCCTACCCCTTCCCCCGGAACCCCCGTGCCTCCCTCCCGAACGCGCGCAACTGGCCGCAGGCGGCGCTGACGTCGTCGCCGCGGCGGCGGCGGACAGTGGCGATCCAGCCGCGCTGGCGCAGGCGCTCCTTGAAGGCTTCGATGCGGTCGTCGTCCGGCGGCACCATGCGGTTCCCCAGGACCGGATCGGGATTGACCGGGATGAGGTTGACCTTGGCCTTGAGGCCGGAGAGAAGGCGCGAGAGCTGGTCGGCGTCGCGCAGCGAGTCGTTGAAGTCGCGGATGAGAATGTACTCGAAGGTGAGCTTGCGCCCCTTCTCCAGGGGGTAGCGGCGCAGGGCCGGCAGCAGCTCGGCCAGGGGCCAGGTGCGGTTGACAGGCATCACGGCCGAACGGCGCTCCTCGTCCGGCGCGTGGAGGGAGACCGCCAGGTTGGGCCGGCGTTCCCAGCGGGCCATCTCCTCGAGACCGGGGAGGATGCCAACCGTCGAGACGGTGATGCGATGGGGGGAGATGAATTCGGTCAGGATCTCGACCGCTCCCCGGACGTTCTCGACGTTCAGCAGCGGCTCGCCCATTCCCATGAAGACGACGTTCAGCCCCTCGGCCGGCAGGCCACGATCGGCGCGGATGGCCAGCACTTGGGCCACGATCTCGCCGGCTGTGAGGTTCCGTCCGGCCCCCCAGTAGCCGGTGACGCAGAAGGTGCAGGCGAGCGCGCAGCCGGCCTGGCTGGAGATGCAGAAGGTGTGGCGCCCATCGTCGGGGATGTCCACCGCCTCGACGGTGGCGCCGTCGTGCAGGCGGAAGAGGTACTTGCAGGTGCCATCCGTCGACTCGTGGCGCGAGGCGACGGCGGGCAGGCCGATGCGGAAGCGCGCGGCGAGGCGGGCCCGCAGCTCCTTGGACAGCTCGGTCATCTCCGCGAAGTCCCGCGCGCCGCGCTCGTAGAGGGCCTGGTAGACCTGCTTCACTCGGAACGGTCTGTCCACCACCGGTGCGAGGACCTCGGACAGGCGCTCGCGGGAGAGTCCCAGAAGATCCACGCGCTCGGGCGCGGCGGGGGTCTCCCTCGTCGGGCTCGTCGTGATGGGCTCGATCTCGATCATCATCTCATCCTGGGCGTCATCCTGGACGCTCGGGGCTCGGAGCGGAGGGACCCCGCGGCGCGGGAGGAGGGGTCAGTCGGCGGTGGCCCGGCGCCGGCGCAGGCTGCGCGTCGGGTCGATCCCGATGGAGCGCAGGAAGGAGAGGTCGCGACCGTCGATCTGGAAGGCGGGCTCCCCCGAGTGAAGGCGTGGCGCGGTGGTGGCGAAGGTCAGCGGCTCGATCTCGTTCGCCTCCCGCTTGCAGTCCACCAGCAGGTAGAGCGCGTAGCCCTCTTCGCGAATCCGCCGCAGCGTGCGGTTCACCTCCGAGCTCTCCGAGATGGCTTCGGAGAGGGCGCGCCGCAGGTCTCGCAGCATCCGATGGAGATTGTCGTCCAGCTTCAAACCCTCCAGACTCTCTGGGCTCCTTGAAAACGGGGCCGCCGCCGGATTATCCCTTGCGCCCCCCAAGGAGTCAAACCGCCGTTCAAGCGTCCCGCCGGCTGTGCAACACGCGGCCCCGACGACCTCATTCCCCGGGCGTTTCCGGGAAGTCTAGCATGGTACTCTACGCTGTCCCCCGGGCGGGTTTTCAGCAGCTTTTCCCACGGCTTTTCAACAATGAGGACGCCATCCGCATGAGCGAGCCGATCGTGGCCACCGCCAATCCTCCGCAAGCTCTCGCCGCGGCGGGCTTTCCGCTCCTCGAGATCCAGCCCCTGGCGGGCGACGTGTCGCCGCGCCGCTACTCCCGCGTCATCCTGGCCGGCGGCGGCAGCGCCATCCTCGCCACCTATCCGCCGGAGATCGGGTCGACCTGCCCGCGGTTCCTGCGCACCACCCGGCTCCTGGAGGGAGCCGGCGTGCGGGTGCCGCGCATCCTGGCGAGCGATTGTCAGTGCGGCTGGATGCTGCTCGAGGACCTGGGGCCCCGCACGCTGGGCGAATGGGGACAGGGCCGGCCCTGGAGCGAGCTCGCCCCCTGGTTCGCGGCCGCACTGGACGTCGCGGAACGGATCGCCGGGTTGCCGGTGGCCGCGGCGGAGCTCAATCCGCGGCTGGGGTCCGAGCTGCTGCGCCACGAGCTGGCGCAGACGTGGGATCTCTTCCTGGAGCCCCGGGGCCTGGTGGCCGACGCGGTCCTGGCCGTGGAGCTCCGCGCGGCGCTGGACGCTCTCTGCGACGCTCTCGGCGCCGAGCCGCCCGTGTCCTGCCATCGCGACTTCATGGTGCGCAACCTGATGCCGATCTCTGCCGGGGTGGCCGAGGTTGCCGGCGGACTGGCGGTGCTGGACCACCAGGACCTGCGTCTCGGGCCGCCCCTCTACGACGCGGCCTCGCTGCTCAACGACACGCTGTTCCCTCCGGCCGCGGCCGAGGAGGCGCTCGTCGCCGGCATTTGCGGGGGCGCCTCGACGCCGGCCGGCCGCGTCCTCTATCACCGCGCGGCGGCCCAGCGCACGCTCAAGGCCGTGGGCACCTACGCCTCCTTCGCGCGGCGGGGAGCCACCCGGCACCTGCCGCTCATCCCGCCGACCCTGGCCCGGTTCGTGAAAAATTTCTCGCGGGTGCCGGAGGGCGAGCCCCTGGCTGCGCGGCTCACGGCGGCGTGGCAGGGCGAGATGGAGCCTCCGGCCGGCTGATCTGTTACACTGGGCACGCCCTCAACCGGGCCAAGTGGGGCGAAGACCGCCCCGGGAGATCTTCCGTATGCCTTCCCTCGGTGTCCCAGAGCTCATGATCATCTTCCTCATCATCATCGTCCTGTTCGGCGCCAACCGTCTGCCCCAGATCGGCAAGGGCATCGGCGAGGGGATCCGCAACTTCAAGAAGGGCGTGAAAGAAGGGGAGGAGGCAGACCAGCTCCCCGAGAAGACCGGGCCGCCCCGGAGTTCCTAGCTCCGTGCCGGATCACGATCCTTCAGGCTCCCTCCGGCCGCCGCGCCCGATCGCGTCGTCCTGACGCGAAGCTGTGCCCGAATGGCGCGGCGGCCAAAGCTCCAGCTTCGGCTTTTCAAGCTCCCAGACGCCGGAGGCCTGCCTTGCGGCCGTACTCCGCATAGAGGTCGAGCACCTCGCGGACGAAGGAGCGGGTCTCGGCGTAGGGCGGCACGCCGCGGTAGCGGTCCACAGCCCCCGGACCGGCGTTGTAGGCTGCCAACGCCCGCTCCAGGTTGCCGTCGTAACCTTTCAGCAGGCTGCACAGATAGCGACAGCCGACGTCGACGTTGACGTAAGGGTCGAACAGGTCGCGGGCGCCGTAGCCCTCGCCGACCTCCGGCGTGACCTGCATGAGCCCGAGGGCGCCGCGGGGGGATTCGGCGTGAGGCGCGAAGCCGGACTCCACCGCCACCACGGCGGCGAGCAGCAGGCCGTCGGCGTGATGGCGCTGAGCGGCGATGGCGATGGCCGCGCCGTAGGGCATCCGGTAGAGGAAGCGGCGCTGGGCCTCGGCGGCGGCCTCCGCGGCGCCGGCGGCCTCGGGGCCGGTCGGGAACAGTTCGAGGCGGCGCCGGCCGGCCAGTTCGCCGGAGAGGTCCCCGGCGTGGAAGGCATGAAAACCGGAAGGGGCGGAGCTATCGCCCATGGCGCCCGTGGCCAGCCAGTGGGCCACGTCCTCGGTCCGGGGCACTTCGGACGCGGTGGGAATCTCGTGAGCGCTGGGAATCGCGGGATCGGAAGGCTTGGAGTGGAAGGAAACGGCCAGGAACAGGACCGTCGCGAGGGCGAGGAAAGCGTGCCGAGGTTTGGGACGTCGCTGCATGGGCCGGCGTCTCCTTTGAACGGGATCGTAGACGTCAAAAGAGCATAGCGACCGTGCGGTCGGGGTATGCCCGCTGCTAGCTTGTCGCCGGAGCGTTTTGCGAAATCAGTGCCAGGGGTGGGGCGCGTGGTCCCAGCTCAGCTCAGGGGCGGTTCGGAGGCGCGCCCGTTGCGCCGGCGCGGCTGGCGCCGGCCGGCGAGGTCGTAGTCCTCGGCCAGGATCCCCAAGTCGGAGACCTTGTTGCGGAGGGTGTTGCGATGGACTCCGAGCGAGCGGGCGGAGCGGCAGAAATTACCCCGGTTGGACTTCAGGGAGGCGACGATGAACTGCCGCTCGAACTCCCGTCTCGCCTGCTCCAGCGTCACGCCACGGCGTACGAGCTCATCGACGATCAGGTGCAGGCGTCCGTTGAGATTCTGTTCTGCCAAGTTTGGTCCCTCGAATGTGGAGAAGCGAAGACGGAAGCAGACAGCTTAACACAGCCCCCGGGTCCTGAGACCCGGGGCCGACGACTTCGGGTTACTTCGGGTCGAGCCGGTCGCCCAGACGGATGAGGTAGCGCGACTCGAGGATCTTCGCCACCGAGAAGTGCTTGTGGACCGACAGCACCGCCAACTCGCCGAGGATGACGGGGGGCATGCCGGGCTTGGCGTTCTGCCGGTAGATGGTGTACATGTCGCCCGGCGTCACCTCGGCCTCGCCGACGTCGATGTGGACGACGTGGTCGGCGCCGAGGGCGAGGACGTCGTCCCGGGCGTAGACGATCGACGGCGCATTCTCCAGCTTCTCGGCGGCGGCGGGGTAGTTGACGGGCCGCATGGCAGTGCTGCGCCCCAGTGGCACCGGCTCGGGCTGGAAGGGCGTCAGAAAGGCACCCACCACGACGGGATCGCAGGCCTGGATGATCTCGGCGATGGCCGTGTTCTCCTGCACCGAGAGGATGCGCACGCGGCCGAGGTAGCGGTAGAAGCGGCCCACGACCTCCCGCCGCAGGGGGTGGACCACCGGTTGCTCGGCCACCACCACCGTGAACTGGCTGCCCGCCGACATCCCCTTCGCCTTGCCGCCGTCGACGTAGATGACATCGCCCGAGGCGAGGCCGAACTTCACCGTCGTGGCCGCACCGTAGCGCCCCTGGATCTGCTTGCCCACCCGCACGTCGTAGTTGGACAGGTCGAACACCTGGGAGTCGTACTCCGAGCCGATGATCGAGTAGGGGAACTGCTCGTCCATGTCGCCGATGTAGCCGCTGCAGTAGATGTCGCTCTCGGCGCCCAGCGGCACTGGCGAGCCGGCGGCCTGGCTGGCGGTGACGGCACCCGGGGGGGGCGGCGGCACGGGCGCGGCGGCGCCGGGCGCGCCGGGAGCGGGGGCTGCCGGCGTCGTCCCACCCTGCGCCAGGCTCTCCACCGGCGCCACGTTGAGGCCCAGCACCAGCGGATCTCCCGGGTAGATCCAGTGGGCGTCCAGGACGTACTGGTTCTTCTCCCAGATCTGCGGCCAGAGGTAGGGATTGCCCAGGTACTTCGCGGCCAGGGCCCAGAGAGTGTCGCCTTTGACGACGATATGGACCTGCTGGGTATCCGCCGGTGTCGCCGGGGCTGCCGGCGGGTTCCAGGCCGTCCAGTGGTCGCCCACCAGGTGGAGATCCTGCGGCGGACGGTCGGCGGCCGTCAAAGCGGTGGCACCGACCATCAGGGTCGCCAGCACGAAACCGTGAAGCCGCACTCTCATGAAGACCTCCTGCACCGCACGCTGGGAGGGAAAACTATAGTCGAGTCTCTATGGCTTAAAATAGAACGTCCGCCTGCGTCTGTCAAGTTTACCGGGGCGAAGCTCAGGTTCTGCTTGAGCTTTGCCCCGGCGAGACGGTCTCTACGGCACGGTCTCTACGGCAGCTTGACCCGCCGTTCCTCGGCCACGGTCGCGGCGGTGGTGCCGGAGAAGCGCCGGACGACCTCGCGGTAGGTCACCCGCGCCCCCTCGACGTCGCCCATGGCCTCCAGGCACTGGCCGGTCTTCAGCATGGCGTCCGCCACCTTGTTCCCCTTCGGGTACTTCTCGATCACCTGGCGGAAGGCCGCGAGCGCCCCCTTGACGTCGTTGCGGGAGTAGCGGCACTCGCCGATCCAATACTGGGCGTTGTCCGCCAGCTCGCTCTTGGGGTTGGCCTGCAGGAAGCGCTGAAAGCTCGTCTCGGCGTCCACGAAGTGGCCCTGGTGGAACAGGGTGTAGCCGCGGTCGTAGAGCGCCTGGCTGGCGGGCGAGGCCGAATCGGCGGCAGGTTCCTGGCTCGGAACCGGAGCGGCGGGCGCAGGCGACGCCGGCAATGCCGGCGAAGACGGCGCCGGCGGTGCCGCGGGCCGCGGGACTGGGACGGAGCCGGGCTTCGGCGCCGGACGGGGCGGCTGCGGCCCGGTCGCGGGCAGGTCGATGTCCACTACCTCGATGGGCTCGGCCACCGCGGCGGCGGGCTCGCGGCGCACGGGGGCGGGGGCCGGCGGCTGCGGCGGGGGTGCCGAAGGGCGGGGTGCCGGCTGCGGGACGGCGGCCACGGCCGTGGGCCGGCTCGCGAGGGGCCTCGCCGGCTCCGGACGCGGCGCCGTCTGGGCTGAGCGCGGCGGAACGGTCGACGGAGCCATTGTCGGAGACGCCGGAGCCGGCGCGGCGGCCGGCCGGCCGCCGCCGTTGCGGGCCTCGAGGTCGGCCACCTTCTGACGGAGCTGGGCGACCTCCACCTGGTTCATGGCCGCCTCCTGCTGGAGTTGGAGGATGCGGGTCTTGAGGGTCTGGATCTCCTGCTCCCGGGCGTCGTCGTCGCCGCGCAGGGCGGTGCCGGCGCACCCGGCCGCCAGCAGGCACAGAGGGACGAGGAGAAAGGTGAAGCGGTGCATCATTTTCCTGCTTTCTGTGCTCCTGCCGGGGTATCCCCCCCGGACTTGATCTCCGGAATGTTGCGCACGAACGGGCTCTGGGGAAACTCGGTCCGCAGCCGGTCGAAGGCCTTGCGGGCCTCCGCGTGCTGGTTCATGCGCTCGTAGGCGATCCCGAGGTTGTAGATCGCCTTGTCCTTGGCACGATAGGCGGGGTAGGTGTTGAGCAGGAAGTCGAAGCGCTCCACCGCCGCCCGCGGCGCGCCGTAGCGCAGGTAGAAGGTGCCGATGGAGAATTCGTGCTCGGCGAGGTTGTCGAGCACCGCCTTGACCTGCTCCTGGGCCTGCGCGGCGTACTCGCTGGTGGGGTAGAGGCGGATCAGCTCCTGATAGGCCTCCATGGATTTGCGGGTGACGTTCTGGTCGCGGTCGGGCTTCTCCATCCGCTTGGCCAGGCTGTTGGCGATCTGGAATTGCACGTAGGCCGCTTGGTCGCTGGTGGGGAAGCGGTTCAGGAAGTCGCGGTACTTGGCCTCCGCCTGCACGTAGTTGGTGGTGCCGCCCTGCAGGTAGTAGGTATCGGCGGCCAGCAGCAGGGACTCGCGACCGATCGCGGAGTTGGGCTCCACCTCGAAGGCGTGGGTGAAGTACGGCCGGGCCTTGTCGTACTTCTCCTTGGCCAGGAGCTCTTTGCCTTGAGCCAGCGACTCCTCGGCAGAGAGCCTGAGGATGGGGTCTTCGTGAGTGCCGCCATGGCATCCGGCGGCCGCCAGGACGAGGAGGCCGGCCGTCGCCAGCAGCAGTAGGATTCGTTTCATAGAGTCTCCGGCCGAGCCCGCTCGCGCAGCTCGGACATGTTGGCCAACGGGTCGCCGCCGGCGAAGATCGCCGAGCCCACGACGCACACCTCCACCCCGGCGGCGACGACACGGGCAATATTACCGCGATCGATGCCGCCATCCATGGCAATCTCGACCGCGAGGCCGGCGCCGGCGATCATCTCTCGTAGCCTGCGGGCCTTGTCGAGGGCGCGGGGAAGGAACGCCTGGCCGCCGAAGCCCGGATTGACGGACATCAGCAGCACGTAGTCCAGGCGCGGCAGGGCGTCGATCAGCAGCTCCACCGGCGTGGCGGGATTGACGGCCACACCGGCCCTGGCTCCCGCCTGCCGGATGTGGTCGAGGGTACGGTCGAGATGGGTCGTGGCCTCCCAGTGGACCGCCACCCGCGCCGCGCCGGCGTTCAGGTAGTCGTCCAGCAGCCGGTCCGGGTTGGCGACCATGAGGTGGACGTCGAACGACAGCCGGGTGCGGGCGTGAAGGCCCTTGAGCACCGGGATGCCGAAGGAGAGGTTGGGCACGAAGTGCCCGTCCATGACGTCGAAGTGGATCAGGTCGGCGCCCCCCTGCTCGTAGAGGGCGAGGGCGCCGCCGAAGTCGGCCGGGTCGGCGGAGAGGAGGGAGGGGGCGAGGCGCATCGTCATCCCGGGGATCCTGGGGCCGGGGCTCCGGGTCCTGAGTCCGCGGTCGCCACCACCAGCGACACGGCGTCCTCGCGGGTCAGCGGGTGGCCGGGGAGGGGGAACTGGCGGAGGATGACGCCGGCCGCCACCCCCTCGTAGCGCTCGAACTTGACGCTGCCGAGCTTGAAGCCGAGCTGCTCGAAGTAGGGCCGCACCTGCTCATAGTTGCGATAGACGAGGTCGGGCATGACGAAGCGCTCGCGGGGGAGGGCCATCGCCAGCAGCAGGTCGACCGCCGTGGCCGGCGCCACCTCGGCGCCCGGATCGGGGTCCTGCTGCAGCACGGAGCCCGGCGCTTCCTGGCCCGGGGAGAAGGCGCCGAGGATGCGCCCCATGGCCAGGCCGCTCCCCGACAGCGCGGACTGGGCCGCCGGCAGGGGCTTGCCGAGCAGGTCCGGCACTTCGGCCCGCCGTGGCCCCTTGGACATCACTACGGTGACCGGTCTCCCGCGCTTGACCAGGGTGCGCGGGTCCGGGCTCTGGCGGGCGATCTGCCCGGCCGGGACCTTGTCGTCGTAGCGGTCCTCGCCCTCGGCGGCCTTGAGCGTCAGCCCCTGGTCGGCCAGCACGTTGGCCGCGTCGCTGCGGGTCAACCCTACCACCGACGGCACGGTGGTGGCGCCGCTGCGCACGAAAACGCTGAAGGAGGTGTAGGCCGCGAGCGTGAAGACGAGCACGATAAGCAACAGGTAGGCCAGCCGGCCGAGCCAGCGGAGGAGCCGCGACAACATGGGGTCAGTGTAGCAAAGCGGGGCGTCTAGAATGCCGCCCATGGCGAAGCTCCCTCCCCTCGGTGCCCACGTCTCGGTGGCCGGCGGCCTGGTCACCTCCATCGAGAGGGCCATGGCTCTGGGCTGCACCGCTGCACAGGTGTTCGTTAAAAATGCCAGCCAGTGGCGGTGGCGCGAGCTGGCCGAGGAGGAGGCGGCGGCCTTCCGCGCCGCCCGCGCCGGCAGTTGCGTGGGTCCACTGGTGGCCCACGCGAGCTATCTCATCAACCTCTGCACCACCGATCCGGCGCTGCTCGCCCGCTCCCGGGAGGCCCTGGCGGACGAGTTGGAGCGCTGCGGCCGGCTGGGGATCGACGGCCTGGTGCTCCACCCGGGGGCGCACCTGGGAGCAGGAGAGGAGGTGGGGATCGACCTCGTGGCTCGTTCCCTCGACATCGTGCTCGCGGCTCTGCCGGGAGTCGAGACCCGCGTCCTGCTCGAGAACACCGCCGGCCAAGGCTCCTGCCTGGGCTACCGGCTGGAGCACCTGGCGGCCATCCGCGCCCGGGTGGCGAGCCCGCACCGCGTGGGGGTCTGTCTCGACACCTGCCACGCCTTTGCGGCCGGCTATGCCATCCACCGGCGCCAGGGCTACGAGGACTTCGTGGCCGAGATCGAGGCGCGGCTGGGCCTGGCGGCCGTGGGCTGCTTCCACTTGAACGACTCGCTGCGCCCCTTCGACTCCCGGCGCGACCGCCACGCCCACATCGGCGAGGGCGAGATCGGCCTCGCCGCCTTCGCCCGCCTGCTGCACGATCCGCGGCTGCGGGCGATCCCCATGGTCCTGGAGACCGAGCCCGGCGACGAGATGGCGGGGCACCGGCGGGATCTGGAGGTGCTGCGAGGCTTGAGGAAGCCGCGGAAACCGCGGCAGCCGGTCAGTTCACCCAGCCGTCGATCAGCCGGTTGATCACGCTCTTCGGGTAGCTGCGGGTGGGAGAGGGCAGGTCCTTCAGCAGCTTCTCCACCTGCGCCATGGCGTCCTCCGCCGAGGTGACGGGGTTCGCCAGCCACTTGACCTCCTGGCGGCGGCCGACGACCACCAGGGCAGGGGCCGCAGGCTGAGGCTGCCCCTCCCCGGCGGGGATCACGCCGTAGGCGGCCGAGAAGTTGCGGTCGTCGTGCAGCAGGGGGAAGAGGAGCTTGCGCTGCACCTGGAGGCGCTTCAGGTCGTCCAGCTTGGCCGGCGAGACGGCCAGCACCTTGGCGGCGAGCTTGCGCAGCGGCTCCTGCCAGCGGCTGAGGGTATCGAGGTCGCGCTGCACCCGCTCGCTCGCCGGGTCGGCGAAGAAGTAGAGCACCAGGGCCGTGCGGACCACCTCGTCCTTCAGCATCAGGACGGCGTCCTCGGTGGAGCTCAAGTCGAAGTTCGGAGCAACGTCGCCGATGGAGATCGGACCGGGCATCAAAAGCTCCTTCCGGCTCAGGAGCCGGGCAGCAGGCTCTTCGGCAGGTTCTTCATCAGGTCGAACCATATCACCACGAACATCAGCAGCAGGATCATGACGAAGCCGACCTGGCTGATGACCTCCTTGAAGCGCAGCGACAGGTCGCGCCGGATGACCCCCTCGACGCTGAGGATGAAGATCTGGCCGCCGTCTAGGATGGGGATGGGCATCAGGTTCATGATGGCAATGCTCAGGCTGATGAAGCCCATCAGCAGGAGCAGGTCCTTGAAGCCCCGGCGGGCCGCCGCGCCGCTCTGCTTGGCGATCTCCAGGGGACCGGCGAGCGCCCCCTTGGCCGACAGCTCGCGACTGAAGATCTTGCCCAGGATGCGGAAGGTGTCCTCGACCGTCTGCACGTTGTAGCGGACGCTCTCGACGATCGCCCGCGCCGGGCCGTAGCGCTGGTAGAAGCCGATCTGCACCCCGATCTTGCCCGCGCCGCCCTCGTTGCGCGGCACCACGGGCACGACCAGGAGCTGGCCGTCGCGCACCACCTGGACCTCGATCCGCTGGCCGGCTCGCCCGGCGATGGCGTCCACGAACGCCTTGCTGTCCAGGATCGGGCGGCCGTCCACGCCGCGGATCTCGTCGCCGGAGCGGAACCCGGCCGCCGCCGCGGGCGTGCCGTCGAGGACCTTGATGATCTGCGGCCGGATGCTGGGCAGCAGGCCGGCGAAGTCGCCCATGTCGTAGCGGGGAACCCGCTTGGGGGTGACCACGGCGGTGAAGGTGCGCGGACCGCGCTGGATGGTGAGGGGCACCGGCCGGTCGGGCGAGGCGATGAGGGCGAAGACCACCTCGTTCCAGTCGCCGACCGCCTTGCCCTTGATCCTGGCGATGAGGTCGCCCCGCTGCAGCCCGGCCTGGGCCGCCGACGTGCCCGGCTCGACGCCGCCGATGAGGGGCGGCGTGTCCGGCAGGTTCATCACCTCGATGCCGGCCATGAACAGGCCGGCGATGAGGACGACGGCGAGCAGGACGTTCATCGCCGGTCCGGCGAGATAGACGAGGATGCGCTGCCAGCGCGGCTTGTTGAGGAACTCGCGGGGGTCGTCGGAGACCTCCTCCGGGTTCTCGCCCCCCAGCCGCACGTAGCCGCCGAGGGGGACCAGCGACACCCGGTACTCGGTCTCGCCGCGGCGGAAGCCCCAGAGCCGGCGGCCGAAGCCGACGGAGAAGGTCAGGACGCGGACGCCGAAGGCCTTGGCCACCATCAGGTGCCCGGCCTCGTGGACCACGATGATCACGCCCAGCGCAAAGGCGAAGGCGAGCATGTTGGTGACGATGTCGGTGAGGTGAGTCATGGTCGTCGTGCCCCGGGTCGATGAGCCGGCCGGTGATTATACCGGAACGGAGGAATGGCTTACGCCATTCCCTCCACCCGCTTCTTCGCCAGGCTCGCCACCATCCCGACCATCCCCATCAGGCCCATGGACTTGCCCATGGAGAGCTCGCGGCCGAAGACCTTGTAGACGATGTCGGTCGGCACCTCGGCCACCTGCTCGAGAGGGGCGCCGGAGAGGGTGTCGTCGAGGATCACGGCCATGGCCTTGGCCGAGATCCCCTGCGGATTCTCCACGGCGAAGTGGAAGTCGAGCGTGCCGTCCGGCCGCGGCTCGGGGAAGACGTAGGCCTCGGACTCGCAGGCCGGCACCTGGGCCTCTTCCGGGAAGGGCCGCTGCGCGAGCCGCGGCGGCACCTCCTCGAAGCGGCCGGCGATGTCGATGAGGAGCTGGATCCGCTCCGTACGGTCGGGCACCGACCCGAGCAGGTCCAGGGTCTGCGTCAGCTTCTCCGGTACGGCCATGGCACGCTCGTCCTCCTCTCGGTTCCGGGATCAGCGCTCGATGGGCACTCCCACCAGGTTCCCCCACTCCGTCCAGCTTCCATCATAGTTGCGGACCTGCTGGTAGCCCAGCAGGTGGGTGAGGACGAACCAGGTGTGGCTGCTCCGCTCGCCGATGCGGCAGTAGACGACGACGTCGTCGTCCGGCTTGAGCCCCGCCTCCTTCTCATAGAGGCCGCGCAGCTCCTCGGCGCTCTTGAAGGTGCCGTTGTCCGGGTTGACGGCCTTGGCCCAGGGGACGCTCTTGGCGCCGGGGATGTGGCCGCCGCGCAGGGCACCCTCGTTGGGATAGTCCGGCATGTGGAGCTTCTCGCCCGAGTACTCGGCGGGGCTGCGCACGTCGATCAACGGCTTCCTGCCGTTGGTATGCTCCAGCACCTGGTCGCGGAAGGCGCGGATGCGCTTGTCGTCCCGCTCGGCGGCCACGTAGTCGCTCGGCGGATAGCTCGGCACGTCCTTGGTCAGGGGGCGCCCCTCGTTGACCCACTTGATGCGGCCGCCGTCGACGATCTTCGCCTTGTCGTGCCCGAAGAGCTGGAACACCCAGTAGGCGTAGGTGGCCCACCAGTTGTTCTTGTCGCCGTAGAAGACCACCGTCGTATCCTCGGTGACGCCGATGCGTCGCATCAGCGCCTGGAAGCCCTCCTTGCCCAGATAGTCACGCCGCACGGGATCGTTCAGGTCCCGCGTCCAGTCCACCTCGACGGCGCCGGGGATGTGCCCCGAAGGGTACAGCAGCGGGTCCTCGTTCGACTCGACGATGCGGACCTGGGGATCGTTCAGGTGATTCGCGACCCAGTCTGTCGAGACCAGCACGCCGGGATTCACATAACCGCGGTTTTCGATTTCGCTCACCTCTGTCTCCTTTCGCTTGGGCTCGCTCCATATTTGTGACCAACTCTATCACGATGGTTTCGGAGCGGAGAAGACTCCCGCGTCACCCCCGGCGCTACGACCCGGCGCGCCCGGGCTCCGGAGCCGGCTCGACGGCCGCCACGGGACGGGGCTCCGGCGCCCTCTGCCGCGTGGTGAGGAAGCTCGTGCAGAGCATCAGCGCCGCCGCGGCCCAGAACGGATAACGGATGTTCACCTCATAGATCGAGCCGGCGCAGACGGGTCCCACCAGGCGGGCCACCGAGCCGAAGGACTGCTGGACACCCATGGCCTGCCCGATCTCGTCGCGTGCGGTACGGCGGGAGAGCAGGGCCGTGGTGGCGGGGAAGAGGAGGGCCGTCCCCACCGGCACCAGCAGGGCCACCACGGCAAACAGGCCGAGCCGTATCGCCGGCGTGAGGTCCACCATCGCCGGCAGCGGCATGCCCGCGAGCCCCAGCACCAGGCAGAGCGCCCCCAGCCGCGTCACCCCCACCTCGCCGAAGCGCCGCACCAGGGGCCCCAGCAGCAGGGCGCGCATGACCAGGCCGATGGCGCCGATGTAGGTGAAGAAGAAGCCGATGGTCCGCTCGGTGACGCCGTAGGCCGCGCCCAGGTAGAGGGCGAGGACACCGTTCATCCCCATGAAGGCGAACATGCCGATCGTGTAGATCCAGATCAGGGAGCTCGCCGGCGACCGCGGATGCCGCAGCACTGCGAGCACCGATTGCAGCAGGGGCCGGCGCTGCGGTTTGGGCGCGTTTTCAACCGGGGCGTCGCTGCGGTGCGACTCCGGCAGCCAGAGCCAGGCCGAGATCACGTTGAGGGTGCAGAGGCCGGCGGCCACGAAGCCCGGTCCCCAGGGCCCGAGATGGGCGGCGAGGGAGCCCACCGCGCCACCGATCATGACGCCGGCATTGGTGGCGGCGCTGATCCAGCCCAGGGCCTTGGCCCGCTCCTCCGGCGGCACCGAGTCGCTGACGTAGGCCTGCACCACCCCGGTCGTGCCCCCGCCCGCCCCCTGCACCAGCCGGAAGACGAAGAGCAGCCAGATGGAGTTGGCGAGGCCGAAGAGCGCGAAGGCGACGGCCGAGGAGGAGAGGCCGACGAGCAGCGCCGGCCGGCGGCCGTAGCGGTCGGAGAAGCGCCCCCAGAGCGGTGCCGTGAGGAGCTGGGCGAAGAAGAAGGATGAGATGATGACGGTGATCACCACCGGCCGCGCCCCCAGGTGCTTGGCGTAGAAGGGGAGGGTCGGCACCACCATGAGAAAGCCGATCATGTCCACGAAGACCGTGGCCATGAGGACCGAGAGCTGTTTGAGCGAGCTGGACTCCATGACTCTCTTTCAGCCTGCCTCTCCCTGCCCCCAGAGCAGGAAAGCCGCGGCGCTCGCGGTCATGAGGAGGACGCCGTAAGCCGCCGCCATCCCCAGGTCCTGAAGCCGCAGGCTGGAAAGGATCTCGATGGAGATGGGGCGGGTGTCGAAGGTATAGAGGACGATGGAGACCACGAAGTCCCCCAGGGCGGTGATGAAGGCGAGACCGGCGCCGGCGGCGAGGGCCGGGCGCAGCAGGGGAAGCGTCACCCGCCCCAGCCGGCGCCAGCGGCCGGCGCCCAGGGAGGCCGCCGCCTCCTCCAGCGCCGGATCGAGCTGCCGCAGCCCGGCGAGGGCCGCTCGGCCGGTGAGCGGCAGGTTGCGCACCAGGTAGGCCAGGGGCAGGATCCACGGCGTGCCGATGAGCACGAAGCGGCCGAGCCACGGCTGGTGGGCGCTGAAGGTGGTGGCCAGGGCCACGGCGAAGACGGTGCCGGGCACCGCCCAGGGCACGGCGATCAGCCCCTCGAGGAGGCCGCCCATCCGGCGCCGGTCCCGGAGGACGACGGCGAAGCGGGCGGCGGCGAATCCCAGCCCCAGGGCCGCCACGGTCGCCACCGCCGCCATCCACAGCGAGTTGACCACCGGCCGCAGGCGCTCGGACTGCGCGACGAGCGACCCCCAGTTGCCGAGGTTGAGGACCGGCGGGAAGAACTGTGACGTCCAAGTGAAGGGCGGCACCAGCGAGACCAGGGCGAGGACGGCGTGGGGGAGCAGGAGGAAGATGGCCAGCAGCCAGCCGAAGAGGCCGGCGATCCCCCGCGCCAGGGGGGTGCGCAGTTGCCTGCGGGCGGGCGCGATCCCCCGCACCCCGGTGCCCACGGCCGCGACCCGGTCCGCCCGCCGCATCGCCTGCAGCCCCAGGAGGGCGAGGAGGGCGAGCATCACGGTCTCGGCCTGGGCGAGGCCGAGCTCGCCGTTGAGCCTGGAGGCCACGATCTGGGTGGTCATCACCCGGAAGCCGCCGCCGAAGAGGTAGGGCGCGGAAAAGGACGCCAGGGCGGTCATGAAGGTGAGGAGCGCGGCGCCCGCCAGCGCCGGCCGCAGCAGCGGCAGGGTGACCCGGAAGAGGGTGCGCCATCGGTTCGCTCCCAGCGAGGCCGCCGCCTCCAGCAGCGCCGCGTCCAGGCGCGCCAACCCCGCCCGGGTGAAGAGGTAGAAGTAGACGTACATCGAGTAGGCGTGGACCAGCAGGATCGCTCCCCACCCCACCAGCCGCCACGGCGGCTGCGAGAGCCCCAGCGCCGCCTGCACCGCCCGCGAGGCGAAGCCGCTCTCGCCATAGAGGAAGAGGAAGGCGATGACCCCCACCAGGGGGGGCAGCGCCACCGGCAGGGCGACGATGGCGCCCAGCAGCCGCCGGCCCGGGAACTCCGTGCGCTCGAAGAGGAAGGCGAGGGGCACGCCCACCAGCGCAGCCAGGACCACGGAGGCGGCCGAGATCCACAGGCTCCGCCAGAGGGCCATCCACTCGTCCCGCCGGCTGAAGAACTCGCCGAACCAGCCGAGGGTCCACTTCCCCGGCCCGCCCAGCGCCTCGACCAGCGTCATGAGCAGCGGATAGCCCACCAGCCAGGCCAGCAGGGCGGCGACGAGGAGGGCGGGGAGTAAGGTTGCTCGTTTCACGGCCGTTCCCTTCTACGTCGTCTACGCCTCTGGGAACGTCAAGGTTCTGTAAAACCTCTCATCGGTTCTCTCATCTGGCGGAACAGCCTGGGGGCAGGGCCTTGCGCATTGGGAGCCACCCGCACGGCGTCGCCCGTCGTGGCCGCCCCGGACGGCGCCAGCACCTCGACCTCGCCACCGGCGGCGAGCGCCACCTGATAGTAAGTCACCGGACCGGCGTAGCGCCGCTCGGTCACCCGGCCGGCGAGGGCCCCGGGGTCTCCGGCGCTCACGAAGGCCAGCGACTCGGGGCGGACGACGAGGTCCACCTCCTCGCCCGGCCCGGCGCCCGCCAACTCCGGGGCCGGCGCCGCGGACCAGCGGACCGGACCGGCCGACGCGCCGGTCGCCCCCGAGAGGGCCGGGTGGGGCACCCAGACGGCGCCGTCCCCCTCCAGCACGCCGGGGAGCACGCCCGCCCGTCCCACGAACGTCGCCACGAAGCGGGTGGCCGGCCGTTCGTAGAGGTCCTCGGGCGTTCCCACCTGGTGCAGGACGCCCCCATGCAGCACCGCCACCCGGTCGCCCAGGTGGAAGGCCTCCTCCTGCTCGTGGGTGACCAGCACGGTGGTGATGCCCACCCGCTGGATGGCCCGCCTGAGCTCGCGGCGGGTGCGCTCGCGCAGAGTGGGGTCGAGGTTGGAGAGGGGCTCGTCGAGCAGCAGCACGCGGGGCTCGGGCGCCAGGGCCCGGGCCAGGGCCACCCGCTGCTGCTGGCCGCCCGAGATCTCCCCCACCCGCCGCGCCTCGTAGCCCGGGAGCTCCACCAGGCTCAGGGCCTCGGCCACCCGCCGGGCGCTGTCCGCTTTTCCGGCGAGGCCGAAGGCCACGTTCTCGCCCACGGTGAGATGGGGGAACAGGGCGTAGTGCTGGAACACCATGCCGAAGCGCCGGCGCTCGGGCGGCAGGGCGGTCAGGTCCGCGCCCTCCACCCGGATGCGGCCGCGGTCCGGCGCCTCGAAGCCGGCGATCAGGCGCAGGGCCGTGGTCTTGCCGCTGCCCGAGGGACCCAGCAGGGCGAGGACCTCACCCTTCGCCACCTCCAGGGACAGCCCGCGAAGGACGCTCTGGGCGCCGAAGCTCTTGTCGAGCTGCTCCAGGGAGAGGAAGGCCACGGGAAGGTCTCAATGGGCTGCGGCGCCGTGCCCGCGCACGGTGCGGTCCCAGGTGGCCATCCATTGCTGGCCGTTCTTGACGATCAGGCCCCAGTCCACGTCGGCCGGCACCATCTCCTTCAGGACCTCCTGCGCCCACTGCGGCAGGCGCTCCGGCGGCAGGTCGGTGCGGGCCGGCAGACGGAAGGCTTCGCGGGCGGCCAGCTCCTGCCCCTCGACGCTGCCCACGAATTCGATGAACGCCTTGGCCTGCTCCGGATGCTGGGCGTTCTTCACCAGGCCGATCGAGTCGTCGATCACCGGCGTGCCGCTCTTCGGGAAGTGGTAGCCTAGGGGAGCGCCCCGCTTCGCCTGCCAGAGCATGTCGGTGAGCTCCCAGACGGTGATCAGCCCCTCGGCGCGCTGGAGCTTCTCCATCAGTAGGGCGGGGTTCTGCACGTACTCCTTGGTCTGGCCGTCGAAGCGGCGCAGCCACTGCCAGCCGCGGTCGGGGCTCCCCGTCTCCTTGACCGAGCGGGCCAGGACCATGCCGAAGAGGGTGCGCATGGTGCCGCTCGCCAGGGGGTCGCGGACCAGGATCCTCCCCTTCCAGCGCGGGTCGAGGAGGTCGTCCCAGTCGGCCGGCACATCCCGGGGCGCGAGCTTCGCCGAGTTGTAGACCAGCACGGGGGCCGTGCGGTAGACGGCGAAGTAGAGGTTGCCGGGATCGCGGCTGGCCGCCGGAATGGCGTCCGCCCACGTCGGCCGGTAGGGCGCCAGCAGCCCGTCCGCGGTGCCGCGGATGAAAATGGTCTGCGGCCCGCCGTACCAGACGTCGGCCTGCGGATTGGCGCCCTCGGAGCGGATGCGATCGTAGACCTCCTGCGAGCCCATGTCGAGCCAGCGCACGTCCACCTCCGGGTGCTTCGCCTCGAAGGCCTTCTCCATCAGGGCCAGCAGGTCGCGCCCGTGGGGGGAGTAGACCGTCAGGGGCTTGCGGCCGTCGCCGCAGCTCGCGGCGAGGGCGGCCAGAGCGAGGGCGGAGAGCAGGGCTCGGAGATTTCTCATGGTTCGCAGGTGCGAGCGGTCGGGGCGAAGAGCCCGGGGAAGTCTATCCGCTTTCGGCAGTCCCCTCACCACCCGCCCGCGGAAACCCCCGAGCAAGATTCTGGGAGCGGGGTCGCGAGGGCTGGACCTAGTCTCTGAGAGCGCGGCGATTCCGGCTTTCCGCTGGAGCGACCGCAGGAGGGTACAACGAAAGGAGAAGATGATGAGAAAACTGTTGCTGTCGATGGGAACCGTTCTGATCGTGACCCTGGCCCTGGTGAGCGGGGTCACCACCGCCAGGCCTGCCTGGGCGCTCTGTTACTGCCTGAGCAACAACGACTTCCAGACCTCGAGCTGGGGCATGGGCGCCAACTGCACGGCGGCCCAAAGCGATCTGACCAGCCATGTAAACGCGGACGCCTTCGCCGACTGCGGTGGCTCGGCCTATACCTGCCTCGGGACCCTCCACTACACCAACGCCTGCTGGTGGAACGGCACCATGTTCCAGTCCGACGGGTACCGGGACTACTCCTGCAAGGTTTGCGGGCAACCGCCGCCCCAGAGTTAGATCCTGGGTTGATCGAGACCGGCCGGCCGGCGCCTGCGGCGATGAACCGGCCGGTCTCGCCTCTTCACTTCACTTCAGCGCCAGCAGGTTCGCGAACAGCCGGTAGGCCCCGGGCACGCCCGCCGGGAGCTGGCGGAAGAGGGCAAGGCCGGTGTAGACGTAGACGCCCTTGCCAACCTTCGCCACCAGCAGGCCGCCCTTCAAGTCCGGGGTGTCCGGGTCCTTCATCGACAGCAGCGGCGTGTAGGCCGGGTCCCAGGTGTGGGCGAAGCTGAGCCCGCGCTCCTGCACCCAGCCCTCCCAGTCCGCGGGCCCGATTTTGTTGGGCACGTTGAAGACCGGGCTTGCCGGATCGAGGATCTGCATCGCCGCCGTCTCGTCCGTCACCCGGTCGGGCGGGCGCGAGAGCTCGAGCGGGAAGGGGGCGAATTTGCCCTCGAAATAGCCGGTCTGCTGGTACTGCACGATCACCACCCCGCCGTTGCGGGCGTAGTCGAGTAGCCGGCGGTTGGCGCGCAGCAGGGCGGGATCGACCTCGTAGGCGCGGCTGCCGAGGACGATCGCGTCGTAGCGCCCGAGGTCCCCCGACTGGAGCTGCTCGGCCCCCAGCAGCTCGATGGGCACCCCGACCTGGCGCAGGAATTCGGGGACGCGGTCCGAGGCGCCCCGCACGTAGCCCACCCGCTTCAGGGGGGGCAGGCGCAGGTCGGCGGTCTGCACCGCCACCTCGGCCGGCACCGGCCGCGGGGTGGCGCGGATGTGGGGATAGTCGACGACCGGCACGGCGAGCTCGAACCGGCGGCCGTCGTCCAGCACCGCCGCGAGCTTCAGGGTGGCGCGGCCGGGTTTCAGCTCCTTCGGCGGTTGGAGGACGAGCTCCAGGTCGAGCGGCTCGTTGGCCGCGGCCAGGGTGAAGGTCTGAGGGGAGGTCGTGATCCCTTCTGCAGCGGTCGCCTCCAGGCGGCCATGCAGGGGGGACTTCGCATGCGAGGTGAGCGTCACCCTGAGCCGCCGGGGCTCGCGGCTCTGGACCGGCCAGACCAGGATGCCGTCCGCCGCCGCCACCTCCACCTCCGGCACCACCCGCAGCGGCCGGCGCACCTCGCCGACCGCCTGGTTGCGGTGCAGGTGGACCACCTCGCGCTCCAGGGTGACCGGCACGCCGTCGAGGGTGAAGCTGAAGCGGGCGGTGAGCGGCGGCGGGCCGAAGGGCAGGCCGCGCTCGGCGGTCGTGGCCGCGGACCAGTCGTAGAGATCGCCCGTCATCGCCTTGCGGAGGAAGTAGGGGATCGTGGGCGGCACGGACGCCGGCACGGCAGGCTTGAGGTCCCAGGTGCCGAGAGCGCCCGGCGCCAGGTCCCTGGTCTCGCCGGCGCCCCCGGCCACCGGCTGTCCTCCCCACTCCGGAGCCGGCACCAGCGAGACCGCCACGCCGGCGAGCGCGTGGGCGCCGTCGTTCCACAGCGAGACCTGAACGGGGAACGTCGCGCCTCCGATCAGCTCCTCCGGGTCGGTCGTGGTGGCGTCCACCGCGAGGCTCGCGGCGGCGGCGAGGCCGGCCGCGGCGACGTCGATCTTCTCGCCGATCAGCTCGCGCACGGGGCGGTCCTCTTCGCCGAGCCCGGACTGCGCCGCCTGGAGGTCCTTGAGGATTTCCAGGAAGGCCGGCACGGCCGCGTCGAGGTGCGCGGGGGTCAGCGCCGCCCGTGCCCGCTCGGCCGCCGCCTGCGCCGCGTCCAGACGCTCCTGAGCGCTCTTCCGGCGGCCGGCGTCGGCCACGGTCGACGCCAGCGAGGAGAGCCGCGTGTCGATCCCCTCGAAGAGGTCCTTGGCCTCTTTGCCCTGGCCCCCCTGCACCCAGGCGACCCGGGTCTGCTGCGGTCCCAGACGCTGGATCTGTCCCATGTCCTGCGAGCGGTGCTGGCTGCGGCTCGCCATGGCAAGCTGGAACATCGACTTGCCCGCCAGCGGGTCGATGCCGCTCGTCGACAGGGTGATGGTGGAGGCGTTGGGGTCGAAATAGGTCGAGCGGTAGAGGACCTGGGGCGTCCAGGGGGGGAGCCCCTCGGCCGTGAGCTGCGGCAGGGCCTGGGGATCGCCCGCCAGGGGGAAGGCCGCGTAGGCGGTCACCCCGGCGGCCTGATGCTGGCCGTGGTTGGGGTGGGGGACCCCGGGAAAGACGGAGACCACGACCTGCGGCCGGAAGCGCCGGATCACCCGCACGGCGTCCTCCACCAGCACGTCCTTCGGCCACAGGCGGAGGGTCTCGTCGAGCGAGCGGGTGTAGCCGAAGTCGAAGGCGCGGGCGAAGAACTGGCGGCCGCCGTCCACGGCGCGGGCGGCCAGCAGCTCGCGGCTGCGCAGCAGGCCGAGGCCCACCCCCAGCTCCGGGCCGATGACGTTCTGCCCCCCCTCGCCGCGGCTCAAGGAGAGGTAGGCCGCATCGCCTCCCATCCCCCGGGAGACGAGGGCGATCAGCGACGTATCCTCGTCGTCCGGATGGGCGCCGATCACCAGCAGCCGCTTGTTCGTCGCCAGCCTGGCGAGGGTGCGGTCGACCTCCGGCAGTCCGCCCGTCGTCGCCGGCTCCAGCGGCGGGGGAGCGAGCTGCGCCGACGGCGCTGGCGGCAGGAGCAGTGCGAGGAGGAGGAAGAGGGCGGAAACGGGTTTCGCGATTCGTCGCGTCATGTCGTCAGGGCTCCGCTGAGAGTTTCGGGCACCGCGGGAGTCTAGCAGGGGTTCGCGAGCCCACCCCGCTCCCGGCCGTTCCGTCCTCTCCGGATGGACGTGCCCGGCCCCGGCTCCCCTCCAGCTAGACGCCGCCGTCCCATCTTCCGTACACCTTTCAGAAGCGCACGAGAACGAGCAGCTTGGACCTCGGCGTCGGTACCATCCAAGCGTGGAATCCTAGGCAGCCGCGCGGGAGACTCCGATCAAATTTTTGCGAGCGATCTCGCAGGAGAAACGATCATGATGCGCAGGATTCTGAGCACGTTCACCGCCGCGGCCGTCTGCCTGGCCGTGTGGTCGGCCGCCTCGGCGGCCCAGGCCGCGGTTTTCATCCCCACCAAGACCACCGACTCCGCCGGCACCTGCACGCCGCAGGACTGCTCGCTGCGCGAAGCGATCCTCGCCGCCAACCAGAACCCCGGCGACGACGTCATCCTCCTCCACGCGGGCACCTACACTCTGACGATCGCCGGCACCGGCGAGGACCTCGGCGCCACGGGCGACCTGGACGTCCAGGGCAACCTCGTCCTGCTGGGCGACGGCGCCGCCAGCACCGTCATCGACGGCGGCGGCCTCGACCGCATCTTCCAGGTGCCCGACGGCGTGACGGTCGAGATCCGCGACGTCACCCTGCGCAACGGCAGGGCCCCGGGTCTCGGCGGCGCCATCCTCAACGCCGGCACCCTGACGCTGGAGCGCAGCATCGTCACCGGCAACTCCAGCGTGGCGGGTCCCGAAGGACCCGGTTTCGGCGGCGGCCTCTACTCCAACGGCAACCACTCCTCCCTGACGGTGACTCAGAGCACGATCGACGACAACAGCTCGAAAGGCGGTGGCGGCGGGCTGGCCGCCGGCGGCCTCCTGCACCTCGCCAACGTCACCCTCTCGAACAATCACGCCGACTCCGACTTCGGCGGCGGCCTCTACATCTATGGCACCGCGCACGCCATCATCAACAACGTCACGGTGGTGGACAACAGCGCCCTGCGGGGCGGCGGCCTGCTGGTGGAGGACAACGCCTTCATCGGCATCGCGCCGGTGATCTCCAACTCCATCATCGCCGGCAACACCGCCAAGACCTCCCAGCCGGATTGCTGGGGACCGGTCGACTCCAGCTACAACCTGATCGGCTTCGCCGACGTCACCTGCAACGGTCCGTCTCCCGCGAACCACGACGTCGTGGGCATCGGGGTCCCCATCCCCGCCAAGGTCGGCGCTCTGCAGTCGGTCGGCGGTCCCACCCCGGTCCGGCCCCTGGCGCCCGGCAGCCCGGCGCTCGACAACGGCAACCCGGCACCCCCGGGCTCGGGCGGCCGCGCCTGCGAGGCGATCGACCAGCGTGGCGCGGCGCGGCCGGGGACCTTCGGCGCGGGCTCGGCCCGTTGCGACATCGGCGCCTACGAGGCGACCACCGCCTGCGTGGCCGGCGGTCCCATCCTCTGCCTCTCCGGCAGCCGCTTCCTGGTGACCGCCTCCTGGAAAACCGCGGCCGGCCTCACCGGCTCCGCCCAGGGGGTGGAGCTGACCCCGGACAGCGGCTACTTCTGGTTCTTCGATCGGGCGAACGTCGAGCTGACCCTCAAGGTGCTCAACGCCTGCAGCCTCAACAACAGGTTCTGGGTCTTCCTCAGCGGTCTGACCGACGTCGAGGTGACCCTCACCGTGACCGACACCAGGACGGGAACGGTCAAGATCTACACCAACCCCCAGGGGCAGACGTTCAAGACCGTGCTGGACACCAGCGCCTTCGGCAACTGTCCGTGACGGGAATTGACCCGCGACCGATCACCGGGTGACGTGGTAGTTGACCGTCAAGGTGTAATAGACGTCCACAGGCTTGCCCTCCACGCGGGCTGGCGCAGAGCCTGACCCAGGGTGAGAGGGCGAGCCAGAGCGCCGGCGAGACCTCGCGAATCACCGTGTCCGGCTCGCGGATCGGATCAGCGCCGGCCATCTCCGTCGTCCTTCTTCGGATCGGGCTTCGGATCGGGGGGCGTGGCGGCGCGGAGCTTCGCCAGGGTCTGGTCGAGGGTGGCCAGAGCCTTCGCGCTCTTCTCCCTGAGCTGTCCCTCCAGGCGTTGGAGGTCGGCGTCGACGTCCTTCCACTGCTCCTTCGCCGCGCCGGCCTTGTGGTAGGCCTGCTCCAGGCTGGTCCGGACCTGCTCCACGTCGCGCCGCACCTGCTCGAGATTGCGGTCGCCCGCCACCTCGTCCCGGCGGCCCAGGAGCCGGTCCCGGGCCTGCGCCAGGCCGGTCTGCCACTCGGCCAGATCGTTGTCAGCCCCGGCCGCGCCGCGGCTCTGGACTCCCGCATCCTTCAGGACCGTCCCCACCTCGCCGCCCGTGCGCTTGTACGCCGCCCAAGCCACCAGCAGAGCCAAGCCCGCCAGCAGCAGGGCCAGCCAGCCCACGCATCCACCGCCTTCGCGTTTTCGTCCCCAGGCCATCGCGACCTCCTCACCGGGATCTTACAGGCTCGCCTGGTGTAGGATGCCCCTTGCGAGGAACACTGCGATGGTCACGAGTTATACCGCCCGTTACACGAAAATCGATTCAGGCTATCTGGGTCAACTGGTTGAGTGGCCGGAGGTGGTTACGGAAGGGCGCGGAGTCGAGGAGTGCCGGTCGATGCTGCGGGACGCCCTCTGCGAGATGATCCTCGCCTACCGGCAGCAGGATAAGGAGATCCCACTCGGCAACGATCTCTTTGAGCCGGTGGCTATCGATCTGGACCATGTCCGTCAAACGGCGTGACCTGATTCAGTATCTGCAGTCCAACGGCTTCCACCTGCTTCGGGAAGGCGCCAACCACTCCATCTACTCGAACGACTCGACGTCAATCCCGGTCAAGAGACACCGGACCCTCGACCGGATCACGGCAAACGAGATCTGTAAGCAGGCCGGCCTGCCACCCCGGTTTTAGAGCCGGTGGCGTCATCCTTCAGCCGCTCGTTCCTCCATCGCGACCTCCTCACCGGGATCTTACAGGCTCGGGCGTTGCAGGGGCACGGAGGCGGACGCTGGACGACGAGAGGATTGGAGGTCGAGATGGATCAACTCTGGCATGGATTGCAGTGGCTCCTCGGCGCCGGGCAGGAGGCCAAGGACGTCAATGCCCTGCAGGTCTGCTTCCGCGCGCTTCTCATCTACCTCTTCGGCTGGGCCATCCTGCGGATCGGGGACAACCGCTTCCTCGGCCGGGAGACCGCCTTCGACGTGGTCCTCGGCTTCGTGCTGGGATCGGTGCTCAGCCGCGCGATCAATGGCTCGAGCACCGTGCTGATGACCGCCGCCGCGTCCATCGTCCTGGTGGCCACCCATCAGATCCTGGCCTGGGTCACCTTCCGCTCTCGCCGGTTGGGGAAGATCTTCAAGGGGAGACCGCACCTCCTGATTCAGGACGGCCGGGTCCTGGAGGAAGAGCTGCAAAGCCACCGCCTCAGCCCTGGCGACCTGGAAGAAGCCCTCCGCCTGGGCGCCCGCGTGAGCGATCCGGGGCAGGTCCAGGAAGCCCGCTTCGAGCGCAACGGCGACATCAGCGTGATCACCAGGAAAAAGGAGCCGCGAGTGGTCGAGGTCCGGGTCGAGCAGGGAGTGCAGACGGTGCGGATCGAGATCGGCTAGGCTCCCCCACTTGCAACCTTGCGCGCCTTCGACTAACATTTACTTGACGCCCCTGTCGTCAGACTTCCGCATGGGAGGGCGCCAGGGGGAATTCCCAGCCCAGCGCGCGGCGTTCGAAGGGGCGGCTTGAGCCGCCGTCGCTCTGCGCGCGGCTTGGGGCCGAGAGACCCAAAAGACCAGGAGGACATTCATGGCTACTGCGACTGTCGAGACCCTGCAGTTTCAAGCCGAAACCCGGCAGCTCCTCGACCTGATGATCCATTCGTTGTATTCGAACAAGGAAATCTTCCTCCGCGAGCTGATCTCGAACTCGTCCGACGCGCTCGACCGGCTGCGGTTCGAGGCGCTGACCCGGCCCGAGCTCCTCGCGGGGGACGAGGACCTGAAGATCCGCCTGGAAGCGGACCGCAACCTGCGCACCCTCACCGTCCATGACAACGGCATCGGCATGAGCCGCGAGGAGGTGATCGCCAACATCGGCACCATCGCCAAGTCCGGCACCCGCGAGCTGGTGGACCGCATCAAGCAGGGCGAGTCCAAGCAGTCGATCGCCGAGCTCATCGGCCAGTTCGGCGTCGGCTTCTACTCCTCCTTCATGGCCGCCGAGCGCGTCGTGCTGGTGACCCGCCGGGCGGGAGAGACGGCCGCCACCCGCTGGGAGTCGACCGGCGACGGCACCTACACCGTGGAGGACATCGAAGAAACGGAGAAGCCCGGCCGCGGGACCTCCATCACCCTCTACCTGAAGCCCGAGGACAAGGACAATGGCGTCGACGACTACTCCGACCGCTGGGTGATCAGCCGCATCGTCCGCCGCTACTCCGACTTCGTCAGCTACCCGATCGTCCTCAAGGCCGAGAAGGACCCCGAGATCGAGGACCTGGCCAAGGAGAAGGAGACGGGCGAGAAGCCGGTGATGCCGCTGGAGGAGAAGACCCTCAACACGATGAAGCCGATCTGGACCCGGCCGCAGTCCGAGGTCAAGCAGGACGATTACAACGAATTCTACAAGCACATCGCCCACGACTGGACGGAGCCGCTCAAGGTCATCTCCTACAAGGCCGAGGGGCGCATCGAGTACCAGGCGCTGCTGTTCATTCCGGCGCAGGCGCCGTACGACCTCTATTACGTGGCGTCGAAGCCGGGCCTCCAGCTCTACGTCAAGCGCATCCAGATCCTGGAGAAGTGCGAGGACCTGCTCCCCCAGTACCTGCGCTTCGTGCGCGGCGTGGTGGACTCGCCGGACCTGGCGCTCAACGTCTCGCGCGAGATGTTGCAGCAGGACCGCTTCATCACCCTCATCCGCAAGGGGCTGACCAAGAAGATCCTCGACGTGCTCCAGGAGATGCGGGAGAAGGAGCCGGACACCTACCTCAAGTTCTGGGCCGAGTTCGGCCGCGCCATCAAGGAGGGGGTCAGCGCCGACTACGAGAACAAGGAGAAGCTGCTGGAGCTGCTGGTCTTCCAGTCGTCGCATGACCCGGAGAAGCTCACCACCCTCAAGGAGTACGTGGAGCGCATGAAGGAGGGGCAGAACGAGATCTTCTACCTCACGGGCGAGTCGCGCTCGCAGGTGGAGAACTCCCCCAATCTCGAAGCGTTCAAGGACAAGGGCTATGAGGTCCTCTACCTGGTGGACACGGTGGACGAGCTGCTCACCCAGTCGCTCCACGAGTACGGCGGCAAGAAGCTGAAGTCGGCGGGCAAGGGGACGGTGGCGCTGGGCAGCGAGGAGGAGAAGAAGCAGACCGAGGAGGAGCTCAAGGCCAAGGAGGAGCAGATGAAGCCGCTCCTCGACGCCCTGCAGAAGAAGCTCGACACCTGGGTCAAGCAGGTGCGCCTCACCAACCGTCTCACCAATTCGCCGGTCTGCCTGGTGGGCGCCGAGCACGACTACAGCCCGCAGCTCGAAAAGCTGCTGCAGAAGGGCAAGGGCGGCGGTCCCAAGCAGCGCCGCATCCTGGAGCTCAACCCGAAGCACGAGATCCTGACCAAGATCGGCGAGCGCTTCGAGAAGGACAAGGAAGATCCGATGCTCGACGACTACGCCCAGCTCCTCTTCGGCTACGGCCTCATCGCCGAGGGCGGCGAGCTCCCCGACCCGGTGCGCTTCAACAAGGCGGTGGCGGATCTGATGGCGCGGGGGTAGGGGGGCCCCTACTGCGCCTCCAGCCGCCACACCGCCGTCGCCGTCAGCACGGCGATGCGGTGGAGCTCCTGGGGGGTGAGGTACTCGTCCACACCGTGGCCCCGGTATTTAGCCATGGACTCGGCGGGGCCGAAGTCCACGCCCCCCTTGAAGAGGCTGGCCTGGGTGGCGCCGCCGATGGCGACGGCCTTGCCGGGGGTGCCCGTGACGTCCTGCCAGGTGGCGAGCAGGCTGGAGACCAGCTCGCCCTCGGCGGGCTCGACGTGGGGCTCGCTCAGGATCTCCACCTCGGGGGTCACCGTGACGCCGGCGCGCCGGGAGAAGACGCCCGTGCGCTCCGCCACCTGCTTCTCGATCTGTGCCTTGGCGAGCCCCCGCGGCACCCGGACGTTCACCTCGGCGACGGGCGCGCCCTGGTCTTCACGCAGGAACGAGAGATTGGAGGTCAGCTCTCCCGTGACGGCGTCGCGGTGGTCGATCCCCAGCGAGCGGCCGTTCGTCTCCGTGCCGACGGCGATGCCGGTGAAGGCGGCGAGCGCGCCCCAGGCGTCCATCTGAAGGTCCAGGGTGGCGAGAAAGGCGGTCAGGTCTCCCAGGGCATCGTGGCCGCTGGACGGCTCGGCGGAGTGGCCGGCGTGGCCCGCGGCCTGGACCTTGAGCAGCCCGCCCTCGCGGCTCACGGACAGCCTGGCCGGCGGATGGGCCTTGGCCCACGAAGCGGCGGCGCGGGTGAGGTTCGCTTGGGCGCTGCTCTTCTCCCGTTCCGATCCCAGGCGCTCGAGGACCGCTTCGCCCTTCTCGGGGATGATGGACATGCCGCTGCCGCCGCTCAGGGAGACGACCCGCCACTTCCCCTTCTTGTCCCCCTCCCGGGGCTCCGCCACGGGCTGGGAGCGGAAGCGCAGGATGCCGTAGCCCTTCTGGGCGTTGACCACGGGGTAGGCGGCGTCGAGGCCGATCGTCCGGTCGGGCATGGGCGCGCGCGCCAGGTAGTAGGGGATCTCGTCCCAGCTCGACTCCTCGCCGTTGGCCACCAGGAGATGGACGGTGGAGCGCAGGGGCCAGCCGCTGTCGTGAAGCGCCGCCAGCGCATAGAGAGCGGCGACGAGGGGACCCTTGTCGTCCTCGGTGCCGCGGCCGACGATGCGGGCATCGCGGCCGTCGCTGCCAGCGACCAGCTTGCCCGCGAACGGCGGCGAGGTCCAGGTCTGGTTCTCGACGCCCTGGACGTCGCCGTGGGTGAGCAGAGCGAGCACGGGCTTGGGACCCTGGAGCGTGATCTCGTCCACCCGTCCGTCGTAGCTCTTGAAGTCGAGCCCCAAGATCCGGGCATGCCGCTCCAGCCACTCGCGCTGGCGGACGAATTCGGGAGCGTTCCAGTTCTCCTGGCCCGCGACGGTGAAGGTGCGGAAGCCCACCATCTCCTGGAGGTCCTTGACCATGCGGTCGCCATAGCGAGCGAGGAGGAAGCTGCGCAGCATGCAGGAGGCGAGCTGGCGGTCGGCGGCGGCCACGGGCACGCCGTCGCGCAGGCCGGCGATCCGCCCGCCCAGCGCGGGCGCGGCGGCGCTCGCCGCGGTGGAGGCCACCTGACGGTAGAAGGCGAACGCCTGGTAGCCGTCGGCATCCTGGGCCAGGTTGGCGCCGGCGATCTTGAAATAGGGCTCGGAGTCCTTGCAGCCGGGAGCGTCGGCCGGGAAGCCGGGGGAGGCGGCGAGGAGCAGGAGCAGAAAGCCGACGAGCAGGGAGCCTCTTCTCATGGAGTCCTCCGGGAAAAGACGACCGGCGGTCCTTCTATCACAGTGGAAAGGAGGTAGAATTCGCTTGATGGCTCGCTGTTTCGCTCCCCTGGGCTTCGTGGGAATCCTCTTTCTGCTCGGCTCGCCTGTCGCCGCCGCGCCGATCCACGTTCGCGGCCAGGTGGTGGTGGGCAGCCGGGGGTTCGCCGGCGCTCGCGTCGAGCTGCTCGCCGCCCCGGAAGGCTACGCCGAAGCCGTGCGGCGGCTGCGCGGCGAGGCCGATCCGCCGCCTCTTGCCACGGTCCGCTCGAACGCGGAAGGATTCTTCGAGATCGCCGCGCCGCAGGCCGGCGCCTACCGCCTGCGGCTGCGGGCGGACGGCTATCTCGCCATGGAGAGCTTCCTGGTCCCGTTGATCGAGGATGCCGATCTGGAGCCGGCCACTCTGTTTCGTGCGGAGCCGTTCCAGGTCCGCGTGGTCGCCGCGGCGGGCCGGCCTGTCCCGGGGGTCGCGCTTCGGGTCGATCCGGGGCGGGAGACCTGGGGACAATCCGCGGGCTGGAGTCTGGAGGAGCGTGGCGGTGTCACGGACGCGGGCGGCCGGCTGGTCCTCTCCCGGGGCCGCGGCGAGCGCCTGCGACTGCTCGCGACCTCGCCGGCGTACCTCGGGCAGGCGGAGACCCTGGGCGAGGAAGGCTGGCCGATGGTCCTGACCTCGCGCCCGGCGGCGCGCCTCCAGGTGCAGGGCGGCGATGGCCACCCCGTGGCCGGCGCCCTCCTCCGCTGGCGGTCCTGGCCCCTGGGCGTCACGGGTCCGGACGGCCGGCTGGAGGTCTCGTTCCCGGCGGGGGACGAGCCCCTGACCGTGGAGGACCGGGACGGGCAGTGGGCCGCGATTCCCATCCCCGCGGCAGCCAATCCCGGCCCGGTCCTCGTCCGCCTGAAGGCGCCGCGAATCCTCGACGGCCGGGTGGTCCAGGCGGGGTCCGCCGCGCCGCTGGCGAACGCTTTCGTCTGGACGCGGAGCCGCCCGCTCGTACCGCCGGCTCAGACGGGCGCGGACGGCGGGTTCCGGCTCACCCTCTCGACCCCCAGGGAGGTCGCGCTGAAAGCCGCCGCCCCCGCCTACCTGCCTGCCGAGGGGCGGTGCGCTGCGGGGGCTTCGACCGCGCCCATCGTCCTGCGCCTGGAGCCGGCAGCGGGCCTCTCCGGCCAGGTGGTGGACGAGGCGGGCCAGCCGGTCTCCGGCGCCGCGCTGGAGGTCCTGCCGTCGCCGCAAGGCGCCCTCCTCGCTCTGGCCCTGAGGAGCGGCCCGGCGGGGCGCTTCCAACTGTCAGGCCTGAGCTTTCAGACGAGCTATGAGGTCAAAGCCTCCCGCCAGGGGTTCGTCCCCGGCTCGCTCAAGGTGCGAACGCCGTCTCCCGGCCAGCCGGCCGTGCCCCTCAAGCTGGTCCTGAAGGCGGGGCAGACCGCGTTCGGCCGTGTGGTGAGCGAAACCGGCACGCCGGTGGCGGGAGCCGCGCTGGCCCTCTTCGGCGAGCCGGTCGACAGCCGCGGGGTCTTCCAAGCCGTCTCCGACGCCGGCGGGCGCTTCGAGATCCGCGCTCTCGCAGCCGGACGGTTCACGCTGTGGGTCCGCGCGGAAGGTTTCCCCCCGCTCCGACGCACCGTCGAGGTGCCTGCGGCGCCGGCGAGGGCGGACCTCGGGGAGGTTCAACTGCCGGCCGGAGCCCGGGTCGAAGGCCAGGTGACGGACACGCACGGAGCGCCCCTTATGGCGGCGAGCGTCTGGATGGAGCTCGGCCTGCCGTTCGAGTGGCTGGTGCAGAACGAGGAGCCCAAGCCCAGCGCGGAGACCGGCGCCGACGGGCACTTCCGGGTCCTCGTGCCCCGCGGCAGGCCGGTGCAGCTCAGGGTCGAGCACGACGGCTACGTGCCGCTGCAGGTTCCCGGCGTGGAGGCCCCCACCCGGGAGCCCCTCCATCTCGCGCTCAAGGCGGCGCGCGGTCTCGTAGGCAGGATCGTCGGGCCCGACGGCGAGCCGGTCGCGGATGCGGACCTGACCCGCGTCGAAGAGCTGCGCTGGAGCACCGGCGGCACGGGCGAGATGTCCGCCTCCGAATCCCCCTTGAACACGACGACCGATGCCCGCGGGCTGTTCCGGCTGACCGGCCTCGAGCCGGGAGCCCTCGACCTGCGGGTGGCCGCCCAGGGCTATGCGACCCGGACGGTACGCGGGGTCTCGATCCCGCAGGACCGGGACCTCGAAGGGCTCGAGATCGTCCTCGACCGCTGGCACGCCTTCCGGGTGCGGGTGCTCTCCCCCACCGGCGAGCCGGTCGCCTACGCCATGGTGAACGCCGAGCCCGACCCTCCGCACCCCCCACGTCCGGCGGACATGGACCTGCTCAGCGGTAGCGTGGGTTTCGGCCACACCGACGAGCAGGGTACCGGTCTCGTGGAGGTGCCCGCACCGGGGCGGTACCGGCTGACGGTCCGCGTGGAGCTGCGGACGACGTCGTTCTTCGCGCAGGCCGGCCGCGGGACGACCCCGGTCGAGCTGCGGTTGTCGAAGGGATACGAGATCTCCGGCCGGGTGACGGACCCCCAGGGGAGGGGGCTCGCCGGCGTCGCCCTCCTCTTTCAAGGGACGCAGGGCTCCCTGCAGGCCGCGACCGGGGAGGACGGCTCGTTCGCCCTCCAGGACGTGGCCGACGGCTCGTTCAGCCTGACCGCACAGAAGCAGGGCTTTCTCCAATCTGGAGGCCCGCACGAGGTGACCGTCGAGGGCAGGGACGTCCACGGCCTCGAGGTGGAGCTTTCAGAGGGGGATGGCGCCAGCCTGACCGGCCGTCTCCTGGGGCTCAGCTCCGAAGAGATCCTGCAGACGGAAGTCCGGGCGACCTCGTCCAGCGGTTGGCAGGCGATGGCGGAGGTCACGGCGGACGGTCAATATCGCATCCGCGACCTGTCGCCCGGCGACTGGCAGGTCGTGGCCTCGATCCAGCCGGAGAACCGCTCGGTTCAGGCCGCCGCCAGGATCGAAGCCGGCGCTTCCGAGTCCCTCCTGGACCTCGACTTCGGCAAGGGCGCCACCCTATCCGGCAGGGTCCTGCTCGACGGGGCTCCCCTGGCCGGAGCCGAGGTCGTTATGTTGAGCACGAGCGGGAACCATGCGACGGCACGCAGCGCCTACGACGGCCAGTTCCAACTCCGGGGTCTGAAACCGGGGCCTGCCTTCCTCATGATCATCGCCGCTCGCGGCGCTCTCGGCTACGACCGCACGGTGGAGATCGACGGCGATGGCGACCTGACGATCGAAATCCAGACCGGGGTCCTGCGCGGCCAGGTGAGCGCCGAGGCCACGGGGGAGCCGGTCACCGATGCCACCATCCGGATCCAGCGCACGCAGCAAGGCCCCGCCTCCTTTCTCTCAACTCCCGGCGCCCGCAGCGGCGAGGACGGCACCTTCGAGACCCGCCTCGCGGCCGGGGCGTACAAGGTCACGGTCCAGAAGGCGGGCTACGCGCCCGCGGAGGCGACGGCGGAGGTGCGGCCCGGAGCGGCGGGGTCGCTCATCGAGATCCGGTTGAAACCGGTGGCTCCGCCGTAGCTCCCCGCCCCGGATACACTCCCCCGCGTGCCCACCGTCCGCGACCTCCTCACCGCGGCTCGCCCGCTCCTCGCGGCCACGCCCTTCGGCGCATCGCCCCGGGAGGCGAGGCTCCTCCTCGGTCACGTCCTCGGCCTGTCGGAGGCGCAGGTGCTGGCGCGGGGGGAGGCCACGGTTCCCGCCCTGGCCGCGGCGCGGTTCCGGGAGCTGCTGGCGCGCCGCCTGACGGGCGAGCCCGCGGCCTACCTGCTGGGTGAGCGGGAGTTCTGGCGGCGGCCGTTCCTCGTCGACTCGCGGGTGCTCATCCCGCGGCCGGAGACCGAGCACGTGGTGGAGGAGGCGCTCGCCGTACCGCTGCCCGAGAAGCCGTGGATCCTCGACGTGGGCACCGGCTCCGGCATCCTGGCCATCACCCTGGCTCTGGAGATCCCCGGGGCTCGCGCCGTGGCCACCGACCTGTCGTCCGGCGCTCTGGCCGTGGCCGCGAAGAACGCCCGGCGGCTCGGCGCCGCGGAGAGGGTGGCGCTGGTGGGGACGGACCTCACGGCGGGGCTCGACCTCGGCCGCTTCGACCTGGTGGTGAGCAACCCGCCTTACGTCGACCTCGCCGACGCGGCGTCGCTCTCGCCCGAGGTACGCGATTTCGAGCCCGCCCTGGCGCTCTTCGCTCCCGGCTGCGGGGACTCGGTCCTCGCCCGCCTCTTCGCCCAGTGCGCGGCGCTGCGTTCCGAGGTTAGACTGGTGGTCGAGATCGGCTTCGGCCAGCTCGACGCCGCCCGCGGCCATGCCGAAGCTTCGGGCCTGGAGCTGGTCCGCGTGCGGGAGGACTACGCCGGCATCCCGCGGGTCCTGGTGCTGCGCCGTCTGCGGGGGAGAGAGTAGGCAATGGACAAGTTCCACATCGTAGGGCCGACCCGCCTCGCCGGCCGCGTGCGGGCCTCCGGCGCCAAGAACGCCGCGCTGCCGGCGCTCACCGCCAGCCTGCTCACGGACGCGCCGCTCACCCTGCGCCGCGTGCCGCACGTGCGCGACATCCGCACCCTGCAGAAGCTGCTCGACCACCTCGGCATCGTCACCGAGCAGACGGGCGGCGCCCTCATCCTGCGCCGCGAGCGGCCGAACCCCGAGCACGACGCCCCCTACGACCTGGTGCGGACGATGCGCGCCAGTGTCCTCGTCCTCGGACCGTTGCTCGCCAAGGAGGGGCATGCCCGGGTGTCGCTCCCCGGCGGCTGCGCCATCGGCGTGCGGCCCATCGACCAGCACCTCAAGGGGCTCACCGCCCTGGGCGCGGAGGTGCAGCTCACCCACGGCTACGTCGAGGCCACCGCCGCGAAGCTGGTGGGGGCGCGCTTCCGGTTCGACATGCCGACGGTGACCGGCACCGAGAACGTGATGATGGCGGCCACCCTGGCCCGCGGCACCACGGTGCTGGAGCACTGCGCCTGCGAGCCCGAGGTGGTGGACCTCGCCAACCTCCTCAACGCCATGGGCGCCCGCGTCTCCGGCGCCGGCACGGAGACGATCGTCATCGACGGCGTCGAGAGCCTCGGCGCCGCCGAGCACACCATCATCCCCGACCGCATCGAGGGGGGCACCTACCTGATCGGCGCCGTGCTGACCCGCGGCGACGTGTTGCTGGAAGACGGCAACGCCGCCGATCTGGCGCCCCTGCTGGACAAACTGGCCGCCGTGGGGGCGAGCGTCGAAGTGAACGCTGAAGGCATCCGCGTCCATTCTGACGGCGAAATCCAGTCCCTCGACCTCGAGACCGCGCCCCATCCCGGCTTCCCCACCGATCTCCAGGCCCAGTACATGGCTCTCATGACGCGGGCGGACGGAGTTGCGACGATCAGCGAAACCGTCTTCGAAAACCGCTTCCAGCACGCCCCGGAGCTGGCGCGAATGGGTGCCGACATCCGCGTCGACGGCGGTCGCGCCCGGGTCTACGGCCCCAAGCTGCTGACCGGCGCCGGGGTCATGGCCACCGACCTGCGGGCCTCCGCCTGCCTGGTCCTGGCCGGCGTGGCGGCCCAGGGCGAGACGGTGGTGGACCGCATCTACCACCTCGATCGGGGTTACGAGGGAATGGAACTGAAATTGCAGAAGCTGGGCGCGCGCGTCGCACGTTGGTCAGTCCCCATGAGCTGATTCGCCCGGGATCGGACCGCCGGCGCCGCACGCCCCGGATGTTCGGCACCCTCGCTTTCGCACTCGCCATCACCGTCGCGGATCCCCGGCCCGACCTGGTGGAGCTGCAGCTCGCGGGCAAGCCCCAGCAGACGCTGGGACGGGTCGAGCAGGAGCTGGCGCAGGCTCCCGATGCCGCGCACCGCCTGGGCCTCGACTATCTCCACGGCCATCTCCTCGACCTCCTGGGCCGGCCGGGCGACGCCGTCCAGGCCTTCTCCCGGACCCTGGGCCTGAACCCAACGCTGGCCTTCTACAGCCGCTACCGCATGGCCATCATTCAGGTGAACACCGGCCATCCCGAGGTGGCGGCGGGGCTCGTCTCCAAGGTGGTCGCCGGCGATTCCGGCTCGCCCCTGATCCCCGCAGCCGTCCACCTGTTCGTCCAGGTCCTCGCCAGGGGGGGGGATTGCCGGCTGCTGGGGGGCGTGCGGCAGGAGGCGGCGCTGCCGAAACCGCAGCGCCGGGAGATCCAGCTCGCCCAGGCGGAGTGCGCCCTGCGCTCCGGCTACCGCGAGCTGGCCCGCAGCCTGCTGGTGAGCCTGCTGGAGGAGAGTCACGACGACGAGCTCGCCCGCCTCGCCGCCGAGAGCCTCTCGCCGCTGGTCGCCGAGGCCGAGCACGGCCGCGTGCCCCTGCTGTTGGGGAAGACCTTCCAGCAGCATCAGGAGCTCGACCTCGCCCTCCGCCACCTGCAGCGGGCGGGTGATCGCAAGTCGCTCTCGGCGCGGGACGCCTTCGAGGCCGAGGCGCTCATCGGCCAGGCGCTCCTCTCCCAGCAGCGCTACGCCGAGGCGTCCGTGGCCTTCAGCCGGCTGGTCGCCCTGGCGCGGACTCCTGGCGAGAAGGCCCGCGCCCTCTACCAGGAGGGGCGCGCCCACGAGCTGCGCGGCGCCTGGCCCGCCGCCGTCGCGCGCTATCGCGACGCCTGGCAGGCCGACTCCCAGGGCCGTGAGTGGGCCGCTCCGGCGCTCCTCGGGGCCCTGCGCCTGGAGTGGCGCAACGGCGCCGAGGCCTCGGCGCTGTATCTGTTCCAACAGCTCCTGGCGCGGCCGGAGTGGCGCGGCCCGGCGACCCGCGCCGCCCTCTTCCTCGCCGCCTCCGACCTCGCCCGCGGCCGCGCCGATCGCGCCGGCGCTTGGCTGGACCGGGCCGCCGCCGGCGATCGCGACGGCCAGCTCGAGGTCGCCTATTGGGACGGCCGGCTGGCCGAGCTGGAGCACGACCCACGAGAGGCCGTGGGGCGCTACCTGGAGGTGATCCTCGCCGATCCGCATCACCCGCTGGCCCGCGCCGCCCTGGCCCGCCTCGCCGCCGAGCCGTTGAGCGCCACGGCCGCCGCGGAAGCGCGGCGCCTCGCCGCGTCGAGCCGGCTCGACGATCTCTACGGCGCCTGGCTGCTCCTGGGCTCGAGCGATCCCGCGGGCCGAGCGGCCCAGCACAAGCTGGAGCAGAGGCTCCTGGCGGACCGCTCCGCGGCCCCCTATCTCAAGCTGGCGGAAGTGCCGGTGCGCCGCTGGCCGCTGTGGAGCCACCGTCTCAGCCGCCCGGAGGAGATGCTCCTCGCCCTGGGGATCTGGCACGAGGGGGCGCCGGCCGTGCGCGAGCACTTCCCCCTCTCCGATCCCAACCTCGCCTACACGGGCAGCCGATTGCTGGCCCGGGGTGGCGAGCACGCGCGCTCCATCTCTCTCGCCGAGGCGCTGCGCGAGCGGGCGCCCCGCAGGCTGCCGCTCGCCCTGCAGCCGCGGGACTACCGCCGGCTCCTTTACCCCTTCCCCTTCCAGGACGCCATCCTGGCCCAAGGGCAGATCCGCGGCGTCGATCCCCGCCTGCTCATCGCCCTCCTCCGCGAGGAGAGCCGCTTCGACCCCTCGGCCCTCTCTCCCGCGGCGCAACGCGGCCTGGCCCACCTCAGCCCGGCCACGGCGCGTCAATTGAGCGCTCAGCTCAACCTGGCGGCGCGGGTGACGCCAGAGGAGCTCTACAGCCCCGGTGTCTCCATAGCCCTCGACGCGGCCGAGCTTGCCGCGTTGCTCAAGGTCTTCGGCAACGCCCCGGTCGCCGCCGTCGCCGCCTACGAAGCCGGCGAGTCCCAGGCCCAGGTCTGGAAGAGCTGGTGCTTCAGCCAGGAGCCCGACGAGTACTTCACCAAGATCGGAACCCTGGAGACCCGGGATTACGTCCGGCGGGTGATAGTGGGGGCGGGGGAGTATGCGGAGCTGTATTAGATTGAATTCTACCCCGGCGGCTTTGCCGCTCCCTTCTTCGGCGGCGCGCTCTTCGTCTCGGCCTTCCTGGCAGTGGTAGCGTCGATCTTCTTCACCACCGGCGGCAGGGGAGCGCCGGCGGGCTGGTCGGGGTAGATCACTACGTCGGCCTTGGCGCGTAGCTCCTCGGTCCAGCTCTGGAGCTCCTGGGTGAGCTTCTGCTGCTTCAGGACCTCGCGGACGTCCTCCCGCACGTCTTCGAGCGGGGGCACGGGCTGCCCCTTCTTCTGCATCTCAGGCGCCAGCACGTTGCGATAGTACTTGTTGATGTCGTCGAAGGTGACGAAGACCCGGGGACCCAGGCGCTCGTCCACGTAGGTGAGCACCAGGAGCTGGCGCGTCATGAGCTGGCGCAGCCCCTTGGGGGTCAACCCCACCTCCTTGAGCGCCTTCTGGAAGGACGCTTCGTCCTTGAAGCCGGCGCGGACCTTGGCCACCGCCTTTTCGACGTCGTCCACCGGCACCTGCTCGAAGCCGTAGCGGTCGATCTCGTGAAAGCGGAGCCGCTCCTCGACCAGGGCATTGAGCACCCGCTTGCGGTACTGGTCGTCGCTCTCCCCCGGATTGGGCGGCTGCAGACCCAGCTTGACGACCCGCTCCACGTCCGAGGCCAGGACGGGGTCCTCGTCCACCACCGCCAGCACCCGGTCCTGCAGGGTGGTCTTGCCGGCCGGAGCGGCCGCGGCCGGCCTGGCAGCGGGGGACGGGGTCGCGGCGGGCTTCTTCGCCTGAGCCGCGGCGGGTACCCCCGGCAGACCCGGCAGCAGGGCCAGGGCGGCCACGAGCAGAGCAGTGAGGAAGAGGGAGCGGGGATCGGTCCTCATGGGTCCATGCTAGCATCCGATGAGACCATGGCCGAACCCCCCTCCACCCTGCTCAAGATCGGCCTGGCGCAGATCGACTGCCGCCTGGGCGACGTGGAACGCAACGCCGAGCGCCACCTCGACTGGATCGAGCGGGCGCGGGCCGCCGAGGTGGACCTCCTCGTCTTCCCCGAGCTGTCGCTCACCGGCTACCGCCTCCTCCACCTGACGCCGCGGGTGGCCCTGCCGCCGGGCTCGCCCATCCTGCGGCGGCTGGCCGAGGCGGCGCGGCCTATGCGCGTGCTCCTCGGCTTCGTCGAAGAAGGGGAGCGCGGCGTGCTGCACAACAGCGCCGTCCTCCTCTCGGACGGCGAGCCCACCTATATCCACCGCAAGCTCTACCTTCCCACCTACGGCATCTTCCAGGAGGAGCGCTTCTTCGGCGCCGGCCGCCGGCTGGAGCTGGCGGACCTGCCGTGGGGCAAGGTGGGCGTGCTCATCTGCGAGGACCTCTGGCACCCGGAGCTCGCCCGCCGGCTGGCCGTGGCCGGCACCCGGCTGATTGTCATTCCCTCGGCCAGCCCCGGCCGCATCGGCGCCGGCGCCCTGCCCGAGAGCCACGAGAGCTGGGAGACCCTCACCCGCTCCACCGCCCTGCTCGACACCTGCTGGGTGGCCTACTGCGGCCGGGTGGGCTGGGAGGAGGGATCGTTCTATCCCGGCGGCAGCCACGTGGTGCGCCCCGGCGGCGAGGTCATGGAGCGGGCGCCCCTGCTGGCCGAGCACCTGCTGGTGACCGAGATCGACCTGCGGGACTCGGACCGCCTGCGCTGGCGGCTCCCCCTGCTCGACGACGAACGCTTCGACATCGCGGGGCCGGCGTGATCCGGCGCGACCAGGTGAAGGCGCGGCTCGCCCTCAACGCCCCGCTCGCCGAAGCGGTGCTCACCAGCTTCATCCGCGACGCCGTGGAGACCTCCGGCACGCAGGGCGTGGTGGTGGGCCTCTCCGGCGGCGTCGACTCCTCCCTCGCCGCCGCCCTCGCCGCCCGTGCCCTGGGCCCCGAGCGCGTGCACGGCTTCCTCCTCCCCTACCGCACGTCGGCCCGCGAATCCGAGCAGGACGCCCGGCTCGTGGCCGAGCACCTGGGGGTGCCCCACCGGGTGATCGACATCTCGCCGATGGTGGACGCCTACTTCGCCCTGGAATCCGACGCCGGCCCCGATCGCCGGGGCAACAAGATGGCTCGCGAGCGGATGACCATCCTCTTCGATCAGGCCAAGAAGCTGGGCGCCCTGGTCCTCGGCACCTCCAACAAGACCGAGATCCTCCTCGGCTACTCGACCGTCTTCGGCGACAACGCCAGCTCCCTGAACCCTCTGGGCGACCTCTACAAGGGGCAGATCTGGCAGCTCTCGCGGCACCTCGGCCTGCCCGCCCAGGTGATTGAAAAAGCCCCCTCCGCCGACCTCTGGCCCGGCCAGACGGACGAGAGCGAGCTCGGAGTCGACTACGAGACGGCGGACGAGGTTCTCTACCTGCTCTTCGACATGGGGCTGCGGCCGGAATAGGTCGTCTCCCGCGGCTA
>DATARR010000104.1:0-30218 GCA_036264085.1 Thermoanaerobaculia bacterium | reverse complement strand
CCTCGGTAGACAGCACCAGCTTGGCTCTCGTGCTGTGAAAGGGCATCGTCTTCCTCCTGTCCCCGGCGAGAATTGGGGGACAGGAGGAGAGTAAACCGGAGGGCAGCGTATTGCAACACTAATAGCGAATCAATCTACTAGATGATGCCCTCGGGAAGCCGCAAAGCCCCGGCGACGAGGAACTTCAAGAAGCGGCCCGAAGAGGCAGCTCGCGCTCGCGGACCGCTTCGGCCGCATAGAGGAGCGCTTCGCGAATGTCTTCTGGCTCAAGGTCCGGGAAGTCCTCCAGGATCTCGGCCTCGCTCAACCTGTCCGCCACCATGTCGACGACCGTCGAGACAGGGATACGCAATCCACGGATGCAGGGGAATCCGCCCATCTGATGGGGATTGATCGTGATCCGTGTGAATCGCATGGTACGCCCCCTTTCCCTTCGTCGGGTATTCTACTCTCCTTCAGAAGAACCTGGACAAGGACGACACGCCATGGCTCGATCAGACCGCAAAGCCCCGCCGCCCCCCGATCCCGAGAACGGGACGTGGCAGGGGCGGAGCGTGGCGCGGCGGTTCGTGTCGCCGGATGGTCTCACCGTGCTGGTAGGGCGGACGGCCGAGGACAACGACGCGCTGACCTTCAAGCTGGGGAGCCCGCGCGACTTCTGGCTGCACGTGGCCGCCGAGTCGGGCTCGCACGTCGTGGTGCGCAACCCCGGGGGGATGGAACGCCTGCCGAAGGAGACCGAGCAACTCGCCGCTGCGCTCGCCGCCGGCTACAGCAAGGCGCGCAAGGGCGGGCGGGTGGCCGTCCACCTCTGTCGTTGCGAGGACGTGAGCAAGCCCCGCGGCTTCCCGCCCGGCAAGGTGCTCCTCGACCGCTACCGCAGCGTCCAGGCGTCGCCCTGGCGGCCGGATCTGGAAAAAGAGTAGAGGAAAGATGAGCACGGACTTTCACGGACAGCCACGGACCAGCAAGGACGAAGAATCCCCTGTCCTTGAAGTCCCTGTTGTCCTTGCTGTCCCTGGCTTTCCTACAGCGACTGCAGAATCGCCGCTGCGCTGCTGCGGGCCACCTCGCCCGGAGCGTCGACGTTCAGGGCGGTGAGCACGCCGTCCTTCACCACCGCGGCGTAGCGCTGCGAGCGGATACCCATGCCGAAGCCGCGGGCATCGAGCTCCAGGCCCAGCGCCCTGGCGAAGTCGCCGTTGCCGTCGGCCAGCGGCACGATCTTGTCGCCCACCCGCTGGGCCTTGAGCCAGGCGGTGAGCACCTCGATGTCGTTGACCCCCGTGCAGGCCACGACGTCCGCGCCGCGCGACTTGAGGTGATCGGCCAGCTCGATGTAGCCGGGCAGGTGGTGGTCCGAGCAGACCGAGGTGAACGCTCCGGGCACGGCGAAGAGCACCACCGTCTTTCCCTTGAAAAAGTCCTCTGTCCAGACGCCCTCGAAGACGCCGTCGTGGACTGTCTGCAGCTTCACGTTGGGGATCTTGTCCCCGACCTGGATGGCCATCGTCCCTTTCCCCCTTCGTGTTTCAGCCTATCAGATCGCCCTTCAGACCGCCGCAACGCTCACGTCTCCGTCACCGGGCTCCGCTCCTGGTGGGTGAGCGAGCGGGTGGAGCCGCGGGGGAAGAGCAGGGCGATCAGGAGGCCCCCAACGGCGAGCACGGCGAGGGCCACGAAGACGCCCTGAAGACCGTGGAGCAGCGCGCCGGTGAGACGGTGGAGGATGGCGGGGGAGAGGCGGGTGCGCAGGGCCGGGTCGAGCATGGCGTCGGCGCTGACGCCCGGGCCGGCCACGGCCTGCAGGCGGGAGCTCAGCAGCGCGCCCAGGGCGGCCACGGCCACGGCACCGCCGATGCTGCGGAAGAACTGCACGGAGCTGGTGGCCACTCCCCGGCGCTGCCAGGGCACGGCGTTCTGCACACCCAGCAGGTAGGGCATGGAGGTGAAGCCGAGGCCGAGGCCGATGACCATCATCGCCAGCATCATCTGGGCGCGGCCGGTACCGGGGCCCGTGAGGGCGAGCAAGCCTGAGCCCGCGACGATCAGCACGCCGCCGCCCAGGGCCATGGAGCGGTAGCCGGCCCGCAGCAGCATCCTGCCGGCGAGGGTGGAGGCGATGGGCCAGCCGATGAGGATCGGCGCGAGGATCTTGCCGGCATCGACCGCCGTGCCGCCGAGCACCCCCTGGCCGAACATGGGCACGTAGGCGGTGAGGGCGAAGAGCAGGACGCCCACCAGGGTGTTGCCGGCGCTGGAGACGGCGATCAGCCGGTTGCGGAAGAGGTCCAGGGGGAGCATGGGCTCGGGGGCGCGCCGCTCCTGCCAGAAGAACACGGCGAGACCGACGAGGGAGCCGGCGAGCAGGCCGAGGGTGCGGACGTCGCCCCAGCCCCAGGCGCTCGGCCCCTCGAGCAGGGCGAGCAGCAGCAGGGTCACGGCCGCCGTCAGGCTCACGGTGCCCAGGACGTCGAGCTGGTGCTGCCGCCGGGGCGTCTCCTCCCGCAGCCAGACCTGGAGCAGCCAGGCCGACAGCAGGCCAAAGGGGACGTTGACGTAGAAGATCCAGCGCCAGGAGAGGGCGTCCGTGATCAGCCCGCCCAGCAGCGGCCCGAGCAGGCTCGACAGGGCCCAGACGCCGGAGAAGATCCCCTGGATGCGGCCCCGCTCCTCCAGGGTGTAGATGTCGCCCGTGATGGTGATGGCCACCGGCTGCACTCCGCCCGCGCCGAGCCCCTGGATGGCGCGGAAGATCACGAGCTGAGCGAAGGAGCGGGAGAGGCCCGAGAGGGCGGAGCCGAGGAGGAAGAACGCCACCGAGACCTGGTAGATGCGCTTGCGGCCGAAGAGATCGGCCAGCTTGCCGAAGAGGGGCACGGTGGTCGTGGAGGTCAGCAGGTAGGCCGAGAACACCCAGCTATAGTGGGAGACGCCGCCGAGCTCGCCCACGGCAGTCGGCACGGCCGTGGCCACCGCCGTGGCCTCCAGAGCGGCCAGGAAACTCCCCAGCAGGATGGCGGCGGTGACGAGCTGGCGTTCGCGTCCGGGTCGCATGGCGGTCGCGGAGTCTATCCCCCGGGGAACGGTGGCGTATACTTGCCCGCCGGGAAATCGCCATGAAAAAGCCTGCTCACCTCCTTCGATTGATCCTCGTCCCTCTCTTCGCGATCGGGGTCGCCGTGGCCACGCTCGGCCAGCAGCACGAGCATGGAGCGCCGCCCCAGGGCGCGCCGGCTCCGGGCACGGACGGCACGGTGATCGACGTGCCGCCCGTCGACGTCGGCGCGCAGACCCTGGGCGCGCGCGAGCAGGCGCAGCGGGCGACCGTGGACCGGTTCAAGGTCCCCATCGACTTCAGATTCACCGATCGCGTCGAGGAGAGCGGCATCACGTTCGTCAACCAGATCGTGGACGACGCCGGCAAGACGTACAAGGCGGCCCACTACGACCACGGCAACGGCATCGCCGCCGCGGACGTGGACGGCGACGGGCTCGTGGACCTCTACTTCACCAGCCAGTTGGGCGGCAACGAGCTGTGGAAGAACCTGGGAGGCGGCAAGTTCCGCAACGTCACCGCCGAGGCCGGCGTGGGCCTGCCCGGCATGATCTCGGTCTCCGCCACCTTCGCCGACATCGACAACGACGGCGACCAGGACCTCTACGTGACCACGGTGCGCCATGGCAACTTCCTGTTCGAGAACGACGGCAAGGGCCACTTCAAGGACATCTCGAAGCAGGCGGGCGTCAATTACAACGGCCACTCCTCGGCGGCGGTGTTCCTGGACTACGACGGCGACGGCCTGCTCGACCTCTTCCTCGTCAACGTCGGCAAGTACACGACCGAGGTGAAGGGACGGGGAGGCTATTACGTCGCCATGGCGGACGCGTTCACCGGCCATCTCCATCCGGAGCGCACCGAGCGCAGCGTCCTCTATCACAACCTCGGCGGCAACCGTTTCGAGGACGTCTCCGCGGCCATGGGGCTCCTCGACGGCTCGTGGAGCGGCGACGCGAGCCTGGTCGACTGGAATCACGATGGTTTTCCCGATCTCTACGTCCTCAACATGCAGGGGGACAATCACTATTGGGAGAACCAGGGGGGCAAGCGGTTCGTCGACCGCACGCGTGAATTCTTTCCCAAGACCCCCTGGGGCGCCATGGGCATCAAGTCGTTCGACTACGACAACGACGGCAACCTGGACCTGTTCGTGACCGACATGCACTCGGACATGGTCAAGCAGGTCGCTCCCGAGGACGAGAAGGTCAAGTTCCTGTTCAAGGGCGCGGAGAAGTTCTTCGATCACCCGGAGAACCACATCTTCGGCAACGCCTTCTGGCGCAACCAGGGCAACGGTACGTTCAAGGAGATCTCGGCCGAGCTCGGGCTGGAGAACTACTGGCCCTGGGGCGTGAGCGTGGGCGACCTCAACGCCGACGGGTGGCAGGACGTCCTGATCACCGCCAGCATGAACTATCCCTTCCGCTACGGCGTCAACTCGCTGATGATCAACAATCAGGGGACGGGTTTCCTCGATGCCGAGTTCCTGCTGGGCATCGAGCCGCGCCGCGGCGGCAGGACCCGCCAGCCCTGGTTCACCCTCGACTGCTCGGGGGAGGACAAGGGCCACAAGCTCTGCCAGGGGCACACGGGCCGCGTCACCGTCACCGGCACGCTCGGCACCCGTTCCTCGGTGATCTTCGACCTCGACGGCGATGGTGACCTGGACATCGTCACCCAGGAGTTCAACGCCAGGCCGCAGGTCCTGGTGAGCGATCTGGCGCAGAAGCGGCCGGTCCACTACCTGCAGGTCCGACTCACCGGCAAGACGTCGAACCGCAACGGCCTCGGCGCGACGGTACGGGTCCTTGCAAAGGGCAAGACGTACACGCAATTCATGGACGGTGCCTCCGGCTATCTGTCGCACAGCATCCTGCCGCTCTACTTCGGGCTGGGGGATGCGACGCAGGTCGACCGCGTCGAGGTGGACTGGCCGTCCGGTATCAAGCAGACGGTCGCGGGTCCCATCGCCTCCGGCCGCACGCTCGACGTCACGGAAGCGGGGCCGAAGCCTCCCCGGCAGCCGCGGAAATAAATGCGCACGTTGCTCGGCGCGCTCCTCCTCCTCGCACTGCCGGCGGCCCCGCCGACTGCCCCGCCAAAGGCCGCTCCGGAAGCGGTCTTCGTGGACCAGGCGAAGGAGCTGGGGGTGGATTTCGTCCACGTCAACGGCATGTCCGGACGGCTCTACACGCCCGAGATCATGGGGTCCGGTGTCGCTCTCTTCGACTATGACAACGACGGCGATCTGGACATCTTCTTCGTCCAGGGTGGTCCCCTGGGTCCGCAGGCGGCGAAGCCCGCAGGAGGAGCTGCCCTCAATCACCGGCTCTATCGCAACGACCTCGGGGTGGGGCCCCATGGCGAGCGCACGCTCCATTTCACGGACGTGACGGCGGAGAGCGGCCTGCGCCTCGGCGACTATTGCATGGGGGTGACCGCCGGCGACTTCGACAACGATGGCTGGACCGACCTCTACGTCACCTGTCTGGGCTCGAACCAGCTCTGGCACAACAACGGCCGCGACGCCTCCGGCCGGGTCACCTTCACCGAGGTCGCGCTCAAGGCCGGGGCCGACGACCCGCGCTGGAGCGTGCCCGCCGCCTTCTTCGACTACGACCGCGACGGCTGGCTCGACCTCTTCGTCGGCAACTACCTGAAGTTCTCGTTCGCGACCGCCAAGCCGTGCCGCACTCCGGCCGGCGTTCCCGACTACTGCGGCCCGGTGGCGGCCGACGCCGTGCCCGGCCGGCTGCTGCACAACCGCGGCGACGGCACGTTCGAGGACGTCACCGCCAAGTCGGGGATCGCCGCCGAATACGGCCCGGCGCTGGGCGCCGTCACCGCCGACTTCAACGGCGACGGCTGGATCGATCTCTACGTGGCCAACGACGAGACCCCGAACCAGCTCTGGATCAACCAGCGCAACGGCACCTTCAAGAACGACGCCCTGCTCGCCGGCGCTGCGGTGAGCGGCGAGGGCCGGCCGCAGGCCAGCATGGGAGTGGATGCCGGCGACTACGACGGCGACGGCGACGAGGACCTGGTGATGGACAACCTGACGGGAGAGGGCATCACCCTCTACCGCAACGACGGCACCGGGCTCTTCGAGGACGTGTCGCGGGCGAGCGGCCTGCAGACCCCCTCCTGGAAGCTCACGGGCTTCGGCATGGCCTGGCTGGACTATGACAACGACTCGCTGCTCGACCTGCTGGTGGTCAACGGCGCCGTCAAGAAGATCGAGGAGCAGGCGCGGGCCGGAGACCCCCTGCCGCTGCGCCAGGAGAAGCAGCTCTTCCACAACCTGGGCAACGGCCGCTTCGAGGAGGCCGACAGGCAGGCGGGCGCCGTCTTCGCCATTCCGGAGGTCAGCCGCGGCGCCGCCTTCGGCGACCTCGACAACGACGGCGACATCGACGTGGTGGTGAGCAACAACGACGGTCCGGCGCGCGTGCTGATCAATCAGATCGGCAACCGGCGGCCGTGGCTGGGCCTGCGGCTGCTGACCGGCAAGCCCGGCCGCGACGCCCTGGGCGCCCGGGTGGAGCTGCGCCGCCCGGGGAAGCCCCCGCTGTGGCGCCGGGTGCACACGGACGGCAGCTACGCCTCCGCCAACGACCCGCGGGTCCTTTTCGGCCTCGGCGATACGCCGCAGGTCGAGCGGGTGGTGGTGCACTGGCCGAGCGGCCGGGTCGAGTCTTTCAAGGACGTGCCGGCGGGGACCTACACGACGTTGCGCGAGGGGAGCGGGGCCGCGGTACCGTGACCCGGATACTCTCCGCTCTGCTGCTGGCCGGGCTGCTCGCGCTCCCAGCCTCCGCCGCTGCCCCGGATCTTCTGGCGGTGCCGGCGGTGGACACCGCGGCGATGGAGCCCGCCGTCCGCGAGCAGCTCGAAGCGGCGCGGCGGAGCCTGGAGGGGGCGATCCAGCGGCTCCCCGCCGGATCGTCCTCGTCCTCGTCGGAGCTGGCCGAGGCCTTCGGCCGGTGCGGCCGGCTGTACGCGCTCTACAAGCTCAACGCGGCGGCGCGGATCTGTTTCGAGAACGCCGCACGGCTCGCTCCCGCCGATCCCCGCTGGGCCTACACCCTGGGCGCCATGCTCCAGGTGACCGGCGATTTCGTGGCCGCCGAGGGGCGCCTCGGCCGCGCCCTGGAGCTGCGGCCGGGCGATCCGGCCACCCTGATCCGCCTCGGCGAGGTGCGACTCCAACTCGGCCAGACGGCGGCGGCCCGCCAGGCGTTCGAGGCCGCTCTCCCCCTCGCCGGCACCGCGGCGGCGGCCCACTTCGGTCTCGGGCGGCTGGCGCTCGCGAGCGGCGACGCCCGCGCCGCAGCCGGGCATTTCGAAGCCGTGCTCGCGAGCCAACCCGGCGCCTCGGAGGTCCGCTCTCCCCTGGCCATGGCCTACCGCAAGCTGGGACGGCTCGACGACGCGCGGGCGGCCCTCGCGGGGTACGGCGACGGCCGGGTGACCTTCCCCGATCCGCTCCTGGAGCAGGTGGCCGCCCTCGGCGCCGGCAGCCGCCAGCTCGTGGCGGCCGGCACCACGGCGTTGCGCGGCAAGCGCTTCGCCGAAGCGGCCGAGGCTTTCCACAAGGCCCTGGAGACCGACCCTGGGGATGGCGCCCTCTGGGTCAGCTACGGCGTGGCGCTCGCGGGCCTGGGGGACGCGGCCGGCGCCGAGCGGAGCTACCGCAAGGCCATCGAGCTGGAGCCGGCCAACGCGCGCGCCCACTACAACCTGGGGACGATGCTGGCGGCGCGGGGCGCGGGGCGGAAGGCGATCGAGCAGTTGGAGACCGCCGTCCGTCTCGATCCGGCGTCCCGGGACGCCCTCTTCAATCTGGGACAGGCCCTCGCCGCGGGCGGCGAGCCCGCCCGGGCGCTCGACGCCTACGAGCGCCTGCTGAAGCTGAATCCGCAGGATACGGTGGCCCGGTTCCAGCATGCGCAGACCCTCTCCGCCCTGGGCCGTCACGCCGAAGCCGCCGCCGAGCTGGCCACCGTGGCTGGTGCCGCGCCCGGGGAGGCGGCGCCGCGCCTCGCCCAGGCGAGGGCCCTGCTCCTCGCCGGCCGTGACGCCGAGGCCCGGGCCTGCCTGGAGGCGGGGCTCGCCCGCCTGCCGGACAGCGAGCCGCTCGCCCAGCTCCTGGTGCGGGTGCTCGCCGCGTCGTCCCGGGCGGAAGTCCGCGACGGTGCCAAGGCCCTGGGGATCGCCCAGCGCCTGCTGGCCGCCGGGCCGACGGCCGAGCGGGAGGAGGCGCTGGCGCTCGCCCTCGGCGAGCTGGGCCGCTTCGCCGAAGCCGCGGATCACCAGCGACGGGCCCTCGCGAGCCCCGGGCCGGACGCGCTGGACCGGCAGCGGCGGGAGCGGTGCCTCGCGCTCTACGAGCACGGCGAGCCCTGCCGGGCGTCCGCCGCGCAGCCGGGTTCGCCGTAGAATCCCGGGATGCTCCGCCCCCTCCTGCTCCTCGCCCTGGCCCTTGCTGCTGCGCCGCCGCCAACTCCGGCGGAGACGGCCGCCACACTGCGCAACCTGGGCCTCGCGCAGCTCGAGAACGAGCAGCCCGCCCAGGCCGCCGAGACCTTCCGCCGGCTCCTCCCGCTGACGCCGGCCGATCCGCTCCCCTACGCCAACCTCGCCATCGCGGCCCTGCGCCAGCAGAAGAGCGAGGAGGCCCTGAGCTGGATCGCCCAGGCCCTCGCCAAGGCTCCAGGCCGTGCCGACCTGCTGGCCCTTCGCGGGGACGTCCTGCGGCGGTCGGGCGAGGACGCGGCGGCCCTCGCCGCCTACCGCCAGGCCGCGTCGGCGGCGCCGGACCGCGTCGACGTCCAATATTCCCTCTACCACCAGGCCGCCGGCCTCACCGGTCCCGCGGCGGAGGCGGCTCTCGGCGAAGCGTTGAAAGCCCTCCAGAGGCTGCGGCCGGAGAGCGTCGTCGTCCTCCTGCAGGGTGGCCAGCGGGCCATCGCCGCCGGCGACCGGGCGGGAGCCACGCAGGCCTTCCTGCGCGTCCGCGAGCTCCTCGATCCGGTGCCGCCTGTGCCGGCTGCCGCCCTGGCCGCCGTGCTGACCGCCCTGGAGTCGGGGGAGGCGGCTGCGGCGCGGGTGCCGGCCCTGCGGCTGGAGAACGCCGTGAAGCCGACATCCGTCTATCAGCGAGACCTGAAGGAGCTCGCTCCCAACGTCCAGGGCCTCCCCGTCGAGAGGTTCGTGACCGAGCCGCCGCCGGCCTCCTGGGGCGACCCCGTGCCGGTGCGCTTCGCGGCCACGGCGCTGGCGGCCAATCCCACGCTGGGTCGTGCCCTGGCGGTGGGCGACTTCGACGGCGATGACCGGCCGGACGTCGTGCGGGTGGTGGCCGGCGCTGCCGCGGATGCCCCGCCCCGGCTGGAAATCCGCCTCGCCCCCCAGGGCTGGAAGGCCGTGCCCGGACCGGACGCCGCGGGAATCACCGGCCTGCTCGCCGCCGACCTCGACAACGACGGCCACCTCGACCTCGTGGGCTTCGGGCCGCAACGCGTTGTCTTCTGGCGGGGGAAGGGGGACGGCGGCTTCGAGGACGCCACGGCCGCGGCCGGCCTGACCGCGGCATCCGGAGCGGCCGGCACGGTGCTCGACTACGACATCGACGGCGACCTCGACCTCGTGCTGGGCGGTCGCGCGCTGGAGCTCTACCGCAACGCCCTCCAGGGTCCGCTCGCAGCGGTGGGGAAGCAGGCGTTCCCCGCTCCGGCCCTCGCCGGCATTCGGGCCGTGGTGGCGAGCGACCTCGACCGCGACGGCGACCTCGACCTGATCGTGGCGCATGGCGGCGGGATCGCCGTGCTCGACAACCGGCGCCAGGGGCGGTTCGCGGACGTCACGGCCGCGGCCGGTCTCGCGGCGGCGGGCCCGGCCGAGGCCCTGGCAGCCGCCGACCTCGACAACGACGGCCTGCCCGACCTGATCACCGCCGGCGACGGCGGCCTCGCCCTCTGGCACAACCTGGGCGGCGGCCGTTTCGCTCCCTGGCCCGTGCCGGGCCTCCCTCAAGGCAGGCCTTTCACGGCCGTCCTCGCCTTCGACGCCGACAACGACGGCCGGCTCGACCTCGCGGCGGCCGGACCCGGGGGCGTCGTGGTGCTCGGCCAACGGGGCAGTTCGGCCGCGCCCACCTTCCAGCCGCTCGCCGTCGAGGGTGGACCCCCGTCCGCCACCGCCCTGGCGGCGGCCGACCTGGACGGCGACGGCGACCTCGACCTGGTGGCGGCGGGGGGGGGCGGGCTCCATCGCCTGACCAACGAGGGAGGCAGCAGGAACCACTGGCTGGACGTGCGCCTCCAGGCCCTCACCACGGGGAATGGCAAGAACAACCTGCAGGGGCTCGGCGCGGTGCTGGAGGTGCGGGCCGGCGCGGCGTATCAATTCCGCGAGGCGGCGGCGGGGATCACTCACTTCGGCCTCGGCAGGCTGCGCGCGGCGGACGTGCTGCGGGTGGTGTGGACCAACGGCGTCCCTCAGGACCGGCTGCAACCCGGCGTGGACCAGCGGGTGGTGGAGCAGCAGGTCCTCAAGGGGAGCTGCCCCTTCCTCTACGCCTGGACGGGCGAGCGCTTCGACTTCGTGACCGACCTGCTGTGGAATTCCCCCATCGGCCTGCCCGTCGCTCCCGGCGTCTACGCCGGCGCGGACCCCGACGAGCTGGTGCGGGTGGACGGCGCCCGGCCGGTGGACGGTGTCTACCGCCTGCGCGTCACCGAGGAGCTGTGGGAGGCCGCCTATTTCGACGCCGTGCGGCTCTGGGTGGTGGACCACCCGGCGGACGTGGAGGTGGCGAGCCGCCTCAAGGTGATACCGGGGGAGCGCCAGCCCGTGGGCGTGCTGGCGGCCCGGGACCTGCGCCCGGTGGCCGCGGCCTGGGACGGGAGGGGCGAGGACGTCACGGAGCGCGTCCGCGCCCGCGACGAGGTCTACGCCTCCGGCTACGAGCCGAGCCCGTATCAAGGGGTGGCCCGCGCGTGGACTTTCACCTTTGACCTCGGCGAGGCACCCGACGGCCCGGTCCGGCTCTTCCTCGACGGCTGGATCTTCCCCGCGGACGCCAGCCTGAACCTCGCCGTGGCTCAGCGGCCGGACCTCCCCTACCTGCCGCCCCGCCTGGAGGTGGAGACGGCCGGCGGCTGGCAGACCCTCGTTCCCGCCATGGGCTTTCCGGCCGGCAAGACCAAGACCCTGGTGGTGGATACGCCGCCGTTGCCGGCGGGTTCCCGGCGCTTGCGCATCGTCACCTCCCTCTGGCTGGCCTGGGACCGGATCGCCTGGACCCGCGAGCGGGTTGACGAGGCCCCTGAGATCCGCGCCCGCCTCGCGCCTCGGGCGGCCGAGCTGCACTACCGCGGCTTCTCGGCCCTCGTTCGCCGGTCCCCCAACGGGCCTCACGGCTACGACTACGGCCGGGTGACCCCGGATTCCCCCTGGCTGCCGCTCGTCGGCCATTACACCCGCTACGGCGAGGTGGGCGAGCTGCTGGCGGTGGTGGACGACCGCTCGGTGGTGATGGGCCCCGGCGACGAGATCGCCCTCGAATTCGCCGCCGCCGGCCTGCCGCCCGTCCCGCCGGGCTGGAGGCGCACCGTCTTCCTCCAGAGCCAGGGCTGGGACAAGGACGCCGACCGCAACACCTGGGAGGCCTGGCACGTCGAGCCCCTGCCGTTTCGCGCCATGCAGCGCTACGGCGATCCCTTCCCGGAGACGCCGGAGCTGCGGGACTACGTCGAGCGGTGGTTGACGCGGGTGGTGCCGCTCGCGCCTTGAGCGTCCTCCCGGGTCAAACCCTTTGCGGGAACCTCGATCCTCTGCTATCTTTTAGAGTCCTCACAGGGGAGGCGTCCGTCTTTGTCGCTGTGCGGCCAGAGACTCAACCGCCCTCGAGAACCGTGACGGCCGGCGGGTGCAGGCTGGGTCGGCTGAAAGGACCAGGTAGGGAAAAGGGCCTCGTCAGGCCAGGAGCGACAAGAGAATGGGAAAGAAGCTTTTCGTCGGAAACCTCAACTTCAAAACCACGGACGATGACCTGCGGACACTGTTCGGCCAGGCCGGCACGATCGAGTCGGCGACCGTCATGATGGACCGGGCCACCGGCCGCTCCCGTGGTTTCGGCTTCGTCGAGATGAGCAGCGACGAGGAGGCCGAGAAGGCGGTCAAGGAGTTCAACGGCTATGAGTTCCAGGGCCGCGCCCTGAACGTCAACGAGGCCCGCGAGCGCACGCCCGGCGGTCCCCGCGGTGGCGGCTATGGCGGCGGTGGCGGCGGCTACGGTGGCGGTGGTGGTCCCCGCGGCGGCGGCTACGGCGGCGGTGGTGGCGATCGCGGCGGCTACGGCGGCGGTGGCGGTCCCCGCGGCGGCGACTTCAACTTCGCTCCCAGCGGCGGCGACGACAGCGGCGGCTTCGGCGGCGGCTTCAACCGCGGCAACTTCAAGCCCCGCAAAGAAGGCGGCAGCCGGCGCGGTCTGCGGGCCAAGAAGCGCAGCCTCTAACCCGCTGATACCGCCTTCGACGACCACGGTTCGTCTCCCGGAGCCTGCCAGGCTCCGGCCCCCTGAAGCCTTGCCTTTCCATCATCATCATCCCTGTCAGTACAGGTCGAACAGCAGGATCCGCCCCTCGAGGGGCCCGTTCATCACCGGGATCCGCCGCCGGGGGCGCAGGCCGATGTGCTTGCCGCGGTCCTCACCCCCGGCGAGGACGGCGGCCTTCCACCCTTTGTAGCGCTGCTTGAGCAGGTCGCCCAGGGCGCGCCAGCGAGCGTTGTCGGTCTCCAGGCGCTCGCCGTGGGGCGGATTGACCAGCACGAGGCCGGGCCCCGGGGGAGGCTCGAAGGCGGCAGCATCGCCGCGGGTGAGGGTGGCGCGGTCCAGGAGGTTGGCCTGCTCCAGGTTGGCCCGGGCGCCGCGGAGGGCTTCGGCGGATTCGTCGTTGCCGTGGACGCGGACGTTGGGTCCCGGCGTGGGAAGGGGCTCCTGGAGCACGGCGGTGAACGCCGCGGGGTCGTAGCCGGGCAGGCGTTCGAAGGCCCAGTGGCGGCGCAGGCGGCCCGGGGGCCAACCGAGGGCGAGCCAGGCGGCTTCGACGAGCAGAGTGCCGGAGCCGCACATGGGGTCCACCACCGGGCCGCGGCCGTCCCAGCCCGAGGCCAGGACGCAGGCGGCGGCGAGTTGCTCGCGCACCGGAGCCGCGGTGGTGACGGCGCGGTAGCCGCGGCGGTCCAGGGGCTCGCCCGAGGTGTCGAGGAGGAGGGTGGCACGGTCGCGGAGGAGGCGCAGACGCAGGTGGAGATCGGGGTCCTCGCGGTCCACGTCCGAGCGCCGGCCCCAGCGGTCGCGCTGGCCGTCCACCAGGCCATCCTTCACCGAGAGGGCGGCCCAGCGGGTGTCGCGCACGGCGGAGGCCGTCGAGGTCGCCTGGAGGACGAAGCTGAGGTCAGGGTGGAGGAGGGCAGGGACGTCGATCGCCCCGCGGTGTACCCGGGCGGGGGAGCGGCCGCCGGCGAGGGCGCGGGCGCCGGCGGCGAGAGCCGGGCCGTCCGGCGCCTCCCAGGTGCCCAGCTCGACGAGGACCCGGTTGGCCGTGCGCAGCCGCCAGTTGGCGCGCCAGCAGTCCTCCCAGGTGCCGGTGAAGGCGACGGCGCCGCGCTGGCGCTCAATGTCCCGGGCACCCCGGACGTTCCGAGCTTCCAGGGCGCGCAGCTCCCCCTCCAGGATCTCCTCCAGGCCGAGGACGCAGGTGGCGATCAGGCCGAGGGGACTCATCCGCCCCGGTGCCTCTCCAGGAAGGGGAGCATCGCCTTCAGGAGCTCCTCCGGTCTCTCCTCCATGGGCAGGTGCCCGCACTTCTCGATCACCACGAATTCGGAGCCGGGGATGCGCGCCACCGAGCGCCGGCCGGAGGCGAGAGAGATCAACTGGTCCTCGGCGCCCCAGATGGCGAGGGTGGGGACGTGAATCTGGTCCAGCTCCACCCTGGGGCCTGGCGCAAGGCGGGGGACGGTGAGGCCGTAGAAGGCGTCGTCCGCGCCCTGGACGAGCAGGCGGTCCAGGTAGGCCTCCACCAGCTCGGGGGTGACCTGCGAGGGATCGTAGTAGGAGTGCTGGAGGGAGCGGCGGACCATGCTGGGCCGCAGCGCCACGGCGCGGACGAAGAAGTTGGACAGTGGGCGGAACGAGGCGACGCGGCTGCGCCGGTCGTCGGGGTAGGTGGGGGCCGAGCTGTCCACCAGGATCAGGGTGCGCAGGCGCTCCGGGTGGCGCGAGGCCAGGAAGAGGGAGAGGCCGCCGCCGTAGGAGTTGCCGGCGACGTGGGCGCGGTCGATCCCCAGGGCGTCCATCACTCCCAGCACCAGGGCCGCCTGCCCCTCGCGCGTATAGGCTGCCGGATCTTTCGGACGCTGGGTGTAGCCGAAGCCGTTGAGGTCGATCGCCACCACCCGGTGGGACGCGGCGAGCGCCGGCATCACCTTCCGCCACGAGTAGCTGGATGCGCCGAAGCCGTGGAGGAGCACCACGGCCTCGCCCTGGCCCGCCTGCTCGACGTGCACGAGTTGGTCGCCCACGCGGACGAACTGGCTCCGCGGCACCTCGCGGCGGACCTCGGCGAAGGAGCGATACGAGGCGCAGCCGGCAAGGAGGAGGATGAAGGTCAGGAGGATCAGGGGGAGGACGGAGAGGAGGGCGGGACGCATGGCGGGGAAGTGTATACCGCCCCCCTCTCGGGCGCCTCGATCGAGGCTTGGCCCTACCCGCCTCCCCGCGCCCAGCTCTCTTCCTGCCGCTGCTCCTTCTCCTCCTCCGGCCAGGGGATGCTGGCACCATCGAGGCGGTCGTCCCCCAGGCGGTGATAGAGGGCGGTGGCCCGTTCCAGGGAGCTGGCGGCCCTGCCGTACTCTCCCAGGTCGCAGAGGAGGTTGGTCAGCGCGCCCAGGAGGTTGGCCTCCTCCATGAGGTCGCCGGTGCCCATCTCCAGTTGGATGCGGGCCTGGCTGAAGGCGAGGCGGGAGCCGGCGAGGTCGCCGGCGGTGCGGCGGGCGTCGCCCAGGGCGGCGAGCGCCGCGGTCTTGAAGTCGGCCAGCCGGTCCTCGCCGTAGGTCTCGGGCGACAGCCGCTCGGCCACAGCCAGCGCCATCTCGGCCAGGGTCATGGCCACGCCGGCGTCCTGGGTAGCGCTCGCGCGGCTCTTCTCCAGCAGGAGGTCGTAGAGTCCCCAGTGGTGGAGCCGCTCGTCGTTGCGCACCATCACGAGCTGGCGCGCCGGAGGGTGCCCTTCCAGCGTCGCCCACTGGACGCTCGCCAGGCCGCGCTCCCGCCGGACCCGGTCGTGAGCCTCGGAGAGCACGTGCTCGGTACGGCGGAACGCCTCGTCGTAGCGCTCCCCCTCGCCGTCCGGCCGGACGCGGGGCTGCCGGCCGCCCTCCTGTCCGGCCGCGGGTTGCTCAGGTAAGACCGCCAGCATCTGGCGGATCACGTTGCGGGAGTCCTGTCGGGAAAGCCTGAGCAGGCGGTCCACGCTGGCGGGGGAGACCCCCTCATCCACATTCTCACGGTAGTCCACGTCACCCTCCTGAGAGTCATCGCAAAGTCCCCTCATAGTTCTAGTTGCCGCAAGGCCCGAAATTGTGACAACGCCGCAGCAGGAAAATGGCGGCGAGGCCGGACAGGTTCCAGGACCGGAGGTTTTTGTCACCGCCTTTCGACTGACAGTGTCACCCGCCATCCCTATCCTCGCCTTCATCGGCAGGGCGATTGAGCCCGTGCCGGGAGGAGGCGTTCCCCTTGTCGATCGTGCTCGAGGACCTGACCAAGCGCTACGCCGGCCATCCGGTGGTCAACGGCGTCTCCCTCACCGTGGGGGACGGCGAGCTGTTCGTGCTGCTGGGTTCCTCCGGGAGCGGCAAGAGCACGCTGCTGCGGATGATCGCCGGCCTCACCGAGGTGGACGCCGGCCGCGTGATGCTGCACGGCCGGGACGTCACCGAGCTGCCGCCGGCCCGGCGCGGGGTGGGCTTCGTCTTTCAAAGCTACGCCCTGTTCCCCAGTCTGTCGATAGCAGAGAACGTCGAGTTCGCCCTGGCGGTGCGCGGCATGCCCGGGAAGGCGCGGCGGCGGCGGCGCGACGAGCTGCTGGAGCTGGTGGGGCTCGCGGGGCTTGGGCTCCGCATGCCGCGCCAGCTCTCGGGCGGCCAGCAGCAGCGGGTGGCCCTGGCCCGCGCCCTGGCCCATCAGCCGGAGGTGCTGCTGCTCGACGAGCCGTTCGGCGCCCTGGATGCCAAGGTGCGGGCGGACCTGCGGCGGACCATCCGCGGGATCCAGCGCGAGCTCGGCGTTACCACGCTCTTCGTCACTCATGACCAGGAGGAGGCCTTCGAGCTGGCGGACCGGCTGGCGGTGCTCTCCTTCGGCCGCCTGCTGGAGGCGGGGCCGCCCGAGGAGCTGTACCTGCGGCCGGAGACGGAATTCGTCGCCACCTTCCTGGGCACCGCCAACCTGCTGGTGGGGGAGGCGACCGCCGAGGGCGTACGGGTGGGGCCGGTGTGCTTCCCGCTCGGCACCCACGCGGAGCCGAGGTCCGCGGATACTGCGGATACCGTGGACGCCGCAGCCCGGCGGGTGCAGGTGCTCTTCCGGCCCGAGGACGTGGCGGTGCGCGACTCGGCCGAGGAGGCGAGCTTTCCCCTGCTCGGCCAGGCGGTGGTGGATCAGCGCGCCTTCATCGGCTCCTTCGAGCGTCTGCGCCTGCGGCTGCCCGCTCCGCCCGGGGTGCGGGCCATCGCGCCCGTGGTGCCCTTCGGCAGCGACTCGATCTGGATCGAGGCGACGAGGTCGCAGGACCAGGCCCGGCGCTTCCCCCTGCAGACGGGGGACACCACCTGGGTCGGCGTGCGGCGGGTGCACGCCCTGGTCCACCCCGGCCTGCGCTTCCTGCTGCTGACCGATGGCTCCGCTCCGTCGCGGGCGGCGCTGGCCCTGGGCGGTGAGCTGGCCCGCCTAGCCCACGCCCGAGTCGCCGTGCTGGCGCCGGGCACCGAGCCGGGGGAGGAGGCCGGCCGCCGCCTCCAGGAGGCCCGCGAGCAGCTCGGCGCGGGTGTCGCGAGCCTGGAGAGCCGGACGAGCGGGGAGGACACGCCCGCGGCCGTGGCCGAGGAGACGTCGCGCCGGCCGTGCGACCTGGTGGTGCTGGGCACGTCGCCGCGGGACGGTCTGAAGCTGGCCGAGAGCGTGATTTCCGCCGGCCAGCACCATCTCCTGCTGGTGCCGCCGGACGGAGCCGGACGCACGGCGGGCCGGGCGCCAGAGCGCTGGCTGATCTGCGTCGCCGTGGGCGAGCCGGGCAAGGCGGACGTCTCCTTCGCCGGCCGTCTCGCCCGCCATCTGCGGGCCGAGGCCACCATCATGACCGTGCTCCCCGAGACGGCGCGTCGCGACGGCGGCTCCCAGACGGAGCGCTTCCTCGCCGGCAGCGCCCGCACCCTGGCGCGGATGGGGATTCCGGTGACCACTCGCATCCGCCACGGCGGGGTGCGGGCGGAGATCCTCGCCCAGCTCCGGGACGGCAGGCACGACCTCCTGGTAGTGGGCTCGCCGCTGCCCGGCAGGGACGGCGAAATCGCGCTCAAGGGGGTCGTCGGCCGGCTGCTGCCCGAGCTTCCCGGCCTGCCTCTGCTCATCGTGCGCTCGCCGGAGGCGGCGGCGTGAAGCTCTTTTTCCAGAGGAGATTGCAATGAAGCACGTTCGTTTCTGGCTGGGCTGCGCGCTGCTGGCGGCGATCCTGCCAGCCGGCGCCTTGTCCCAGGAGCCGCAGGGACCGCCCCAGACGACCGAGCAGAAAATCGAGGAGCTGGACCAGAAGATCCGCGTCCTCGACCGCAAGATCGAGCTCGACAAGGAGGCCGCCGCCGAGAAGGCGAAGGCTGCCGGCGGCGTGACGGCGGACAAGAACGGCTTTTCCATCAAGTCCGCCGATGGCGCCTACCGGCTCAGGATCGGCGGTTACGCCCAGCTCGACAGCCGCTTCTTCCTCGACGAGAAGCAGCGGTCGACCGTCGACACCTTCATTCTCCGCCGGGTGCGCCCCATCCTCGAAGGGACGGTGGCGAAGATCTTCGACTTCCGCATCATGCCGGACTTCGGCGCCGGCCAGACCGTGCTCCAGGACGCCTACGTGGAAGGGAAGCTCAGCCCCGCCTTCCGCGTCCGCGCCGGCAAGTTCAAGCCACCGGTGGGCCTCGAGCGGCTGCAGTCGGGCGCCGACCTCCTGTTCGTCGAGCGCGCCCTGCCCACCAACCTCGTCCCCAACCGCGACCTCGGGGTGCAGGTCGCGGGCGATTTTGCGGGCGGCGTTGCCAGCTACCAGGTGGGAGTATTCAACGGCGTGGTGGACGGCGGGATTGCCGATGCCGACACCAACAGCGAGAAGGACGTGGCGGCGCGCCTCATCCTCCAGCCCTTCATCCAGGGCAGCGGCCCGCTGAAGAATTTCGGCTTCGGCGTCGCCGGAACGTCCGGCGACCACACGGGCACGCCTGCCGCGCCCGGCCTGCCATCGTACCGCTCGCCGGGGCAGGCAACGGTCTTCGCCTACCGCTCGGACGGCACGGCCGCGAACACCACCATCGCCGGCGGCCGCCACGTGCGCATCGTCCCCCATGCCTACCTGTACAGCGGCCCGTTTGGCTTCCTGGCCGAGTACGTGTCGTCGCGGCAGAACGTGACGCGGGGCCTCGTCAGCCGGGACCTGGATCACCGCTCCTGGCAGGCGGCGGCCTCCTGGGTGATCGCCGGCGGCGAGCCCACCTACCGCTCGGTCAACCCCAAGGTCAACTTCGATCCGTCGGCCCACACCTGGGGGGCGTGGGAGGTGAAGGTGCGCTACAGCAGGCTGGACATCGATGACGCCACCTTCCCCCTCTTCGCCAATCCGGCCACCGCCATCCGGTCGGAGAAGGCGATGGCGGCGGGGCTCAACTGGTACCTGAACAAGAACGTGCGGCTGCTCTTCGACTACGAGCGGACGAAGTTCGCCGGCGGTTTCAGTACGGGTGACCGCGAGGACGAAAAGATTTTCTTCAGCCGCTTCCAGATCCAGTTCTGAGGAAAGGAATGATCCATGATGAAAACACCACTTCTCCTCCGACTGCTCGTCCTCACGCTGGGTCTGGCGTCCGCGGCGGGGCCTGCCACGGCACAGGTCAAGCTGCTCAACGTCTCCTACGATCCCACCCGCGAGCTCTATCAGGACGTCAACGGCGCCTTCGCCAAATTCTGGAAGGGCAAGACGGGTCAGGACGTCGCCGTCCAGCAGTCGCACGGCGGCTCGGGCAAACAGGCGCGGTCGGTGATCGACGGCCTGGAAGCCGACGTCGTCACCCTGGCCTTGGCGTACGATGTCGACGCGATCGCCAATTCCGGCCTGACACCCAAGAACTGGCAGACCCGGCTGCCCAACAACAGCTCGCCCTACACCTCGACCATCGTCTTCCTGGTGCGCAAAGGGAATCCGAAGAAGGTCAAGGACTGGGACGACCTCGTGAAGCCCGGTGTCGCGGTCATCTCTCCCAATCCCAAGACCTCCGGCGGCGCCCGCTGGAACTACCTGGCGGCCTGGGGGTGGGCGCTGAAGAAGTATGGCAGCGAGGCGAAAGCAAAGGATTTCGTCAGCCGCCTGTACAAGAACGTTCCCATCCTCGACACCGGTGCCCGCGGCGCCACCGTGACCTTCGTCGAGCGCGGGATCGGCGACGTGCTCATCGCCTGGGAGAACGAGGCCCTCCTGGCGGTCCGCGAGATGGGCGAGAAGGGCGCGTTCCAGGTCGTGGCGCCGTCATCGAGCATCCTCGCCGAGCCGCCGGTGGCGGTGGTGGACAAGGTCGCCAACAAGCACAAGACGGCGGCGGTGGCCAAAGCCTACCTCGAATACCTTTATACTCCCGAGGGACAGGAGATCGCCGCCAAGCACTTTTACCGACCGCGCAACGAGGCGGTGGCCGCCAGGTACGCCAGGCAGTTCCCCCAGGTGACGCTGTTCACCATCGATCAGGTTTTCGGCGGTTGGACCAAGGCGCAGAAGACCCACTTCGACGATGGCGGCGTGTTCGATCAGATCTACGGAGCCGGCCGCTAAATGAGCGCGGCCGAGGTGGATGTGGCCCTCCCTTCGCCGCTTGCGCAGCGGCGGAGCCGGCACCTGCGGGGAGGGAGCCCCCTGCCGGGGTTCGGCCTGGCGCTCGGCTTCACGCTGTTCTACCTCGGCCTGATGGTGATGATCCCGCTGTCGACCGTCTTCCTGAAGACGGCGACGATGACCTGGAGCCACTTCTGGGCCGCGGTCGCCGGTCCGCGGGCGCTGGCCGCCTACCGGCTGAGCCTGGGGGCGTCGTTCCTCGCCGCCTCCATCAACGTCCTCTTCGGCCTGCTCGCGGCCTGGGTGCTGGAACGTTACACCTTTCCCGGCCGGCGGCTGATCGACGCTTTCGTGGACCTGCCGTTCGCCCTGCCCACGGCCGTGGCAGGCATCGCGCTCGCCACCGTCTACGCCAGGAACGGCTGGGTGGGCCGCTGGCTCGATCCGTTGGGGATCCAGGTGGCCTATACGCCGCTGGGGGTGGTGGTGGCGCTCACCTTCATCGGCCTCCCCTTCGTGGTGCGGACGGTGCAGCCGGTGCTGGCCGACCTCGACCCGGAGGTGGAGGAGGCGGCGGCCAGCCTGGGCGCCGGGCGCTGGCAGACGTTCCGCCGGGTGATCCTCCCCGAGCTGTTGCCGGCGGCGGTCACCGGTTTCGTGCTCGCCTTCGCCCGCGCGCTGGGGGAGTACGGCTCGGTGATCTTCATCGCCGGCAACATGCCGATGCGCTCGGAGATCACGCCGCTGTTGATCATGATCAAGCTGGAGCAGTACGATTACGCGGGCGCCACTGCCATCGCCATGGTGTTCCTGATCGCCTCGTTCTCCCTGCTGTTCCTGATCAATTTCCTGGCCTGGCGGCGCAACAAGCGGCTGCGGGCTGCGGAGGGCTCATGAGCGTCCCGAGAGCCGGACGGCCACGGGCGTTGAACGAGCCGCGGTGGGTCCGCTGGCTGCTGATCGGTACGGCCCTGGCTTTCCTCGGGTTCTTTCTATTCGTGCCCCTGGTCCTGGTCTTCTATGAGGCGTTCAAGGACGGAGTGGCAACCTACCTTGCAGCGATCCGGGAGCCGGTGGCGCTGGCGGCGGTGCGGCTGACGCTGCTGGTGGCGTTCATCGCCGTGCCTGTCAACTTTCTTTTCGGCCTCGCGGCGGCGTGGGCCATCGCCAAGTTCCGTTTCCGCGGCAAGAACGTGCTGATCACTTTGATCGACCTGCCATTCTCCGTCTCGCCGGTGATCTCGGGAATGATGTTCGTGCTCCTCTTCGGGGCTCACGGCTTCTTCGGGCCGTGGCTTCAGAGTCATGATCTGAGGATCATCTTCGCCGTGCCCGGCATCGTGCTGGCGACGATGTTCGTGACCTCGCCCATGGTGGCCCGCGAGTTGATTCCCCTGATGCAGGCGCAGGGGAGCGACGAAGAGGAGGCGGCGCTGACCCTGGGCGCTTCGGGGTGGCAGACCTTCTTCCGGGTGAGCCTGCCGAAGATCCGCTGGGGGCTGCTCTACGGCGTGGTGCTCTGCAATGCCCGGGCGATGGGCGAGTTCGGCGCCGTCTCCGTGGTCTCCGGTCACGTCCGCGGGCTGACCAACACCATGCCCCTGCACGTCGAGATCCTCTACAACGAATACCAGTTCTCCGCCGCCTTCGCCGTCGCCTCCCTGTTGGCCCTGCTAGCGCTGGTGACCCTGGCGATCAAGAGCGCGATCGAGTGGCGGACGGGGCGGTAGGAGGTAGAGGAATATCTTCGATCCAGAGCAGTTGGGAAGCGAAACGTCCGGTCTGGATGGCATCGTAGAAGCGGCGGTCTGCCGTTACGAGGAGCTGCCCGAGCTGGAGCGCCAGAGCCAGATAGGTGCAATCATAGACAGATCGACTGGTTTCGGCCGCGATGCGGAACGCGTCCGCGAACAAGGTTGGAGCTCCCTGCCAGCGGATCGGAGCGGACGCCAGAGCTTCGATGGCCTCTTGGGCGGTGTCTCGATCCAGCGCGCCGCGGCGGAGATGTTTCCACAGGGCGTTCGAGACTTCGAGAAGAAGAAGCTCGGGAGCGTTCAGCTCGAGGCCCGACCTCCTGAGCCTGGCTGCGGCCTCCGCATAAGGCTCGGGGAGGAACCACTTGACGACGACACTGGCGTCTATAATGCAGGCGTTCAACGGTCCCGGTCCTCGCGGATCAGGTCGGCGCTGTCGGGGAAGGAGCGGCCGGCGAGTTTCTGGCGTATCCGGTCGACCGTACCCCAGAAGGCCTCGACTTCGGAGCGCAGCGCAAAGCGTAGGAGCTTGCCAGCCTCCTCTTCGAGCGAGACGCCCTCCTGCTCGGCCCGCTCCCGGAGGAGGCGTTCCGTTTGATCGTCGATCTGCAGCATCAATCCATGAGCCATACGGACCTCCTGGTCGCGACATTATCCTACCGGACACCGCCAGGGCTTCCCAAATGATGCGCCGTCTCTCCCTCAGCACCCTCCTGATCGGCCTCAACGCCGGCGTCGTCCTCATCGCCGTGGTGGCCGTGGCGGTCGCGGCGGTGGGGCTGATCGAGCGATTCGCCCAGGAGCAGGCCCTGGCACGGGTGAGTCTGGCGGGGGCGAGCGCGCAAGAGGCGGTGGAGCGGTCGGCGCGGGACGTCGCGACGTCGGCCCACCTGCTGGCCGAGCGGCCGACGGTGAAGCGCCTGCTGGGGGAACGGGACGTGGCCGGCCTCACCGCGTTCCTCGATCGCTTCCGCAGCACCAGCCACCTCTCGGGCGTGGTGATCTTCAGCAGCGGCCGCGTCTTCGCCACCGGCGGCGCGACGCTCCCCTGGGAGACGATCGCCCGCCGCGCCGGTGCGGAGGGCAGCTCATCCCTCACCCGGCTGCCGGACGGCTCCCTGCTGCTCGCCGCAGCCTCGCCCCTCGCGTCCTCGCCGGAGTCGTCCGCGGCGGCGGCTCTCGTCCTCGACGCGCCGTTCGCCCGCCAGATCGAGGCGCAGGTGGGGCTGCCGGTGACAATCCTCGATCCCGAGCACGCCCTGGCGGATCCGGACGATCCCAGCATGCCGCTGCGGGCGGAGGTGCTGGCCAGCGGCGAGCCGGGCTCCGGTCTGCTGAAGAAGGCCGGCCGCTATCTCTCCGTGCGGCCCCTGCGCACCCCCGCGGGCGAGGTGGCGGCGCTGGTCGAGACCGGGCTGCCGCGGAACACGGTGGCCGGCTCCCTGGCCCGGCTGGTGCGCAACCTGATCCTGCTGACGCTGCTGGTGGCGGCGCTCGCGACCCTCTCGGGCTGGGCGGTGAGCCGGCGCCTCACCCGGCCGGTCGAGGCCCTCACGGCCGCCGCCGCGCGCATCGGCCGGGGAGACCTCTCGACGCCTGCTCCACGCGCCCCCGGCGCCGAGCTCGGGACCCTCGCCGCCACCATGGAGGAGATGCGCCGCCGGCTGCTCCAGGTCACCTCCGAGCTGCGCCGCCGCCAGGCCGAGGGCGAGGCCATCCTCACCGGCATCACCGAGGGGGTGTTCAGCGTCGACCGCGACCGCCGCATCACCTATCTCAACCCGCAGACGGCGGCGCTGCTGAGCATCCGCCGCGAAGAGGCTCTGGGGCGTTTCTGCGGCGACGTGCTCAATCCCCGCGGGCGAGACGGCGTGCGGCCGTGCGAGGAGAGCTGTCCCATCGTCCACGCCCGCTTCCGCGGCGGCGCCAGCGCCACGGAGCACCTGCAGCTCCGCGACGGCGGGCAGCGGGCCGTGGTCATCGCCAGCGCCCCGCCGGCCGAGGAGCAGCAGTTCCAGGTGCTGCGCGACGAGACCGGCGTGGAGGCCGCCCGCCGCCAGCGCGACGCCGTGCTGGCCAACGTCTCCCACGAGCTCCGCACTCCGCTCTCGGCCCAACTCGCCTCCATCGAGCTGCTGCGCGACCGGCTCCGCCAGTCCCCCGGCGGTCTCGAAGGGGAGACGCGCGATCTCGTCCTCTCCCTGGAGCGCGGCAGCCTGCGCCTGACCCAGCTCATCGACAACCTGCTGGAGAGCGTGCGCATCGAGTCGGGACAGGACTCGATCCGCAGCCGGCCGGTGGCCCTGGACGAGGTGATCGAGGACGCGGTGGAGATGACCGCGCCCCTCCTTGCCCAGCGCGGCCAGTCCATCGAGGTGGACCTCCCCTATCCGCTGCCGGCGGTGCGGGGGGATGCGCCGCGGCTGACCCAGGTGTTCGTCAACCTCCTCGCCAACGCCAACAAGTTCGGTCCCCCGGGCTCCGTCGTCCACGTCGGCGGCGTAGTGGAGGAGGGCGCCGTCTGCCTGTGGGTGGAGGACGAGGGGCCGGGATTCCCTGTGGAATCGGGCAGCGGCGCCCTGTTCGACCGCTTCGTGCGCCGGGCCGGCGAGGGGGAGGAGCCGGAGACGAGCGGCATGGGGCTGGGGCTGTGGATCGTGCGCTCCATCGTGGAGCGGCACGGCGGAGCCGTGGAAGCGAGACCGGGGAGCGGCGAGAGGGGGACGCGCATGCGCGTCCTGCTTCCCCGCGGGCTGCCCCGGCGTGGGGTCGTGGAGGGCACGGCAGCGTGAAGATCCTCGTGGTGGACGACGACCTGGAGCTGGCGGGACTGATCGGCTACGCCCTGCGCCAAGCGGGCTATCTGGTGGTGGACGCGGCGGACGGCCCGTCGGCCCTGGCCGCCTTCGAGCGGGAGGCGCCGTCGCTGGCGATCCTGGACGTCAATCTGCCGCGCCTCTCGGGTCTGGAGGTCTGCCGCCAGATCCGCGCCAGCGGCTCGTCCATCCCCATCATGATGCTGACGGTGCGCAACGCCGAGGAGGACCAGGTGCAGGCCCTGGACCTGGGAGCGGACGACTACCTCACCAAACCGTTCAGCCCCCGCACTCTGCTCGCCCGGGTGCGGGCCCTGCTGCGGCGGGGAGGAGTGGAGAAGCCCGCGCCGCTGGCGGCGGGGGACCTGGCGCTGGACCTGGAGGTGGCGGCGGTGTCGGTGGCGGGCAGGGAGCCGGTGCGCCTGACGCGGCTGGAGCTGCGGCTGCTCCAGCTCCTCCTCGCCAACGCCGGCCATACGCTGCCGTCGGAACGGCTCCTCGCTCACGTCTGGGGCTCGCGCGGCGCGGGGGATCGCCAGCTCCTGAAGCAGCTCGTCCATCGCCTGCGCCAGAAGATCGAGGTGGACGCCGCCCAGCCCCGCTATCTGGTGACGGTGAGCGGCATCGGCTACGCCCTGCGGCCCGAAGGGACGGACGCGGAATAGCTGGCGGTCAGCTCCATCGGCGTGTCGATCCCCACGCAGGGATTCTTGCCGCCGAGCCGCTCGTGGAGCCGGCAAACTCGTTCAAAGGCCCGGTCCAGCGCCTTCTCATAGCTCCCCTCCGCGACCGGCGGCACGAGCAGGCGGCCGGGCAGGACGGGCTCCGGGGATTGCGCGGCTCGGGCCAGGAGCTGGCGGACGATGCGCCGGCCCTCGGCGTGCCGGAGCCGTCCGGCGGCAAGCTCTTCGACCTGGTCCCGGAAGACGGGTTGTAGGATCACGTCACGCATGTTCATTCCCTCCCGCACCTGGATCCGGCACGTTCTGTCGTGCCCATCCTTTCGCGTCGTGAAAGCAGGAAACATGCCTGGAGGATTGGAGCCGGCGTCCACGCCCCCGCTGGTATCCTTCTTGCGGAGGAGGATTGGCCATGGAGATCCTGCCCGCCCCTCACGCCACCCAGCCCGGCCTGCTGATCGCCATCGGCGGCGCCGAAGACAAGACGCGTGAGCGCGTCGTCCTCAACTACTTCCTGGAGGCCGCCGGGGGCGCCGACGCCAGCATCGTGGTGCTCGCCACGGCCTCGGAGTCGCCCGAGACGGGGGATCGCTACGCCGACCTGTTCCTCGCCCTGCGGGCCGAGAACGTCGAAGTGCTGAAGATCGAGACCCGCGCCGACGCCGTCGAGGCGGGCTCGGACGCCCACGACCTCCTGGAGTACGCCACCGGCCTGTTCATCACCGGCGGCAGCCAGCTCAAGCTCTCCTCGGCCCTGGGGGGCACGGAGGTCGCCGGGACCATCCGCCGCCGCCACGCCGCCGGCATGGTGGTGGCCGGCACCAGCGCCGGGGCCGCGCTCCTCTCCGAGCACATGATCGCCCTGGGAGAGAGCGGGGCCACGCCGCGCCGCCGGCTCGTCCACCTCGCCAAGGGGCTGGGGCTGGCGCCGAACCTGATCATCGATCAGCACTTCCGGCGCCGCGACCGGCTCGGCCGCCTGCTGACGGCCCTCTCTTACAACCCCGAGCCCCTGGGCGTGGGAATCGACGAGGACACCGCGGCGATCATCAGCGGCGCCGGCGAGCTGTCCGTCCTCGGCGCCGGGGCGGTGATGGTGGTGGACGCTTCGCAGATGCGCTTCACCGACAGCCACGCCATCCACCGTGGCCAGCCCGTCGCCATGATGGGTTTGAAGCTGGACTTCCTCACCACCGGCTGCCGCTACGACCTGAACCGCCGCATCGGCATCGCGCCGCCGCCGCACATGATCCATCTCGCGGATCCCATGGAGCGCCGGGCGCCCGTGCGGCCGCCGGTGCATACCGAAGAGGTGTCCGTGGGCTCCGAAGACGACGGCGAGTGATCGCGGCGTCTTTCTTTCATTGGCACACCGATTGCTCACATTTTCTCGTGTGAATCGTTCCTCCCGTGAATCGAGCCCAGGCTTCTTCCGCAACTCTCCTTCGGGAGGCCCGTTCACGTCATGAAAGTCCTTGAGACCCGGATCTATCGCGGCCCCAACCTCTACGCCCTCTGGCCCGTCATCCGTCTCCGTCTGGACCTCGGTGAGCTGGAGTGGTTCCCCACGGTCAAGCTGCCGGGCTTCGCCGCCCGGCTGGTGGAGCTGATCCCGACGCTCGCCGAGCACACCTGCTCCTACGGCGAGCCCGGCGGCTTCGTGCGCCGGATGAACGAGGACGAGGGCACCTGGCTGGGGCACGTGCTGGAGCACGTGGCCCTCGAGCTGCAATGTCTCGTTGGCACGCCCGTGACCTTCGGCAAGACGCGCAGCCACGGCCTGCCGCGCGGCCAGTACCACGTCGTCTATAGCTTCTGCGAGGAGTCCGTGGGTGTCGCCGCCGGCCGCCTTGCCCTGCGCCTCATCCACCATCTCCTGCCGCCGGAGCTGGAGGCCCATGACCCCGCGCCGTTCGATTTCCAGGCCGAATTCGAGTCTCTCGTGCGGCTGACCCAGCGCCGGGCCCTGGGCCCCTCGACCGCCGCCCTGGTGAAGGCCGCCGAGGAGCGGGGCATCCCCTGGATACGACTCAACGACGCGTCGCTGGTGCAACTCGGCCACGGCAAGTACCAGCGGCGCATCCAGGCCACCGTCACCAGCGAGACGCGCCACATCGCCGTCGAGATCGCCTCCGACAAACGGTTGACGCAACGCATCCTGGAACAGCTCGGCCTGCCCGTGCCGCGGCAATCCATGGTCCTCGACGCCGAGGAGGCCATCGAAGAGGCTGACTGGCTGGGCTATCCCGTGGTGGTCAAGCCGCTGGACGGGTCCCATGGCCACGCCGTCGCCACCGGCCTCAAGTCGGCGGACGAGGTCCGGGCCGCTTTCGACAAAGCTCTCGAGGAGTCGTGCGGTGTCATCGTCGAGACCTTCCAGACGGGCAACGACTACCGCATCCTGGTGGTGGGCGGCAAGGTGGTGGCCGTGGCTCAGCGGGTCCCCGGCCACGTGGTGGGCGACGGCCTTCGCACGGTCCGCGAGCTGGTGGACGTCGTCAACCGCGATCCCCGGCGGGGCGTGGGCCACGAGAAGGTGCTCACCCGCCTGGAGCTGGACGATCAGGCCCTGCGGCTGCTCGCGAGCGCCGGCCTGACCCTCGATTCCGTTCCGGCCGAGGGCAGGGAGGTCTATCTGCGCTCAACGGCCAATCTCTCCACAGGTGGTACGGCCATCGACAAGACGGACGTCCTGCACGAGGACAACCGGATCATGGCCGAGCGGGCCGTCTCCGCCCTCGGCCTCGACGTGGCCGGGATCGATTTCATCTCGCCCGACGTCTCGCGCAGCTTCCGCGACGTGGGCGGAGTGATCGTGGAGGTCAACGCCGCCCCCGGGTTGCGCATGCACCTCGCCCCCACCGAAGGGAAACCCCGGGACGTGGCCGGCCCGATTATCGACGGCCTCTTCCCGCCGGGCGTCCCGTCGCGTATTCCCATGGCGGCGATCACGGGCACCAACGGCAAGACGACCACGACCCGCATGGTGGGGCATATCCTGAAGCTCGCCGGCCATACGGTGGGGATGGCGACCACGGACGGCGTCTACATCGACGGCAAGCTCACCGTCCGCGGCGACATGACGGGGCCATGGTCGAGCCAGCTCGTGCTGCGCGATCCCTCGGTCGACGCCGCCGTGCTGGAGACGGCGCGGGGCGGCATCGTCCGTTCGGGTCTCGGCTGGCGGCGGTGCAACGTCGGCGCCGTGCTCAATGTCGCCGCCGACCACCTGGGGCTGGGCGGCATCCAGAGCCTGGACGACTTGGCGCGCGTCAAGCAGATCGTGGTCGAGGTGGCGGAGGATTTCTGCGTGCTCAACGCCGACGACGAGCGGGTGGCACGCATGGCCGAGCAAAGCCCGGGCGAGCCCATCTGGGTGACCATGGACCCGGGCAACGAGCGAGTGAGGCGCCACATCCGCAAACGCGGCCGTGCCGTGACGCTGGAGCCGGGGCTCAATGGTCGCCTGCTCGTCCTCTATCAAGGGGAGGAGCCGGTGCCGCTGCTCTGGGCGCGGCAGATCCCCGCCACCCTGGAGGGGAAGGCGCAACACAACATTCAGAACGCGATGTTCGCCGCCGCCATCGCCGTGGGTCTGGGGATCGGCGCCGAGACCATTCGGCAGGGCCTGCGAACCTTCTCGATGGATTTCGCCAAGACTCCGGGACGGCTCAACTTCTACAACGAGCATCCCTTCCGGGTGCTCCTCGACTACGCTCACAATGCCCACGGCATGGAGGCGGTGGCGCGCATGGTTCGCGAGCTGGCCGTGCCCGGCCGCCGTATCGGGGTGATCGCCGCGCCGGGCGACCGCCGCGACGAGGACGTCCTGGCCCTCGCCGCCGCGGCAGCCCCCGCCTTCGACCTCGTCTTCCTCCGCGAGGACGACGACCTGCGGGGGCGCCGTCCCGGCGAAGTGGGAGAGCTCCTCCGCCGTGGCCTCCTCGCCGCCGGCGTGCCCGCCGAGCGCGTCGTCCCCGGGGTCTACAGCGAGGAGGAGTCGGTCCTGAAATCCCTGGCGTCCGCCCGGCCGGGCGACCTCGTGGTCATCTTCGGCGAGCAGCTCTCCCGCTGCTGGGACCTGATCGTGGGCTTCAAGAAAGCAGAGCGGGAAGAGGACGACTCGATGGCCCGCCGACCGCGGCGCCGGGCCGTGGGCTGAATTCAGTCATCTCTTGAATAGCTCGAAACCCCCCTCGCAAACCCGCGTCCGGCGGGCAGTTGCAAGATCGGCCCTGCTTTTTCCGTCTTTATGGGGCGGAGGGAGAGCGCCGATGGGCGGCGATCTCGGCTCGCGGGATCGCCATGGCCAACCCACACGACAAGATCTTCAAGCAACTGCTGCGCGTCTTCTTCGAAGACTTCCTGCGCCTGGTCGCGCCCCAGGCGCTGGAACGGCTGGACCTGTCCTCTCCCGAGCTCCTGGACAAGGAGCTCTTCGCCGAAGGTCCGCACGGCTGCCGGCGCGAGCTGGACCTGCTCATCCGCCTCCGCACGACCTCTGGCAGCCCGTTCCTGGTCCACGTCGAGATCGAGGCCCGGGCCAGCCCGAAGATGGAGCTGCGCCTCTGGCGCTATCGCAACCAGATCCAGGCCCGGTACGACACGCGGGTCCTGACGCCCCCCACACAATAGCAAACCTCGAGTTCGAGTCGATCTTCAGCCGTCGACGTTGCAGCCAGCCGCAGGGGGTGCAGCGGGTTCGTTGAGCCTACGTGCTACAAAGACGAATCCTCGATTTCAGAGAGGTC
>DATARR010000101.1:0-54337 GCA_036264085.1 Thermoanaerobaculia bacterium | reverse complement strand
CCTCGGTAGACAGCACCAGCTTGGCTCTCGTGCTGTGAAAGGGCATCGTCTTCCTCCTGTCCCCGGCGAGAATTGGGGGACAGGAGGAGAGTAAACCGGAGGGCAGCGTATTGCAACACTAATAGCGAATCAATCTACTAGTGCGGCGATGGCTGGCGGGGCGTCCAGGGATTCACTGGCGTCTTGATCTGTGCTTGCGGGGGTGACACGGCGAGCGCCTGCCACCCCCGCTTTTCCTTGTCCGTCTACAAGCTGCGAGTCACTCTGCCGCGGAGGCGCAGGTAAATGATTGATGCGTTGCAGCGGCGGGGATGTCTACCGGCGACAATCTTCTGCGGCGGCATCGGCCACTCGCTCGTAGTGGACCCAGCCGGGCGGCTCTCCGGCGGAAATTCATCGGTCCGCCCGCCAGGTTGTCAGAGAAGACCTGAAGCTACGACCCAAGCCGGCGGACAGACCGAGGCGCGAATGGACGAGAGGACGGGAGAGACCGGAAGGGCAGGCGAAGAGCCGCTGCGGCAGGCTCTGCGGAGCGTACCGCTGCTGGCGGACTTGACGGAGGCGGAGATCGGCTGGCTCGCCGAGCATGCGGAAGAGATCCATCTCGCCGATGGCGAGGTGACCTCGCGGGAAGGCGAGCCCGCGGACCGCATGTCCATCGTCCTCACGGGCGAGCTGATGGGGCGGCGCGAGAAGGGCGGCGGCGAAGCCTCCCGCGTGTTCATCGCCCGGGCCGGTGAGATCACCGGTCTCTTGCCCTTCTCGCGCATGCGCGTCTGGCCCAGCACCGTCCGCGCCGTCGGTCCCACCCGCCTCGCCGCAATCCCGGCCGCCCGCTTCGCAGAAATGCTGGCGGCCATCCCCGTGCTGGAGCCGCGGCTGATCGGTGTGATGACCGACCGGGCGCGCGAGACGACCCGCATCGAGCAACAGAACGAGAAGCTGCTCTCCCTCGGCAAGCTGTCGGCGGGGCTGGCTCACGAGCTCAACAATCCCGCCTCGGCGCTGGGGCGCTCGGTCGCCGAGCTGCGGGATCGCCTCGCTGCGTTGCCGGCGCTGACGGCGGCGCTGATCCGCCAGGGGGTCGAGCCCGCGCAGATGGAAACCCTCTGCCGGCTGCATGCAACGTCCGAGGAGGGCGCCGCCCTTGCGGGCACTGCCGGCGCCGGCGGCATGGCGCTCGACCCATTGGCTCAGGCCGATCGCGAAAGTGCCGTCGGCGACTGGCTGGAAGACCGCCAGGTGAACGAAGCCTGGCGGCTCGCGCCCACGTTCGTGGCCGCGGGGATGACCGCCGGCGACCTCGAAAGCCTGGCGGCGCGGATTCCCGGGTCGGTCCTGCCGGCGGCCCTCGCCTGGTTGGAGTCGGGCATCGCCCTCCATCTCGTGCTGGAAGAGATGGAGACGGCGACGCACCGGATCTCCGGCCTCGTGGGCGCGGTCAAGGAGTACTCCCACAGGGACCGCGAGCTGACCGAAAAAACGGCGACGGACCTCCACCGCTCCCTCGACAGCACCCTCACCATGTTCGGCCACAAGGCGAAGGCCAAACAGGTGAAGGTGAAGCGCGACTACGATCCGCAGCTCCCCGCCATCCACGCCTTTGCCGGCGAGCTCAATCAGGTTTGGACCAACCTGCTCGACAACGCCCTCGATGCCGTCGCCATCGGCGGGAGCGTGAGCGTCGGCACCCGGCGCGTCGACGGCCGGGTCGAGGTCGTCATCGCCGACGACGGTCCCGGCATCCCCGCCGAGCTGCGGACGAGGATCTGGGAGCCGTTCTTCACCACCAAACCGGTGGGAGAGGGCTCGGGTCTGGGGCTCGACATCGCCCGCCGCATCGTGGTCGGCCGCCACGGCGGCGAGATGCGGCTGGAATCGCGCCCCGGCGACACCCGCTTCCTCGTCACCCTGCCGATCGGCGCCAGCCCGCCGGTGAGGTCGTGACTAGCCCAACACCGAGAGCCCGGAGGGCGGCGTTCCCGTAGCCCCGGGTGCAACCCGGGGGATGGGGGCGGGGAAACGGCGCGACCCGGGGAACGGGGCGCGGGGGTGACCGGACGATCCGGGGATGGGGGTGCGACCGGGGCCGGGGCCCGGCGTGATGCCTGGACACGGGCGATGGCGGATGATTCACCCCGTTCCCCGTTCCCCGTTCCCCGTTCCCCGGTCGTCCGGTCACCCCCCGGTTTCCACCGGCCCCGCCCCCCGGTTCCCCGGGTTGCACCCGGGCTACGGGAACGCCGCCCTGCGGGCTCTCGGACAACACGGACGAGAAATTCATTATTGGGCGCCGGTTGAAACGAGATCGATACCTCCGCCCGTAACCGCGAGGGCCGCACCCCCTTCCCATCGCACGCCTTTCGAGTATAAGATCGGCGCGGACAGGACGAGGAGGGCACTTTGCGCTCGGACCCGCAGGAGACACTCATTGCCGAAGACCTTGAGACCGCGCGGCTCGCGGCTCTGGGCCAGGAGCTGGGCCTGCTGCGCAAGGCGGTGCTCCGCCAGGGCCACGCCCAGGAGCTGTTCCAGGCGCGGGTGGAGGAGGCGGTCGGACGGCTCTCCGGGGCTGCGGAGAGGGGCGGTCCGCCGCCATCCATCCCGAGCTCCGCCCAGGTGCGGGCGCTCCTGGAGCTCGATCAGGCGGTGCTCCAGCTCCTGCGCTTATCCCAGACGTCGCAGACGCCGCAGATGGAAAGCCCGGAGAACGCTCCCCAATCCTTGCGCGAGGGCCTCTCCCTCCTCCAGGTGCGGGTCCGCAATCTCCAGCACTCGCTGGGGCTCGAAGCCATCCCCGCTCAACATCGACATTTCGACGACCGCTGGCACGAGGCCTGCGGCGTGGCGCACCGGCCCGACCTCCCGGACGGCTGGGTGGTCGAGGAGATCCTCCCCGGCTACCGGCTGGGCGAGCGGGTGGTGCGCCACGCGCGGGTCGTCGTCAACCGACACGATTGAGACCATCGAGGAGCTCCATGACGCACGTCACGAAGAAGATTTTCGGTATCGACCTCGGAACCACCAACTCCTGTCTGGCGGTGATGGAGGACGGTGGGCCGCGCGTCATCGCCATCGAGGGCGAGCCCATCGTGCCGTCGGTGGTGGGGCTCGACCGCCACACCGGCCGCTTCCTGGTGGGCCGCAGAGCCAGGAATCGCCAGGTGCTCGAGCCGGCCTGGACGGTGCGCTCGATCAAGCGCCGCATGGGGGAGACGGCGCGCGTGCGTCTGGGCGACCGCGAGCTGCTGCCCGAGGAGGTCTCGGCCGAGATCCTCCGCTATCTGAAGGAGCAGGGCGAGGCGGCCCTGGGCGAGCCGGTGGAGCGGGCCGTGATCACCGTGCCCGCCTATTTCGGCGACGCCCAGCGCCGCGCCACCATCCGCGCCGGCGAGCTCGCCGGCCTCGAGGTGGTCCGCATCCTCAACGAGCCCACGGCGGCGGCTCTCGTCTACGACCGCCTGGTGGCCCGCAAGGTCGAGCCCCAGGCCGTGGAGGCGGTGACGGAGACCCCGGAAAAAATCGAGCCGGCCGTCCCGGACCGCCACGCCGGGGCCGGCGTCCAGCGCGTCCTCGTCTACGACCTCGGGGGCGGCACGTTCGACGTCTCGGTGGTGGAGATCGGCGGCGGCATCAACGAGGTGCGGGCAAGCTGCGGCAACAACCAGCTCGGCGGCGACGACTTCGACCGGCTGCTGGCGGACCATCTGGCCGCTCGTCTGCGGGAACGGACGGGCCGCGACCTGCCCCAGGACCTGCGCCTCCGCGCGCGCCTGGAGGAGGCCGCCGAGCGGGCGAAGGTCGACCTCTCCTCCCGTCCCTTTGCCCGGGTGATGGAGGAGGCGCTGGTGGGGGGCTTTCACCTCGACCTGGAGGTGGACCGGCAGAGCTTCGAGACGCTGATCGACGGCCTCCTCGCCAGCACCCTCGCGGAGGTGGACCAGGCCCTGAGCGAGGCCCGGCTGACGGCGAAGCGGATCGACCTGGTGATCCTGGTGGGCGGCTCCACCCACATTCCGCGGGTGCGGGAGCTGCTCGCCGGGCGCTTCTCCTGTCCGGTCGAGCATGCCGTCGATCCCGCCCTTTGCGTGGCCCTGGGAGCCGCCGTCCAGGGGGCGATCCTGGCCGGCCAGGTGTTCGATCACATCCTGGTCGACGTGGCGGCACACTCCCTGGGCATCAAGACCCTGGACCACGACAGCGGTTTCTGGGGCCCTCCGCAGGCCAACCATTTCTCCACCATCATCCGCCGCAACACCCAGGTGCCGGTGACCCGGTCCGAGATCTTCAAGACCCTGTCGGACGACCAGAAGAACGTGCAGGTCGAGGTCTACCAGGGCGAGAGCCCCCGCTGCAGCGAGAACACGCTGGTCGGCCGCTTCCCTTTCAAGCTCCTGCCGGCCCCCGCCGGCAGTCCGGTGGTAGTGGAATTTCGCTACGACCTCGACGGCGTCATCCGGGTGGTCGTCCATCAGAAGGGGACCGACAACCGGCAGGAGGTGACCCTCTCCACCCGCACGCGCGAGACGGCCGCCGCCGGCTCGGCCGGGGCGGTCGAGAACTACATCCTGCGCAAGGCCCGGGCCGTGGCGGCGGGCCTCCCGGCCGGCGAGTTGAGAGAGCGCCTCGCCGCCGCCGCGGAATCCTACGAGGAGGTCCTGGCCAACGCCGAGGCCGGCCCTGGCAACCCCGGCAAAATCGATACAGCGGAGGAGCAGCTCCTGGAAGTGCTGGAGGAGGCCGAGGAGGCCAAGGTCGGGCCGTGAGCGGCAAGCGCAGCCTCAAGAAGCAGCAGAAGCGCCAGGCCACGGGCTTGGCGCAGCTCGAGGATTTGTACCGGCGGGGCGCGGACGACGAATTCCTCGCCCGCGCCGCCGAGCAGGTTGTGGACCTCGCCGCCTCGCCGCTCGCCGCCAAGTGGGCGGAGGTGGCCGACCGCGCCTTGCGGCAGAGCCTGGCCGGCGCCGACCTGGGCCGGCTCGACCGCCTCCTCCGTTCTCTGCGCCGGAGCGGTCCGCCGCGGCCCCTGGCCCTCCTCGGCGAAGGCGTCCTGGACCTGGCGGCGGGCCGCCTCGATAACGCCCGCTCGCGGCTCGCGGCGGTGGTTGCCAGGGAGGACGCCGCCGGCTCGCTGCCGCCACGTCTCCTCGCGGACCTCCAGGCCCTGGCCCGGAACGCGCCGGACCCGCCTCAGGAGGACCCGTGGCTGCTGGCGGCGGCGGAGCTCTTCGCCGCCCTTCAGGGCCTGGAAGCACGCGGCTTCGCTCCCACCGCGGTCGACTGCGAGGCTCTGGCCCGAGGCCTGCGGACTCTGCGCGGCCTGGCTCCGGCGGAGAAGTCGCAGAATTCGGCAAATTCAGCGGCCACCGAGCTGCGCCGCCTCCTCGTTGACGCCGACCGTTGCCTGCTGCTGCTCGCCGATCTCGAAGCTCTCGAGACGCCGGCCGTCGACTGGCTCCGCGGATCGGGGACGCTGCTGGCCGCGGCGCTCGACGCCACTGTGCCGGCTCTGCTCGCCCCTCTCCAGCACGCCGTGCGGACGCGGTGGCGGAGCGTGCTGGAAGGGGTGGCGGCGCAGGAGGGATCGCCGGGGCTCGCGGCACTCTGCGCTGCCGATCCCTGGCTCCTTGCCCACGACGTGGAGCTGCCGGCGGGGCGCTCGCCAGTGGACGCCCTCGCGGTCCTCCGGCAACGGGCCCAGGCACAGCAGCTCCTGGCCATGGGGCGCTATGGAGATCTGGCCCAGCTCCTCCGGTCGCGCAGCCGGGCCGCTGCCGAGCCTGGAGACCTGGCGGCGCTCTGGAGCCTGGAGCTGTGGGCCTGCCGGCGGATTCCCGATGAGCCGGAAGCCGAAGAGGACGCAGACCTGCTCTCCGAGCCCTGTCACCACCGGACCCTCGTCCGCCTGAGAGAGATGGCCGCCGAGGTGGGGCGGCGTTTTCCGGCCGGGCAGCGCGCCGAGGTGGCGCGGGTGCTGCGCGACGAGCTGTTCGGTCTCTGCGAGGCGGCCGACTTCTGCGATCATACGGCGGCGGCAGCCCTGTCGCTCCTGGAGCATCGGCCCGGCGACCTCGGCCTGCTCATTGCGGGCGTGGCCGGAGCCATCGCCGGCGGGGCTCCCCGCGCCCGCCGCGCCCTGGCAGCGCAGATCGAGCGCCGCGGCCCGGCGAGCCTGAACGCGGAGGACCGTACGATCGCGCAACGGCTCATGGTCCGGGTCGCCCTGGAACGCTTGCCGACCCTGGCCCTGATCCTCGACGAGGTGAAGCCGCTGTTCGCCGGCGATGCCTGGCCGGAGATCGCGGATCTCGTGGCCCGGACCATGGGCGGCCGCTTCGCCCAGGTCCTCTGCGCGGCCAGCTTCGAAACCATGGAGGACCCTGAGCTGGCCAGGCGGTTCCCGCAAGGCGCTCGCGAGATGCTGGAGCTCCTGCGGCCGCCTCTGGGCAGGACCTTCGGCTTCGCCGCCGCGGAGTTGGCCCTCGACTGCTGCCGGCCGGACCGCCGGCCGGTGGAGCAGCGGCTCGCCAGGTTCCTCGCCGGCGATCCCGGCTGCGAAGGCGTCCTCGTCGCCCTCCAGATCCTGGACAAAGCTCTCATGCCATGGATGCCCAAGGGTTTGGAAATGGCCTTCGGCAGGCTCGTCCAGGCGGCGATCGACCGCCTCGACGAACGCTGGCAGCTCTGGGGTCGAGCCGTGCCCATGCTGGCCGCCGGCGCCGACGGCGACCATCGGAAGAGTTTGGAGAAAAAGGTCCGGCAGCTCCTCGCCTCGCCCGAGGTCCCGGCGCAGGGGCGCGAGGTCCTCGAGGAGGGCCTGCAGGCGATCCGCCACTTCGGGGGCCTGAAGCGCGAGCGTAAGCGTCCTCGCCGCAGGCAGCCGAAGAAGAAACCCCGCCGCCGGCGTGGCGACGCCCTCCAGCTCCGGTTGGACGTCTGAATTTCGAGAGGAGCCGGCTTTGGAGACTCCGCACGACGTTCTGGGGCTGCCGGCCTCGGCCACCGCCGAAGAGGTCACCCGCGCCTACCGCAAGCTGGTGCGCCGCTATCCGCCCGAGCTCGCCCCTGAGCAGTTCGCGCGCATCCACCGCGCCTATCAGCTCCTGACCTCCCTCGAGCGGCGCATGGCGGTGGCGCGGACCGCTCCCGAGGAGACGATCGATCAGCTTTTCCCCCCGCCCGCAACGACCCTCAAGGCCCCACCACCGCCTCCTCCAGCCCTCACCGAGCGAGACCTGGAGCCCCTCCTCGCTCCCTGCCGCCGCGTCCGGCTCTCCCGGATTCTGCGCGAAGCTTTCCTGCGCCAGGAGGCCGATTCCTGAACACTTTCGATGATCACCGGGTGAGGAGTTTCTCTTTCTCGCTTCGTTCTCTCTCCCGAGGCGGCCAATCAAGGCCCTCTCCTTTGAAGAGCGAGAAGAGTCACCATGAGAAAGCAAGTCAAGAAGCTCACCCTGGCCAAGGAAACCCTCCGGAAGCTGGAAGACCTGGGAGAGAAGGATATCGCCTTCGTGCTCGGCGGCATCAGCGGCAGCGCGTGCACGAATCCCACCTGCATCCAGCTCTGTGGGAAGACCACCGACTGCTAGAAGCTCCGTGCTCCCGGGTGGGCGGTCCGAGGCCGTCCACCCGAATCCTGCCTGCCGTGTGGGGAGATTTCTCTTCTTGAATTCGTTATACTCCTGAGCCGGCCAATCAAGGCCGCCACGACTCAGGAGAGCCCATCCGTGAAAAAGCAAATCAAGAAGCTCGTGCTGGCCAAGGAAACCCTCCGCAACCTGGAAGATAAGGATGCCAAGTTCGTGAACGGCGGCCAGAGCGGCAGCATCTGCGGGAACCCCACCTGCAAGCAGGACTGCGGGACCACCATTTGCTAGCAGGCCTGTGATCCCGGGTGGGCGGTCCGAGACCGCCCACCTCGCCCACCTCTGGCCTCAAGAATTCTATGAACAGGCTCGTGCCGATCGCCCTTGCAGCGGCCACGAGCGATATCCCGCGGATCTTCATCGAGCTTGGCGCGGCGATCGTCGGCTTGGCCGTGCTGGCCCGTCTCGCGAGCCGGTGGGGCTTTTCGGCCATCCCCCTCTACCTCCTGGCGGGGCTCGCGTTCGGCAACGGCGGGCTCCTGCCGCTCAACGTCAGTCAGGAGTTCGTTCACGTCGGCGCGGAGATCGGCGTCGTCCTGCTGCTGTTCATGCTCGGCTTGGAGTACACGGGCGAGGAGCTCGGGGCGAGCCTGCGCACGGGGCTTGCCGCGGGGCTGGTGGATTTCGGGCTGAATTTCCTGCCGGGGCTCGTCGCCGGTTTTCTCCTCGGGTGGGGAGCGCTGCCGGCCGTGCTGCTGGGTGGCGTGACCTGGATCTCCTCGTCCGGGGTGATCGCCAAGGTGTTGGCGGAGCTGGGACGGCTGAACGATCCGGAGACGCCGGCCGTCCTGTCGGTCCTGGTACTGGAAGACCTGGCGATGGCCGTGTACCTGCCGCTCGTCTCCGTGCTGCTCGTGGGCAGGGGGCTGCGGGAGGGGGTGGTCTCGTTCCTGATCGCTCTCGCCACCGTGGGGATCGTCCTGTTCGTCGCCGTGCGCTATGGCAAGGCGATCAGCCGTGCGGTCTCCCATCAGTCGGACGAGATCATCCTGCTGAGCACGTTCGGCCTCGCCCTGCTGGTGGCGGGCGTGGCGCAACGGCTCCAGGTGTCGGCGGCGGTCGGGGCCTTCCTGGTCGGCATCGCGTTGACAGGAGCCATCGTCGAGCAGACCCACCGGATGCTCGCGCCACTGCGGGACCTGTTCGCGGCCACGTTCTTCTTCTTTTTCGGTCTGGAGATCGATCCGGCCAGCCTGCCGCGGGTGCTGCCACTGGCGGCGGCGCTCGCCGCCGTGACGGCGCTGACCAAGCTGCTCACCGGCTGGTGGGCCGCGCGCCGGGCCGGGATCGACGGGCCCGGCCGCTGGCGGGCCGGGGCCGTCCTGGTGGCGCGCGGTGAGTTCTCCATCGTCATCGCGGGACTGGGTGTGAGCGCTGGCCTGGAGCCGCGGCTGGGACCGCTGTCGGCCGCCTACGTGCTGCTGCTGGCGGTGGCAGGCCCCCTGCTGGCGCGCTTCGTTGCGCCGCAGCCGAGGTCCGAGATAGGCTCCGTTCCCTCTGAACCGTAGCAGGACAAACTCAAAGGAGACGCCCGATGAAGAAGAGAGTCGCGAAGCGCCTGGCCCTCAACCGCGAGACCCTGATGGGCCTGGAGGCGACCACGCTGGATCGCGTCGCCGGCGCCATCGCCGGCAACGGTCCCACGCTCAGTTGCTATCACTCCTGCGACGTGCCGTGCCAGACCAATGAGCGCTCGTATTGCGTAGGAATCTGCAAGCCGCTGTGAAGAAGTGAGCGGCCGTTCCCTTCTCCCCGTGGCGGGGCTCATGCTCTCTCTGCTGGCGTGCGTTGCCGGCACGGGCTCTCGCCACGCAGCGCTCCTGCACCCCGAATCTCCGGAGCTCAACCGGCAGGCGCCCGAGCGGTTCCGCGTGCGGCTGGAGACGAGCCGGGGCGTCGTCGTGCTGGCGGTCCAACGCGACTGGGCTCCCCACGGCGCCGACCGCTTCTACAACCTCGTCCGTCACGGCTACTATGACGAGGCGCGCTTCTTCCGGGTGGTCGCCGGTCGCTGGGCGCAGTTCGGCATCCATGGCGAGCCGCAGGTCGCGACGCTCTGGCGCGGGCGGACGATCCCGGACGATCCACGCCGCGAGTCGAACCGGCGCGGTACGATCGCCTACGCGTTCGCCGTCCCCAACGGCCGCACGACGCAGGTGTTCATCAATCTACGGGACAATTCGGAGACCCTCGACGCGCAGGGCTTCGCGCCGTTCGGACGGGTGATCGAGGGGATGGATGTCGTCGACGCACTGAACGCCGAATACGGCGAAACGGCGGGAGGCGGGATTCGCGCCGGCAGGCAGGACCCCCTGTTCGCCGGCGGCAACGCCTGGCTCGCCCGCGAGTTTCCGCGCCTGGACTTTATCCGGCGCGCTCGGATCGAAAAGTGAGCGGTTTGGAGGAATCATGATTCTACGGTCTCGAATACTCTGTGCTTTCGTCTTGTTGAGCCTTTCCTGTCGTTGGACGGCTTGGGCGGCGGCCGCCGCGTCCTATCCCGATCCCGTCGAAGGGGACTTCGTCCTCCACGATTTCCGGTTCGCGACCGGCGAGACGCTGCCGGCGCTGAAGCTCCACTACCGGACGATCGGTCATCCCGTGCGGGATGCTCAAGGGGTCACGCGCAATGCCGTGCTCGTCCTCCACGGCACCACCGGCGCCGGGAGCAATTTCATTTCGGACACCTTCGCCGGCCGGCTCTTCGGTCCCGGCCAGCTCCTCGACGCCGCGCGCTACTTCATCGTGCTGCCGGATGGCATCGGCCACGGTCAATCGAGCAAGCCGAGCGACGGGCTGCACCTGCGCTTCCCCCGCTACACCTACGACGACATGGTCGCCGCCCAGTACCGGCTGCTGACCGAGGGCCTCAAGGTGAACCATCTGTTCCTGGTGATGGGCACGTCGATGGGCGGCATGCACACCTGGGTCTGGGGGGAGAAGTACCCTGGCTTCATGGACGGCCTCGTGCCGCTGGCGAGCGTGCCGACCCAGATCGCCGGCCGCAACCGCGTGATGCGCAAGATGGCCATGGACGCGATCAGGAGCGATCCCGAGTGGCGCCACGGCGAGTATCAGGCGCAGCCGCGCCAGGGGCTGACGGGCGCCTTGAACATCCTCTTGATGATGACGAGCAGCCCCCTGCAGTGGCAGAAGACGGCGCCCACCCGCGATCAGGCGGACGCCTTCCTCGCCGAGCAGATGCAGCGCCGGCTGGCCGCGAACGACGCCAACGACATGCTCTACGCCTTCGACGCCTCGCGGGAGTACGATCCGTCGAAAGAGTTGGAGAAGATCGCGGTGCCCGTCCTCGCCATCAACTCGGCCGACGACGTGGTCAACCCGCCCGAGCTGGGGCTGATGGAGAAGCTGATGCCGCGGGTGAAGAAGGGGCTTTACGTGCTGATCCCCATCAGCGACGAGACGCGGGGGCATGGCACGCACTCTCTGCCGGCGGTGTGGGGATCGCATCTGGAGGCGTTCCTGAAGGAACTGCGGGCTGCGGCGCGGTGAGCATGTCCGCATGGTGAGCGATCTCCTGCGCGAGATGATCGGCGAGGCCTGGGCAGAGCGCATACGCCCATGCGCGAGGTGGTCGAGTGGATACAGCCGGCGTCAGTGCTCCTGAAGCCGCTCCCGCACCCACTCCGCCTCATACGTCGTCACCTCCAGCCGGTGTCCCCAGGGATCGTTGAAGTAGACGGAGAAGGCCTTGCCGTGATCTTTCGGCGTGAGCGAGCGAATCTCATCGCCCGCGTCGTTGAAAACCGGGTTGGTCCGGACGTGCTCGAGGAATTCCACGAAGCCAGGGCCGTCCACCCGGAAGGCCACGAGGTGGAAGCCCGCCGTGGGCCGGGCCCGCCGTGGCTCGCCTTGGAACAGTGCCAACATCGTTCCTCCCTCGTTGCTGGAGATCATGAGCGGCCCGTGAGGGTCTTCGGCCCAGTCCTCGTGCTGGGGCAGAGCGGCGATGCCCAGCGTCCGCTCGTACCAGCGGGCCGCCTCCCGGCGGTCAGGAACGAAGAGCTCGACGTGATCGATCTGGTCGACTTTGAACATGGACTGTCTCCTCCGTAACTTCCCCTCGGCTGCTGCGTAGAGTCTCGTCGAGGAGAGAATCTCATGAAGCTCACGATCGAGGGAGTGGGGAAGCGCTACAAGGGGAACTTCTGGGGCCTGATTGGAGACGGCGCCGAACCGCGCCCGCCGGACCGGAGGGCGCCGGGACAGGGCTCGTTCCGGTCCTGGCGGCCGAGCCGGCGCCGGTCCTTCTCCATCTCCATTCGCTGCCCGCGGGAAGCAGCCGCTTCCGCTTCCTCGACATGCTGCGCGCCGAGCTGCGCCTGCTGCTGAAAGGTCAGCGCTGGTGGTGGTACGCCGTGGCTGCCGGACTGATCGTGGCCGGCTTCGCGGTGCCGGAGGCGGGGCGCAGGATCGTCCTGCCGCTCGCCTGGATCTGGCCGCTCCTGCTCTGGTCGTCGCTGGGCGCCCGCGAGGCCCGCTTTGCCACGGACGGGCTGGTCTTCTCGGCCGCCCGGCCCCTCCGGCGCCAGCTCCCGCCACCTGGCTCGCCGGCGTGCTCCTGGCCCTGGCCACGGGCAGCGGCGTGGGGCTCCGTCTCGCGCTGACGGGGAGCTGGCCGGCGGCGGGCGCCTGGCTGGTGGGCGCGCTCTTCATCCCCACCCTCGCCCTGGCGCTGGGCGTCTGGAGCGGCAGCAGCAAGCTTTTCGAGGTGGCCTACCTGTTCCTCTGGTACATCGGACCCCTGAACCAGACGCGCCCTCTCGACTTCATGGGCGTGGTGCCGGCGGCGGTGCAGTCGGGAGCCCCCCTGGCCTGGATGGCCGCCACGGCGGCGCTGGCCGTGGCCGGGGTGGCGGGGCGGAAGCGGCAGCTTGCGGGGTGAAGGCTTGGGCTATGCTTCCCCCATGACCGACAACCTCTGGAACGATGCCGAAGCCGCCGGCTACCCGGGCGACCTCGGCCTGCGGGTGTATACCTCGCGCCTGCTGGGGCGCGACAAGAGCCTGGTGCTGCATGGCGGCGGCAACACGTCGGTGAAGGTGCGCGAGCCCAACCTTTTTGGCGAAGCGGAGGAGATCCTCTACGTCAAGGGGTCGGGCTGGGACCTGGAGACGATCGAGGCCGAGGGGTTCGCCCCCGTGCGCCTGGCGCCGGCTGTGCGCCTCGCCTCGCTGCCGCGCCTCTCCGATCCGCAGATGGTCAACGAGCTGCGGACGGCGATGACCCGGGCCTCCGCGCCCACGCCCTCCGTCGAGGCCATCCTCCACGCCGCGCTGCCTTTCAAGTACGTGGACCACACCCACGCCGACGCCGTGGTGACGGTGACCAACACCCCCGGCGGCGAGGCGCGGGTGCGGGAGATCTACGGCGGCTCCGTGGTCGTCATCCCCTACGTCATGCCCGGCTTCGACCTCGCCCGCCTGTGCGCCCGGCGCTTCGCGGACGAGGCTGGGCCGGAGACGATCGGCATGGTGCTCCTGAACCATGGCATCTTCTCCTTCGGCGCGACCGCGCGCGAGTCCTACGAGCGGATGATCCACCTCGTGAGCCTGGCGGAGGAGTACCTCAAGCGGCTCGGCGCCTGGGAGCTGGGACCGTTGCCGGAGGCGGAGGCCGCGGCGGAGCCGCTCGCCACCCTCGCAATCACCCGTCTGCGGCAGGAAATCTCAAAGATGGCGGGCTTTCCTCTGCTCCTCGCCTCCCGCCGCAGCTCCCGCGATGTCCGCAGCAGGGCCTTCGCCCGCCGGAGCGACGTGGCGGTCGTCTCCCAGCAGGGGCCGGCGACACCGGACCACGTCATCCGCACCAAGCGCCTCCCTCTCCTGGGGCGGGACGTGGCAGGTTATTCCAGCGCCTATCGTGACTACTTCGCCGAGCACGCCCCGCACGCCTCTTCGCCCAAGACGATCCTCGATCCGGCGCCGCGGGTGATCCTCGATCCCGAGCTCGGTCTGCTCACGACCGGCCGCACGGCCAGGGACGCCGCCATCGCCGCCGAGATCTACGAGCACACCATGGACGTCATCGAGCGGGCCGAGCGCCTCGGTGGCTACCGGGCGCTCTCCGCCCGCGACCTCTTCGACGTCGAGTACTGGGACCTGGAGCAGGCCAAGCTGGCCAAGGCCGGCAAGCCGCCCGTCTTCGCCGGCGAGGTGGCCCTGGTCACCGGCGCCGCGTCGGGGATCGGCCGCGCCTGCGTCGACTCCCTCCTCGCCCGCGGCGCCGCCGTGGTGGGGCTGGACCTCGACCCGAAGATCGAGGGGCTCCTCGCGCGGCCGGACTTCCTGGGTGTGCGCTGCGACGTCACGGCCGAGGAGGAGGTGGGCCGCGCCGTGGCCGCGGCGGTCGAGGCCTTCGGCGGCGTGGACCTCCTCATCTTGAACGCCGGCATCTTCCCGGCCAGCCGCCGCATCGCCGACCTCCCCCTCGCCGAGTGGGACCGCGTGATGCGGGTGAACCTGGACGCCAACCTCCTCCTCCTGCGCCTCTGCCATCCGCTGCTGCGGCTCTCTCCAGTGGGCGGCCGGGTGGTGGTGATCGGCTCGAAGAACGTCCCTGCTCCCGGTCCGGGCGCGGCGGCCTACTCGGCCTCCAAGGCGGCTCTCCAGCAACTCGCCCGGGTGGCGGCCCTGGAGTGGGGGGCGGACGGCATCCGCATCAACACCCTCCACCCCAACGCCGTCTTCGACACCGGCGTATGGACCGACGCGGTCCTCGCCTCCCGTGCCGCCGCCTACGGCCTCACCGTCGCGGAGTACAGGAAAAACAACGTGCTGCGGGTGGAGGTCTCGAGCCGCGACGTGGCCGAGCTGGCCGCCGAGATGTGTGGCCCTCGCTTCGCCAAGACGACCGGTGCCTGGCTGCCCGTGGATGGCGGCAACGAGCGGGTGATTTGAGCTGGATCAGAGAAACCGACACGGGAGGAAATCATGGGAAACTACGCCAGTTGGGTCCACGGCAACGCGCTCACCGTCGAATCGCCGGAGAACCTCTTGCGCGTCGGGCATTATGGCTGGGGCGCGGACATGCTGATCCAGCCTGGCAAGGCGAGCTGGTTTCACGTTCCGGTGCCCACGCCCGTGATCGTGAACGACGTCCGCGCCAATCTGCACCGCGTCTTCATCCTGTTCAAGAGCGAATTCGGGAGCATTCACAACGTCCACGTCTACGACGGCTCGTCCAAGCCGCAGGAATTCAACGATCTCCTCCTCCAAGGGGAGCACCGTCTGAACCTCGACCCGCAGAACACCTTCCTGCTCGACAAGCCCCACCCCGTGGTCTGGGGAATCGGAATCTCCTTCTTCTTCGCGGCCGATGCCAGTCTCGACACGCAGCCGCTGCCGCCAGCGCGGCTGATCGTCGGCGCGGCCGGGGGGGACTTCTCCGCGGGATGAACCGCCTCCGCGACGGTCGAGCTGACGCGGAGAACCAGTAACTTGAGTCAAGATGAAAAGGCCGAGCTCGAAGGAACCCGACGATGAGACAGGAGTAGACACGGCGAGGATCGTGTTACCATCCTACGTGAGTGCCAAAGCGGCACTCGCGATCCGACCATGATCCGACTCCGGCATCTCGCCACCCTGCTCCTGGTCACCGCCTTCGCGGTGATCCAGTTGCTCGCCACGGCGCCCCTGCTCCATCCCAACTGCAATCTGCTGGGGATGCTGGCGTTCCAGGGTCCCGCCACCCCGGCCGTGCACACGCCGGAAGGGGCGGCCACCGGGAGCACGGACGAATGCCCGGTCTGCATGGTCTCCGGGCTTTCGGCGATCCTCTCGCCGGGCCTTGCGGTCTTCGCTCCCATCGCCCGCGTGGCCGCGCCCCCCCTGCCGGCCGATGCTGCATTCCGGGCTCTCTTCAGCGAAAACCTCCGCAGCCGCGCTCCTCCCTCCGCCTAGACCTTCCGTTCGTTTTCCCTGAAGTCGCCGGTCCTCGTCGCGAGGCGCCCGGCCGCAACGGAAATCTTGAAGGATCTTGGAAGATCGGGACCCCCGATCGGGAGGGACGCCATGGACCACGATGCCTGGGCTCGCGCAGCCCGGAACGCCGCGCCGGTCTCCGCAACGCTCGCGCTGACCTTCGCCCTCGGGCTCGCCGTGACGCCCCTCGCCGCTCAGACCCCCGCGCCGGCGCCCGCGCCCCAGGCCGCGGCCCCAGCGCAGGACCCGGTCGCCGACCTCCGCACCCAGCTCGAGGCGCTCAAGGCCGAGTATGAGCGGCGAATCGCCGACCTCGAGAAGCGACTGTCCGAGCTGCAGGCAGCACAGGGACAGGCCCCGGCTCCAGGCGCCCCTGCGGCGCCAGCCACCGCGGAGGCGACGCCTCCGCCCGCGCCGGCTCCCGAAGCCGCGCCGGCTCAACCCGCGGTCCCCGAGGGTGCGGCCGTGCCGGCGACCGAGCCGGGTCCCGGGGCGGGCGGCGCGGGCGGCGCGTCGCAGACTTCGAACTACTTCAACCCCAGCGTCTCGGTGATCGGCAACTTCCTCGCCGTCGCCGGCCAGAACCGCACCGAGAACCTCCCCTCGGCGGAGCTGCGCGAGTCCGAGTTGGGGATCCAGGCGATCGTCGACCCCTACGCGCGGGCCGACTTCTTCATCTCCTTCGGCGAGCACAACGTCGACGTCGAGGAGGGATTCGTCACCTTCACCGCGCTCCCCCAGAGCCTGCTCGCCAAGGTCGGCCGCATGCGCGCCTACTTCGGCAAGGTCAATACCCTCCACCTGCACGTCCTCCCCTGGCCCGACGAGCCGCTGCCGGTGGTGAACCTCCTCGGCTCGGACGGCTGGATCGGCACCGGCGTCTCGGTCGCCCGGCTCCTTCCCATCGGCGACACCTTCACGGAGGGGACGCTGCAGATCTTCCGCGGCCAGGCCGAGGACCTCTTCGAGGAGCAGCGGCGCAGCGACCTCGCCTACAACGGCCACTACCGCGTCTTCAAGGACCTGACCGACGCCTCCAACCTGGACCTCGGGCTTTCCTACGCCACCGGTCCCAACGGCGCGACGCCGTCCTCGCGCACCCGCCTCGAAGGGCTCGACGCGACCTACCGCTGGAAGCCGTTGCAGACCGCGACCTACCGCTCGGTGACCCTCCGCGGCGAGCTGTTCCGCAGTCTCCGCGATCAGCCGGGCGGCGTGCAGCGGGCGATCGGCTGGTTCGCCGCCGGCGACTACCAGCTCGCCAAGCGCTGGTTCGTGGGCGCCCGTTACGAGACCTCGGACCTGGCCCGCGACGCCTCCAAGCGCGACACCGGCGAGGCCGCCACCCTGACCTTCTGGCCCAGCGAGTTCTCGCAGCTCCGGGCCGAGCTCCGGCGCCGCCACTACAGCCTGACCGACGAAACCGCCAACGAGCTCCTCCTGCAACTCCAATTCGCGATCGGCGCCCACGGCGCCCATCCTTTCTAGAGGTACGCCATGAAACGAATCCTCCCCGTCGTCTTCGCCCTCGTCGCCCTTGCGAGCTTCGGCTCCGCGGCCGAGGCCAAGCTGCGCGTCGTCTCCTCGCTCCAGGACTTCGCCTCGATCGCCCAGTCGATCGGCGGCGACAGGGTCGAGACCCTCGCCCTCGCCAAAGGCTACCAGGACCCACACTTCGTCGACGCCAAGCCCTCCTTCGTGCTCCAGCTCTCGCGCGCCGACCTGCTGATCGTCGCCGGGCTGGAGCTGGAGATCGGCTATCTGCCGCCGTTGATCGATCAGAGCCGCAACGACAAGATCCACCCCGGGAACCCCGGCTACCTGGACGGCTCGGTCGGCTGCGACATCCTGCAGCGGCCCACCACGCAGGTCACCCGCGCCATGGGCGACGTCCACCCCTACGGCAACCCGCACTACTGGACCGATCCCGAGAACGGCCGGGTGGTCGCGCGCGCGATCGCCGCCCGCCTGTCGCAGCTCGACGCGGCCGGCAGCGCCACCTACCAGAAGAATCTCGCCGCCTTCGAGGCCCGCCTGACCCAGAAGGAGGCGGAGTGGCGGACGAAGATGGCACCTTATGCGGGCACCAAGATCGTCACCTTCCATGATTCCTGGCCCAACTTCGCCAAGGCTTTCAAGCTCGACATCGTGGGCCACGTCGAGCCCAAGCCCGGCATCCCGCCGAGCCCCACCCACACCCTCGAGATCATCAACCTGATCCAGGCGCAGAAGGTGCCGGTGATCCTGGTCGAGCCGTATTTCGACCGCAAGACTCCCGACTCCATCGCCGGCAGGACCGGAGCGGCGGTGGTGACTTTCTATCCCTCGGTCGGCGGCACGCCGGCGATCACGGACTACTTCGCGCTGTTCGACACGGACATCAACGCCTTCGCGGCGGCGATGAAGGGCAAAAAGTGAGCATCCTTCAACTGCTCCTGCCGGCCTTCGTGGCGAGCCTGATCCTGACCGGCATTCACGCCTACCTGGGCGTGCACGTGGTCGAGCGGGGGGTGATCTTCGTCGACCTCTCGCTCGCCCAGATCGCCGCCCTGGGATCGACCGTCGCCTACCTGCTCGGCAACGACCTGCATTCGACGACCGCCTACCTCTATTCGCTCGGCTTCACCTTCCTGGGGGCCGCGATCTTCGCCTTCTCGCGCGTCCACCGCAAAACCCGCATCCCCCAGGAGGCCGTGATCGGCATCGTCTATGCGGTCTCGGCCGCGGTTGCGATCCTGGTGATGTCGAAAGCCACCCAGGAGACCGAGCATCTGAAGGAGATGCTGGTCGGCAACATCCTCTCGGTGACCTGGCCCGAGCTGGCGAAGACGGCCGTCCTCTACGCCCTGGTCGGCGCCTTTCACTACGTCTTCCGCGAACGCTTCCTGATCATCTCGATGGACGAGCAGGAGGCCGAGCGGCGGGGCCTCAACATCCGCTTCTGGGACTTCCTCTTCTACATGTCGTTCGGCTTCGTGGTGACTTCCTCGGTCGCCATCGCCGGCGTGCTGCTCGTCTTCTGCTTTCTCATCGTCCCCTCGGTGACGGCGATGCTCTTCGCCTCGCGCCTGGGAGCGCGCCTCGCCATCGGCTGGACGATGGGCGCCCTGGTCTCGGCCGGCGGCGTCGCCCTGTCCTTCCTCCTCGACCTGCCGACGGGGGCCGCGATCGTGGCCACCTTCGGCTTGACCCTGCTCGTCCTGGCCGGGGTGAGGAAGGCGTTTTTCAAGAAGATCGAGGCGTAGAGATCGCTCGGCGATTCATCCAAAACCCCGCCTGCCTGCGAAGGAGACGACAGGAAAACGCCGCCGGTCCTGTTCCGGCGGCTCCCGTCGACAAACTCTTTTCAAAGGAAGAGGTGAATCGTGAAGCACAGAAAGGCGACGAAGCTGAAGCTCAACCGGGAGACCCTCCGCACCCTGACGGATGCCAGCCTGCTGCTGGCCGGCGGCGGTTTCGTGCGGCCTGCGGGCAACCTCAGCGTCCCCATCTGCACCCAGGCCATCTCCGACTGCGTCTCCTGCACCAAACGACTGGACTCCTGCCCGGATCAGGGCACCTCCATCGCCTGAGCTGGCGGACCGAGCCTGACCGGCGCCCCGGATGAAACGGGGCGCCGGCTCGCGCGCCGAGTCTTGCAGCAAGAAATCTGCTATCATGCTGGACCATGCTCACGAGACGGACCCCTTGGGTCTTCGTCCTGGCGGTCGTCGTTCTGTTGGGTGCCCTCGACCTGCACCCGGCCGGGGAATGGCACAACCTTCTCGACGGCGCAGAGGAGGGGAGTTACTCCCACTGCACGCAGAGCCCGAACGCTCCGCGGCACCTCGAGCAGTTCCAGGCCGGCGAGCGGCCGCTCTGCCCCTGCTGCCTGCACCAACTGCGGACGGGCGGTGCCCATCTGGCCGCCGCGACGCTCCTCGCCACCCCTTCGATGATGGGGTTCTGCGGGCTCGTCTCCACCCCCCTCCTGCGTGAGCGTTGCGCCGCCCCCCGCGGCGCCCGCGGTCCGCCGTCCGTCTGACCTCCCGTTCCGTTCGCTTTTCCAAACCGCCCCGCTTGCGTGAAGCGGCGGCGAGCCTGCGCTCGTCTGGCGCGGGCTTACGAACGAAACATCGGAAAGGCCCTGTCCTTTCTTGGAGACTCGATGAATAGGCAAAACCGCTTCATCGGCAGAGACCTGACCTGCAGGCTCGCCGCTGCCCTCTTTTTGCTCGCCTTGCCGGCCGTCGCCTGGGCGGGGCAGATCCGTGGCAAAGTCGTCGATCCCACCGGCGCGGCACTGCCCGGCGCCACCGTGACGCTCGCCAACGACCTCACCGGCTTCTCCCAGCAGACGGTCTCGGGCGCCGACGGCTCCTTCATCTTCTACAACATCCCCAACAATCCCTATCACCTGCGGTCCTCACTGGAGGGCTTCGCGGAGCTCCACGCCGACGTCGACGTCCGCGGCAGCGTGCCGGTCGAGACGAAGATCGAGATGACCCCCTCCTTCTCCGGCTCGACCACGGTCACCGCGGAGAAGGAGAGCGTCGCCCTGGAGACCGAGGACTCCTCCTCGCACGTCGACGTCGACAAGTCGCTGGTGCGCCGCTTCGCGGCGCCGGTCGCCTCGCGCGCCTTCGAGGCGATCGTCCTCTCCGCCCCCGGCTTCAGCCAGGACGAGAACGGCCGCTACCATTTCCAGGGCGGCCATTCGCAGCAGCTCCTGGTGATCGACGGCCAGCCGATCGGCGACCAGGTGGGCATCACTTTCTCCAACTCGCTCAACCCGGCGATCGCCGAGGGGATCGAGATCGTCACCGGCGGCATCCCCGCCGAGTACGGGGAGAAGGCCAACGGCGTCATCAACCTGACCACCCGTTCCGCGCTCGGGCACAACGGCTTCCACGGCGACGTCGGAGTCGGCGCGGCGCGCTACTCGACCCTGGAGGGGGCGGTGGCGGCGGGTTGGGGAGGGCCCCGGTCCGGCCTCTTCTTCGACCTCGACGCCTCGAAATCCGATCGATTCCTCGATCCGGTCTCCTTCGACAACTTCCACAACCACGGCAACACCCGCCGGCTCTTCGGCCGTTGGGACTCCCTCTCGGCCTCCGGCTCCGACTCCTTCCGGCTGACCGGGAGCGGCGGCAGGACGGACCGCGACGTGCCCAATCTCCCCTCGCAGCAGGACGCCGGGCAGGACCAGCGGGTCTCCTCGCAGGACTGGAACCTGAACCTCGGCTATCAGCACGTGGCCGGCGGCAGCCTGGTCTTCGACGCCCAGGTCTACGGCCGCGACAACAAGCTCCGGCTGACCGGCTCGCCGAACGACACGCCGGTCATCGCCGACCAGGACCGCTCTCTTCAGAACCAGGGGACCAACCTGTCGCTCTCGAAGCTCATGGGCGGCAACGAGCTCAAGGTCGGGGTGCAGGCCAAGCGTTTCCCGATCCGCGAGTCCTTTCGTTTCGGCATCACCGACCCCGGCCTCAACGATCCCGAGGCCGACGGTTACAACCCCAACGTCGCCCCCTTCGACCTGACGCGGGGAGGCGACTTCTTCAGCTTCAACGGCGAGCGGACGGGCCAGTACTACGCGGGCTACGTCCAGGACAGCCTGCACTGGCAGAACCTGACGGTCAACGCCGGCCTGCGCTACGACCATAACAACCTTTTCGAAACGGAGAAGCTGCTCCAGCCGCGCGTGGGCGTCGCCTGGTACATTCCGGCCACGAAAACGGTCCTCCGGGCCGCCTATGACCGGATGTTCATCACCCCGGAGTACGAGAACATCCTGCTCTCCTCCTCGGCGGCCGCGGCCACGCTCGTACCTCCCGAGCTGCAGGACAACAGCCAGCTCGGCGGGGGGCATCTCTTCAACGTCTCCGAGCGGCACAACTCCTACAACTTCGGTCTCCAGCAGGGTCTCGGCTCCGCCCTGCGGCTCGACCTTTCCTATTGGAAGCGGAAGGTGGTGAACGCGGCCGACCAGGACCAGTTCTTCAACACCGGCATCGTCTTCCCGCTCAACTTCAAGGGTGGGGACCTCAACGGCTGGAATGCCCGGCTCGACGGCGGCCCCTGGAACGGCCTGCGCGGCTACCTCTCGGTCGGCCACATCCACGCTCTCTACATCAACCCCTTCGTCGGCGGCCTCTTCCTCGACACCGGCGCGCTCGACACCCTCGCCGGCGGGTCGTTCCTGATCGATCACGACCAGGACCTCCAGGAGCAGCTCGGCGTCTTCTGGGACATCCCAAGGACCGGCTTCTGGCTGGGCGTCACCCAGCGCTACGACTCAGGGTTGGTGACCGACGCCGGCACGCGGGAGGACGTCCTGTCGAGCCCGGACACCGCCTACGCGGCCCCCTTCATCCGCTTCGACGAGGACCCGCAGCGCATCCGGCCGCGCACCCTCTGGAACGCCTCGCTGGGCGCCCGGCTCCAGAAGTACGGTCTGCCCCTCGAGGTGCAGCTCGACGTGCTGAACCTGGCCGACAAGAAGGGCCTCTACAACTTCCAGTCCGTCTTCGGCGGCACCCACGTGATCCCGCCGCGGACCATCGCCGGCCGTATCCGTTACGTTTTCTGAGGCTTTCGAATGACCGTTCGGACCGCAGAAGTGAGGCCGTCCCTTTCGCTGGCGGACCTGTCCCTTTGCCAGGCGGGTTCGCCTCCTCCTCGAGAGGGGCGGCCTCTCTTCTGCGGTCCGCCACGGCGGCAGCCTACAACATCTCCATGAGCGCCCGGAGCAGATGATCCTGTAGACTTCAACTTCATGGCGGAGCCCGATCGGACGGAATCGGTCTTGCCCGATGCCTCGCTGCCGGCATCGATCCGGATCCTCGATCCGGGCACCTGCCTGGACCAGCGGTTCGAGATCCGCCGGGTGCTCGGCGTCGGCGGCTACGCCGTGGTCTACCTCGCTTTCGACCGCGAGCTGCGGCGCGAGGTGGCGCTCAAGGTCCTGCGTGCGGACCGCATGACCCCCGGGGCTTTGAAGCGCCTGCGCCGCGAGGCGGCCGTGGCGCGGGACGCCGCCAGCCCGCGGCTGGTGCGCATCTTCGACATCGGCGTCTCCGAGGCGGCCGTCTATCTCACGATGGAGGTCGTGGAGGGCGAGTCGCTGCGCGAGCGGCTGACGCGGGGGCCGCTGTCCATCGACGAAGCGGTACGGCTGACCCGCCAGATCCTGGAAGGGCTCCGCGTCCTCCACTCCCTGGGCATCGTCCATCGCGACGTGAAGCCCGGCAACGTCCTCCTGGAGCCCAGGGGCGGAGTGAAGCTCGCCGATTTCGGACTGGCCCTCCGGTCTGGGAGCGACGAGACCCGGATGACCGTCGGCGAAGGTGTGCTGGGAACGCTCGAGTACGTCTCCCCCGAGCAGGCCCTGGGCGACGAGGTGGATGCGCGCGGCGACCTCTACTCGCTCGGGGTGGTGCTCTATGAGATGCTCACCGGCGAGCTGCCCCACCCTGGGAAGAGCCCGCTCGGCGCCGTCCTCGGCCGGCTGCGTGCCAAGGCTCCCGACATCCGCCAGCTCCGGCCGGAAGTGCCCTCCTGGCTGGCGTCGATCGTGGCAGGCCTGCTGGAGAGGGACCGCTCGCGACGCTATCCCTCCGTGGACGCCGTCCTTGCCGACCTCGACCGGCGGAGCCTGCTACGCACCCGGGGATGGCGGCGGCGCATCGTCCGCTGGGCCAGAGTGGCGGTTCTGCTGGTATTTCTCGTGGCGGCGGTCTGGCTGTGGGAGCACTCACGCCGGCCACGGTTTTTCCAGGTCAATCCCATAGAGGGTGGCGGGGTGGTCGCCCTGGATACAGAGGGCCATGAGCTGTGGCAGATCCCGAAGGTCGTGGGTAGGTTCAACTTCGCCGATTTGCACCTGCGGGGAGACAGCCGGCGGTATCTGGCTGCGGTGCTGTGCCCGCGGGGCATTCATGATCCCCAATGTGTCAACGTGCTCTCCATACTAGACGCCGAGACTGGAAGCACTGTGAAAAAGATCACCCTGCCCAGCGCTCATGAATCCTTCCCAGGCTTCTCAAATCGATACGGCACCTTCGTGCGGACACTCGATCTCGATCACGACGGCACGGATGAGGTCTTGGTCAGCTACTGTCACGATCCTTGGTGGCCAAGCTATACGGTTCTTTACGAGCCCCGCCGGGACGTGAAGAGGGTGATCTTCGTCGGCTCTGGCCACCACACCGTCGTCGGTGCCGCAGACGTGGATGGTGACGGCCGTCCCGAGGTGATCCTATCCGGGATCAACAATCGAATGGGCTGGTACTCGGGGATCGCCGCCGTCAAGGTGGTGCCCTGGGTGGGCGAGGGAGTCCCTGGCCGCGATGCAATGTACTCTGCCTCCTCGCCCGACGAGATTTACAATGCCAACGGCGGCCTGCTTTGGTATACACTCGGTCCTCGAGTTACTCCGGACAAGCCGGGGAGCATGGCCGTTTCTCACGATAAGTCGACGCTCGCCGTTTTTTATCATGGCAAACCCGAAGTGGCGGTCGGGTTCGACGGCTTCCTCAAATCCTTTCCGTCTCCACTTCCGGCAGCGTCGCGGCAGGCCAAGCGCGGTCAGGCGTACACGTACCTGCGCGAAGCCACGCGCCTGCTGCGGGAAGGCCGCTCCTCCGAGGCCCTGCCGGAAGCCGAAGCGGCGCTGAGAGCGGCGGAGACCTCGGTCGATCCTTACCTCGTGGAATGGATCTCACGGGTGAAAGGCAAGGCTCTGGCCGCCTCGGGTCGCATCGGCGAGGCAGAGGCCCTTTTCCAGAAGCTGGCGACCAATCCTAATACCGGCTCAGAGGCAGCCTTTGACGCCGGCCGCGCCTTCCACCTCCAGGGACACGTCAAACGCGCGTTGGCCTGGTATCGACGGGGGTTGGGCCAAGGGGCGACCGCGGAGGCCGGCAGGGGCAAGTACGAATATCTCGAGGGGATTGTGTTCTGCCTGGGTGAGCTGAGACGTTGGGAGGAGGCCCTCGCCGAGGTGGAGCGGTTCCACGCAGCCTATCCATCGACCAACCCCTCGGAGGGCTATCGTGAATATGTCCGGTGGCGGACCGGCGAGATCCCTACGCTTGAGGGGGACGTCAGCGTGGCCAATCCGGACCTGAGTCATTACTGGCAGCTCGAGTTCCGGTGGGCCCACAAGGAGTCTGCCCAGACGCTGCTCGCAGCAGTCGACGAGGAAATGAAGCGCAGCTCCGATGCCAAGCCAGTCCTTCTCTCTCTGAGGGGCGAGCTCCTCGGCCGGCTCGGCCGCGTCCCCGAGGCGCTGGCGGCTCATCAGGAGGCCCTGCATCGGACGCGGGGGAGTCTCGGCGCGGACCCCATCGCACGCGCCCACTACGACTTGGTCGCCGAGCGTTTCGCGGCTGCGGCCCGCCAGGCCGGCCACGCGCGCGAAGCCCAGAATGCCCTCGCCGAACTGAGGCTCTGGAAGCAACGCCAGCGTCAGATCAAGGATTGAGGATCCACCATGCTCCGCCTCGCCTTGCGCTATCAGGAGCAGATCCGCTACTTCCCCATGCCGGACCGCGACGTCCAACTGGGCGCCGGGATGGAAAACGATCTCATCGCGCCGTTCCCCGGCATCTCTCGCCATCACGCGAAGCTCCACCCCGAAGGCGCCGGCGTGCTGGTCACCGATCTCGGCTCGACCAACGGGCTGGTGCGCGACGGCCGGCGGCTCGACGAAGTTCTCCTGACTCCCGGCAAGGGTGTCCGCCTCGGACATGCCGTCCTCGCGTTGGAAGACCTCTCTTCTTCGGACGGCGAGACCGGTCTGCGTTTTCAAACCCCGGTCAGCCATGGTGCCGCCGGCCCGCTCGCCACGGATACGGCCGCCCTGTCTCCCGCCGCGGGGTCCTCGCCCGCCGCAGCCCTGCGCTTCGTGCGCGAGCTCGAACGGAACGGCATCGACGATCCGGCCGACCGGCTCGGCCGTGCCCGGCGTGCCCTCGGAGCCAGGAGCCTCCTGGTCCTCGATCTTGGATTTCCCGACGATCCCGCTGTCGTGGCCTGCGAAGGGCCGCTGCCGTCCGAGCCACGCCTGGGCGATCTGGCCACGGCGGATGTGGGCACGCTGCTTTCAGACACCTCCGGCGGTGCGTGCCTGATCGCCCTCTTCGACGCTGCCCCGGAACCGTGGCAGCAGGACTTCTTCTCCTATCTGGGGGACAAGCTGCTGCAGACGAATCCTGCGATCCAACCGAAGAGTCCGTCCGCCGAGGAGGATTTACGCCTCCCACCCGGCATGGTGGTGGGAACCTCGGCCGCCATGCAGGACCTCCTCGCGCAGTTGCGGGCCATGGCCCGGAGCGATCTCAGCATCCTGCTGACGGGCGAGACGGGGACGGGCAAGGAGCTGTTCGCGCGGCTGATCCACGATTCCGGCCTCCACGCGCGCGGCTCCTTCGTGGCCGTCAACTGCGCCGCTATCCCTGCCGAATTGCTCGAATATGAGCTGTTCGGCATCGGCAGCCGGGTGGCCACTGGAGTCGATCAGCGGGAGGGTTTCTTCGTCCAGGCGCACGGCGGCACGCTCTTCCTGGACGAGATCGGCGACATGCCCGAGCGCCTCCAGGCCAAGCTCCTGCGGGCGCTCCAGGAGCGCGAGGTGCTCCCCCTCGGCGGCACCGTGCCCCGCAAGATCGACGCGCGGATCGTCGCCGCCTCGAACCGCGATCTCGGCCGGCTGGTGAAGGAGGGGCTGTTCCGCGCCGATCTCTTCTACCGTCTGCGCGGCATCGAGCTCCGGCTGCCGCCCCTGCGCGAGCGTCGCGACGACCTGCCCACCCTCCTCCTCGCCTTCGCCTCCCGCGCAGCCGCCAAATACGGCAAGCGCGTCCATGGCGTGAGCCGCCGGGCTCTCTCGGCGTTGCTGGCCCACGACTGGCCGGGCAATGTCCGCGAGCTCGAAGCCGCGGTCGAGCGGGCTGTGCTTCTCTGTCCGGACGGCGGCTCCCTCCAGCGCGAGCACTTCGGGACTCTGGAGCATGCCGCTGACGAGTCCCTCCCCTCCGCACCGCCTCCTCCGCACCCCGACCCGCCGGTCGTCACCGGAACCCTCCAGGAGCAGGTGGATGCGGTGGAGCGAGAGGCGATCCTACGAGCGCTCGCCACGGCGGAGGGGAACAAGTCGAAGGCGGCGCGGTTGCTGGGGATTACCCGGAACGGGCTCAGCTTGAAGATGGACCGCTTGAAGATATCCCGGGGCAAGTGACGGTCTCTTAGAGGGTGTTTTGGAAAGGGCGCGGCCTCAGCCTGTCCGTCCCCCCGGAATGCCCCGGCGATTCTTGGCACCCGGAATCTCTCCGGGTCTTCCCCTCGGCAGACCACGACCTTTCCTCCTCGGGAGGAGGCATCACCCTCGGCCGGCAATCCCTCGGCTGACCGTCTTGAGGCCTCCGCCGGCCTCGGCGAGGCTCTCGCCGACACTGGCAAGGCCTTCGCCGGCAGCGGCGAGCCTTCCGCCGATAGCGGCGAAGCCTCCGCCGGTACCGGCGCGGCTCTTACCGACGGTGGCGAGGCGTTCGCCGACCTCGGCGGGGCCTTCGCCGACACTGGCGGGGCCTTCGCCGACACTGGCGAGGCCTTCGCCGGCAGCGGCGAGCCTTCCGCCGACAGTGGCGAGCCTTCCGCCGGCAGCGGCGAGCCTTCCGCCGACAGTGGCGAGCCTTCCGCCGGCAGTGGCGAGCCTTCCGACAACAGCGGCGAAGCCCCCGCCGGTACCGGCGCGGCTCTTACCGACGGTGGCGAGGCGTTCACCGACCTCGGCGGGGCCTTCGCCGGCAGCGGCGAGAGGGCCGCATGCACCGGCGGGGTCTCTTGGAGTGTGTTCCCGGTGCCGGACAGCCTGAGGCCGCGACCTTTCCAAACACCCTCTTAGTTCTACTTTGTCAGAGCAGGATTGACCTGGAGTCGAGCCAGGCCCAGAGGGCCGAAGGCGTAGAGCCTGGCGCTTCAGCGCCAGGTCAGGGGGCTCCCTAATATCCTCATGAGCCCCATAGGGGCGACGGCTGCATTCCTCCGTCGCCCCCTACGGGGCTCTGGATATTTTGGGGCGGCCTTTTCCTGGGCCTGAAGGCCCAGGCTCTACGCCTTCGGCCCTCTGGGCCTAGCTCCTTCACCCTCTCGGCGGAATCTGACAAAGTAGAATTTACATTGCAGCGCACTGCCGGTCCATGCCCATGGACTGAGCGGCTGCCCACCAGCTTGACTCGGAAGTGCCAATCAACTGATCAGTTTTTTCCTTTCTTGGTTGCAAGAGCTATGGAATCGAGATTGCATTGAGAGGGGAGGGAATAAACCCTGGAGCTCCGGAGGAAAAAATGCGATCAAAGATTATCTGGCTCACCTGGATGACGGTTCTCCTTCTGTCGAATCTGAGCGTTTTGTGTGTGAGATCTGCTGCGGCTCAGTGTATCCTCCAGCCCACCGACTCCGGTCAGAATGGGCAGACCAGGAGTCAGAACTTTCTGTCCCTGGTCCACGACCTCTACGCCGTCGACTTCCAACCCACCCACCGCGTCGTCGTCAATGGCAAGACCCTCCAGGCCCCGCCCTGGTTCTGGTCATCGACCGATTGTGACGTACCCCATCTTCAGAGCAATAACGGCATGATCGCCTCGCCATCTTTCTCCGACTACCTGGTGGTGAGTGATGAGCTTTCCGAGCTGGCCGTGGTCACTGCCCTCGCCGACGATGACACCCGCATGATGGAGATCCACAACACTGTCCAGGCCATGGCGTCGGCGACGTATCCCGGCCTGCCCTGCTGGATCGCCGAGGTCTCCGGCAACTCGCTGGTCTGCCGCTCTCCGGACACGGCGACTGACGCCACGGCCCGCTTCGGCCTCGCTTACTACTATGCGGCCAACAACCCGAGCTTCCCGGCCGCCTCCCGCGCTATCTACCGCAGCGCCGGCGACGCGCTCGCGATGCAGCACCTCGCGGCTGAGTATGCCCCCCACAGTTGCTACACGAGCCCGGTCACCGGCGCCTCGCTCTGCGACTGGCTGGCCGGCGGCGCCAACACCGCCACGGCCGGCGTCGGCGGTCTCAAGATGTGGATCGGCTACTTCCAGGACGTGGCGCGCTTCCTCCTCGCGGCCGCCGTTTCGACCGGAGATTCGACCTATTCCAATCGCGCCAGAGAAGTCGTGGACCAGTGGCTGATTGCCAGTACCTTCAATGGCTCGAACCTGACGTTCGGACGGACCAACTTTGGCTGGGACATCGCCGCCCAGCCGATCGCGCCGCGCCCGGGAGATTCCTACTACTGGCAACAGGGGCGGGCCTGGGACGACTCTGACGCGCCCCGTGCTTTGTGGATGGGCGACGTCCTGCGCGCCGTCGACCTTGCGACCCACCAGGCTCCGCTCACCGGCGCGTATTCGCAGCTTTCCACCTGGGTGCAACTCCTGCTCGCCAATGGCACCCAGACCGCCACCAGCTCCTGCATTCAATACAACCAGGACGGCACGGCGGTATCCGGCAACTGCGGCGCCGATTACTACTACAACGGCCTGGGAGCTGGGCTCTACACCTACCTCAACACCACTCAGCTCGACGACAAACTGGACACCGCTCTCTCGCAGTACGGCTGGGCCGGAGGACACACCTGGAATAATGCCGCCTGCTTCGGCCTCTACCGGGGCCTCCGGCCGGTCAAGGCGCTCGCCGCAGCGATCGGCCTCGATGCGGCGGCCTACGGCGGGACCTCCTGCACCGCGGGCCACATCCTCTCGGCCGGAAAAGCCGGCACGGGCGCCGGCACGGTGACCAGCAGCCCTGTGGGGATCAGTTGCGGCGCCTCCTGCTTAGCCGCTTTCACAGCCGGGACCACCGTAACCCTGACCGCCGCGCCGGCGTCCGGATCGACCTTCGGCGGCTGGAGCGGCGCCTGCACGGGTACGGGGAGCTGCACGATCACGCTCGATGCCGATCGCTCGGTCACCGCCACGTTCAATGCAAGCACCACCCCACCGGCCGCTCCGACCTGGCTGCGTGTCGATACCGTCCCCGGGACCGCAACCCAACTGAAGCTGACCTGGCAGGACAATTCCAACAACGAGGCCGGGTTCAAGGTGGAGCGCAAGCAGGGCTGCTGCGGCCCTTGGACATCGCTGCCTGACGCGTCGGCCAACTCCACCGGCACCGCCACCTACCAGAGCACCGGCCTCCAGTGTGGCGGCACGACCTACGCCTACCGGGTCTGGGCCTTCAACGCTGGTGGATCGTCCGCCAAAACCAACGAGGCGGCCCGGGCGACCCCTGCCTGTCCCTGAATCCTCCGGGGCGCCGCGCTTCCTCCCGCCGCGGCGCCCCTGTCCCCCGAACCCCCCGTCGCCGCACTTGAGGATAGGCGGCCCAGATTCTTGGGCCACCGCTCCGGAGGTCTGGCATGACAGCCGTCGCAGAGTGGGGGAGCGAGCCCGTAGTGTCGCCCGGGCGGGTGGACGTCTGCCTGGTGAACATGCCCTACGCCTCCCTGAACCGGCCGTCCCTCGCTCTCGGGCTGCTCAAGGCGCTCCTGGAGCGGGAGGGGATCGCCGCCCGGGCGGTCTACCCCAACCTCGGGTTCGCCGAGGAGGTGGGGCTCCCCCTTTATCACTTCTGCTCTTCCCTGTTCCCCAAGGAGTACCTGGCCGGCGAGTGGACTTTCGCGGCGGCCGCTTTTCCGGACGCGCACCTCGACGACGAGGAGTATCTCCGGCGCATCGCCGGCGCCTACGAGCAGATCCCGGGTTACAACCGTCGCCCGTCCGATGCCATACGGCTCCAGAAGAACCTGCGCAAGCTGAGGGAGGCCGCGGCCGGATTCGTCGACCAGGCCGCCCGGCAGGCCCTCGCCACCGGCGCCCGGGTCATTGGCTGCACCTCGACGTTCGAGCAGCACGTGCCCTCGCTCGCCCTGCTGCGGCGCGTGCGCGAGATCGATCCGTCGGTCGTCACCCTGCTGGGCGGCGCCAACTGCGAGAGCGTCATGGGACGCACCACTCACCGCAATTTCCCCTGGGTGGACTACGTGGTCTCTGGCGAGGCCGACGCGCTGGTCGGCGATCTCTGCCGCCAGATCCTCGCCGACGGCCGGGAGGTGCCGAAGGAGCGTCTGCCCACGGGCGTTTTCGGTCCGGCGCATCGCAACGGCGCCGGCCGGCCGCGCCTGGCCGTCCTCGCCGGCTCCGAGGAGGTCCCGCGGCCTGTCTTCCACGATCTCGATTCCCTGCCGTCTCCCGATTTCGACGACTACTTTCGCGCCGTCGGCGAATCCCGGTTCGCCGCCGCGATCCACCCGGGGCTGCCCCTGGAGACCTCGCGGGGCTGCTGGTGGGGCGCCGCCCGCCACTGCACGTTTTGCGGCCTGAACGGCACGTCGATGACATTCCGTTCCAAGTCCCCCCAGCGGGTGCTGGCGGAGATCCGGGAGCTGGAGGAGCGCTACGGCATCGCGAGCTTCGAGACGGTGGACAACATCCTCGACATGGCCTATTTCAAGAGCGTCCTGCCGGCCCTGGCGGCGGAGGGCAACGAGCGGCGGCGCATCTTCTACGAGATCAAGTCCAATCTCCGCCGCCCCCAGGTGGAGATGCTGAAGCGCGCCGGCATCGTCTGGTTGCAGCCAGGCATCGAGAGCCTCCACTCGGCGGTGCTGGAGCTGATGGAGAAGGGCGTCCAGGGCTGGCAGAACGTGCAGCTCCTCAAGTGGTGCCGGGAGCTCGGTATCCGCCTGACCTGGAATCTGCTGTGGGGCTTCCCGGGCGAGGAGGACGGCTGGTATGCCGAGATGGCCGAGTGGTTTCCGGCCCTGGAGCACCTGCAGCCGCCGGGCGGTGCCTCCCGCGTCCGCTACGACCGCTTCAGCCCCTATCACAAGCGGGCGCAGGACTTCGGCCTCGTGCTGCGGCCGGCCCCCGCGATGCGCCACGTCTACCCTTTGCCCGAGTCCGATCTCGCGGACCTCGCCTACTTCTTTGCCGCCGAAGGCCGGCCGGACGTCTTCACCGACTCCGGCAGCGATTTAATGAAGGGGCGGCCGGGAGCCCAGGCCGTGCGCGACGGGCTCAACCGCTGGAACCAGGCCTTCTGGAGCGGACCGCCCGCCCTCACCGTCGAGGACGACGGCGCCGTCCTGCGCTTCACGGACACACGGCGGTGCGCCCTGGAGGAGAGCTGCGCGATCGACGGCCTGGCGCGCGAGGCCTACCTGGCCTGTGACGACGCGCCCGTCGAGGAGCGGCTCCAGCCGGCGCTGGCCGGGCGTCTGGGACGGGAGGAATCCGAAATTGCCGCGGCCGTCGGGGACCTCCGGCGCCGGCACCTGCTGCTGCGCATCGATGGCCGTCTCGTCTCGCTCGCTCTGCGGGGGCCACTGCCGGCTTTGCCCGATCCCAGGGAGTTCCCAGGCGGCATGATCGAGGACGGGAACCAGGGTTGGGCTTGAGAAACGGTCAACTCTCCGGACAGCCGTTCTGTCCGGATTTTCAGAAGAGAGAGGTGGAGAATGAAGAAGCAGAGAGTCAAGAAGCTGCGCCTGAACCGCGAGACCCTGCGCTCGCTGGAAGAGCGCAGCCTGCGGAACGCCGATGGCGCGGCGGTCGTCCCGGTGTCCTTCACCAAGCCGTGTACGAACGTCGTCTCGGATTGCTATCCCTGCACGGGTCCTCTGGATACCTGCCCGTCGGCCCAGAATTGCCCGACGGCTCCGCCGCAGTGCACGGTCGCCTGAGGCTGGAATCCTGCGATAGGAGTTGAATCATGAAGAAGAGAAAGGCGAGCAAGCTCAAGCTGAACCGTGAGACCCTGCGCACCCTGACCGACGCCAAACTGGCCGGGGGAGCCGTGATCGTCGTCGGACCGCCACCCCCTCTCAGCATTCCCATGTGCACCCAGGCGATCTCGGATTGCTACCGCTGCACGGCCTTCCCGGATAACTGCCCGTCGGCCATGAATTGCCCATCGGCCCCGCCGATGTGCGGCGTGGCTTGAGGCTGAAACCTGAGAAAGGGGTTGAACCATGAAGAAGAGAAAGGCGAGCAAGCTCAGCTTGAGCCGCGAGACCCTGCGTTCCCTGGAGGATTCCAGGCTGGGGAAGGCCGAAGGCGCGGCCGCAGCCGTGGCCGTAGCCAAGGGGTCCTTCCTCAATCCTTGCACGAACGTCGTCTCGGATTGCTATGCCTGTACGGGCCGTCTGGACACCTGTCCGGACCCGACGGTCGTCGCCGTCTGATCCGCAAAGATCCCCGGTGGAGCTCGCAGCGGTTCGGGCTCCGCCGGTGCCAGATCCTCCTCGCCGGAGATTCAGGTGCCTTCCTTCGCGGCGATCTCTGAGAGCACGCGTCCGAGCTCGGAACTGTTCAAGCGTCATCTCGGTATCCCAGAGGAAATAGGGCTGGCCCTGGGCGTTGACGAGATGCTCTGGCGGCGTAGGATTGAGCATGGGGGCAGAGTAGCAAAATTAGGGACCAGCAGGCACAGACGGATGGCAGCCTTGCTGCTCAAGGACCTTGACCTGGCGCGCTCGGAGGCGGCCTCTCTGGGGCTCGACACGACGGCCCTCCAAGGAGTTCGCGAGGTCGTGAGCCGGACGGTGAAGGCAGGCAAGGGCAGCGAGGACTATGCGGCTCTCTATGAAGTGATCGACCCGGAGAGTTGAGCGAGCTGATCCTCGCTCCCTCACCTCGTTACCCGGGAGGTGGAAACGTTCCGGTCCGCCGCTCCTCGGGTGTCGCCAGGGCGGCGATCTCCCGCCGGACGGCCTCCAGCTCCACGATCCGGTGCTGCCAGGGCCGGAACTGCAGGCCCTCTCGCTTCCGGCGGCCGACCTCGTCCTGGGCCTGCCGCAAATGGCGGTTGATGATCCGGAAACAGTCGTCGAGCTTCATGGCTCACCTTCTTCTTTCCTCAATGACTAAGTTTTTACAGTACCAGAAGAAAAACCGGGAGGCAAGCCTTTCGCCGCATCACTATTTCTTCATCCGGGAAAATCCAGACGGTCGATCCGCCCCTTGTCGATTGCCTGGGCCGCGGTGTGGCCGAGAATGCGCACGGCGCCGATCAGCGCGGCGAAGCGTTCGTCCTTCGTCAGTCCCTGCTGGTAGCGGTAGTAGATCTGCTGAGCGATGACGGCGATCTTGAAAAGGCCGTAGACGTAGTAGAAAAGAATGCCCGAAACGTCGCGCCCTGTGATGTTCGCGTAGCGCTCGACGACCTCTACGCGGCGGAGATTGCCGGGTAGCGTGGTGGGGCCGGCCGGCAGGAGGCGCAGGGCGGGGGCATCGTCCGGGTCCATCCAGTAGCCGAGACTGGTGCCGAGGTCCATCAGCGGATCGCCGACCGTGGCCATCTCCCAGTCGAGCACGGCGACGATCCGCTCCAGCTCTTCGGGGTGAAGCACGAGGTTGTCGTACTTGTAATCGTTGTGGAGAAGAGCGGCTCCCTTTTCCGGCGGCTGGTGATCGGCGAGCCAGGCGGCGGCGCGGTCGAGGTCGGGGAGGTCGTCCGTGCGGGAGCGCCGCCAGCGCTCGCTCCACCCCGCGACCTGGCGGGCGACGTACCCTTCGGGGTGACCGAGATCGTCGAGCCCGGCCGCGCGGTAATCCACGGCGTGCAGCTCGGCGAGGCCGTCCACCGCCGCTTCGCTGATGGCGCGCATCCGTTCTGGATGGAGATCGATCCCCGCCACCGGACGCTGCTGGCGGAGGATGATCCCCCGCACCCGCTCCATGATGTAGAACGGCGCGCCGATCACCTCTGGATCATCGCAGTGGAGGAGGGCCTGCGGCGCCTTGGGGTAGAGCGTGTAGAGCCGCGGGAGGACGCGGAACTCCCGCCCCATGTCGTGCGCCGTCTTCACCTTGGAGCCGAAGGGGGGCCGGCGCAGCACCAGCTCGCGGTCGCCGAAGCGCAGGAGATAGGTGAGGTTCGAGTGGCCGCCCGGGAACTGCTCGATGGCGATCGGTCCCTCGACGCCAGGGAGCCGTTCTTTAAGCCAGACCGCCAGGGGAGCGGCGTCGATCTCCTCGCCGGGGCGGACGGGGCGGGGTGCGTCGACCGCGGAGTTGATGGGCGTGCTCATCCTTTCGTCCTTTCCATTCCATACCGCTCCAGGATCCGCTTCGCCGCGGCCGTCTTGTGCACCTCGTCCGCGCCGTCGTAGATGCGGGCGCCGCGCTCGTGGCGCCACCAGAAGGCGAGGGGCGTCGCCTCCGTGAGCCCCAGGGCGCCATGGGTCTGAATGGCGCGGTCGAGCACCCGTTGCAGCGTGCCGGCGGTGTGGAACTTGATCAGTGAGACGTCGTCGCGGGCCGCGGCGGCTCCCTCGCGGTCGATGCGCCAGGCCGTGCGCAGGACGAGGAGGCGGGCGGCGTCGATCTCCGCCCGGCTCTCGGCGATCCATGCCTGGACGAGCTGCCGTGCACCGAGCGGCTTGCCTGGGGAGAGCTCGCGCCTCGCGGCCCGCTCGCACATCAGATCGAAGGCCCGCTCGCAGATGCCGATCCAGCGCATGCAGTGGTGGATGCGTCCCGGCCCCAGCCGCTCCTGCGCCAGGAGGAAGCCCGCGCCCTCGGGTCCGATGCGATTTCCGACCGGCACCCGCACGCCTTCGAGGCGTATCTCGGAGTGGCTCATCCAACCCTCGCCCCGCTCGCCCATCACCGCCAGGTTCTGGACGATTTCGAAGCCCGCGGCGTCCAGCGGCACGAGGATCTGGCTCGCGCGGGCATAAGGGTTGGGAGCGCCGGGGTTGGTGACGGCCATGACGATGCAGAAGGTGGCGCCGTCGGCCGCGGAGGTGAACCACTTGTGGCCATCCAGCACGTACTCCTCCCCCTCGCGGCGGGCGGTGGTGCCGAGCCAGACGGGGTTGGAGCCCGCGAACTCCGGCTCGGTCATGCCGAAGCAGCTCCGCACGTCGCCGTGGACGAGCGGGCGCAGCCACCGCTCCTGCTGCTCGGGCGTGCCGTGGTGGAGGAGCAGCTCCATGTTGCCCGCGTCCGGCGCCTGGACGTTGAACACGTAGTGGCCGATGACGCTCCGGCCGAGGATCTCGGAGAGGGGCGCGAAATCGAGGAAAGCCAGGCCGCCGCCGCCCCACTCTCTGGGCATGTGGGGAGTGAGCAGGCCCATCTCCCGCACCCGGCCGCGCAGCCCTTCGATCTCGACGCCGGCCGCGCCGAAGCCCTTCTCCAGCACCAGGCGCTCGACGGGCAGGACCTCCTCGTCGACGAAGCGGCGGACGGTGGCGGTCAGATCGCGGACGGCTGCGGAGACGGTGAAATCCATGGGCTCTCCCTCTCTGGCTCAATCTTGAGTCAGAGGAGTGTAGCGCGAGGGTCAGCCAAGGCGTCGAGGTCGATCTCCCGAACGATCCGCCGAGCAGAGAGGATGATGCCTTCGCAATCGAGGCGGCTTCAAATCATCGCGCCGGTATGGCTCATGGAGAATGGGCTATGCTAGATTAAGCATCGACAAGGAGGTGACGACATGCCGATCCGAATTCGTCTGCTGGGTCTTCTGTTCGCCGTCCTTTTGGGGGGCACGGCGCTCGCCAGCTCGGCCCTGCCACACCCGCCGCCGTGCACACCGGAGGATCAGATCTGCCAGATCTGTGGGTGCCCGCGCTGTCCTACCTGTCCGACGTGCTGTTTCGGCGGGTAGCGTCCGGCTAGGTCGGGACCGATCCGCACCAGGATCTCCCGGGTCAGGATCGTGGGCACGAGCCCTTGAGCGAAGTGGGCGGACCAGGTGGTGCCCACGCCGGCGCTGGTGGAGAAGCTGGCCGGGCTGCCGGAGGTGAAGTCGGCGGGGCGGGTGTTGCTGGGGTAGGGGAGGCAGGGAGGAGCGCCGTGGCGGCTCTCCTCCTGTTTCCACGACCGCCGTTTACGGCACGCAGGAGCAGGGCGACGAGCTTCTCACGGTGTTTGACGGGCCCGTGCAGTCCGTGATGTCTCCCCAGGAAGAGTAGTTGCCGTCGCAGTCAGTCTCCTCTCCACCAACCTCCGTCCAAACCAGATCCGTTGGCGTGGGGCTGATGACGGGGAACGAGCACCAGATGTAGGGGGGGTAGGGGTAGGGCGGTTCGGTCCACGCGTAATACGTGCGGGTCACCGCGCGCGGGCATGCTCCTGCCAGGTGCGGAGCGAAGCTGAAGACGACCACGAGCAGCAACAGACTGAAGGCGAGGCGGAATAGGGACTTCTTGGCCATGGAAAGCTCCTTTGTGAATCGGTCCTGTCAAAGTATGCGCGATTCCCCGAGAAACGTCGTCATGGCAGGGTGGTGAGGGCCAGGAAGGCGAGATAGACTCCCCGCACGTCCCGCTGGGACGCCACACAGGAGATCCCTTCATGGCCCACGTCGGAGTCGTCTTCGGAGGTCGCAGCGTCGAGCATCAGGTCTCGATCCGCTCGGCGCGCACGGTGGCCGAGGGGCTGCGGGCGGCGAGGCACGAGGTGACGCCGCTGGGCATCGCCGCGGATGGCTGCTGGATCGACGCTACGGCGTCCGAAGCGGTGATCGCCGGAGCGACGAAAGAGATCCCGCCGGTGGGCGTGCCCATCGCTCCCACGCTGCGGCACCTGCTGGCGTCGGGGGTCGAGGTCGTGTTCCCCATCGTCCACGGCACCTGGGGCGAGGACGGCACCATGCAGGGCCTGTTCGAGATGCTGGACCTCGCCTACGTGGGCCCGGGCGTCGCGGCCAGTGCGCTCGCCATGGACAAGGTGCTCTCCAAGCGCCAGTTCCAGGCCGCGGGTGTGCCGGTGGTGGATTACGAGGCGGTGAGCCGCGCCGACTTCGAGCGCGATCCCGCCGGGTTCGTGAAGCGCTGCGAGCGGCTCTCCCTGCCGCTCTTCGTCAAGCCCAGCGTCGGCGGCTCGAGCGTCGGGATCAAGAAGGTGGAGAGCCGCCACTGCGTCGAGACCTCGGTGCGCTTCGCCCTCCAGTTCGACGATACGGTGCTGGTGGAGCGAGGGGTGGCGGGGCGGGAGCTGGAGTGCGCCGTGCTCGGCTATCGCAAGCTGGAGGCCTCGGCGGCGGTGGGGGAGATCGTCCCCAGCCAGGAGTTCTACGACTACGCGGACAAATACCTCCTCGACTCGGCCGGCCTGATCGCGCCGGCCGACCTGCCGGAGGCCGTGACGGAGCGGCTGCGGCAGCTCGCCGTCCAGGCCTTCGCCGCCATCGGCGGGGCGGGGCTCGCCCGGGTCGATTTCCTCTATGAAGGAGAGGAAGGTCTCTACGTCAACGAGATCAACACCCTCCCGGGCTTCACCAGCATCTCCATGTACCCCCGCCTCTGGGAGCTCTCGGGAGTCCCCCTCCCCGAGCTGGTGGACCGCCTCGTGAAGATCGCCCTCGAGCGCCACCAGGACCGCCGGCGCCTGGACGAGGGGATCAAGGCGTTTCTGGCCGAGCTGGGGTGAGCCCGCGCGGACGTTTCACGCCATTACAGCGGCGTCATCTCCACCCGCACCACGCCCGGCGCCACCATGCCGAGGGCGCGGGCGGCGCCGTAGGAGAGGTCGATATCGCGTCCGGCGATGTAGGGGCCGCGGTCGTTGATCTCGACCACCACTTTGCGGTCGTTCTCCAGGTTGCGCACCAGGACGCGGGTGCCGAGGGGGAGGGTGCGGTGGGCGGCGGTCATGGCGTTCATGTCGAACGCCGCGCCGCTGGCGGTCGCGAGGCCGTGGAATTCGGAGCCGTACCAGGAGGCCTGACCGAGGGCCGGACGGTGAGAGAGCTGAATGACGGCGTGGTCTTCCGGCAGCTCGAAGCCGCCGAAGAGGCGGGGGCCCCCCTCCTGGTTGCCGGAGGCGATGGCCACTCCCAGGTAAGCCAGGAACGCCAGGGCCGCCACCCAGACGAAGCCCGCCAGCTTCAGCCGCGACGGCCGGTCGGGCAAAATCGTCGTGGAACGCTGGAGAGGTCGGTCTCGCATCGTGCCCTCCTTGGAGGAACCCTTGCAGGCTGTGCAGACACTCTACAACGCCTGCCGGGAGAGGGGAATTCCCCGGGGGGCGGATTCCCCTTGGCCGGCTCAGCGGGCGGAGACCACGACGGCCTGCATGCCGATCACCGTCAGCTCGCGGCGCAGCGACTCGGCGTGGTCGCGGTCGTCGAAGGCGCCGATCTGCACCCGGTGCCAGGTGCCGTCCGAGTCGACGACGGCCTCCGGGTAGTAGCGCCCGATCTCGCGCTTCAGGGCGAGGGCCCGCTCGGGCTCGCTGAAGGCGCCCACCTGCACCGTGTAGCGCGGCGGCGCCCCGGTTGCGGGCAGCAGGTAGAGCTCGACGATCGCCGTGCCCGGTCCCACGACGCCGAGCTCTTTCGCGGCGGCGTAGGAGAGGTCGATGATGCGGCTCTTGCTGTACGGTCCGCGGTCGTTGACCCGCACCAGGACCTCACGGCCGGTGCGGGTGTTGCGTACGCCGAGCTTGGTGCCGAAGGGGAGCGAGGGGTGGGCGGCGGTCTTGTCGTTCATGTTGTAGCGCTCGCCGCTGGCCGTCCGGTGGCCCTGGAACTTCGGGCCGTACCAGGAGGCCATCCCTCTCGCGAGTGGCAGCCCCACCGAGGGGGGCGTCGAGGTCTTGCGATTGGCGGAGCAGCCGGCCAGAAGCAGGAGGGAGAGGAGGGAGGAGGCGAGGGCGAGTTGAGAGACGACGCGAACGAGCTGTGGGTTCGTCCTTCGGCGCATGGGCTTGGGTTCTCCGTAAGGTGGTTGTAGCCATCTTCGTGAGAGCTCTGGGGTCCAGTAGCTCGAGGAGCGCTGAAACGGCTTGCGCTGAGAAGGATATTACCACACTGCGATTTTTCGCCTGATCTACGCCCCTGGGAGCGCCGACATCCCTGCCGGCCTGTTCTTTCTGGTTCTTCTTTGAACGGATGGAAGAGCGGGCAGGGATGCCGGCGCTCCCAGGGGCCTACACCCGCGGCGCCGCGACCGCCGCCGCCGCGGTCCCTTCCAGCGCGGGCGCTACGAAATCCGCGAGGAATTCGTCGACCTGCTGGGCCGAGCGGCCGGTGAAGGCGACTGGGTCGAGCCAGGGCTCCACCTCTTGCCGGGTCAGACGGAAGTCGGGATCGGCCACGATCCGGCCGACGAGAGGGTTGTCCCCGCCGGTCTCCAGGGCCCCCTGGGCCTCCAGGCTGTAGCCACGGATCTTCTCGTGCAGCTCCTGGCGGTCGCCGCCGCGCAGGGCAGCCTCCATCAGCAGGGTCTCCGTGGCCATAAAGGGGAGCTCGCGGGCGACGTGTGCGGCGATCGTGGCCTCGCGGACGACGATCCCGGCCGCGATGTGGGAGGCGAGTCCCAGGATGGCATCGGCGCAGAGGAAGGCGTCGGGCAGCACGAGGCGGCGGTTGGCGGAGTCGTCCAGGCTGCGCTCCAGCCACTGCGTGGCGGTGTTCAAGGGGCCGTTCAGGCTGTCGGTGATCAGGCGGCGGGCGAGGCCGCACATGCGCTCGGCGCGCACCGGGTTGCGCTTGTAGGCCATGGCGGAGGAGCCAACCTGCTCGGCGTCGAAGGGCTCGGAGAGCTCGCCCACACCCTGGAGGAGCCGCAGGTCGGTGCCGTATTTGTGGCAGCTCTCGGCGATGCCGGCGAGTGTCTGGAGCACCTGGCTGTCCTGCTTTCTCGTATAGGTCTGGCCGGTGACGGGGAAGCTCTCCTGGAAACCCAGGCGGTGGGCGAGGCGGCGGTCGAGCTCCCGCACCTTGGCGCCGTCGCCGTGGAAGAGGGTGAGGAAGCTCGCCTGCGTGCCCGTCGTCCCCTTCACCCCCCGGCAGCGGAGGTTGGCGAGGCGGTGGCGGACCTCGAACAGGTCGAGGAGGAAGTCCTGCAGCCAGAGACAGGCCCGCTTGCCCACGGTGGTGAGCTGGGCCGGCTGGAAGTGCGTGTAGGCCAGGGTGGGGACCGCCCGCGTCCGGCCGGCGAAGCCGGCGAGCTCGCGGAGGGTGGCGGCGAGGCGGCCGGCGAGCAGCTCCAGGGCCTCGCGGATCAGCAGCACGTCGGTATTGTCCGTGACGTAGGCGCTGGTCGCTCCCAGGTGGAGGATGCCCCCGGCCCCTGCGTGGACGCGGTCGGCCTGCTCGGCGTAATGGCGCAGGTGGGCCACCACGTCGTGACGGGTGCGGCGCTCGAGCTCGGCGACGCGGTCGAGGTCGGCGTCGTCCGCCGTCTGTTTCAGGGCGGCGATCTGCTCCGTGGTGATGGGCAGCCCCAGCTCCCGTTCGCATTCGGCGAGGGCGATCCACAGCTCCCGCCAGGTGCGGAAGCGGTGGGAGGCGGAGAAGATCCGCGCCATCTCGGGGGAGGCATAGCGTTCGTAGAGCGGGTTCTGGGGGGTCTCAGGCAGCATGGCGGGGGGATTCTAGCAGGGGGGCCTCGGCCAGGCTCCGCCGGCTATCGCCGGGGCGGCGGGTTGTGTATCCTTCCCCTCTACCGAGATGCTCTCCCTCCTGTGGTCCCATGCCGTCTCCCTCCTGGGTCCTTTCGTCGTCGGGGCGTTGCCGGCGCCGGAGGGGACGGGCGGCGCGGGTGACGAGCCCGCCAGGCTGGTGGCACGGATCCAGGCCGGGGACCGCGCCGCCGAGGCGGAGCTCGTGGCGCGCTTCAGCCACGGTCTCCTCCTGATGCTCCGCCGCCTCGTCCAGAACCCGGCCCTGGCGGACGACCTCCACCAGGAGACGCTCTCGCTGGTCCTCGAAAAGATCCGCCGTGCCGAGGTGCGGGAGCCCGAGAAGCTCGCCGCTTTCATCCGCAGCACGGCGCGCAACCTGTTCATCGCCGACCGGCGCAAGGAGGCCCGCTACCGCGCTCTCGACGACGGCAGGGAGGACGAGGAAGGGACGCGCCCGGGGCTCACCCTCGCCGATCGCGGCCCGGCGCCGCTCGACCGGGTCCTGGCCGACGAGGAGGCGCGACAGGTGCGGCGGCTCCTCGACGAGCTCCGCTTCGACCGCGACCGCCAGCTCCTGTTCCGTTTCTACCTCTCCGACGACAGCAAGGAAGCGATCTGCGCGGACCTGGAGATCGAGCCGGAGCGCTTCCATAAGGTCCTGTTCCATGCCCGCGAGCGGCTGCGGGAGCTGTGGGAACGGGCGGAGAAGCGGCAGCGGTTCTTCGCGGGAGCGCAGAGAATTGTGGGAAGGATCGGCGGCGATCCTGCACGGGACAGATAGAGGGGAGAGAGGGCGAACCGCATGGACCATCGGGCGATCGACGCCGAAGACATTGCCGAGCGCTACGTGGCGGGCCGTCTGCCGCCCGAGGAGGCCGCGCAATTCGAGGAGCACTATCTCGATTGTCCGTCCTGCTGCGTGCGGGTCGAGGCCGCCGAGCGCCTGAAGCGGGGGCTCCGGCGGCTGGCCGAGGAGGCGGCGGTCCGCGCTCCCGAGGCTGCCCGCTGGAGCCGCTCGCCACAATGGGCCCTGGCTGCTGCGGCCCTGCTTGCGGTCGCCCTCGTACCGGCCTGGCTCGAGCTTCGCGAGGTCCAGCGTCTGCGCTCCGATCTTGCCCGGACGAAAGTGGAGAAGGGTTCTGCGGATCGTCTGAATGGGGAGCTTCAGCAGACCCGGCGCGATCTCGCCGCCGAGGTGGAGAAGCGCGAAGCCCTCGCCCGGGAGATGGCGGCGGATCGCCAACCTCAGGCGAATCTTCCCATTCTCCCCTTGACGCCGGTTCGCGGCGGTGCCCCGGCACGCACCCTGAAGCTCCCCGCAAAGCCGGGCTGGGTCGCTTTCTGGGTGGAGCCGGGGGATACGGATTATCCGGCGTACCGGGCGACGCTGCGAAAAAACGAGGGCGCCGTTGTCTTCGAAGGCTCCCGCCTCACGCTCAACGACCTCGGCGCCCTGCTCATTACCCTCCACTCGACCTCGCTCTCCCCCGGCTCCTATCGCCTGGAGGTCGAGGGCTTGCCGCGAAGCAGTGCGCCGGTTTCCGTGGGCCAGTTCCCGCTGCGGATTGAGTGAAAAAGGACAACAGGGACCTCAGGGACTGCAAGGACAAACAAGGTTTCTGTCCTTGCAGTCCTTGTTGTCCCTATTTCTGCTTTCTGAGGATTTCCTACGACTCGCACTTGCCCGGCACCGGCGCCGGGACGATGGGTTCCTTGCCCACCATGGCCCACTCATGGTTTCTCACCTTGTCCGTGGCCAGGATATTGACCGCCGCCCGCAGCGCTGCGTTCCAATCGCTCTCGTTGTTGAGCGTATAGGCGCGGGTGGCGAACCCACCGGCCGCCTGGGCCTTGAGCGCCAGCTCGCACCAGCCCGACCGGCCGTACTCGATGTTGATGAACACCCGATTGCCGTCCGTATAAGGAGCCTTGTTGAGGTCGTTGCCCGCCGTCCGCTGATCGATGTCGACGAAGGCCATGCGATTCTTCGTGTCCTGAGACAGGTAGGCCCGGCGCCGGACCACGGCCTTATTAGATTCCGACTTGGAGTCCGAGCCGGTGAAGACCAGGATGAACTTGTCCTTCAGCTTGTCGATCGTGGGCCAGCCTTGAGCGCGTGCGCCGTCGAGGAGCGTCGGGTGATCGCCTTGCAGCATGCGCGGGGTGTAGAGGTTCCCGGCGCCCAGCGTCTCGGTGAAGGTCTGCTCGATCTTCTGAGTGTACGTGGCGTTGCCGTCGCTGCCGTCGTCAGCATTTGGCGCGTCCTTGAGGTCGAGGCTGACGGTGACCACCTCGTGGCCCGGGTGCGCCAGGTGCCAGTTATGGATGATCTTCAAAGCGTCATAGAGGGTCGCCAGCTTCCAGTTGTACTTGCCGCCGTGCTGGAGCGTGCTCGGCCAGTCGAACTGCGGCTCGAGATAGACGTTGGAAAGGACCAGGTCGAACTCCAGGTTGCGGACACCGCCCTGGTAGGGCTGTTTCCAATCGAAATCGAGAGCATCCTTCAACGTTTCGTCGCGCTGCTCGGTATTGTGGGAGCCCTTCTGCTGCGATTTGTTGTAGGCGGGCGAGGCGGTCTGCGCGGAGAGCGCCGCCGCGCCGGTGAGGACGGCGGCCAACAGGGGGAACAGAAGCTTGGAAAAGGTTTTCATTGTGATTTCCTTGTCGAGCTGCAATGCACATGGCACGGCCGGGAGGAGCCGAGCCCCTGGCGCGCGGGGCTCGGCTTCCCCCCCGGCCGCGGGACCGGTAGGGCGGCTTCAAACGAAGATCTTCAACTCCTGATTCTCGGCGCTGGCGATCGCCTTCCTTTGATCCAGGTTCCCGGTGGGGGCGTAGATCATGCCGAAGTTCTTTGTGGGGCCCGGGAAGGGATCACCAAAGAGCGTATTGGTGGGCTTGAACTTTACTTCTTTGCTCGCGTTGAGGTCGAGCAACTCCTGTACGATGGCGGTGACGTCCCTCGCTCCCATCGTGGGGTCCTGCTTGTTGATCGCGCCGTAGCCCGCCGCGATGACGGTGATCGGTCCTCGCGGAAGCTCTCTCGTCCTCAAGCGCACCTCCTGATTTTCCTCGCAGGCGAACGCGAACCTGCTCGAGCCGACCATATAGCTCATCGCGAAGTGCTTGTTTGTGTTAATGGGATCACCTTCGAAGGTTTTGTTATTGGCGATAAAGGAGGTCACCCCCCGATCCACGAGTCTCTGCACAATTCCTGTGACATCTTTCGTTCCATTCGCCCCGCCACTCTGCGCGCCATAGACTGCCTGAATCACAGTGATCTTCGCGGTTTTCTCGGCGGTAGCGGTGCTCTCGGCGGTAGCGGTCTTCTCGGTGGTGCTCATCGAATTTTCTCCTCGTCTCCAGTGGATTGGACGGTTCGGGGCTCGTCGCCCGCGTCTCGCGCCTCGCGAGTCGCTTCATCCCGGTAGTGAGACGCCGGCGCGGTTTGTTCCAAAAAATTTTGGGGCGGCCGGCTGTCCGTTTGCCGAGCCGCCCCACAGGAGGGAGAGCCTGTCAGCCGCGCAGGCCCCTACTCGTCGCCAGGCCAGGGCCCCTGGTCTTCGGCAGTCCAGGATCCCGTAATTGGAGTCTGGCCCGGGTCCGGCGGCGCGAACATGATCTGGAGCCCAATCTGGTAGGCGACCGTGTCGTCCTCTCTTTTCACTTCGATCCTGTTGGTGTCCTTGTTGTATTTTCCAGGTGGGTAGGGTTTTTGTGTAGCTTCTCCTAGCTTGCATGTGATCTCCACCGAATCCGCCTTTCCGGAAATGGTGACCGTGGAGTTTATCGGACACTCTGCGTCATCCTCAGTGATGACTGTCCAATCTCTTTTGAAGTCCTCGAATGGCATGACCGATGTCTCCTTTCATGAAGGGAACGTTCGAGAGTAAGGTGAGGGCGGAGCGACAAGAGTCCCAAATTTTCCGGCTTCCCAGAGGGTCTCCCTCACCGCCAATCCCCTTGGAGGACGAAGGCTCCCCAATAGGAGGGATCACGGAAACGGTGCTGGCGCGCGAGAGAGAGGCGGGCCTGGCGCAGCGCGGCCGCCGGGCGCAGGCCTTCGCTCCACAGGCCGCGGTAGAACGCCGACATGAGCGCGGCCGTCGCCCGGTCGTCGATCCACCACAGGCTCGCCACCACCCGCGGCGCTCCGGCGTAGAGGAAGCCGCGGGTGAGCCCGAGGAGCCCTTCGCTGCGGATCTCCTTGCCGAGGGCCGTCTGGCAGCCGGAGAGCACCACGAGGTCGGCTGCCAGGTCGAGGTCGTAGACGTCGCGCAGGCTCAAGAAACCTTCCCGTGGCCTGCCGGCTCGATCGACGCGGGAGAGGGCCAGGCCCGAGAGCTCCGGCCGCTCCGCATCGAAGACGCCGTGGGTGGCGAAGTGGATGAAACGGAAGTCGCGCAGGCTTCCGGAGAGGACGAGGTCGCGGTCGGCTGCGAAGTCGAGCTTGGTGGTGACTGCGCCCGGCGGCGCCAGGGAGGCGATGGCCAGGGCTTCCTGACGGGAGAAGCGAAGACGATTCAGGAGGAAGGCCTCCGAGCCGCCGGTCCGTCGATCGCTCGCTATGGGAGCCGTGGCCGGGACCTTCTGTGGACTCCGTGCGACGCGGGGATCATCCGGCTGGAAGACCGGGTCGGCGATCACCATGGCAAGCTCGCGTGCCGGCGGCCTCCGGGCGAGCTCCCGCCGCTCGGCCGCGAGCACGGAGGCCGACGGCAGCTCGACCACCTCGTGCCGTACGAGGACGGGATTCGACTGTCCGGGTTCGGGGAGCACGTCGAAGGGGATGTAGCCCAGGGCCCCGTCGGGGACGATCGCCAGACGTCGATCTCCGAGCTCGCCGGCCACGGGGCCGAGGATCATTCCGCTCAGCGTCCGCCCGATCCGCGCCCGGCTGTCTTCGCCGCCCGGCGTGCTCAGGGCCTGATGGAAGGCGCGGGCTGCGCTCTCAATCTTCTCCCGACCGGGGAGGGTGAAGGAGCGCAGCCCCTGCGCATCGACCGCCCAGAGATAGCCACGCTCGCGGCCGAGGGAATATTCGAGAAGGAGCGTCCCGGAGTCGAGAAGCGACTGGATCTCGCTCGTGCTCGCGGCCTCGGGATGAGTAAGATCGGCATAGCGCGGGTTTTTCCTCCGGATCTCGGTGTCGAGGTTGTCGAGCTCGGCCCGGATCTGCTCGCTCTCGATCTCCAGAGCTTTGCTTTCGGCTTGGTCTTCCTTGCCGCGGCCGAGGAGCGTCTGGCGGCGGTCCGTCTTCAAAGCCAGGCGGCGTTCGAGGTCGTGTTGCCGCGCTGCGAGGGCCGGATCGATGCCGCTCCGGATCGCGGCACCGCTCTCGCGCAGCACGTCGAGGAGCGAGCGGGCGCGCGCCTCCTCGCTCGCTTCGAAAGCAGCGCGATCGAAACCCTGGCCGGGATGGGCGGCGGCCAGGCGCATCAGGACGTCGACGCGGAGCTCGTAGACTTTGCTACGGGAGCCGAGAAAGGCGGCGCGCAGCTCAGGGTTGCCTAGGCGCGCGCGGAGCGATTCGAGGGCTGCGATCGCGGCTTCGGCGTCGCTTGCCGCACGTTCGAGGTCACCGGGCTCCCCCCGGTCCCGCAGAGTGCGAGCCCGCGTGAAGAGGGTCGCGGCCTCGTTGATGCGATCGCCGGCGGCGCGCAAACCGAGGAGGGCCTGCTCGAAGAGCGGCAAGGCCGCCGCGGCTTGGCCGCTGGCGGCCAGAGCCTCGCCCTTGTGTCCCAGAGTGGTGGCCTCGTTGGCGCGGTCTCCGGTCTGGCGCTGCAGTGCCAGGGCCTTGTCGAGCTCGGCGAGCGCCTCGGCGGAGCGGCCGGCCTCTGCCAGGGCCTCGCCGAGATAGCTCCGGCTGATCCCCTCGTTGCGCGCGTCCGAGATGGCGCGGGCGACCTCGAGGGCCTGGCTGTGGAAGGAGACCGCCTTGCCGGCCGCGTCGTTCCGGCGTTCGAGCCGGCCGAGGTTGTTGAGGGTCACGATCTCGCCGCGCCGGTCCTCGACCGTCCGGCGGAGCGCCAGAGCCTGGTTCAGATAGAGCCGGGACCGCTCCGCCTCGCCGAGGGCCATGTAGGCGACCCCCAGGTTGTTCAGGGTGATGGCCTCCTGCCGGCGGTCGTCCAGAGTAGCTAGGATCTCCCGGGCTTCGCCGTAGGCCTTGAGCGCTTCGTCGATCTCCCCCAGGCTGCGGTAGAGAACGGCGAGGTTGTTGAGCGCCTGGGCCTCCCCGGCCCGGTCGCCGATCTCCCGGCGGATCGAAAGCGCCTGCCGGTAGCTCTCCTCGGCCGGCTGCGGCTCGCCCAGACTGAAGGAAGCGAAGCCGAGGTTGTTGAGCACCGCGGCCTCGTCCTTCCTCTCGCCGAGCTGATGGAAGAGCGCCAGGGCTTCACGGTAGCAGGCGAGCGCCGGCTGGACCCCTTCCCGGGCGTGGAGGACCACGCACTGATTGTTGCGCACATCGGCCTCGTAGTAGGGGAGAGCGCGGCGGTGCGCGAGATCGAGGGCGTGAGCGAGAGCCTCATCGGCAGCGGGCAGATCGCTCATCTCCCACAGGGTGAGCCCGAGGTCGTTCCAGGCCGTCATCTCGCGCTCGGGCCGGCCCAGCTCCTGCCAGCGCGAGACCGCTTCGCGATCGAGCTCGACGGCCTGGCGCTGTTTGCCCAGACGATGTGTGACGGCGGCGAGGGCGGAGACCGCCTCGGCCTCGCCCGGCTTGTCGCCGGCGGTCTGGAAGTGACCGCGCGCTTCCTGCAAAGAAGCCAGGACTTTGTCGAGACTGCCCGTGGGCTCGCGGCGCAGGATCGTGCCCGCCTGGGTCATCGCATTCAGAGCGGCGATCCTCTCCCGATCGGCCGGGGCGGATTCCGTCATCTCCTCCAGACGGATCTCGAAGCGCCCAGGTCCCACGCCCTTCGTCCCTGCCCGCGCCTCGACCTGATAGGAGCCGGTCGAAGTCGGGCGGAGGAGGACGGCCACGATCCCCCAGCGGTCCAGAGGGGAATCGACGGCGGCGAGGCTCCCGCCGTCCGGCCCCCGCACGTCGACGACCAGGTGGATCCCCCGCTGCTCGACGGTCAGCAGGTACAGCCTGCCGGCGGCAAGCTCGGTGTCGAAGACCTGGGAATCGCCGGCGGCGAAGGCGCGTTCCAGCACCGTGCCAGGGGGGAGAGCGTCTGGAGATGCGAGCCCCGTGCCGGCCATCGCCAGCGCGAAGATCAAGGTCACGATCAGATTCGCTCGGCGTCGACGGCGTCGCATAGGGCTCCCGGTCAGCCTTGGGGACGGAGAAGGACGCAGTCTAAGCCTCCCTGGGCGGGTTCGTCCAGGGAGGGATGCTACAATGCGCCGCCGCCCTCCCCACGGGCGCGCGCACCTTCCCTGGGGTCAACTGCATGCCGATCAGAGTCGATTCAGAAATCGGGCGCCTGCGGCGCGTCCTGGTCCACCGGCCCGGGCGCGAGATCGACTGGATGGTGCCCTCCATGATGGAGAGCCTGCTGTTCGACGACATCCTGGACGGCGACGAGGGGCGCGAGGAGCACGACGGCTTCCGCCGCGTCATCGAGCAGGCCGGCGTCGAGGTGCTGGACGCCGAGGACCTGCTGGCGGACGTCCTCGGCGACGAGGAGGCGCGCAAGCGGCTGCTCGACGAGTTGGAGCTGGAGTATGGCGCGCCGTTCAACGTCGTGCGCCGGCTGTACGATCTGGCCCCGAAGGAGCTGGCCGCGGCCCTGGTCGAGGGGATCCGGGCTCCGGCCGAGGTCTCGGACGCCGGCCGCAAGGTCTTCTTCGACCTCTATCCGGTGTCCAATTACTTTTTCACCCGCGATCCGCAGGTGGTGATGGGCAGTGGGGTCGTCATCTCCTCCATGGCGACCTCGGCCCGGGAGCGCGAGCCGCTCCTCGCGCGCACCATCTTCGAGCGTCATCCGGCGCTCGCGGGCCACGGGACGCTCTACGAGATCGACGTGCCGCCCACCGGCGCGCCGCAGCACAACCCCTACTTCCCGTATCCGAGCCTGGAGGGTGGCGACGTCCTGGTGGTGAGCCCCGAGATCCTTCTCGTGGGCCTCTCCGAGCGGACCAATCGCCGGGGGATCGAGGTGCTGGCCGGCTACCTGCGGCGGGTGGAGACCTCGTTTCGCCACCTCATCATGGTCGAGCTGCCACGCAAGCGCTCGTACATGCACCTGGACACGGTCTTCACCCTCATCGACCGCAACCTCTGCCTGGCCCACGTGCCGGTGATCCAGCCCGGCGGCCCCGAGTCGGCCCACGTCTACTCGATCGACCTCCTGGCCAGGGACCTGACCTTCACGTTGCGCAGGTCGCTGCTCGAAGTGCTCGCAGAGCTGGGGCTGGAGCTGGAGGTGGCGCCCTGCGGCGGTCCTCAGGACGCGATCGACCAGGAGCGCGAGCAATGGACGGACGGCGCCAACGCCTTCGCCCTGGCCCCGGGTCTGATCCTCCTCTACCGGCGCAACCGCAAGACCCTGGAAGAGCTGGCGCGGCGGAGTTGGCGCATCCTCTCCGAGGAGGAGGCGCTCTCCGGCGGGCACGACCTGGTGGGGGGCGGCCCCACGGCCATCGCGCTGTACTCCAACGAGCTGTCCCGCGCCCGCGGCGGTCCGCGCTGCATGACCATGCCGCTCGAGAGGGACGCACTCTGACCGCTTCGCTTTCCTGCGAGGAGATTCCATGCCCCGTCACCTGATCTCGATCCACGACCTGACGGCCGCCGAGGTCGCCGGCCTCTTCCGGCTGGCCGCGGACGTCAAGGCGAATCCGCAGCAGTACGAGAGCCACATGCACAGGAAGACGCTAGCGATGATCTTCGAGAAATCGTCGACCCGCACCCGCGTCAGCTTCGAGGTGGGCATGGCCCAGATGGGCGGCCAGGGCCTGTTCCTGTCGAGCCGCGACATCCAACTCGGCCGCGGCGAGCCCATCGCGGACACGGCCCGGGTCCTCTCCCGCTACGTCGACGGCATCATGGCCCGTACCTTCGCTCACCAGACGGTGACCGACCTGGCGAAGTACGGCTCGGTGCCGGTGATCAACGGTCTCACCGACGACCTCCACCCCTGCCAGGGGCTGACCGACTACTTCACGCTCACCGAGGTGTTCGGCGGCCTGGAGCGCCTGGGCGGCCGCAAGCTCGCCTACGTGGGCGATGGCAACAACATGGCGCACTCGTTGCTGTTCGGCGCTCCCAAGGTGGGGATGGACGTCGCCGTGGCCTCGCCCCGGGGCTACGAGGTGAAGCCCCAATACTCTGGCCTCGCCTTCGAGGATGCGAAAAAAGCGGGCACGAAGATCACGCTGACCAACGATCCCAGGGAAGCCGTCGCGGGCGCCTCGGCCGTCTACACGGACGTCTGGGCGTCGATGGGGCAGGAGGCGGAGGCGCAGAAGCGGCTCCAGGACTTCCACGGCTACATCGTGGACAGCTCCCTGATGGCCCATGCCCGGCCGGAAGCCGTCTTCCTCCACTGCCTCCCTGCCCACCGCGGCGAGGAGGTGGCCGCCGAAGTGGCGGACGGTCCGCAGAGCCGCATCTTCGACGAAGCCGAGAATCGCCTGCACGTGCAGAAGGCGATCCTGCTGTGGTTGATGGCGGGGGTGGGGATCTAAGCTGACGGAGCACGCCCCAGACGCCGGACCATCTCGCGCCAAGCCTTCCCCCGATGGCTGACGGCGTCCTTCTCGTGGCCTGTGAGCTCGGCGAAGGTGTGGGCGGCGCCGTCAGGGAGGAACACCGGGTCCCAGCCGAAGCCGTGGGTGCCGCGGCCGGGGAGGACGAGGGTGCCGTGGGTCCTCCCTTCGGCCATGAGCTCCTGGTCGCCATCCTTATAGAGGAGGAAGCAGCGGGCGACGGCGCGGACTTCGCCCAGGGAGATGGCGGTGCGGGCGAGCCCCTCGGCGCCCACGGCCTTGAGCATCCACTTGACCAGGGGGCCGGGGAAGCCGTTCAGGGCGGCGAGGTCGAGCCCCGCCTCCTCGACGATCAGCGGCCGGCCGACCTGCCGCCACGCCTCGCCCGCCTTGGCGCGGACCACCTCCAGATAATCCAGGGACTGGATCTCGGGGAGATTGAGCAGGGCGGTCTCCACGTCGCCGCCCAGCGCGAGCCGGGCCTCGGCGATCTTGCCGAGGTTGCCGGTGACGAGGACGAAGGGGAGGCGCCGTGTGTCGGAAGTCGAGCTCATCATTCCTCGCGTGGGAATCCGGGCGAAGGCTCCCGCCGGCCACCCCCCGGTGGCCCCGATCGCCGTGGCTCACTGAAGCTCACCGCTCCGCGGCCAGCCGCCGCAGCTCCACCATCAGCTCGTCCGCTTGGCGCCGGAGGTGGTCGAGGTCGCCGGAGTTGTCGAGGATGCGGTGGGCCGCGCAGCGGCGCTGGTCGCCGTCGCCTTGGGCGAGAAGCCGGCCACGGGCGGAGTCGGCGTCCATGCCGCGGTCCACGGCGCGCTGGAAGCGCTGCTCGCAGGGTGCCTCGACGGTGACGATGAGGTCGAACCCCGGAGCGTAGCCCGCCTCCACCAGCAGAGTGGCTTCGAGGATGATGACGTCCGTCGCCTTGGCGGCCAGCTCCTCGAACTTCTTGCGCACCAGAGGGTGGATGGCGGACTCCAGGGCGAAGCGCGCCTGGGGGTCCTTGAAGACGCGGGCCGCGACCTTGGTGTGGTCCACGCCGCCGCGCTCGTTGAGCATCTCGGGCCCGAAGAGGGCGCGCACGGCCGCTGCCCCTTCGCCGCCCGGCTGATGCAGTTCGGCGACCAGGCGGTCGGCGTCCACCACCTGGAAGCCGGCCTCGCGCAGCCAGCCGGCCACGGTGGACTTGCCGCTGGCGAGGCCGCCGGTCAGGCCGACGCGAAGGGCGCGGGAGCTCATGGCGCGACCGGTTGGTCGGAGAGGCCCTGGCGGCGCCGGGCGGCTTTCAGGGTGTTGAAGAGGACCATGGCCACGGTCAGCGGGCCGACCCCGCCGGGGACGGGCGTGATGTGAGAGGCCTTCGGGGCCACGCGGGTGAAGTCCACATCGCCTATGAGGGTATACCCTTTTCTGGCCACCTGCTCACGCCGCTCCGCATCGCCGGGGAAAAGGCGCTCGGTCTCGGCGGCGTCGGCGAGTCGGCTCATGCCCACGTCCACCACCACCGCGCCGTCGCGGACGTGGTCCGGCCCGATCATCGCCGGGCGGCCGATGGCGGCCACCAGGACGTCGGCCTCGCGAGTGACGGCGGCGAGGCCGGCGGTGCGGGAGTGGCAGACGGTCACCGTGCAGTTCTCCCGCAGGAGGAGGCCCGCCATGGGCTTGCCCACGATGGCGCTGCGCCCCACGACCACGGCGCGGCGGCCGGCGAGGGGGATGCCGCTGCGCTTCAGCAGGGCGACGATGCCGGTGGGGGTGGCGGGCGTGAAGCCCTCCTCGTCCAGCCACAGGCGGCCGACGTTCACGGGATGGAAGCCGTCCACGTCCTTGTCGGGGGAGATGCGGTCGAGGACGCGCTTCTCGTGGATCTGCGCCGGCAGGGGGAGCTGCACCAGGATGCCGTCGACCGCGTCGTCGGCATTGAGGTCGTCCACCACGGCCAGAAGCTCGGCCTCGGAGGTTTCGGCGGGCAGGCGCAGGGTGCGGGTCAGCATGCCCACCTCGGTGCAACCCCGCACTTTGCTGCCGACGTAGGTCTGGGAGGCGGGGTTGTCGCCCACCAGCACGGCCACGAGTTGCGGCAGACGGGCCCCGGCCGCGGCCAGCTCGCGCACGCTGGCGGCCAGCTCGGCGCGGATCTCGGCGGCGGCGGCCTTGCCGTCCAGGATCTGGGTCATGCGGGGATCCTTCCTCGATAGAGACAGACGATGCCGCCCGAGAGATCGTCGAAGGTCAGGTCCATGAACCCGGCGGCGGCCATGCGGTCCAGGAATTCACGGCGCTGCGGAAACTCCAGCACCGAGTTGGGCAGATAGCTGTAGGCCGAGGCGCGATGGGAGAGCAGGCGGGCGATCCACGGCAGCAGCCGGCGGAAGTAGAAGAGGTAGAGCGCTTTCAGGGGCTGGATGCGGGGGATGGCGAACTCGAGCACCACCAGCTTGCCGCCGGGGCGGAGGATGCCGGCGAGCTGGCGCAGGGCGGCGTCGAGGTCCGCGACGTTGCGCAGGCCGAAGGAGACGGTCGCTCCCTGGAAATGCCGGAGCGGGAAGGGGAGGGCCAGGGCGTCGGCGGCCAAGGCGCCGGGGCGCGGCGCGGCGAAGCGGCCGAACTTCCGGCGCGCGATGGCCAGCATGGGGACGCAGAAGTCCGCCGCCGCCACCCGCGCCCCCCGCCGCTTGAGGGCGGTGGCCTGGTCGCCGGTGCCGCAGCACAGGTCGAGGACCGGGCTGCCGGGGGGAACGCCCAGGGCCGCCGCCGCCCGCCGCCGCCAGACCAGGTCCAGGCTCGCCGAGAGGACGTGGTTGAGCAGGTCGTAGCGGGGAGCCACCCCCGCGAACATGTCGCGGATGGTCTGCCCCGACTTGTCGAGGGGAGCTGCGGTCGCGCTCGTCGCGCTCGTCTCGGCCATACGCGGGTAAGTGTACCCGAGCCGGGGGAGCGTCGGCGGCCTTTCCCCGGGCGGGATGATGCGGGAGGATCCTGAGCCGCTCTGCGGCGATCCGTGCCAGCCGTCTGTCGATCCCGCGCGTGGATCTTTGCCCCGCCTTGCGGGATCTGATAAATTGCCTGCCGTTCCGACCCGGAGCAGGGAGGAATCGCGATGAAGAGGTCCGAGATTCCAGACGAGAGCCGGGAGATCCTGCGGCGCGCCGTCCACGCCGGCTTCGGCGAGACGCCGCGGTCCGAGGGGCTGGTCGACATCCTCTGCGAGGTGGCGGCGGTCAGCGGTCTCGAAGAGGCTCTCAGCACGCTGGCCAAGGCGCAGGAAGAGGTGGACCGCGTGGAGGCGGAGGCCGGCGGCCAGCGGCCGAGCTGAGCCGCTCTGGTCCATGTCTTTCGCTCTCCCTTCCTCTGGAAGAGGGGGCCGGAGCACTGAGGGCCCCCGCACGTCAGTCGCGCGCATGTTACAAACCTGTGACAAGCCTGTGGTTCTTGTCACGCAAGCTGTCCCGCTCTCACCTACTGGTGCCACTTACTATCCGAAGTAATTATTTTTTTGGTCCGTGGCGATTCACCGGTGCTGCGGGAGGCTGAGCCGGACGGAGCGGACAGCCCCGGAGGACGACACGGCAATCCTATGGGGGGAGAGCCATGAATCCTGTCGTGACTTTTGGGGGGAACGTCGACTACGAGTACCTGATCCTGGGCGCGGGGCCCGCGGGCTTGCAGATGG
>DATARR010000169.1:0-50951 GCA_036264085.1 Thermoanaerobaculia bacterium | reverse complement strand
GCTCGGTGTAGCCGGCGAACTCGACAACCTCCATCCGGTCCATCAGCGGGCCGGGGATATTCTGCGGGAAGTTGGCCGTGGCGATGAACAGGACCTCGCTCAGGTCAAACGGAACGTTGAGGTAGTTGTCGGTGAACGAGTCGTTCTGCGCCGGGTCGAGCACCTCCAGGAGTGCGCTGGCGGGGTCGCCCTGGTAGGAGACGCCGAGCTTGTCGACCTCGTCGAGGAGGAAGACCTGGTTCTTGGCCCCGGCCTGCTTCATCCCCTGGATGATCCGCCCGGGCATGGCGCCGACGTAGGTGCGGCGGTGGCCGCGGATGTCGGCCTCGTCGCGCGCGCCGCCGAGCGAGATGCGGACGTACTTGCGCCCCATGGAGCGGGCGATGGACTTGGCCACTGAGGTCTTGCCCACGCCCGGAGGACCGACGAAGAGGAGGATCGGCCCCTTGGCCGTCTTCTCGTCGGCGTTGCCGGGGAGGGTGTCCTTCTCGATCCCCACCTCGCTCCCCACGGTATCGACGCCCTCGACGGCTTCGGCGTTCTCAGGGTTCTCGAGAGCCTCGGCCGCCTGCTCGGCCTTGCGGGCCTCGGCCTGCCGGAGCTGGCGCACGGCCAGGAACTCCAGCACGCGGTCCTTCACGTCGCCCAGGGCGTAGTGGTCCGTCTCCAGGATCTCCGCCGCCTTGGGGATGTCCAGGTGCTCGTCGCTGCGGGTGTTCCAGGGCAGCTCGGCGAGGGTCTCCAGGTAGGTGCGGATGACCTGGGCCTCCATGGCCTCGCGGCCCATGCGGGCGAGGCGGTTGAGCTCGCGATCCACCTCTTTGCGCGCCTCCTCGGGGAGGTCGAGCTTGGCCAGCTTCTCGCGCAGCTCCTCGGTGTCGTTGGCGCCGCCCTCTCCCTCGCCCAGCTCCTTCTGGATGGCCTTGAGCTGCTCGCGCAGGAACATCTCGCGCTGGCGGTCGCCGAGCTCCTCCTGCACCTTGCTCTTGATGTCCTGCTGGGCATCCAGCACGCTGAGCTGGCGCTGGACGTGGATCAGCACGCGGCGCATCCGCTCCTCGACCGACAGGGTCTCGAGCAGCATCTGCCGCTGCGCCTTGGTCAGATCGGTATAGCCGGCCACCAGGTCGGCGAGGCGGCTCGGCTCGTCGACGCCTTCGAGGACCTGCTGCACCACCTCCTCGGGAAGGCCCGCCTTGGCGCCGAGCTCGCCGGCGCGCTCCCGCAGCTCGCGGAAGAGGCCAATGAAGGCCGGGTCCTGGGGATTGAGCGGCTGCATCTCCTCGGCCTCGCGCAGCACGGCCACGAGGTGGCCGCCCTGCTCGGTGATCTTCATCGCGATGCCGCGGTGCTCGCCATGGAGGAGGAGCTGCATCCCCGCCAGCCCCCGCTGGAGCTGGCCGATACGGGCCACCGTGCCGATGGTGTGCAGCGACTCGGGGGTGACCTGCTGAACGTCCTCACGCTGAGAGACCGCAAAGACGAGGCGTTCCGGCGTGTTCAGCGCGGCCTCGATGGCCCGCAACGTCGTCGGCTTGCCGGCGTTGATCGGCGCCGTGACGCTCGGGAACAGCACGAAATCCCTCAGCGGAAGGACGGGAAGAGTCAAGCGTTCAGTCATTTCGATCTCCTTGCCGACCGCACCGCCTCATGGCTTGCGGTCTCTGCGTAGACAGCACAACCAGATCCCGGGACCCCGCATTCCAAGATTTGCGTGCAGGACACTCAGCGTTGGGGGAATGGTAGCCCAGACGGCCGGAAAAGAGAAGAGGAGAGCAGGGAATACTTGACATCGCGGTACTCAAGGTAGCGGCTCGAGCCCGGCCGGGGTCAGACCCCGGCTCAGGGATTCGAAGATCGTGCCAGCACTCCGTCCGCCGGCAGGGCGTTCCGGTTATCCTGTCTGTATGGAAATCGAATCCCCTCGCGACCGCTTCGCGGCCATCGCCGTGCTCCCGGACGAGCGCATCGACCTGGCGGAGGCGGCGCTGTGGATCGCCGCCGAGGAGCAGCCGGGTCTCGACCCGTCCGCCTGGCTGGCCCGGCTGGACGAGATGGGGGAGCGCCTGCGCCCCCGCCTCCAGGGGGTGGAGGACGCGCTGGGCCGGGTGGAGCGCCTGGCCGATTTCCTCTCCGGCGAGGTCGGCCTGCGGGGCAACGACGAGGACTATTACGACCCCCGCAACAACTTCCTCAACGAGGTGCTGGACCGCGGCCTGGGCATCCCCATCACCCTGGCGCTGGTCTACATGGAGGTGGGCCGGCGGGCGGGCGTGCCGCTGGTGGGGGTGGGCTTCCCCGGCCATTTCCTGCTGCGGCACTCGGCGCAGCCGCGCCTCCTCCTCGATCCCTTCGACCACGGCCGCCTGCTGACCGAGGAGGACTGCCGCCAGATGCTGGAGAAGCTGAGCAACGGCTCGCTCCCCTTCGACTCGCGCCTGCTGCGGCCGTCGAGCCCGCGGCAGATCCTGGTGCGCATGCTCAACAACCTGCGGGGGATCTATCTCCACCGCAGCGAGCCCCTGCGGGTGATCGGGGTGCTGGACCGCGTGCTGCTCCTCGATCCCGACGACGTCGGTGCCCGCCGCGACCGCGGCCTCCTCTCCCTGCGCTGGGCCGATCCGCAACGGGGGATCGAGGACCTCGAGCGCTACCTCGCCCTGGAGCCCGAAGCCCCGGATGCCGAAGCCGTCGAGACCCTGCTGGTGGAGGCCCGGCGGCGGATGGCGCAGGTGCATTGAGATCGAGGCCGATGCGAGAGGAAACACCATGAGCCCCGGAGAGAAGGTGCCCGTCATTCTGCAATGGGAAAGAGAGGACGGGGGCTTCGAGTGCGCCGGCTTCACCGGCCTGCCGATCGTCAGTCCCCTCCTGATCGTCCTCGCGCACGCCGGCTCGCCCGACGCGGTCGCCGGCGCCGCCGCGTTGCGCGAGGAGCTGATCCGGGAGATCGAGGCCCTGGCGCCGGAGGTGAAGAAGGAGGACCGGCCCTGCAAGGACCCGGCCGATCTGGAGCCCTCCTGCCGCCGGGTGCTGCTGGTGGTGGGGAGCGCGACGACGCCCCTGGAGGAGAAGCCCTGGTTCGCTCCCTGGCTCGCCCTGGAGCCCCTCTACCTGACCCTGCCGGTCTTCCCCCTCGCCGCCCGGCAGGGGGTGACGGCGCTGTTGCCCCAGGGGTTCCGCCGTTTCAACGTGGAGTTCTGGTCCCGCTCCATCGCCGAGGCTCTGCCTGCCGTCTTCGCCCTGGCGGGACTGACCTCCGAGAGCGCGCGGATCTTCATCAGCTACCGCCAGAAGGAGTCCGCGGCCCTCGCCGTTCAGCTCTTCGACGCCTTGGCGCACGAGAACTTCGACGTCTTCCTGGATCATTTCCGGATTGCGCCGGGCGTCGACTTCCAGACCCGGCTCACCCAGGAGCTGGGCGACAAGTCCATGGTCCTGCTGCTGGAGTCGGCGGGCATCCTCGACTCGGAGTGGACCCTGTACGAGATCAATCTGGCGAAGACGTGTGGGCTGGGTCTCTTCGCCCTCCAGCCGCCGGCGGGCCGGTCGGTGCCCGGAGTCGAAGAGTCGGTGCGCCGGCGCCTTGTGGACGGCGACTTCGCGGGCGGCTCCTTTTCGGCGTCGGCGGTGTTGGAGCCCGAAGTCCTGCGCGACGTGGTGGAGCGGGTCAAGCGGGAGCACGACCGGGCGCTGGTGCAGCGGCGGCAGGCGTTGCGGCTGTCGCTCCAGGGCGCCCTCTGGCGCGAGAAGGTGTACGGCCACTACTTCGACGAGTTTGGCATCCTGCACGTGCCGGTCCAGGCGAAGTCCCTGGAATACCGGGTCTGGCTGACGCCACGCCCTCCCGACCTGCCCGACTTCCATACCACCTCCCAGTACGCCCAGGCGCCGGTTCGGGGGGTGGTGATCGGCCTCTCGCGTCTGATGGAGCCCCTGCGCATGCAGCGGACGGGTTGGCTGGCCGGGCTTTGCCACATCGAGCTCGTCGACGAGGGGCAGCTCCTTGCCGCCGCCGGGCGGATGGCGCGAGGTGAGCTGTGACGGCGAGCGAGGCGCGGCCGGGGGGCGGCCGTCTCCGGGGGCGGCGGCTGTTCCTCTCTGCCAGCGTTCCCAGTCCGGAGCGGCCGCAGTTCTACGGCGGCGCGGACGCCCACCGGCAGATCGAGGATGCCGTCATCAGCCTCTCCCGGGCCGTCTTCGCGGAGGGGGGGACCCTGGTCTTCGGCGGCCATCCCGCCATCTCGCCCCTGGTGGCCATGGTGGCCGGCGAATACCTCGCGCCCCTCGGGGCCGAGGCGGCCGGGCGGCGGGAACGGCCCGCCGCCCCCATCGAGATCTATCAGTCCCGTGCCTTCGAGGGGTTCCTGCCGGACGAGACGCTGATGATGTTCCGCCTAGGCTACGCGAACCTCCACTGGATCGACGCGGTCGACGGCGAGCGCTTCGATCCCAAGGCGCCTCGCGATCAGCCTCCCTGCCCCAGGAGCATGGAGGAGATGCGCCGGCGGATGATCGGCGAGATGGAGCCCGCGGCCATGGTCGCCATCGGCGGCATGCAGGGCATCTTCGACGAGCTCCGGATCTTCCGCGAGCTGCGGCGGGACGCATCGGTCTATGCGCTGGCGACGACCGGCGGCGCCGCGGCCCTGCTGATCGGCCGCCGCGATCCCGGCGTGCGGGCGATCGACCTGGAGGTCCTGGGGTCTCTGCAGGGGCATGAAGAGCTGAGGTCCCGCGAAGGGCACCTGCCCGTGGTCCCGTATACCCTCATCGTGCAGGTCCTCGTCCAGGAGCTTATCTAGGGAGGCGAGAAGACGATGGGGCACCACCGGCTGAAGCTCGTTCGGGTCCAGGGGCCGATCGCCTCGCGCTGGCTCCTGTGCCGGGGCTGGAGAAGAAGGCTGACCATTCACTGTCAGAGGCCGCAGACGACAGGAGGGAGAGGGACCATGGCGGACGACCGGCTGAAGTATTTCGACCTGCTCCAGGCGGCGATCACCCGCATGGCTTCCAACTCGTTCCTGCTCAAGGGTTGGAACGTGACGCTGGTGGCGGCCCTGCTGGGCGTTGCAGCCAGGGAGGGCAAGCCGGAGATGGCCCTGGTGGCCCTGGTGCCGGTGTCGGCCCTCTGGGGGCTCGACGCCTACTACCTGGCCCTCGAAAGGAGGTTTCGCGAGCTGTGGAAGAACGCCATCGCAGCGGCGACGCCGACTTTCAACATGAACCCGGGCGCGGTCTCGATCGCCGACTGGCTGGAGGCGGCCTGGAGACCGGCGGTCTGGGGGCTGCACCTGCCGCTCGCCATCGCCTGCTTCGTGGCCTATATCTGGCTGGCGAAGAAGATCTAGGAGCCTGTCGGGAAACCCGAAAAATGAGCCTTTCGACCCCAATTAGCGGTGCTCTCTTCTGGGATATACCACAACATATGGGCACGCTCAGAGGTTTTCCGACAGGCTCCTAGCGCCGCGTCCCGAAATCCTGCACCCACTCGGTGCGGTACTCTCCGCCGCTCCTGCCCAGGGCGAGGCCGGCGCCCAGCTCCTTGAAGCCGGGTTTGAGGATGTTGCGCCGGTGCCCCGGGCTGTGCATCCAGGTGCTCATCACCTCGGCGACCGAGGTCTGCCCCTCGGCGATGTTCTCGCCGAGGGCCCGCCAGTCGTAGCCGGCGTCTTTCGCGCGGTCGTGGACAGAGTGCCCCTCGGGGCTCTCATGGGCGAAGTAGTGGCGGGCCAGCATGTCCTCGGCGTGACGCTGGGCGGCCTGGTCGAGCTTGGGGTTGGCGGCGAGGGGAGGCAGACCGGCCCGCCGGCGCTCGGCGTTGACGGCGGCCAGGAGGTCGGCGCGCACTCGGCCGAGGTCGCGCAGGCCCGCGGTCTCGCGGCCGAAGTGCTCGGCCTCGGGCACGGCGTAGAGGAAGACGTAGAGGGGCATGCCGTCGAACCGGTCGACGCCGAGCCCGAGGTCCCGCACCTGGGGGTCGAGGAGCTTGCGGAAGGTGCCGGCATCGCGTTGGCGCCAGTGGCGCAGCACGGTCCCGACGTCCTGATTGGAGGCCTGGAGGCTCTCGGTCCACTGATGGGCTTCGTAGCCCGCCTGCCGCATCCGCGCACCCAGGCTCTCCTTCGTGTTGGCCGGCAGCCGCAGCGAGCCGATGCGGGCGATCTCCCCGGCGTGCCACTGCGCCACCTGGGAGAGGGCGGGGGAGAGACGCAGGGGAGGCGATCCCGCCGCCTGCCGCTCCTGGTTGACGAGCCGCAGCAGCTCCTGGCGGACGTCGCCCAGGGCGTTGCCGGGGAGGGCGACGGCGGTGAGCATGGCGAGGAGGAGGAAGAGCGATGGGAGGAGAGCGAGGCTGCGCATGGCTATGATACGGTACGCACCGCGCGCGTCCGCTCCAGCCGGCGCGTTACGCTGATCTTATCTCATCATACTTTCAAGAGGAGCACGGGCCGTGGCCAGGACATTCAATGACTTGACGCCGCCCGCGGACGGCCAGGAGATCGGTTGGCAGGCCGCGGATCAACGTCTGATCGTGCCGGACCGGCCGATCGTCCCCTTCATCGAAGGGGACGGCACCGGGCCGGACATCTGGAAGGCCACCCGCCGGGTGCTCGACGGCGCGGTGGAGAAAAGCTATCAGGGCCGGCGCTCCATCGCCTGGTTCGAGGTGCTGGCGGGGGAGAAGGCCTACACCCGGAAGGGGGAGTGGCTCCCCCAGGACACCCTCGACGCCATCCAGCACTACCGGGTGGCCATCAAGGGCCCCCTCACCACTCCGGTCGGCGGCGGCATCCGCAGCCTGAACGTCACCCTGCGCCAGATCCTCGATCTCTACACCTGTGTGCGCCCCGTGCGCTATTACCCGGGGGTGCCCTCGCCGGTCAAGCGCCCGGAGAAGGTGGACATGATCGTCTTCCGCGAGAACACGGAGGACGTCTATGCCGGCATCGAATGGCGGGCCGGCTCGGAGGAGGCGGGTAAGCTCATCGAGTTCCTCGCCGGCCTCAACAAGACGGTGCGTCCGGACAGCGGCATCGGCGTCAAGCCGATCTCCGCCACCGGCAGCAAGCGGCTGGTGCGCAAGGCCCTCCAGTACGCCGTCGCCCACGGCCGCAAGAGCGTCACCCTGGTGCACAAGGGCAATATCATGAAGTTCACCGAGGGGGCTTTCAAGGATTGGGGCTACGAGGTGGCGCGCGAGGAGTTCGGCGCGCATACGATCACCGAGGACGAGGTTTTCAGCCAGCACGGCGGCAAGGCGCCGGAGGGGAAGATCGTGGTCAAGGACCGCATCGCGGACTCGACCTTCCAGCAGGTGCTGCTGCGCCCCGAGGAGTACGACCTCCTGGCCACCACCAACCTCAACGGCGACTACCTCTCCGACGCTCTGGCGGCCCAGGTGGGCGGCCTCGGCATGGCCCCCGGCAGCAACGAGGGGGACGGCTTCGCGGTCTTCGAAGCCACCCACGGCACGGCGCCCAAGTACGCCGACCAGGACAAGATCAACCCCGGCTCGCTGATCCTCTCCGGCGTCATGATGCTGCGCTGGCTGGGCTGGGGCGAAGCCGGCGACGCCATCGAGCGGGCGCTCGCCAGGACCATCGAGCAGAAGCGGGTCACCTACGACCTCGAGCGGCAGATGGAGGGCGCGACACTCCTCGGCACCTCGGCGTTCGCGGGCGCGATCCTCGAGAACCTCTGATTCAGGATTTGGGAGATCCTTCGATGCGATACAAAGTCACCGTGGTGGGCGCCGGCAACGTGGGCGCCACCTGTGCCCAACTGATCGCCCAGGCGGACCTGGCCGACGTGGTCCTGGTGGACGTGGCCGCCGAGCTCGCCACCGGCAAGGCGCTGGACATGATGGAGTCGGCGCCGGTGCTGGGCTTCAACGCCCGCATCACGGGGGGCGGCGACTACGACCCCACGGCTGGCTCGCAGGTCTGCGTGGTCACCGCGGGTCTCGCCCGCAAGCCCGGCATGAGCCGCGACGACCTGCTGGCCAAGAACACCGACATCGTCTCCGAGGTGGTGCGGCAGCTCGTGTCGCGCTCGCCCGAGACCATCCTCATCATCGTCACCAACCCTCTCGACGCCATGTGCGAGGTGGCCCGCCGCGTCTCCGGCTTCCCCCGCGAGCGGGTGTTCGGCATGGCCGGCGTCCTCGATGCGGCCCGCATGCGCTGGTTCATCGCCGAGAAGCTGAGCGTCTCGGTGGAGGACGTCGACGCCTTCGTGCTCGGCGGCCACGGCGATACCATGGTGCCGCTGCCTCGCTACGCCACGGTCAACGGCGTCCCCCTGCCGCAGCTCCTGGACGCCGAGACGATCGAGAAGATCAACGACCGCACCCGCAACGGCGGCGCCGAGATCGTCAATTATTACAAAACCGGCTCCGCCTACTATGCGCCGGGAGCCTCCTCCTACGAGATGGTGGCGGCCATCCTCCACGACAAGAAGAAGGTCCTCCCCTGCGCCGTCTACCTTCAGGGCGAGTATGGCTACCGCGACCTGTTCATCGGCGTGCCCTGCAAGCTCGGCCGCGGCGGCATGGAGAGCGTCGTCGAGCTCAAGCTGACGGTCGAGGAGAAGGCCCAGCTCGACAAGTCGGCGACGGCCGTGAAGTCGCTGGTCGAGGCGCTGCCGAAGGGCTGAGCCCGGCGCTCCCAGGGGAAAGCAACCTCCACCGCTCTCCCCTCGTACCTCCTTCATGCGCAACCCCCGCTCCCTCGCCCTCTGGCTGCTCGCCGGCGTCGCCGGGCTGGTCCTGCTGCTCTGGGCCTGGCCGCGGGCATTCCCCTTCCTCCCCAGGGACCGGTCGATCTCGCGCTCCGCGGCGGTGGACGTCGCCCTCGAGCGCCTCCGCGATCTGGGCGAGCCGGTCAAAGATCCCTACGTGGTGGCGCGGCTCAGGCAGAGCGTCATGCTGGAACGCCGGCTCCAGCTCGCCCTGGACCGCGTGGGCGCCCGGAGCGTGTGGGATTCGGGGCTGCCCGGCCATCTCTTCCCCTGGGAGGTCCACGTCTACCCACCGGGAGCGCAGCGGTACGACTGGACGTACGAGGCCGTGATCTCGCCGGCGGGCAAGGTCCTCGGGCTCGCGCTCCGTCTCGAACCCGAGGCCAAGGGGGCGACGATCCAGCCGCAGGAGGCACGGGCGCGGGCCGACGCCTTCCTGACCCGGGAGGGGGTGGACCTCTCCCATTTCGATCCGCCGGAGATCCGCAGCCAGCAGCTCGCCGCCCGGACCGACCTGACCCTGCGCTACCGCGACCGGCGCAACCCTCTGGCGGCGGGGAGCGCCCATGGTGTCCAGGTCTCCTTTGGCGGCGACCGCCTCACGGGCTTCGGCGACTGGCTCGACGATCCGCAGGAGAAGACGCTCATCGGCGAGCTCCGGGGTCTCAACATCCTGGGCCTGATCCGGGTCGTCTGGTTCTTCGTGCTGGCTGGCCTGCTGGCATTCCCCTTTCTCAAGCGCTATCACGAAGGGGAGATCGGCGTGCGCCGCGGCGCCCAGATCTTCCTCGTGGTGGTGGCTCTGGGCCTGCTTCTGATGCTGCTCTCCAGCCGGGTGAATTCCGAGGACAGCGGCGCCGGCGCCACCACCCGCGAGCAGAACACCTGGCTCGTCGTCCTGTTCGAGATGGTCTTCCTCGTCCTGCCGGCGGCGGTGCTCGCGTTCTTCGCCTGGTCGGTGGGCGAATCGATCTGCCGTGAGCGCTGGGGACACAAGCTGGCGGCCTTCGACGCCCTCTTCCAGGGGAAGCTGGCGAACGAGACGGTGGCCCGCTCCGCCTTCCGGGGATGGATGGCGGGGCTCGCGACCGCGGGCGGGACGGCGGCGCTGCTGCTCGCCTTGCGGGCGGGGGGAGGATGGCCGTCCTCCGCGCTGATGATGCGCGCCGACTCCCGGTGGCCGGGCGTCGAGCTGCTCACGGATGAGATCACGGTCTTCTTCCCGTTCCTCCTCACCGTCGTCCTCTGGATTCTGCCGGTGGCCGCCCGGCGCCTCGGCGTCTGGGGAGGCTCTCTGGCCGCGGTGCTGGTGGCGGCCATCGTCGTCCCTCCCCTGATCCTGGCCGTCCCCCTGGGATGGACCTTCGTGATCGCTCTGGTCCCCGCCGCCGTGCTCGTGCTCCTTTTCCTCACCACCGATCTGCTGACGACGCTCCTGGCAGGTCTCGTGGCCCAGATCCTCTTCGCCACCTGGCCGCTGCTGACCGCCGCGGACGGGAGTCTGCAGTTCCAGGGCTGGCTCGCCCTCGGCCTGCTCGCCGTGCCGCTGCTCGCCAGCGTGCGCCATCTCGGCAGTGGCCACGAGCTGGAATACCGCTACGAGGACGTGCCGCCGCACGTGCGGCGCATCGCCGAGCGCGAGCGCCAGCGGGTCGAGCTGGAGACGGCGCGGGGGATCCAGAGCTCGATCCTCCCCGATCTGCCGCCGCGGCTCGCGGGGGTGGACATCGCGCACGCCTACCTCCCCGCCTCCGAGGTGGGGGGCGACTTCTACGACGTGCTGGCGCTGGAGGACGGCCGCCTCGCCGTGGCGGTGGGGGACGTCGCCGGCCACGGCGTCTCCTCCGGTCTCATCATGTCGATGGCCAAGTCGGCGCTCGCCGTGCAGGTGACCTTCGACCCAGAGGTCGCCGCCGTCTTCAACACCCTGAACCGCACCGTCTATCAGACCGCCCGCAAGCGGCTGCTGACCACCCTCTGCTATGCCGTGGTCGATCCGCGGCGGCTGGAGATGGTCTATGCCAGCGCCGGCCATCTGCACCCTTACCGCATCAGCGCCGGCGGGCAGGTCGAGCCCCTGGAGTCGATCGCCTATCCCCTCGGCGTGCGGGGAGCGCTGCCGATCGAGGCGCGCACCGCCCGGCTCCAGCCGGGCGACACGCTGTTCCTCTTCAGCGACGGCGTGGTGGAAGCGCGGCGGGAGGGGAGCGATGAGATGTTCGGCTTCGAGCGCCTGGAGGCGAGCCTCTCCCGTCACGTCGGCCGCGGCCCCGAGGGGATGCGCGACGGCGTCCTCGCCGACGTGACGCGGTTCACTGCCAACGCTCCCCGCGAGGACGACCAGACGATTCTCGTCCTGCGGTTGCCGTAGCTCGCGCTCTCCCGGGCGGGGGAGGCTTCGAACGAGCGGGGAGGGCCCCTCTCCCCGCCCAGGCCGCGTCCCCGGCGACTGGGTACGGGCCTCTCCCTGCCGGGGAGAGCGCCCGCAGGAGCGGGGAGAGCCCTCGCTCAGGGAGTCGGAGCGGCTGGTTTGGCCGCCCCGCCATGGGCGGCCAGGCCCGCGCTAGCCACGAAGTGCTCCGCCAGGGACGGCGCATCGCCCTGGAAGTCGTGCCCGCCCGGCACCTTGAGCTGGACCACCACCTTGGGATCGAGCTTCGGGCAGAGGCTGTCGAGCTCCTTTTCGGCGAGGACGCAGAGGACCTTCAAGCCCTTGAGGCGGGAGACCTCCGGCGCCACGGGCAGCTCGGGGTCGGGATCGCGGCCGCTCATCCAGCCGTCGGGGTGCAGGCGGAACTGAGCGCTGGGGTCCGGACCGATGAGGGCCACCAGGGCCACTCGCGAGCGCAGCTCGGCCGGCAGCCGGTTGACCATGAACGGGACGATGTCCGCCCCCTGGGAGTAGCCGACGACGACGACCTTCTCCTTATGCCAGGCCGCGAGGTAGTGGTTGAGGATGCGGGTCAGGTCCTGGCCCGTGCCGTCGGGAGTGCGGGCTTTCCAGAAGTAGTCTGCGGAGGAGATGCCGATCGCCGGCACCCCGCGCGCCGCCAGTTGGTTGCCCACCCGGCGGTCGAGGCTCGTCCAGCCGCCGGAGCCGGAGAGCACGACGGCGAGGGCATTGGTCTCCGGAGCGTCGGCGGGGACCTCGACGAGCGGCAGGTCGTGAAGCTCGTTGTTGCGGTTGGGCGCCTGGGCCGCCGCCTGCCGGCTGCGCTCGGCGAAGGACGCCATGGCCTCGCGGAGCTGGCTCTTCCAGGCCTCCGCCACCGGCTCCTTCTCCGGCAGGGGGATCACCTTGGATTGCGGGACGTCCTTGTTGAAGTTGCCGAAGGGGCCGGCGGCGCACTGGGCCTCGGCGGGTGAGCGGAGGATGATCCAGGGCTCCTCGATACCGGGATTGGGGAGCAGGTGCTGGCCCTCCTTCTGCCAGGTGTGGTCCCGTATCAGGCCGTTGCCCTGGCACAGCGGGCGCTGGCTGTTCAGCACCTCGCAGAAGCCGGCGCTCACCGCTCCGGCAAAGGTGCCGGGAGGGGCCTGGGCCAGGGCGGCGTAGGCGAGCCCGGCCCCGGCTCCCGTGCCCACCAGGATGGGCGCCTTGTAGGTGGCCAGCCCCAGCTTCTGCTGGCCAAATTGGCTCACGCCCTCGAAATCCGCGCCGGGGAAGACGCAGTGGATCTGGCCCGTCGCCTGAAGGTACCGGGCGCTGTCGATCTCGAAGACCAGGGCCCCCTGGCCGGCGAGCAGCGAGGCCATTTGGGCTTCCAGCTCTCCCAGCCCGTGGTCCCCGGAGAGGAGGAGGGCCACCTGGGTGGGCTCCCCCTCGGGATGGACGACGGGGATCGTGCCGAATCGCCCGAACTGAATCGACCCCGGCGCCTCGGCGGCTGCCGCCGGGAGGCCGGGGAGGAGAAGGAAGAGGAGGAAGTAGGGGTTCCAGCGTGCCATCGTGTCACCTCATTCGACTCGCGCGCCATCTGCGTGCAAGGGGCGAACCAGGGGAGCGGCCTTGGGGAAGCAGCGACCCTCTAGCCGCTGGGGGTGAAGGCTTCACCGCTGCAGGCGAAGGCCCCGCCAAAGTCGGCGAACGCCTCGCCGTCGTCGGTAAGAGCCGCGCCGCTGCCGGCGGAGGCCCCGCCGACCTCGGCGAAGGCCCCGCCGCTGTTGGCGGAAGGCTCGCTGCTGTTGGCGAAGGCCCCGCCGTCATTGGTAAGAGCCGCGCCGGTGCCGGCGAAGGCCTCGCCGCTGCCGGCGGAAGGCTCGCCACTGTTGGCGAAGTCCCCGCCACTGTTGGCGGAAGGCTCGCCACTGCCGGCGGAAGGCTCGCCACTGTTGGCGAAGGCCCCGCCAACCTCGGCGAAGGCCCCGTCGTCATCGGTAAGTGGGTGTCTCGAAAGTCCGGCCGTTCTGCCCTTCGAAGCCTCACCCCCGGCCCCTCTCCCGCCGCCCGCCGCCCGACCGGGAGAGGGGGGTCTCCTGCGAGGGGGATTGCCGTAGGGTGCGCTGTGCGCACCAAAGCCGGTGATGGTGCGCACAGCGCACCCTACAGGGTTCAACCCCTCAGCCAAGTCCCCCATCTCCCGGCGGGGGCTTGGGAGGGAGACGGGAGAGGGGCAGGGGGTGAGGCTTCGAAGGGCAGACCGATCCGGATCAGCATGCACTTTCGAGACACCCACTGAGGCGGCCAGGTCAGTCCGTGCCTCCGGTAATTTCACCCCCAGTCGAAAATACAGGCGAGCGTTTTCGACTGGGGGTGAAATTACCAGCATCCTGCGCGGCTCGACTTTTACCGCTACTCGGGAGATTCCCTCCAGGGGAGGTAGGGAAGGGATCTGGAGCTGCGGTACTTCCGCGACGTCGAGGGTCGAGAGGTCGATTTTGTCGTGGCAGAGAGGAGAGAGCTCGTCTGAACGCCTGAGGGCCGGCCTTCACCCGCCCTCGTCGCCGCTCATCAGCACGGCGAGGGGCTGGAGGGCGGTGACGTTCTCGCAGACGATCTTGAGCGTCGAGGTGATGGGCACGGAGAGCACCATCCCCCAGGGACCCCACAGCCACCCCCAGAAGATCAGGGAGGCGAGCACCAGCAGCGGGCTGAGGTTGAGGCTCGATCCCATCACCCGCGGCTCGAGGGCGTTGCCGATGGTGAACTGCACCGTCAGGTTGAGCAGCGATACCAGCAGGGCCTTGCCCGGCGAGAACTGGAGGAAGGTGAAGATCGTGGGCACGCCCACGGAGATGACGGCCCCGAAGTTGGGGATGTAGTGGGAGAGGAAGGTGAGGAACCCCCAGAGCAGGGGGAAGTCGACCCCGAAGCCCCACATCAGGCAGCCCACCGTGGTGCCGTTGACGAGGTTGATGAGGGTCTTGGTCAGCAGGTACTTGCGCACCTTCCCCTCGATATTGCTCATCACCTCGCCGACGCGCTCGGCCTGATGGGGCAGGGCCCGCTCCAGCTTCTGGGGGAAGCCCTCGCTGCCCGCCAGCAGGAAGACGAGGAAGAGGATGATGAGGAAGGCATCGTTGAAGAAGAGCAGGAACGAGCCCACCGTGGCGGCCAGGACGCCGGGCAGCGAGGAGACCTGCACCGCCTGGTCCCACTTCCAGTGCTGGATCTGCGCCTTCAGCATCGCGGAGTAGCCGCCCACCCAGTTGGAGATCCCCTGGACCATCTCCTTGAGCCGCCCCTGGTAGGTGGGGAGAGCGGCAGTGAAGGTGTCGGCGCTGGAGTAGATCACCATCGAGAGCAGCACCAGGACGCCCGAGACTAGGGCCAGCACCACGAGCACCGCGATGGCGGACGGCACCCGTCGCCGGCGCAGGGCCTTGTTCAGCGGCGAGAAGAGCTGGGCGAGGAACACCGCGACCACGAACGGCAGCAGGATCGGCTTCAGGGTCTTCAGCAGGAAGCCGAGGGCCACGAACCCGAGAATGCCCAGAAGGGCGAGAGCGACTTTTGATTCGCGCATGTCGGAGCTCGGAACGGGCGGTGGCGCCGTGAGACTAGCACAGCCGTTGAGCTATTCCTCTCCGTCCTCCCCGGTTGAAATTCTTTGTCACCGAGGTGTCCGCTTTTTCGTCAGCCTCCGCACTATGGGGTAGTATGCCATCCACCCTGTAGGCAGAGGCAGGTGAATCTCGGGAGGAGGGGAGTGCCTTGCCCGAGACGTGGCGCCATGCATCGGCCCTAACTGGCACGCGCGCGGGGAGCGCGAAGGAGAAGAATCAATGACGAGAAAAGTCAAGGTTTGGATCGGAATGCTGGGAGCTCTGTCAGCGCTGGGGCTGCTTTCGGCCCTGCTCTACCAGCCGGGGCCGGAGGCGGCCGGCAAGCCGGTCGTCGCGGCCAAGGTGGATCCCGCCGGACTGCGTTCCGATTTCCAGGACTGGTCCGCCCGCCATACCGCGAACGGCGGCGACCACAACGTCATCTTCGGCCTCGGCTGGACGAAGGGCCTGTCGCGCGAGGAGACGGATGCCGAAGGGGTGGCCCGGCTCGACTTGGTGTCGAACGTCGCCCAGGTGGAGCTCAAGGGGCTGCCGGCCGGCAACTGGGACGTCTGGCTGGTGCAGAACATGCCCGGCGGCAGCGTGGTTCCCGAAGCCGGCGACCGGATGCACCGGCTGGGCCGCGTGACCACCGCCGGCAGGCTCACTCAGCTCGCCACCCGTCTCGAGCCCGGCTTCTTCGACCGCTTCCGGGCGGACCTGATGGTGGTGACGCGGGCCGGCATGCGTCCGGAGCAGGGTGGCGTTCTCTACGGCTCCCCCGACCTCTTCCAGCGGATGTACACCAAGGCCAAGGCGAAGCCCGCGCTCGCGCAGAGCCACACGCCGATGCTGGCGTCGCTGTTCGGTCCCCGGGTCGCCGCCGCCACGCCGTTCGATTCGACGGACGCGCTGGTCGCCAAGGGGTTCCAGATCTTCTTCAACGAGAAGTTCGGCGGCAATGGCCGGACCTGCGGCTCCTGCCACCCCTCGGACAACAATTTCACCATCGACCCCAAGTACCTGACCACCCTGGCGCCGGATGATCCGCTGTTCGTGGCCGAGACCAACCCGGCCCTGGCCCAGAGCTTTGAAAATCCGACGCTGATGCGCGCCCTTGGCCTGGTGCTGGAGAACGCGGACGGCTTCGCCGACCTGCAGCACAAGTTCGTGCTGCGCGCCGTGCCGCACCTGCTGGGGCTGCGCAACTCCCGCATCCCGCAGCCCGGCACCCCCAACCCGCCCGCCGAGCGGCTGGGTTGGGGCGGTGACGGCGCGCCGGGCGCCGGCACCATCCGCGACTTCGCGGTGGGAGCCATCAACCAGCACCTCACCAAGACGCTCAACCGCGTGCCGGGGGTCGACTTCCGGTTCCCGACCGACGACGAGATGGACGCCCTCGCCGCGTTCCAGCTCGCCCTGGGCCGCCAGCAGGACCTCAATCTTCCGGCCATTCAGTTCAAGTCGCCCGTGGTCGCCCGTGGCCAGCAGATCTACCTGGCCTTCGATACCCAGGGCGGCACGGTGGCGGCCGGCAAGTGCAACCTCTGCCACGGCAACGGCGGCGCCCTCGGGCAGGACGGCGACAACCGCAACTTCAACATCGGCACCGAGGACCTCCCCGACCACCCGGCCAACCTGATCGCGCCCGGCGCCAAGCCGCGGGACGGCGGCTTCGGCCGCGCTCCCAATCCGCGCGGCGGCTTCGGCAACGGCCGGTTCAATACTCCGGTGGTGATCGAGGCGGCCGACACCGGCCCGTTCTTCCACAACAACTCGGCCACCACGATCGAGGAGGCCGTCGCCTTCTACAACAGCAACGCCTTCCAGAACTCGGAGGTCGGCCTGAGCTTCCGGGCGGCGGACACGGGCGGCATCGGCATCCACCTCGAGTCCACCCAGGTCGAGGCGGTGTCCGCGATGCTGCGCGTCCTCAACGCCCTGGAGAACATCCGCTCGTCCACGGAGCTCGACCAGGCGGCGGTCAACCTGAAGGACAAGGGCCAGGCAGAGATGCTGCTCGAGCTCGCCTCCTTCGACACCCGCGACGCCGTCCGCGTGCTGGAGGAGAGGGGGCTGCACCTCGACGCCCTGGCCGAGCTGAAGCAGGCCTACGCGCTCGAGATCTCGGCCAAGGACGAGAACAGCCGTCCGAAGCGGGACGACATGATCGGCCAGATCCTGCAGCTCAAGGCCGACGCCAAGGCGGCGATGATCGTGACGCCCTGAGGGTCCTGCCAGGCCCTTGCAGGTTCGACCCGGCCGGCTCGTCCGGCCGGGTCTTTCGTTTTCCGGCCCGCTCTCTTCCCGTCGCCGCACTCACAGAGGTAGAGAAGGAGGAAACCCGAATGCGACAGAAGACGATCTCCCTGCTGCTGCCCCTGCTCCTCGCCGCCGCCCTGGCGCTCCCCGCGCAGGCCAAGGTCACGCGCTACCTCACCGGCAACCCCGCGGACGTGGTGGTGCCCATGGCCGGTCCCGCTCACGACTTTGGCGGCGGCGGCACCGACGTCGACGCGGGCCTGCAGTGGATCATCGACCAGGTTCGCGGCTGCACGAGCTGCCCGACCAGGATCGACGTCGTGGTCCTGCGCTCCTCGGGCGCCGACGGCTACAACGACTACATCTATGCCATGAACGGCATCGACTCCGTGGAGACCCTGGTCATCACCAGCGCCAAGGATGCCGATACCGCGGACGTCGAGACCACGGTCAGGAACGCCGAGGTGGTCTTCTTCGCCGGCGGCGACCAGTGTGACTACGTGCGCTTCTTCAAGGGCACCAGGGTGGAGACGGCCGTCGAGTCCGTCTACGCCCGGGGCGGCGGGGTGGGCGGCACCAGCGCCGGCCTCGCCATCCAGGGGGAGTTCACCTACGACGGCTGCACCGGCAGCGCGCTCTCGAGCGATGCCCTGGCCAACCCTTACCACCGCACTATCACCTTTACCTACGACTTCTTCCACTGGGCCAATCTGGGCGCGACGATCACCGACACTCATTTCGTCACCCGCGACCGGATGGGGCGGACCCTCGCCTTCCTCGCCCGCCAGATCCAGGACGGCAGGACCGCCGCCGCCTGGGGGCTGGCGGTCAACGAGGCCACCTCGGTGGAGGTGGACAAGAACGGGCACGCCACGGTCGTCGGCAACGGCCCGGCCTACTTCATCCTCGCCGACCACGCCCCCGAGGTCTGCCAGCCAGGGGTGGCGCTGACCTACTCGAACTACAAGATCTGGAAGGTCGCCGCGGGTGGCACCTTCGATCTCCGCAATCGCCCGTCGAACGGCTACTACCTGCGCAGCGTCAATAACGGCGTCCTGAGCGCCGACCCGTATTGACGGCGTTCCATCCCCTGCCGGGCCGCAGCCGGCCCCGCAGGGCTGGCACTGGTGACCGAGTCGTTGCATAATCCATCCAAGATCTCGATGGCACCCGGTGCGCAGCGCGCGCCGTTCGACCTTGAAAGGGAGGAAAGAAGATGGGCAGACGCTGGTACGCGCATCTCGCAAGCGCCGTCGCCGTTCTGCTGCTGGCGCTGGCCGTCCCGGCCGCCGCGCAGCTCCAGACCGGCGACGTCTACGGCAGCACGGTGGACGAGCAGGGGCAGCGACTCCCCGGAGTGACGGTCACGCTCACCGGCCCGGCGGGCGCGCCGCAGGTCCAGCAGAGCGGCAGCGACGGGCGGTTCCGATTCCTGAAGCTTTATCCCGGAAAGTATTCGCTGAAGGCCGATCTGCAGGGCTTCTCCCCCGTCGAGGTCCAGGAGGTCGACGTCCGGGTCGGCGCCAACACGGAGGTGCAGGTGACGCTCTCCGCGGCCGTCAAGGACGTCATCACCGTCACCGGCGAGAGCCCGCTGCTCGACGAGCGCAAGACCAACCTCGGGGCCAACGTCGGAGCCGCCGACCTCGCCCGGGTGCCCACCGCCCGCGACCCCTGGTCGCTGCTGAGCCAGGCGCCGGGCGTGGTGGTGGACCGGGTCAACGTCGGCGGCAACGAGAGCGGCCAGCAGTCGAACTTCCTCGGCGTCGGCTCCGGCACGCGGGACAACACCTTCGCGGTCGACGGCGTCATCCTCACCGACATGAACGCGGTGGGCGGCTCGGCCACCTACTTCGACTTCGGCGCCTTCGAGGAGGTGCAGTTCACGGTGTCGAGCGCCGACGTGACGGTGCAGACCTCCGGCGTCACCGTCAATCAGGTGACCAAGCGCGGCACCAACGAGTGGCGGGGCTCGGGCCGCTTCCTGCGCTCCGACGGCAACTACCAGGCCAAGCCCGAGGACCCCACCGGCAACCGCATCGACAAGGTGGACGAGTACGGCGCCGACGTCGGCGGGCCGCTGTGGAAGGACCACCTGTGGATCTGGGGCGCCTACGGCCGGAGCAACATCGGCAACCTGGTGCCGAGCGCCGACAATCAATCCCAGCTCGATAAGACCGAGCTCAAGGACACCAACGTCAAGATGAACTTCCAGGCCGGATCGCAGGACTCGGGCGTCCTTCACTACTGGACCAACGACAAGCTCAAGTTCGGCCGCGGCGCGGGTCCCGACCATGCGCCGGAGTCCACCCTCGACCAGACCACGCCGTCGGACATCTACAAGGTCGAGGACACCTTCATCGTCAGCCCCAGCCTGGTGTTCAACGGCCTGTGGTCGCGCGACGACGGCAAGTTCACCCTGACCCCCAAGGGCGGTCTGAATGCCGACATCTTCGTCGACGACAACGGCGTGCTCCGCGGCTCGAACTTCGACTTCAAGCAGGACGCCATCATCGATCAGTACAAAGCCGACGGCAGCTACTTCTTCAACACCGGCGCCGCCAGCAACGAGCTGAAGTTCGGCGGCAGCTTCCGCCAGCAGGAGAACCACTCCGGCACCGTCTGGCCGCACGGCAAGAAGGTCATTTCCGGAGCTACGTTCGGCGCCGAAGAAGGCATCGACCAGGTCATCTTCTACCGCAACCGCACGGTGAAGATCCGTGGCGACTACGAGGCCGGCTGGGTGCAGGACACCCTGACCCTCAACCGCTGGACGGTCAACGCCGGCGTGCGTTACGACCGGCAGTACCTGAAGAACCTGCCGGCCTCCGATCCGGGCAACCCGCTGGTGCCGGGCCAGGATGCCGACAGCCCCGGGCTGCTGCCGCCCCTCACCTTCAACGGCAACAACGCCGGCGGCTTCACCTGGAAGACGTTCGAGCCCCGCGTCGGCCTCACCTACGCCCTGGGGAAGGACCGCAACACGCTGCTGCGCGGCACCTTCTCCCGCTATGCCGAGCAGCTCGGGCAGCTCCCGCTGTCGACCCGCGTCAACCCCATCGGCTATGGCTATGCCTACTTCTACTTCGCGGACGCCAACCACAACCACGTCCTCGACCCCGGCGAGATCGGTTCTCTGCAGTTCCTCTACACCTACAACATCGATCCCACCAATCCTTCGGGGGCGCCGCCCAACGTCAACGCCCGCAACCTGGGGCCGACGCTGACCGACGAGGTCACCTTCGGCGTCGACCAGGGCTTCGGTCCCAACTTCGCAGTGGGAGTCAACTTCATCTACCGTCACATCCACGACGTGCCCGAGGTGCGGTCGCTGGTGCTCGACGAGGCCACCGGGCAGATCCGCGTGGCCACCCGGGACGACTACGTGCCCAACGGCACCGTCACCGGCACCCTGCCCAACGGCCAGGACGCGACCGTCCCCGTCTACAAGCTGCGCAACGGCCTGGACTTCACGGGGGGAACGCTCTACCTCAACGGCAGCCGCACCCAGGACTACAAGGGCGTCACCCTGAGCTTCAACCGCCGGCTCGTCAACCGCTGGAGCGCCCAGGGGCACTTCAACTACAACAACTGGACCTGGAACGTCCCGGATTCGTACCGGCGTTTCCAGGACCCCACCGACCGGGTGACCGACGGCCTCGGCTTCCCGGATCGCAACGACGTCTACTTCGAGCGCTCGGGCGGCAGCGGCAACAAGGGGGACGTGCTGCTCGGCAGCCGCTGGTCTTTCGGCCTCTACGGCCTCTACCAGGTCGCGCCCGACCACCCGTGGGGCTTCAACGTCGCCGCCAGCGTCAACGGCCGTGAAGGCTACATCTCGCCCCCCTACCTCAAGAAATCGGGTGGCACGGGGAGCCGGCAGGTCCAGCTCACGCCCGACATCGAGGAGTTCCGCAACGACAACATCTACACCCTCGACGCCCGCATCGAGAAGTCGTTCCACATCGGCCAGACCGAGCTGCTGCTGGGCCTCGATGGCTTCAACCTCGCCAACAAGCACTACGTCCTGCAGCGCGACCGCAACGTCCTGGACGGCGACCTCGCCAACCAGGTCACCGAGCGGCTGAGCCCGCGCGTGCTCCGGTTCGGGGCCACGGTGCGGTTCCGGTAGACGAGGAAGAGGGAGTGGCGGGTCCGCAGAGGGGAATAGGACCTGCCACTCCCCGGGTTGCTGAAAAGGGATAGAGTGTGACTCTCGATCGCGCCCCGGCGCGTTGAAACAAGGAGGTGCGAAGATGCCCTACAGCGAGCTTCTGGTCCGGCCGATGCGTGAAGAGCTTTCGAGCATCGGCGTGCGTGAGCTGCGGACGCCCGACGAGGTGGACGCTTTCCTGAACGAGAAGACCGGCACGGCGATGCTGGTGGTCAACTCCGTCTGCGGCTGCGCCGCCGGCATGGCGCGCCCCGGCGTGCGGCTGGCCCTCGAAGGCGAGCGCCGGCCCGACCGCGTGGCCAGCGTGTTCGCGGGCCAGGACCTCGACGCGACCGCCCGCGCCCGCGCCTTCATCGCCGACATTCCGCCCAGCAGCCCGTCCATCGCCTTCTTCAAGGACGGCGAGCTGGTCTACTTCATGCCCCGCCACCGCATCGAGGGGCGCGACGCCCATCAGGTGGCCCACGACCTGACCCAGGTCTTCGCCGAGTTCTGCGCGGTGCCGGCGGCCACCTAGATGGGGACCTTCCACCAGAACAAGGGCGAGCTGCACGGTATCACCGTGATCGTCGACACCACCGGCCCCGAGATCTTCGTGGGCCGGTGCGACGACATGGACGACCGCGGCATCTTCCTCCACGACGTCGACGTCCACCGCGACGGCGACGCCGGCCGCTCCAAGGCCGAGTACGTAAAGCGCGCCTCCCGCTTCGGCGTCTTCAAGAAGTACGACCACCTGATGATCCCGCGCGACCGCATCGCCTCGGTGCGCCGGCTCGGCGAGATCGGATAGCCGGCCTCCCCCTCCATGAACTGGATCCTCATCGGCGCTCTCTGCGGCGCCCTGTCGGTGATCGCCGGTGCGTTCGGCGCCCATGCGCTGGCGGCTCGCCTGGAGCCGCGGGAGCTGCAGCTCTGGGAGACCGCGGCACGGTATCTCATGTACGGCGGGCTCGCGATGGTGCTCGTGGGGCTCTTCGGAGCGCAGGGAGCGCGGCGGGGCGTGGACGGCGCGGGGTGGTGCCTCCTGCTGGGGAGCGCCCTCTTCAGCGGCACGGTGTTCGGGCTGGCTCTCGGGGGGCCGCGCTGGCTGGGGGCGGTCACGCCCATCGGCGGCACGCTGCTGATCGCCGGCTTCCTGATCTTCGCCTGGGCCGCTGTCAAAGGGTAGGCAAGGGGTAGCGCGCTCGCGGCGCAGCGGATACGATCTGCCCCATGTCGAACGCGATCTTCCCCCTCGCCGCGCCCGTCAACGAGCCGGTGCGCTCGTACGCTCCCGGATCCCCTGAGAAGAAATCCCTCAAGAAGCGCCTGGACGAGATGCTCGCCGAGCAGATCGAGATCCCGCTCCTCATCGGCGGCAAGGAGGTGCGGACAGGCGATACCGCCAAGGCCGTCTGCCCGCACGACCACGGGCACGTCCTCGCCACCTACCACCAGGCCGGGGCCGCCGAGGTGGAAGCGGCGGCGAAGGCCGCGAAGGCGGCGTGGCGGGAGTGGTCCGAGGCGGCCTGGGAGGACCGGGCCGCGGTCCTGCTGCGAGCCGCGGACCTGCTCGCCGGCCCCTGGCGCGACACCGTCAACGGCGCCACCATGCTCAACCAGTCGAAGACGGTCTTCCAGGCCGAGATCGACTCGGCCTGCGAGCTGATCGACTTCTACCGTTTCAACCCCTACTTCATGCGCCACCTCTACACCGACCAGCCGTGGTCCTCGCCGGGGGTGTGGAACCGTGTGGAGTACCGGTCGCTGGAGGGGTTCGTCTTCGCCGTTTCGCCCTTCAACTTCACCTCAATCGGCGGCAACCTGCCCACCGCGCCGGCGCTGATGGGCAACACGGTGCTGTGGAAACCGGCCTCGACGGCCGTGTACTCGAACTACTTCGTCATGAAGCTGCTCCAGGCGGCGGGCCTGCCGGACGGCGTCGTCAACTTCCTGCCGGGCAAGGCGAGCAAGGTGGGGGACCCGGTGCTCGCTCACCCCGACCTCGCGGGCATCCACTTCACGGGCTCGACGCCCGTGTTCCAGTCGATGTGGAAGACGATCGGCGACAACATCGCTCAGTACCGCTCCTATCCGCGGATCGTGGGCGAGACGGGAGGCAAGAACTTCGTCTTCGCCCACCCCTCGGCGGACGTGGAGGCCTACGTCACGGCGCTGGTGCGCGGCTCCTTCGAGTACCAGGGGCAGAAGTGCTCGGCGGGCTCGCGGGCCTACGTGCCGAAGTCGCTCTGGCCCCGTGTCAAGGAGCTGCTGGTGGAGCAGGTCGCGTCGATCGAGATGGGCTCGCCGCTCGATTTTCGCAACTTCATGGCGGCGGTGATCGACGAGCCCTCCTTCAACCGCATCATGGGCTACGTCGATCACGCGAAGAGCTCGAGCGAGGCCGAGATCCTGACCGGCGGCAAGGGCGACAAGTCCAAGGGCTACTTCATCTCGCCCACCGTGGTGGTGACCACCGACCCGCGCTTCAAGCTGATGCGGGAGGAGATCTTCGGACCGGTGCTGACGGTCTACGTCTACGACGACGGGGATCTGGAGCAGACCCTGGAGCTGGTCGACACCACCAGCCCCTACGCCCTGACCGGCGCCGTCTTCGCCGAGGACCGCAAGGTCATCGCCCACCTGACCACGGCGCTACGGCATGCGGCGGGAAATTTCTACGTCAATGACAAGCCCACGGGAGCCGTGGTGGGGCAGCAGCCCTTCGGCGGCGCCCGCGCCTCCGGCACGAACGACAAGGCCGGCTCGATGGCCAACCTCCTGCGCTGGACCTCGCAGCGGGCAATCAAGGAGAATTTCGTGCCGCCGAAGGACTACCGGTATCCCTACATGGGGGAGAAGTAGCTCAGCCGCCGGAAGCTGGCAGGAGCTCGGCGAAGAGCCGTTGCCAGGCGTCGGGCGTGAGGGGCTGCTGGTTGGCCTCGAAGGTGCGGGCGGGCGGGGCCAGCACGTCGGAGGGGGGCGAGGGTTTGCTGCCGGAGAAGAAGGGCTGCGACCAGTCGCGCCCGTTCTTGGTCATGTAGAGATAATAGCCAAGACGGGGAGCGTTCGGGCTCGGGTCGGCGTCGAGCCGCAGGACGAGGGTGCCCTTGCCGCTCGGATTCATCGCCAGGTAATCGATCACGGCGTAGCGCGAGACCTTCTGCAGCGAGCCCCGATAGCGCCAGGCCCGGCCGCCGTTGGCGCTGGAGAGGAGCTCCAGGTTGGGCGGAGGGATCTCGCCCCCCGCCTGAGCGCCGGCCCAGACCTCGTCGCTGGTGACACCCCGGCCGGCGTAGACCCAGCTCAGGTTGTGGAAGTTCTCGGGGAGCTGGATCAGACGCCAGCCGTCCCGGGAGGAGATCAGGATCCGCGGGTCGTGCTCGGCGCCGATGCCGCTACGGGTGAACACCAGCGCCGGCCCGCCTTTCTGCACCTGGAAGGCGAAGCGCGGGATCGATTGCGCCAGCGTCTCCGGGGGCAGGTCTCCCTCCAACTGCGCCCTGCCGGCCCCGGGCAGGAGAGCCATCCCCGCCACCACGAGAGCAACGCCAAGTCTCGCCGATGGAACCATGATCCACCTCCGTCCCGAAGATCTTACACGGTAGCATGCCACAGCCGCTTCGTTCTTCATCCCCGGAGACGAAATGAAGCGTTCAGTTGTGAAAGCAGCTCCGCCAAATGGATCGGCGCCCGGCCCGTCGTCTGGGCGATCTGCTGACGGCAACTGAAGCCGTCTGCGACGATCAGGGTCTCCGGGTCTGCCTCGCGCACGGCCGGGAGGAGGACCCTCTCGCCCACGGCGAGGGAGATCTCGTAGTGCTCTTCCTCGAAGCCGAAGGCCCCGGCCATGCCGCAGCACCCGGAATCGAGGAGCCGGTAATCGAGCCCCGACCGGTCCAGCAGGCTCCGGTCCGCGCTCAGGCCCATCACCGCGTGGTGGTGGCAGTGGCCGTGGACCAGCGCCCGTCCGCTCCCGCGCGGCGGCTCCCAACCCTGCTGCTGAAGGAGCTCCGCCAGAGTGAAGGTCTGGGCCGCGAGGCGCCTTGCGGCCTCGTCGCCGGGGAAGAGGGCGGGGAGCTCGTCGCGGAACACGGCGACGCAGCTCGGCTCCAATCCCACCATGGAGATGCCTGCCGCGATCTCCGGCCGGAGGGCGTCCAGGATCTGGCGGAGTTGGCGGCGGGCGAGGTCGAGCATGCCGAAGTCGTAGAGGGGACGGCCGCAGCAGAGGACGGAGCGGGGGAGCGTCGCCCGCAGGCCGGCGGCCTCCAGCACGGCCACGGCCGCCTGTCCGATCGCCGGCTCGAAGAAGTTGGTGAAGGTGTCCGGCCAGAGGAGGATTCGCTCGCCCGCGCTCGCCGGCCGCTGCCGGAACCACTCTCGGAACGTCTGGCGGGCGACAGCGGGCAGACGCCGCTGCGGAGCGATCCCCGCAGCCTGCTTGAGGAGCCGGCTCCGGGCGACGGCATTGGCGAGCCCTGGAGCGTGGGAGGCGAGGCGGGCCCACCAGGGTACGAGGCCTGCGGCATAGGCGGAGCGGGGCCGGAGCCGGCCCTGGTAGTGATGGTGGAGGAACTCGGCTTTGTAGGTGGCGATGTCCACGCCGGCGGGGCAGTCCGCGAGGCATCCCTTGCAGGAGAGGCAGAGATCCAGGGCCTCCCGCACCTCGGCGCTGCGCCAGCCGTCGCGGATCACGCCGCCCTGGAGCATCTCGAAGAGCAGCCGGGCGCGTCCGCGCGTCGAGTGCCGCTCGTCGCCCGTGGCCCGCCAGCTCGGACACATGACGCCGCCCGCGTCCCGCCGGCACTTGCCCACGCCCACGCAACGGGTGGCAGCACGGGCGAAGCTGCCGTCGTCATCCGCAAAGACGAACGCGGTCTCCGGGCTGGCGAGGCGGAGGGCGGGCCGGAGGTCCGCGTCGAGGGGGTAGGGATCGACCTTCTTGCCGGGGTTCATCCGGTTGCCCGGATCCCAGATCGCCTTGAACTCACGGAAGGCCTGGACCAGCTCCGGGCCGAACATGCGGGGGAGGAGCTCGCCGCGCTGCTGGCCGTCGCCGTGCTCGCCGGAGAGGGAGCCACCGTAGGCGACCACGAGGTCGGCTGCCTCCTCCATGAAGGAGCGATACTTCCGGATCCCCTCCGCCGTGACGAGGTCGAAGTCGATGCGGGCATGCAGGCAGGCCTCGCCGAAGTGGCCGTAGAAGGCGGCGCCGTAACCGTAGCGGGCGAGCAGGGCCAGGAGGTCGCGCAGATAGGGGGCGAAGCGGTCGGGGGCGACGGCCGAGTCCTCCCAGCCCGGCCAGCCGTCGCCGCCCAGGCGCGGGTCGCGCGAGGTGGTGCCCACCGCCGCCTCGCGCACCAGCCAGAGCCGCGATTGCTCGCCGGGATCTTCCAGGAGGAGCGCCGGCATCCGCCAGAGCGCCATCAGCTCGCGCGCCCGGCCGGCCGCCTCCTCCCGGCTGTCGCCGCCGATCTCGACCAGCAGCCAGGCCTCGCCCGGCGGCAGGCGGGAGAGGGTCTCCCCATACGAGCGGCGGGTGAAGTCGTTGTCGACCAGGAAGCGGTCCATGCCTTCGAGGCCGATGGGGCCGGCGGCCAGCACCTCGGGGACGCGCTCGGCGGCGGCCACCACGTCCGCGCAGCCCAGCACCAGCAGGACGCGGGCCTGCGGCGCCGGCACCAGGCGGACGGTGGCCTCGAGGAAGCTCACGCACGTCCCCTCGCTGCCGGTCAGGGCGCGGGCGACGTGGAACCCCCGCTCCGGGAGCAACTCGTCGAGGTTGTAGCCCGAGACGCGGCGGGGGATGCGGGGAAAGCGCTGACGGATGAGGTCCGCGTAACGGTCCCGCAGCTCCCGGAGGCGGCGGTAGATCTCCCCCCGCCGGCCGCCGGCGCGGACGATGCGGTCGAGCTCCGCTTCCGGCGTCGCCCCCACCCGCAGGCGCAGGCCGTCGTAGGTGAGCACCTCCAGCTCCTCGACGTTGTCCGCGGTGCGACCGGCGGTCACCGAATGCACGCCGCAGGAGTTGTTGCCGATCATCCCCCCGAGCGTGCACCAGGCGTGGGTGGCGGGATCGGGGCCGAAAGTGAGCCCGTGCCGGCCCGCTTCGCGGCGCAGGTCGTCGAGCACCGTGCCGGGCCGGACGCGGGCAGTGCGCCGGCCGGGATCGATCCCCAGCACGCCCTTCAGATGGCGCGAGCCGTCGACCACCACGGCGACGTTGCAGCACTGGCCGGCGAGACTGGTGCCGGCGCCGCGCTGCACGATGGGGGCGCCGTGGCGGCGGCAGGCGGCCACGGCGGCGGCCAGGTCGTCGGCGTCCCGCGGGCAGACGACGCCGATGGGCACCTGCCGGAAATTCGAGGCGTCGGTGGCATAGAGGGCGCGGCTGCCGTCGTCGAAGAGCACCTCGCCGCGCAGCGAGCGGCGGAGGTCGTCCACCAGGGCGAGGGCGTCGCCGGTCCAGGAGGTCGCACGGAGCATGGCGGGAGAAGATTACAGCGGATCGGTATAATCCCCGCCCATGTCACTCCCCGGCGTCTCTGGACCGGCAGTTCGCACTCACCTGAGGATCGACCGCCGCCTCTGTGGCCAGCCTTTGGAGGTGGCGGAGGGCTCGGCCGTGGTGGCCCTCGAAGCCCTTCCGGAGATGGCGGTGGACGAGCGGGGCCTGGTGCACGGCGGCTTCGTCTTCGGCCTTGCGGACCATGCCGCGATGCTGGCCGTCAATCATCCCTGTGTGGTGCTGGGGAGCGCCGAGGTGCGCTTCCTGAAGCCGGTGACGGTGGGGGAGAGGCTGGAGGCCCGGGCTGCCGTGGAAGAGACGGACGGGCGGAAGAGCCGGGTGCGGGTCGAGGTACGGCGCTCCCGGCCCGGAGAGACGGCGGCGGCGGTGATGGCAGGCATCTTCGTCTGCTTCACCCTGGAGCATCATGTTCTCGACGTCCGCGACGGGGGAGGGAGGCGATGAACGGCGGCGACCGGATTGCGTCGGTGCTGGTGGAGCAGGGGGTGCGGTTCCTCTTCACCCTCTGCGGCGGGCACATCTCGCCCATCCTGGTGGGCGCCAAGCACCGGGGCATCCGGGTGGTGGACGTGCGCCACGAGGTGGACGCCGTCTTCGCCGCCGACGCCGTCTTCCGCCTCACCGGCGTGCCCGGGGTGGCGGCCGTCACCGCCGGTCCCGGGGTGACCAACACCATCACGGCGATCAAGAACGCCCAGCTCGCCCAGTCGGGCGTCGTCCTCCTGGGGGGCGCCGCGGCCACCCTGCTCAAGGGAAGGGGAGCGCTCCAGGACATCGACCAGCGGGCCCTGTTCGCGCCGCACGTGAAATGGGCCGCCTCGGCCGCGGCGGTGCGCGATCTCGTGCCGCTGCTGGAAAAGGCCTTCGCCGTGGCGCGGGCGGGAGTGCCCGGACCCGTGTTCCTGGAATGCCCGGTGGACCTCCTCTACGACGAGGCCCTGGTGCGCCAGTGGTATGGCGCCAGCTCCAAGGGCGGCGGCCTGGCCGGCGCCGCCCTGCGCTTCTACATGCAGCGCCACGCCGGCAGGCTCTTCGCCGGCGCCGACCGGCGAGTGCCCCGGCCGCGCCCGACGATTCAGCCTCCCGCTCCGGAACGGTCCGAGGTGCGCAAGGCGGCCTCCCGGCTGCGCAAGGCCCGGCGCCCGGTGTTGGTGCTGGGCGGCCAGGCTCTCCTCTCCTCGCCCACCCGGCCGGAGGCGGAGGAGTTGGCCAAGGCCGTCGAGGCCCTCGGCGCGCCGGTCTACCTCGCCGGCGGCGCGCGGGGCCTCCTCGGGCCTGGTCACCCGCTCCAGATGCGGCACAAGCGGCGGGAGGCGTTGAGGGAGGCGGACCTCGTCCTGCTGGCCGGCATCCCCAGCGATTTCCGGCTGGACTACGGCCGGCACGTCGGCCACAAGGCGTTCCTGATCTCCGTCAACCGCGGCGAGGCCGACCTCAGAATGAACCGCAAGCCGGACCTGGGGGTCCACGCCGACCCGGGCCTCCTCCTGCGCGGTCTGGCCGCGGAGCTCTCCGGCGGCGGCCGGCGGTGGGAGGACTGGCTGAAAACCTTGCGCAACCGCGATGCCGAGCGGGAGGGGGAGATCGACGAGCAGGCCGCGGTGACCGGCGAGCGGGTCAATCCCGTCCACCTCTGCCGGGAGATCGACCGCGCCCTGGCGACGGAGAGCGTGATCGTCGCCGATGGCGGCGACTTCGTGGCCACGGCCGCCTACACGGTGAGCCCGCGGGGGCCGCTGTCCTGGCTCGACCCGGGCGTCTTCGGCACCCTCGGGGTCGGCGGCGGCTTCGCCCTCGGCGCCAAGCTCTGTCGGCCGGAAGCCGATGTCTGGATCCTCTACGGCGACGGCTCGGTGGCCTACAGCCTGGCCGAATTCGACACCTTCGCCCGCCACGGCGTCGCGGTCATCGCCATCGTGGGCAACGACGCCGGCTGGACTCAGATCGCCCGCGAGCAGATCGAGGTCCTCCACGACGACGTGGGCGTCGTCCTCGCCCGCACCGACTACCATCAGGTCGCCGAGGGCTATGGCGGCCGCGGCCTGCTGCTGACGCGGCGTGACGACGTCGCCGGCGTGCTCCGGCAGGCTGTGACCCTTGCCCGCCAGGGCTTCCCGGTGCTGGTGAACGCCCATCTCGACAAGACGGAGTTCCGCAAGGGCTCGATCTCGATGTGACGGCTCGTTGTAGCCATCCAACGGCTCGTCGTAAGCATCGGCGGCCCGTCGTATCGATCCCACGGCCCGCCGTATCGATCCAACGGCCGTTGTAAGGATACGGCGAGCTGTCGTATCGATAAAACGGCCGTCGTATGGATACGACGCCTCAGCGTATAGATACGACGGCGCGTTGTAAGCAGCGGCGGGCCATCGTAAGGATACGACGCCCCGTGGGATCGATAAAACGGCCGTTGTATGGCTACGACGCTCGGTCGTATCGTTACGATGGCTCGTCGTAACCATCGGCAAGCCGCCGTATCGATACAACGGCCCGTTGTAAGGATGCAACGGCTCGTCGTATCCATACGAGGGCTTGTTGCAAGGATACGATGGCGTGTTGTAAAGATACGCCGACCCCGTCGTACGGAGGGGACGGCTCGCGAATTTGCGGAACGTACTACTAGCCTGTCTGCAATCGGCGCGCGGCCTGGATGGCCGCGTGCTGACAGGCGATGATCCGCGCCGGTTCCGAGGGCTCCCACTCGTCTCGCGGCTTGGACGGCGCGAGGATCAGCGGGCGCATCTCCAGCCCTCCGTCCGCAGGACGCTTTTCCAGCATGTACCGCACCGCCGTCTTCTCGATCAGCCAGTGCAGCCAGGAGGGCTGGTAAAGTCGAGAGAGGAAGCGCAGGCCATCGCCCCCCAGGTGCTGGCTGCGCATCCACAGCCGGGCGAGCCCCTCGAAGCCCCAGCGCCCGAGGCGATTGAGCAGCCAGCGGTTGGCCAGCGAGGCTGCCTGGTAGGGCCGGAGGGTCTCGCGGACGGCCTGCTCGTAATCGAGCTCCCCCAGCAGAGCCCGCGCCGCCAGCACGCCGGAGGTGATGGCGTAGCGGATGCCGAAGCCCCAGAGGCCGTCCTGGAAGCCGGCGGCCTCGCCCACGTAGCACCGGCCGTCCACCGTGTGCCGGGGATTCAAGGCAAAGCCCCCGATGCCCCGCATGCGGTGGAGGGGACGGCGGTCCAGGGCGGGGTAGTGGGCGTGGTACCAGGCCAGGGTCTCGTTCAGGAAACGCTCGGCATCTCGCTGCCGGCGCAGCAGCACCGTGGCGATCAGGCCGACGCCGTCGACCACGATCATGTAGGTGTAGGCGCCGGGCGCCAGCCGGTCGTTGAGCTGGAAGGCGACGTGGTCGGGGTGCGAGGTCTCGAAGAGCTCGCCGCAGACGAGGCCGCTCGCAGTCTTCGGCCCGGTGGCCACGACGTCGCAGAGCTCCCGGTCCCTCCGGACCCGATAGTGAAGATGGACGCCCTCGGCCTCGGCTTGCCGCTTGAGGCCCTGGTCCAGCGTCCCGGTGGCGGTTCCTCTGGACACCAGGCGGAAGGCAATCCCGGGGGTCCGGGCTGTGACGATCTCGCCGCGGGGCAGGACGAGGTCGATCTCGCGGAACGGCTTGGTCCGGAAGGTTCCGGGGTCCAGACCCCAGCTCCGCATGTCGTCCAGGAAATCCACCGGACGCGACCAGTTCTCGATGGCCTGGAAGTCCCCGGCGAAGCGGGCGCCGCTGTCCGCCCGCAAGTCGTGGACGTGGACCTCCCGGCCCGCCCGGGCGAGGAGGATGGCAGCGGAGAGGCCGGACAGTCCGGCACCGAGGACCTGGATGGGCTTGTGCGGGTCAGCGCCGACGAGCATGGGGGGCTGAACGGGGGCTTGGTGCAGTAGAATCCACCGCGCCCACAGTATAACTCACTACAAGCTTGGACGTCCCTGCCTGTCTCATCCTGAGTTAGAGTCGCCCTGCTTGAGCCAACTCCTCCAGATCCAGGAGATCCTGATGCGCCGACTGCGCCGATTGCTTCTCGTCCTCGCTCTGCTCGCCCTGGCAGCCCCCGCCATGGGGGCGGAGACCCATCCGTTCACCGTCCACGACCTGCTCGCCATGGAGCGGATCAGCGATCCCGAGCCTTCGCCCCAGGGGGACAAGGTGGCCTTCGAGCTCCGCACCACGGATCTCGAGGCCAACAAGGGGCGGTTCGACCTCTGGCTGGTCAACATCGACGGCACTGGCCTCGCCCGCCTGACCTCCGATCCCGCCGCGGACAACAACCCGCGCTGGGCGCCGGACGGCAAGAGCCTCTATTTCCTCTCCACCCGCTCGGGATCGAGCCAGGTCTGGCGGCTGCCCGTGGGCGGCGGCGATCCCGTCCAGATCACCAGGCTGCCGCTCGACGTGTCGAACCTCACGGTCTCGCCCGACGGCTCGCGCCTCGCCTTCAGTCTCGACGTCTTCGTCGACTGCCCGACCCTGGCCTGCACCAGGGAGCGGCTGGACGCCCAGGCGAAGAAGAAGTCGAGCGGCCAGATCTATCAGGGCGGGGCCGGCTTCTTCCGCCACTGGGACACCTGGAGCGACGGCCGGCGCTCCCACCTGTTCGTCCTGCCCGTGGCCGGCGGCGAGCCGGTGGACGTCTCCCGCGGGCTGAACGCCGACACGCCCTCGAAGCCGTTCGGCGGCACCGAGGAGTACGCCTTCTCGCCGGACAGCCGCTCTATCGTCTTCGTGGCCCGCAACGTGGGGGCGGAGGAGCCCTGGTCCACCAACCTCGACCTCTTCCTGGCGCCGGTGGACGGCTCGCAGCCGCCCCGCAATCTGACCGCCGCCAACCAGGCTACCGATACCCAGCCCGTGTTCTCGCCGGACGGCAGGACGCTGGCCTGGCTTGCCATGGCCCGTCCCGGTTTCGAGGCCGACCGCCTGCGCATCAAGCTGCTGGACCTCGCGAGCGGCCGCGAGCGGGTGCTGGCCGAGGCCTGGGACCGCTCGCCCGACGGGCTCCAGTTCTCGCCCGACGGCCGCACTCTCTATGCCACGGCCGAGGACGTGGGCCAGGTGCCGCTGTTCGCCCTCGACGTGGCCACCGGCAAAGTCACCAGGCTGGTGGCCCAGGGGCACGTACGGAGCCCCAAGCTGGCCGGCGACCGCATCGTCTTTGGCCGCGACGACCTGCGGGGGCCCGTGGAGCTCTACACGGTGCGCCGCGACGGCTCGGGGCTAGCGCAGATCACCCACGTCAACGCCGGCCGCGTGGCGGCGGCGCGGATGGGAGAGCCCGAGCAGCTCTCGTTTCCGGGGGCGGGCGGCGACACGGTCTACGGCTGGGTGGTCAAGCCCGCGGGTTTCGAGCCGGGCAGGAAGTATCCCGTGGCCTTCCTCATCCATGGCGGCCCGCAGGGCTCTTTCAACAACGAGTTTCACTATCGCTGGAACGCCCAAGCCTACGCCGGGGCGGGCTACGGTGTGGTGATGATCGACTTCCACGGCTCCACGGGGTATGGCCAGGCGTTCACCGACGCCATCCGCATGGACTGGGGGGACAAGCCCCTGATCGACCTGCAGAAGGGCCTCGCGGCCGCCGTCGCCCGCTATCCCTGGCTCGACGGCGACCGGGCGTGCGCCCTCGGCGCCTCTTACGGCGGCTACATGATCAACTGGATCGCCGGCAACTGGCCGGACCGCTTTCGCTGCCTAGTGGTCCACGACGGCATCTTCGATCAGCGGATGATGTACTACGGCACCGAGGAGCTCTGGTTCCCGGAGTGGGAGAACGGCGGTCCATACTGGCAGAGTGCCGCCAACTACGAGAAGTACAACCCGGCGAATTTCATCGAGCGCTGGAAGACCCCGATGCTGGTCGTCCACGGCGGTCTCGACTACCGGGTGCCGGACAACCAGGGGATCGCCACTTTCACGACCCTTCAGCGCCGGGGCATCCCCAGCCAGTTTCTCTATTTTCCCGACGAGAACCACTGGGTGCTCAAGCCCGCCAACAGCCTCCTCTGGCACGAGACCGTCCTCTCCTGGCTCGACCGCTGGCTGAAGCCTGGAGCTGCCGCTTCCCACTGATCTTCCCGCCGTCCGGGGGCGGTCTTCGCCGCCCCATGTTTGAACACTTTTTCCGTGCACGTTGATGCGAGGAACTTCACAAACCCTGAAACGGCGGCCGTTTCAGGAAAGTTCGGGATTTTTGTCCCGAAAACCGGCCCAGCGGAAACGAAGGTATTAGAGGCGAAATGGTTCGGACGTTCCGGACACCCGATCGTGGGTGGGAGGCCGAGCCATCGCCGGGATCAAGGAGGACGAGCATGTTCCCCGTCACCGCCATGCCAATGCCCGGAGCCCTGCGGCTGCGCGCCCTGCACCCCCTCATCGAGGGGGACGGCTCCTGCGGCCTGATCTATGACCTGGAGAGGGGGGCGGTGGTGGAGGTGCCGGAGGAGCTGCAGTTCCACATTGCGCCGGCGCTGGAGATGGGGGACCTGGACGAGACCGTCCTCGGCTGGCTCGCCAACGAGGACCTGCTGACCAGCGAAGGGGGAGTGGGCTGGACCGCCGTCTCGGAGGGAGGAGGAGCGCTGGAGCTCACCGGAGGCTGGAGCGTGGGCGCGATCTACCGCGTCGACGACGAGCTCCACGCCCGCGTCGAGCAGGCCCGGGAGGAGGCGGCCCTGGAGATCATCAGGTTCGTGCTGCAGCAGAGCGCCGGCGCCAGCCGCGTCAAGCTCCATCTGAGCTGGGGTGGAGCGTTTCCGGGGAGCGGCGTGCTCGAGCGGATCGTGGTCGAGGCTTCCCGTCAGGCGGCGCCCCTGCACCAGGAGATCGCCTTCGAGCTGACTCTCGACGCGCGGGAGGTGACCCCCGCCGTGGCCGGCGTGCTCGCCGGGCTCTCCCTCCAGGTGCGGCTGCTCTGCGGCAGCTATCCGGCGCGGACCGAGGACTTCTACGCCGACCGCCGCATCCCGGCCTGGCGGGCCGAGCCGGCCGTGCGCCTGCTGCTGGACGGGTTGGGCGAGCGGCTGACCGTCCACTGCGTGCTGGACCAGGGCCGGCTCCTCGACGCCTGGGAATGGGCGAAACGGACCGGCGTCCGCCACTTGGACGCCACGATCCTGGAGAGCTCCGCCGTGGGTGGCGCCGAGCGCCCAGGCCGGCTGCGCGAGACTCGGAACGATCTGCTGGCGGTGTGCGACGAAATGGGCGACGCTCTCACCACCCAGAGCCTGCCGGTGGATTTCAAACCCCTGACCCGGATCGTCGACCGGTTGATGCGCAGCGAGCCGCTCGATCGCCTCTACGGCGAGCGCGGCAGCTTCGGCGGGCTGATGCCCATGGCGGACGTCTATCCCCGCTCCTTCCTGGAGCGTCTGGACATTCGCCCGACTCCGAGCCTCTGGGGCGTGGAGGACGCGGAGGGGAGCGGCGGCGAGGCCGATTTCCCCTGCCAGGGGTGCTGGGCCCGCCACGTGTGCAGCCACAGCACCTATGTGGCCGCCTCTCAGGAGGGGGAGGACCTCCGCGACCCCTCGGAGGAGCGCTGCACGCTCTGGCGGACAGAGGTCGAGGCGGCCCTCCGCTTCTACCATCGCCTGGCGCACGCGGATCCTCTGCAGGTCCGCCGTTTCTTCGACGACTCGTCCCGCGAGCCGGGCCCCGCCCTGGTCCGCCGCGAGGACCTCGATCACCTGAGGATGCCGTTCTGAGCCGTCTCGCGATGGCTGAGATACCTGCGATGGCTCCGGCGCCCTCGAACGTCTCTCCCCACCCTTTTTCTCGGATCCCCGTCCGTCTCAGGCGTGGATCGTGCACAATGGGCCGCCCATCATGCCCCCGAACGTCTGGCAACGCTTCCGTTACACGCTCTGGGCCCCGCACTACGACCGGGTCACGCATTTCCACGAAGAGCGGCGGCGCTCCATCGGTCTGCTGGCGCTGCGGCCCGGCGAGCGGCTGGTGATCATCGGCTGCGGCACGGGGGCGGACCTGCCGTTCGTTCCCTCGGGCGTCGAGGTGCTGGCCACCGATCTGACGCCGGCCATGCTGCGCCAGGCCGCGGCTCATGCCCGTCCCGGCGTTGAGCTGCGGGTGATGGACGGCATGGACCTCGACCTCCCCGATCACGCCTTCGACGCGGCCATCCTGCACATGGTGCTGGAGGTCATCCCGGACCCCGTCCGCTGCCTGCGCGAGGCGGCCCGGGTGCTGCGGCCGGGCGGGCGGCTGGCCGTGTTCGACAAGTTCCTGCCGGACGGCGCGCGGCCGGGCCCTCTGCAAAGGGCCGGACTGGCCCTTCTGGACCTCGTCTTCACCAGCACCAACCGGCGAATGGGGGAGATCCTCGCCGGCTCCGGAGCGCCGTTCGCGGTGGAGCACGACGAGCCGGCGGTGAGCTCCTACCGGCATCTCCTGCTGCGCCGCGTCTGACCGGCACACGGCTTGCAGACCAGGCTCACCCGAACGCGGCTCATAGGAGGCCGAAAATGGTTGAGACTTCTGCGCAGTCGGCATCGACGTCCAGCTTGCAGGCGCCGAAATTCCTCTGGGGGTTGGTCGGCCTCGGTGCGCTCGTCTTCTACGTCCTTTTCATCGTGCGGACCGGCTTCACGGTGGGCGGGGAGCGCTACTACACCCTGTTCGACGACGCCATGATCTCCATGCGTTATGCCCACAACCTGGCGGCGGGGCATGGGCTGGTCTGGAACCCGGGCGAGGCGCCGCCGGTGGAGGGATATACCAACCTGCTGTGGACGCTGTGGATGGCGGCGATCCACCTGCTGCCGCTGCCGCTCTCGAAGACCTCGCTCGTGGTGATGGCCTCGGGGGCCCTGATCCTTCTCGCCCAGGTCTGGGTGGTGGCGGCGACGGCACGGCTCCTCACCGGCGTGCGGCGGAGTTGGGCCGGGCTGTTCGCGGTCTTCCTCTCGGCGTTCTCTTTCCCCTTGATCTATTGGACCCTGCGCGGGATGGAGGTGGGCCTGCTGGCGCTCCTGGCGAGCGCCGGTGTGCTGCTGCTCTTCCGGTTGCAGGAGGAGCGCCGGCCGGCCCTCCTCCTCGGGCTGGCCCTGTGTCTCGCGGCCCTGGTGCTGACCCGGGACGATGCGGTCACCGTCGCCAGCGTCCTCGTGGCCTTCGCCGTCCTCACGGCCCCGAGCTGGCGCTCCCGGGTGAGCACGGCCGCGGTCCTGGGCATGGCCGTCGCCGTACCGAAGGCGATCCATCTCGCCTTCCGCTGGTCGTTCTATGGTGACCTGCTGCCCAACACCTACTACCTGAAGCTGGGAGGCAGCTCCCTGGTGGACCGCATCGGCCGGGGAGCGCTGACTTTCGGCTCGGCTCTCACTCAGCACCTCCTCCCCCTGCTGGCCATCGCCGGTCTGCTGTTGCTGGCGCTGCGGCGGGGCCGCGATCCGGTGCTCCGCGGGCGCCTCCTGCTGCTGGCGGCGCTGGTCGTCGTACAGTCGGCGTACTCCGTCTACGTGGGCGGCGATGCCTGGGAGTACATGCGGATGGCGAACCGCTACGTGGCCATCGCGATCCCCGCGCTCGCCCTCCTCGCGGCCTTGAGCCTCGCGCGGCTCGGAGAGGCGGAGGGGCCACAGCCGCGGACGCTCGGCATCGTCCTGGGCTTGGGGGCGCTCGCCGGCGGGCTGTGGAACCTCGGGGACAAGGTCTCCGAGCACCTGACCTCGCCCCGGGACCTTGCCTGGGGCGTCACCCTGGCGGTCACGGGAGCGGCCCTCGTGGGGCTCTTCCGCCTGGCGCCGCGGGGGAGCGACGCGGGAGTCTGGGCGCGGACGGATCGCGCGCGGATCGCCTGGGCCCTCGCTCTCTGGGCCCTGGTCAACGGCAAGGGGACCGCGCAGTGGGTGGTCGACAACGCCTACGAGCTCCCCATGAACGTCCAGATGACCCGGGTGGGCCTGCTGATCCGGGAGAGCAGCGACCCACGAGCGAGCATCGCCGTGGCCGCGGCGGGGAGCACACCCTATTTCGCGGAGCGGCCGACGGTCGACGTACTGGGCAAGTGCGACCGGCAGATCGCGCGGCTGGGGCGCTCGCGGTCGTTCATGCCGGGGCACGATAAGCAGGATTACGACTACAGCTTCGGCGCGTTGCGGCCAGACGTCGTCGTCGACTACTGGCACCCGCGCCCCGATGCTGCCCAGGCCCTGGCCCGCTACGACTTCGAGCAGATGCCCAACGGCCTCTGGGTCGCTCGCTCCAGCTCGCGGGTGCGCCGGGACGCTATCTCCCGCGACTTCGACCGTTTCGGGCTCTCTCCCCTCACCACAGAAGCATCGCTGCCGCCGCCAGGAGCAGCGAGATGAGGGCCACCGGCAGGCCGGACCCCAGGTGCTCGCGGAATCCGAAACGGATGCCCAGGCGGCCGGCCTGCTCGGCCACGATGAGGTTGGCGATGCTCCCCACCAGCACGGCGTTGCCCGCGAAGGTGCTGGAGAGCGCCAGGGCGTAGCCGCTCGCCGGCTGGCGGCCGGCGAAGGGGAGCAGCAGCATCACCGCGGGCACCGGGCGACTTTGTCAGATTTGACCACCCGGGAGCGTCCGCAAGGGTTTGACGCCCCCGGCAACGGCCTGAGAAGATGATCTCCAGAGTCCGCCGCGGCGGCGGTGGCGCCGCTGGCGGCGAGGAGAGCTCGAACCTGGGGCGGCGGACCGGAGATCTGAGGTAGAGCCATCGCAACCCCCATGCTTCGCTTCGTCGTGGCCCTCCAGGCGGAGGCCCGCGCATTGGTCGAAAGGTTCGGCATGGAGCCCGCCGGCGAGGGTCCATTCTCCGTCTACCGCGGAGAGGATGCGTGGCTGATCGTCTCCGGTCCGGGCAAGGCCGCGGCCGCGGCCGCCACCGCCTACCTCCATCTCTTCTCGGGCGGCGAGTTGGGCCGGGCCTGGCTCAACGTCGGCCTCGGCGGGCACAGCGCGCGCCCGGTGGGTGAAGGCGTCATCGCTCACAAGATCTCCGACGGCGCGAGCGGCGCCTCCTGGTATCCCCAGCTCGTGGTCGACAGCCCCCGGCCCACGGTCCCGGTGCTCACCGTGGAGCGGGTGGAGGAGGAGTACTCGCTGCCGTGGGTGTACGACAGCGAGGCGGCAGGGTTCTTTCCCACCGCCTGCCGGTTCTCCGTCGCCGAGCTGGTGCACTGTTTCAAGGTGGTCTCCGACAACGCGGACGCCACCCTGTCGCGGCGGATGTCCAGCACCTTTCTCGAGCACCTGATCGCCCGCAACCTCGGCGACCTGGAGACCTTCGCCCGCGACCTCGCCGCTCTGGCGGAGGAGCTCGCGGCGTGGTCGGCCGCCCACCATCCCATCCGGCTGCCCGCGCCCGAAGGAAGCACCGCCGATGATCTACGTTGAAGAAGAGATCCTGAACCATCCGCGGACGCTCGCGATCCAGGGCCGTTTCCCCGATGCCGAGGTGGTGCCCTGCGCACGCTACGGCGAGATTTTCAATCGCCGCGCTCAGCACTTCCGGCTGCAGAAGCGCCGGCCGTCGCTCATCCTGGCGAAGAAGCACCGCAACTTCGTGCACGATGCCCCGGAGGGGTTCGGGCTCGCGGGGGCGCGGAGCTTCCTCTTCGATCCCATGCTCAACTGCATCTACGACTGCCGCTACTGCTACCTTCAGGGGATGTTCCGGTCGGCCCACTACGTGGTGTTCGTCAACTACGAGGACTACCAGTGGGCGATCGAGGAGAAGGTCCGGGCCCACCCCGGCGAGGAGCTGTGGTTCTTCTCCGGCTACGAGTGCGACAGTCTGGCGCTCGAGCCGGTGACGCGGCTCGCCGCGAGCTTCGTTCCCTTCTTTGCCCGCTTCCCCCAGGCGAACCTGGAGCTGCGCACCAAGAGCACGCAGATCAAATCGCTGCTCGACATGGAGGCGGTGCCCAACGTGGTGGTGGCCTTCAGCTTCACGCCCGAGGAGGTGCAGGCCACCCACGAGCACGAGACGCCGTCGGTCGACCGCCGCATCCGGGCGATGGAGCGCCTGCAGGAGCGCGGCTGGCGGCTGGGGCTGCGCTTCGATCCCCTGATCTACGACGCGTGCTACCGCGAGCAGTACCGTCGCCTCTACGAGCAGGTGTTCGGCGCCGTGCGGGTCGACAACCTTCACTCGGTGAGCCTCGGGCCGTTCCGCCTGGCGGGGGATGCGTTCAAGGCCATGGTCCGCCTCTATCCCGAGGACGCCCTGTTCGCCGGGGCGCTCGCGGAGGAGAACGGCCGGGTGGCCTACCGGCGCGAGCTCGAGGACGAGATGGTGGAGTTCTGCACCGGGGAGCTGCTGCGCCACGTGCCGCAGGAGATTTTCTTCCCGGGCCTGAGCGTGGCGCCCGCGACGCCGGCCCCCGCGCATTCCGACGGCGGGCCGGCGTCGTAGGTCCCATCCCTGTCTACTTGGAGCTGGCGGCCGCCCCGCTCCCCTTCAGGTACTTGTCCAGGAAATCCAGGGTGGCCTGGTAGGCTTTCTCCTGGCTCTCCCTGCGGGCGAAGCCGTGCCCCTCGTTGGGGAAGATGAAGTATTCGACCGGGACCCCCTTCTTGCGCACCGCTTCGACGATCTCGTCCGACTCTTTTTTCAGCACCCGCGGGTCGTTCTCTCCCTGGAGGACGATGAGCGGACGCTCGATCCGATCGGCGTGGAAGAGGGGCGAGATGCGCCGCAGGTAGTCGGCGTCCTTGACCGGATCGCCGAGCTCCTTGTAGAGCGCCTCCCGCTCCGGGCCCCACCAGGCGGGAATGCTCTGCAGGGTGCGCAGCCAGTTGGAGACACCGTACATGTCGACCCCCACGGCGAAAGCCTGGGGGCGGAAGCTCAGAGCGGCGAGGACCATGTAGCCGCCGTAGCTGCCGCCGAGGATGCCGATGCGGCCGGGATTCACCCAGCCGGTGCCGGCCAGCATCTTCTTGCTGGCCACGCAGTCGTCGAGGTCGGCATCGCCGTGCTTGCGATCGTCCAGCGTGAAGAACTTCTTGCCGTAGCCGCTGCTCCCCCGGTTGTTGATGGCATAGACCGCATAGCCATGGTTGACCAGGAACTGGGTGAAGCCGCTGTAGCCCACCCGCGACTGCCCGCCCGGTCCGCCATGCACCGAGACCAGGGCCGGCACCTTGCTGCCGGCGGCGGCGCCGAGCGGCTTATAGAGCAGACCGGGGATCTCGAGGCCATCGTAGGACTTGAAGCGCACCACCTGGGCAGGCACCAGATCGGCGGGATCGATGGCGGGGTTGAGCGCGTGGGTGAGCTGCCGCACCTGGCCGGTTTGGACGTCGCGCACGTAGAGGTCGCGCGGGCCGGCCGACTCGGCATAGAAGGCCATCCGCGAGCTGTCCTTCGAGAAGGTCACGCCGGTGACGTCGGCGCCGGGCAGGGTGGGCAGCGCGACGGGCTTGAGGGTCGCGGCGTCGAAGATGCGCAGCTCGGTCCGGGCGTCGTTGTTGATGGCCACCGTGAGAAAGCGCCCGTCGCGCGACAGGCCTGCGCCCGACACGTCCCATGGGGTGCGCACCACGTCGGTCCGCTTGCCCGTGGCCAGCTCGTAGCGCACCAGGTACGCGAACTCCGAGCCCTGATTGGTGGCGTAGTACAGGCTGCCGTTGTCGCGGCTGAACGTCTCGGGGGCGTTGGCCACGTCCTCGTTGGGTGTCTCCGGCGTCAGCCGTGTGAGCTTGGCCGCGGTGCGGTCGTAGAGATAGATCTCGGAATCCGACGTGGAGATGGACTTGACCAGGGCCACCCAGCGGCGGTCCGGCGAGATGGCGCCGATCGAGAAGCCGCCGTCGTTGGTGTAGAGGAGCTTGCGCTCGTAGCCGTCCACCGCCATCTCGTAGAGGTCCATGGCGGCGGGATCGCGCTCGTTGGTCGAGAGGAAGAAGCTCTTCTCGTCCGGCGCCCAGCCCTCGAACTCGGCCCGGAGCTTGTCGCCCGGGGTCAGGTCGCGGACGCTGCCGTCCGGCGACTGGACGTAGAGATGGCTCTTCTCATTCCCTCCCTGATCGCTCAGATAGAGGAAGCGCTCGTCGTTGGGGAAGTAGCTCACCGGCTGGATGGAGCTCACCTTGGAGGCGGTGAGTTGGACGGGCTTGCCGCCATCCACGGGGATGGCGTAGACGTTGAAGACCCCCGTCTGGTTGGAGCCCACGAGGATCTTGCGGCCGTCGGGCGAGAACGACGCTCCGCCATAGGCGGTGTTGGCGAGGAACTGGTCGATGGTGTACTGCTTCAGAGCGGAGACGGGCTTCGCCGGTGGCTTGGCGGACAGTCCGCCGACGACGAAGAGCGCTGCTGTCAGGCTGAGAGAAAAGGAGCGAAGAGTCATCTTCATCCATGGACCTCCCGGGATAGATTTGCGAAATCATCTCACAATCGAGAAACCGTGCCGGTGCCCGTTCGTAGGAAGAGGGTGAGGAGGCGCTCTCCGTCCCCGACGGCGGGCACCGGCACGGGGTACGTCGTGCGCGTTTGAAGGGAGACGCGCACACCCTCCCAACGTCCGGAGGGGTGGCGTTCTTACCGGTGTCCCGCCGCCGCGTAGCCGGTGAGCTCCACGTAGCCGCGCCCCCCGACGGGCCGGCCCCGCCGCGTGCCCGCGATCTCCACCGCTCCCTCCCAGTAGCGGAAGGAGACGTCCAGCTCCTGGTCCGCGAGCAGCGGCCGGACCTCGAGGTCCAGCTCCTCCGCAGGGATGCGCAGCCGCCACCGAGCGGGGTAGCGGGCGCCGCTCCGGGGACTGCGCCACTCGCCGGAGGGCGCGATCTGGAAGTCGGCGAGCCGGAGGTGGCGCGCCTCGCCGCTGGGAGCCACGACGGTGCCGCTGCTCGCCGGATCGGCGGCGCCGTCCTGGCGGCGCAGGCGATAGAGCATCAGGTCCGAGCCGTCGGAGAGCTGGAGGGCGAACCAGTCCCAGCCCACCTGGTCCCGGCCCAGCGAGCTGGTGCTCCACTCCCGGTCCATCCAGGCGAGGCCGGTCACGGCGAAGCGCTCGCCGCCCAGGCGGACGGCGCCGGCGGCGGGCATGCGGGTGAGGGAGTAGTAGTAGGACGCGTTGCCGATCTCCGAGCTTTTGCGGGAGAGGCCCCGGTCCCCCTGGAGCACCGGCGGCTTGCCCGGCTGGAGGACGAGGTCGATCCCCACCTCGCCCTCGGAAGCGGCGAGGCGCATGGGCGGCGCCTGCTCTCCGACCGCCGCCGCGCTCCAATCCCTGACCCACACCCGGAACGGCTCGGCCCGGGCACCGGCGAGGCCGACCGCCCCCCGGCTCCAGCGTTCGAATGAGTGGAAGCGCCCGCCGGCGACGTCGGAGACCGTGAAGTGCGCAAGCCAGGCCTGCCGGGTAGCCCAGGCGGACTCCCGGGCCCCCATCTCCGGCGCCAGGGCCGAGCGGAAGAACGTCAGTTGAAAGCCGAAGCGCCGTCCCTCGGCGGTCTCCAGGTTCCCCGTGTAGTACCACCACTCGGTGCGGAATTCTGGATGGGGTCCATGATCGGCGGGGAAGTGAAACTCCCGTGGCTCGATCGCACGGGCGTATCCCTGCTCGTTCCCCGTGCGCAAGGCCCCGGCGACAGAGAGAGAGGCTCTGGGGGCGAGGGGACGCTCGGAGCGGGTGAGGAGGTAGACGGCTACGAAAGCCAGCGCCACCGCGATCAACCCCCACCCTGTTCGTCTCATTGGAACACGCTTCCCTTGAGGAAGGCCGGAAGCCGGAAATGGAGTTGCCGCGAAAGCTCCTGGTAGCTTCGGTACTGAATTCGGAGCAAGCCCTGGAAGCAGGCTCTCAAGGAAGCTGCTGAGAAACTCGTGGATGAAGACCGCGGGGTCGACGGTGCCGCCCACACGCTTAGAGTTGCCGGTAGAGCTCTGCAAAGGCGGTGAGGACATCAGCCGCGCTTCCACGGTGTGCCCCCGGAGCCTGGGCTGCCTGCTTCCTGGACTGCGCACCCACTTTCCGGTCTTTTCCCGCGGACGGAGCCGTCTCCCGGGTTTCCGCGGTCTTGCCCACGTTCCGAGTCCTGATGGAAATCGCCTTGCCTTTCATGGATTCCTCCCAAGGACCCCCCAAGCATAGGAGAGACGGAGCGGAGAGTCAAGCCCCCCGGACCCTCCTTTGGGAAAATCGACGCGACAACCCGCTACTCCTCCCGCAACGCCAACGCCGGCGACGTCCGCGACATCCTGAAAGCCGGATAGAGCCCCGCCAGGATCGCGGCGGCGAGGGCCAGCGCCAGCGCTTCGAGCAGCACCTGGGGGCCGACCTCCATGCGGATCGTCCAGCCGAAGGAGCGGCGGTTGACGATGTAGATCATGATCGCCGCGAGCGTCAGCCCCACGGGGATGGAGAGGAGGCCGGCGGCGAGCCCCATCAGCCCCGTCTGGGAGGTCACGAGCTGCCAGACCTGCCCCGGGGTCATGCCGTTCGCCCGCAGCACACCCAGCTCCCGGGCCCGCTCGAGCTGAAGGGCCATCAGCGACGAGAGGACGCCGATGAACGCCACGAACCCCGCCAGCAGGCGCAGCACGCCGGTGATCAGGAAGGTGCGGTCGAAGATCTCCAGCGAGATCTTCTTGAGCGAACGGTTGGACTGGATGGACAGCCCACGCTCCGCGCCGATCGTCCGCCGCAGCAGCTCCACCACACGGTCGACGTCCGCTCCCGGGGCGAGGTAGAGCGAGAAGCCCGAGAGGGCGGGATCGTTCCACCCGCGCAGGTAGGTGCGCCGGCTCATCAGCACGATGCCACGGTCCGAGGCGTAGTCGTAGTAGACGCCGGCAACGGGAAAATCCCGGTCCCCGCGCTCGGTGCGCAGACGGACCGTGGCTCCCCGGCCCACGCCCGTGCGATGGGCGAAGGGCTCCGAGACGAGGACGGCCCCGCCATCCTGAAAGGCGGGCCACGCCTCGTCGGGCCGCCCGTCCTTGAGCTCGAAGGTGCGGCGGATCCCCGCCGCCGTCGTGCCGATCACCACCAGGCGCACGGGGCCGGAGGGGGAGGGGATCTCCACCCGCCGGATGGAATTGACCTGTCCGACTCCCGCCAGCGCCGCCGCCCGGCGGGCCACCTCGGGATCGATCGCCGCGCCGCTGAAGCCTCCCGCCCGGGTGGGCGCGGCGACGAAGACGTCGGCCTGGAGCGACATCTCGAGCCAGCGCACCACCGTCTGGCGGAAACTGGCGATCATCACCCCGACCCCCACCGTCACCGAAACCGCGATGACCAGGGCGGCGATGGCCACCGCCGTGCGCGACAGGGAGGCCACGACGCCGTTGGCGGCCATCTTCCCCAGTACGCCTAGGAGCGCTCCGAGGGGACGGCGCAGCAGTCGCATGAGCCCCACCGTGGCCACCGGCGCCAGGAGAGCGAAGCCGAGGATGACGGCGAAAAGGCCGGCGAAGCTCACCCCCAGCAGCTCGCCTGGAATCGCCAGCAGGCCGGCGCCCAGTAGGAGGAGCAAGGCGCCCAGGGCGCTGGCCCGGGGCAGGGCCCGGCGCAGCCCCGCCTCCAGGGCCGAGCGGCTGAGCACCGCCCGGGGGGGCGCCTGGGTGGCCTCCAGGGCGGGGACGAGCGCCGCCAGCAGCGTGGCGCCGAGGCCGAGGGCCGCCCCTTCCAGCAGTGTCGTGAGCGGCACCGTCAGCTCGCGGACGGAGACCACGAAGTAGAGGTCGTTGATCGTCTGCGTCACCAGCCGCACCAGCCCGCGCCCGAGGATCACCCCCGCTCCCAATCCCAGCGCGGTGCCCAGCAGCGCCACCACCAGCGCCTCGCCCAGCACGAGGGCGAAGACCTCGCGGCGCGTCACCCCCAGGGCACGCAGGGTGCCGATGAGCCCCCGGCGCTGCACCACCGAGAAAGTCATGGTGTTGTAAATGAGGAAGAGGCCGCAGACCAGGGCCAGCAGCGACAGCGCGGTGAGGTTGAGCCGGAAGGAGCGCGTCATCTCCTCCGTCGTCCGGGTGCGGCCGCTGGCGGCGAGGATCTGCGCCTTGGCCGGGAGCACGGCGGCGGCGCGGGCGAGCAGGCGCCGGCCCGCCGCCCCCTCGGGGACGATGAGGTCGATGCGGTCCAGCCGCCCCACCCGGCCGAGCAGCTCCTGGGTCGCCGCGACATCCATCACCAGCAGGTCGGCCACGGCCCGGCGGGTGTTCTCGTTCGCCGGCTCCAACGTCCCGGCCAGCTCGACCCGGTGCTCGCCGCCCGCCGCCCGCACGGTGAACGAGTCCCCTGGCCGCAGCCCCAACTCGCGGGCGGTGGTCGCCGGCAGCACTCCGGCTCCGGGCCGGGTGAGCAGGGGACCGAGATCGACGGCCGCCCGGTCCGTGTCCGAGCCCCCAGGCGTGCCGCTCAGATAGGCCCGGAACGGCCCCTCGGAGAAGGGATCGACGCCCAGCAGATGGAGCGTCCGCGCGGGCTGGCCGTCCCGGCCGGGAATGGCGACGTAGTCCTCGACCACCGGTGCTGCCCACTCGACCCCGGCCTCGACGACCAGGCGGCGAAAGGCGTCGTCCGGCAGGCCCCCGGGGCCGCCCACCACCTGGTGGGTGGCCCTCCCAGTGACCGCCTCGGTCGAGAGGGTGAAAGCCCGCCGGGCGCTGGCGTTGGCGAGATCGATCGAGACCACCACCGCCACACCCAGGGCCACCCCCAGCACCGCCAGCCCGAACTGCCAGGGATGGCGGACAAGGTACCGCAGGCTCGACCGCCAGAGGAGGGGGGAGGGGAAGCTGGCGGTGGAGGAGTCGCTCACGCCGCCCCCCTCCTCTCCACCAGCCGGCAGTCCTCGATGCGGAAGACGCGGTCGGCGAGCCCCACCACCTCGGGACTGTGGGTGACCATCACCATGGTCTTGCCGGCGCGGCGGGTGAGGCGGTCGAGGATCTCCAGCACCTGGAGACCGGTCTCGAGGTCAAGGTTGCCCGTGGGCTCGTCGGCGAGGACGAGGAGGGGATCGTGGGCCAGGGCCCGCGCCACCGCCACCCGCTGCTGCTCGCCGCCGGAGAGCCGGTCCGGATAGCTCGCCGCCCGGTCCGCCAACCCGACCTCTTCTAATAGATGCAGGGCGGCTTGCCGCTGCTCCGGGCTCGCCCTCCCCTTGAGCTCCAGGGGGAGGAGGAGGTTCTCCTCGACGGTCAGCGTCGGGATGAGGTTGAAGAACTGGAAGACGAAGCCGATCCGCTCGCGGCGGAAGAGGGTGCGCTCCCGCTCGGAGAGAGTCGAGAGGGAGACGCCGTCGACGATCACCTCGCCCGAGTCCGGCCGGTCGATCCCCGACAGGAGGTTGAGCAGGGTGGACTTCCCCGTGCCGCTGCGCCCGACGAGCACCGCCAACTCGCCGCGTGCGAAGGAGGCGTTCGCGCTGCACAGCACCAGCCGCCGCCGGCTCCCTTCCTCGTAGGCCTTGGTGAGATCGCGGATCTCGATGAGGGGAGCTGTGGAGGCGAGCATGGCTCGGGGATGGTATCTCCGGGCCGACTCCGGGGCCAGCTAGACCTTCGCCCGGATAGCTTTCACGAAGCGCAGAAGATCGCCCACGTGGTGGCGGACGATCTCTTCCACGATGCTCAGGTCCACGTCGCCGTAGCCGTGGACGATCACGTTGCGAAACCCCACCATCCGGCGCAGCTCGGTCGCCAGCTCGGACGAGATCCAGCCGTGGCGCTCCAGGATGTCGAACAGCCCACGGTTGGTTCGGGGCTCGCCCAGGTGCTCGTCCGCGATGATGTGGGCCGCCACGTCGAGGGCCGCCTGAATGGCGATCTGCAGGGTGTGCTCGACGAACCGCTCCTCGCGGACGTCCCGCCGGATCTCCTCCGGCCGGGCCAGAGTCTCAAGATCGTGGACGCAGGTCTCGATCAGGGCGAGCCGCTTGGCCACCAGCTCCCAGTCGGTCAACTTTTCCTCTCTTCCAGACCGCGGTATCGGAGCAGGAACGGCTCCAAGTCCCAGAGCTCCATCCGGGACCGTACCTCGAACCGCACCCGCTTGGACGCGTTCCCCTCGAAGAGCAGCTTGCCGTCCCGCAGGACACGGGCGATGAGGTCCACGGGAGCGCGGTTCAGCACCACGACCTGGACAGGGAGGTCGAGGAGCCGCTCCAGGTCCCCCTCCAAGTCGAGGCCCATCCCGGCGAGGGTCCGCGGCGGCTCGTCCGAGTACAGGATGCCCACGTCCACGTCGCTGTCCGGCCCCGCGGTCCCCCGGGCGACGCTGCCGAACAGCCAAGCGGCGGCGATCTCCGGACCCTCGGCCTGGGCGAAGAAGCCATGCAGCCGGGTCTCGATCGCGGCAGAGTCCATGGGGTCCATAGGGCCCATTATAGAGAGGATGGAGGTCTTCTCCCCCTGGGAAAACCGCCCCGTCCCCTCCTCGGCTCAAAGAATTTTCTCCCGGTTGTCCCGCTTACCCCCACCTCGCGCACTCAGTGTATACTCCAGCGCCATCGAAGCCACCTCTTCGTAGCGCTGGACTTGCAGTTTTTATTTTTCGCCGCCTCTCCGGCGGCACTCACATGGGGGGAGAATCCAATGAGCAGAAGCCTGCCTGAGCCTTGGCGCGTCAAAGTGGTCGAGAAGATCCAGCTCCTGCCCCGGGATGAGCGCGAGCGCCTCCTGGTCAAGGGGGGATTCAGCCTCTTCCAGATCCCTTCGGAAGCGGTCTTCATCGACCTGTTCACCGACTCCGGGACCTCGGCCATGTCCGACCACCAGTGGGCGGGCATGATGCAGGGGGACGAAGCCTATGCGGGAGCCCGCAACTTCTTCCACCTGCAGGAGACCATCCAGGACGTCTTCGGCTTTTCGTGCTTCCTGCCCGTCCATCAGGGGCGCGTCGCCGAGAACCTCCTCTTCTCCACCCTGCTCACGCGGCCGGGGATGATCATCCCCAACAACTGCCACTTCGACACCACCCGGGCCAACATCGAGGTCAACGGCGGCACCGCCCTGGACCTCGTGATCGCCGAGGGCCGGGACCCCCAGAGCCCCCATCCCTTCAAGGGCAACATGGACCTCGTCCGCCTGCTCCAGCTCTTCGAGGAGCGGGGAGACGACGTCCCGGCCTGCATGCTGACGCTGACCAACAACTCCGGCGGCGGCCAGCCGGTGTCGCTCGCCAACATCCGGGCCGTCTCGGCGCTGTGCCGCGAGTTCGGCATCCCCTTCTACATCGACGCCTGCCGGTTTGCGGAGAACGCCTGGTTCATCAAGCAGCGCGAGATGGGGCAGGGCCACCGCTCGGTCGCCGAGATCGTACGCGAGATCTTCGGCTACGCCGACGGCTGCACCATGAGCGCCAAGAAGGACGGCCTGGCCAACATCGGCGGTTTCCTCGCCACCCGCAACGAGGACCTGCTCGAGGTGCTGAAGCAGAAGCTGATCGTCATCGAGGGTTTCCCCACCTACGGCGGCCTCGCCGGACGCGACCTCGAAGCCGTGGCCCGCGGCCTGCGCGAGGTGCTGGACGAGAGCTACCTGCGCTTCCGCGTCTCCCAGGTGGAGCACTTCGGCGCCATGCTGACGGCGGCCGGCATCCCCATCATGCAGCCCACGGGCGGCCACGCCGTCTACATCGACGCGAAGAAGCTCCTGCCTCACATCCCCCAGCAGCAGTTCCCGGCCCAGGCGCTGTCCGTCGCCCTCTACCGCGAAGGCGGCATCCGCGGCGTGGAGATCGGCAGCGTCATGTTCGGCAAGGACGACCCGGTGACCGGCGAGCTGATCCCGGCGCCCATGGAGCTGATCCGCCTGGCCGTGCCGCGCCGCGTCTTCACCAACTCCCACCTGGAGTACGTGGCCGGCGTGCTGGAGGACATCCGCGCCCAGCGTCACACCTTGAAAGGCATGCGGATGACCTTCGCCCCCAAGGTGCTGCGTCACTTCAGCGCCCGCTTCGAGGAGGTCGAGGTGGGGGTCGGAGTCGAGGTCGAAGAGACGGCGGTCGCGGCCTGAGGGGGCGGGATCTCTCCCAACAGGGAGAGGCCTCTCCCGAGTCCTGGGGCAGCTTTCTCGAGCGGGTAGACGCCTCTCCCCTCTTCTACGGGACCTTTCCCGAGCAGGGAGAGGTCTCTCCCTGCTCGTACGAGGGTTTTTTCCAGTGGGGAGCGGGCTCTCCCCGTTGGGGAGTGCCTTCTCCCCGCTCACTTCAAGAGCGAATCAGCTCCCGGATCAGGTTGCGATGTGAGAAATCGCCGAGGCTGAGCCAGGAGAGGAGCCCTTCCCGTCCCAGCAGCCGCCTGGTGATCTCTTCCACGGAGAGGCCCCGGTCCCGCAGCTCCCGGGCCTTCCCACCCAGATCCTCCCACCAGCCGATCTTGCGCGCCAGCCGCTCGGCGGCGTTGTCCAGGATGCCCGCGTGATCACAGATCAGCAGCTCCGGCTCCAGGGCCAGCACCTTGCGCAGGGAATCGAGGTGGTCCCGGACGCTCTCGATCCGCCGCAGGTAGCGGACCCGCTCGTGGACGTAGAGATCCCCCGAGAACAACCAGCGTCGCTCCTCGTCGAACAGGCAGACGTGGCTGAACGCATGGCCCGGAGTCGGAACGACCCGCAAGCGGTACCCCTCTCCCTCGACCACCGGGCCCAGCGGCTCGGCGCGGAACCGCCGGGGCGATCGCCACACAGCCCGGCGATAGAGAGGGATCCGCAACCCCTCAGCCAGAATGGGAACCGCCCCCACCGGAGCGAGGATCGGGAGCCCGAGCTCCTCCTGAAGCGCCGCCGCGCCGCCCACGTGATCCTCATGGTGATGGGTGAGCACCACCCGCCGCACCGGCCCGCCGCGGCACCACTCCACGAGCTGCGCCGCCCGCTGAGGAGGGCCGCTGTCGATCAGCAGGTCGGCGAAGGCATAGGCCGAGACCTCGTACACCGGCCGGTCGAGGAGCGTCGAGGCCATGTGGATACGGGTGAGAGGGCCTTGGGGGGTGGGGCGGAACACGGCGTCAGACCTCGGAATCCGGCTGAAGCAACTCCGGATGGCGCTCCGGGAGCCAGCGGACCAGCCAATCGAAGCCTCTCCTCCTTCCCTCCGAGCAAATCCGTGGTCGCCAGCGTGGCCATCCCTCGATCAGAGAGGGAAACCCCCTAGCTTATGGACGATCTCCTCGTAAGGAGCGTACTCGAGGAGGCGAACGGCCGGAGGTCCCGTCAATAGGTGTGTAAACGCGTCAGGCGGCGGCCTCCTCGTCGGCCGCAGAGTTGACTTCTCGTAGAACTCGTACTCCGTCTTCGTAAGCGGCTCCCTCTGCAACCTCGGGAAGAAGCTCCGGGTGGTCAA
>DATARR010000166.1:0-15038 GCA_036264085.1 Thermoanaerobaculia bacterium | reverse complement strand
TCGCGACGTTGCGCCCTGATAGCGGCCCTTGAGCAGATCGGAGTGGTAGGCCTGGGGGTGGGCCCGCGCCTCGTTGAGAGTCCAGCCGAGGGGATCCTCGCCGGAGCCTTGGCAGCGAGGACAGGGGGGACCCGGCTGCGGGATGCGCTTTTCCTTGGGCTTGCCGCTGTAGGCGGTCACGTAGCCGTTGACGTCGATGCAGGCGACGAAGTCCCCCTTGACGGCAAGGCCGAGCCAAGAAGCGGGGTCGTAATAGTCGACCTGGCTGTCGGAGCGGTCCTCCTTGAAATCGAGCAGAGTCCAGCCTCGCGCCGCGAGGGCTCGGCCGATGTTGACGACAGCTTCTTTGCGATCGAGATAGTGCATGGGTGAGAGTCTCCTTTCGGTTCCGGTTTTCGCTTCCTGCCTCGACGCGGGGACCCGAGGGGAGAGGGCCGGCTGCAAGGCCGCGCGGAGCGCGCCGTCAAGGGCCGCCTTGCGGCCGGCCCTCTCCCCTCGGGTAGGGATGGCGGCGAGCAGGAAGCGAAAACCGGAACCGTAGGGAGATAGGTGATCTGACGAAAGTGGTGGGTTCGAGGGGAGGAGGCGGGCGGCCAGGCGGGGGAACTGTCGCAACCGCCTGGCGCTATGGGGAACCTCCGTGTCAGCGGGGATCGGCTGTGGGGTGCGCGTCGACCTCGAAGCGACCGTCGCGGAGCGTGACGACGAAGCCTTGAGCCCGGGCGAGCTCGGCCGCGGCATCATCATCCGGGAGCCGGTCGCACGTGTCGCAGCGTTGGATCTCTCCAAGGTAGCCGGTCTCGGGGTCAGCGTTGAAGATGTCCCAGCCTGCGCAGTCGCAGTCGGGTGAGTCGAGCAGGTCGGCCGAAGAGTCGCCAAGGGTGAAGGTTTCCCAACCCAGAAGAGAGCGAAGGACCTCGGCCGCGGCGTCGAGCTCTTGAGGATCGCCGCTGTAGTAGGTGCGCACAATCGCGCGGGCCGCCTGGGACAGATCGTTCGTCGCGAAAATCTCAGACAGGGGGCCGTCATAGAGGATCCGTTCCCACACGCTGGAGCCTTCGCCAGGGGAGGTCAAGGACCATGCGCTGATGCGCGCGTTAGGTAGGCCCCCTTGTAGCGTGCCGACGATCAGGAGGTTCACGTCGAGGTCGTCGTGGCGCAGAGTTGCCTCCGCGCGGTCGATGCCACGCTTGTAGACGGCGCCGCCATTAGGGCCGACGGCTGCGGTGTGGAACTTGGAGTGCATGTCGTTCTCCTTTCGATTTTAAGATCGTGGGAAGTAGGTTTTTCTTCTCCGCCTGCCGAAAGGAGAACTCTGGGCGCCTTTTCAAGTTGTTGCGGTTTTGAAATGAGAGGGGTGTCTTGGTAGTCAAGGAAGAAAAAACGTCCGGGCCGGCCCCGAGTGGGGCCGGCCCGGGAGAGGGGATTTAGTCGGCCTCGCCGTGGCGGTTCCTGAGCCTCGTGATCCGGAAGTTTTGAACGACGATCTGGCGGACGGTTTTTTCGGCGCCCTCCTTGTTGGTGTACCTGCGGGTTTCGAAGTAGCCCTGGATCTCGACCCCGTCACCCTTGCGGGCGCGGAAGGCGAGACCCTCCCAGTCGACGCAGTTGTGCCAGACGAGCGGGACGTCCTTGTAGCCGCCGGTGGCGATGCTGTAGGTGAGGAAGTTGATCTCGGGTTGGGTCCAGGTCTTTTCGATCGCGTCGTCGATCACCGGGTCGTAGACGTCGCGAGTGACCTCTTTCGCCTCGATGGTGCGCTCTTCGGGGTCGCCCCCCATGTTGCCGTAGAAGGTGAAGATCCGGTTCGAGTTGGGCTGGCTGGTCATGTCGAGTCTCCTTTTCTTGAGTTGGTGCCGGTTAGCACGACTCGCGAAGGACCCGAGGGGAGAGAGGGCTGGCTGTCAAGGCCGTGCGCAGCACGCCCGGAGGGGAAGCCTTGCGGCCAGCCGCCCCTCGGGTAAAAAAGCGATTCGTAGCTGATCGGTCCAACGTCAAGAGAAGGAGGACGAGCTTGACCGGCCGGCGGGACTTCGAAACGGAGATTCTCATTCGACGGGCAACATGGGCGGTGATCCCGAGGAGCGCACCATCGAGGCGAAAGAGGTCACTCGCGACGTCTACGACCCGGTGATCGACGACGTGATCGAAAAGACCTGGACTCAACGCGAGGGCCCGCTTCCGCCCTTCAGGATCGCAGCCGGCGGCTCCAAGGACATCCCGTTCGTCTGGCACAACTGCGTCGACTGGGAGGGTCTCGCCTTCCGCGCCCGCAAGGGTGACGGGGTCGAGATCGGCCAGGCCTACTTCGAAGACCGCAAGTACGCCAACAAGGAGGGCGTCGAAAAAACCGTCCGCCAGATCGTCGTCCAAAACTTCCGGATCACGAGGCTCAAGAACCGCCACGGCGAGGCCGACCGATTCTCCCTCTCCTGGGCCAGCCCCGCTCGGGGCTGGCCCGGCGTCGGCTCGAAGGGGAGAGAGGTTCGGAGTAGGAAAGGGGGCAGGGTGGCCTTTGTCTTCGCGTGACGGATCGGAAGCGATCCCCACTGGGCCGCAACGGTTTGCGGCCCGAGAAGATGCAGCGTAGAGACCTGACCCCAGAGGGAGCACGCCCTGAGGGTTGTTGGGTGGCTGGAGGGGAGCGTCAAGGTAGCGACTGATTCAGGCAAGCGTCCGGCGGCTGTGGAGCCGCCGCGGCCCACGTAGCGAGCGCAGCGGTCAAGTCGGCGCAGGAGCCATTCACCGCGGGGGGCGGCATGGAAAGGAGCCATTGCTGTGAGGTGGCAAGCCAGGCAGCGCACGGGTCGGCCGGAGGGGGAGGGGGGCCGCCACAGAGAGGAAGGATCGCGGCGCAGAGCGCGGTGGTGGTGGCCCCGGGGGTAGACAAGTAATTCGTGTCCGAGAAGTCTGTGGTGGTAAAGTGGTATGCAAGCGGTAACCTGAATTTGGTGATCACTGCGGTTCGGCAAGGTTCCAGGTTGAGGTCGGGCGTCAGCTCGCCGCCGCAGGTGGAGCCCTCCACATGGCGATAGACGGCGACAGTGAAGGCTCTGGCCGATGTGTGAGGGTAGTCGCTGGGCCGGGCGAGGAAGTGCGCCTCCCAAGGACACGTGGCCAAAGGACCGCAGGTGAAAGGAACTTCAGCGGTTCCGGCGAGACTGCCACTCTTGAGCAGATTGATGCTGACGTCGCCCTCGGCGGCGGCGGCGTTGGGATTCGTCGCGGTCCCGGTGGCCATGAGGTAGCCGTCCTTGTCGACCGAGACGGTGCCCGACCCGCGCAGGGCCATTCCGTACCGCGCGTTGGAGCCGGCGCGACCGATCGGCGTGTCCGGATAAAAGACGCCATGGGCGAGATAAGCGAGCCTGCGATCGAAGCTATTGACCCACACCGTTGACTTGTAGCCGGCTGCGGAAAGAGCATGGCCAAGGTCGGCGAAAGGTTGGGCGCGTGCAGGGGAGAGGACGGCGAGGAAGAGCAACACGAGGAGAATGAGTCGGCGCATAAGAAGCTCCTTTCTAAGTCGGCGACACTACACGGCAAAACATTACGACAAATATCTGAATCGATCAATACGATTCTCCGGAAAGATCCATGATAAGTGGTAGTTATGAAGTAAGGGGGTGGCTCTCCTGGCCGCTTGCGAGCCCAGGGGAGCCGGTAGGACGCGGGACGCGAGTCTCGACGGCGGAGCCGGGAGGAAGGAGGAGAGGGCGGAGCCGTGGAGCCGCGCCCGCGTCCGAGAGGGTATGGGGCGGGTGTCTTAGGTTCGGACGGCGCTTCTTTCCGGGAGATCACGCGCGATCCATCTGAATCGCTGACAATCTCTCTTGGTGCTGGTTCGGGCTGTCAACGGGGGCAACGGGGGCGCGTGAGGGATTGCAGCGAAATCCCCACAGGGCCGCGGCCGTTTGCGACCCGAGGAGATGAAGCGTAGAGCCCGACCTCGAAGGGGGCACGCCATGACCTTAAGAGAGCGTCGATTTCGGGGCTGCGAGCGCCGAGATCTGAGGCGACGAGGCTACACAACCCAGGCGAAGCGACGGTTGAGGCTCTTTGGGAGCGGCTCTGCTTTTGCCGGGACTCCGCTAAGAGTGCCTGCGATCAGCACTCGCCGCTCGCCGGCTGGAATCCGGGAACACCGCTCTGGGCGATGGCCTCCTCGAAATGTGCGAGCTCGCAGGAGTAGTCGAGGATCGTGGTGGTCTTGACGCTGAAGACATGGTTCCCCAACGCATAGAAACGGATCGAGGGCGAGCAAGTACCGAGCAGCCGGCCGGAGCAGGCGAGGAGCCCCACGACGTCGTCAATTCGAGCTTGGCGGCGCACAGAGTCGGCGTAGCGTCCCCAAGGTTCGGAGAGCACATTGTGCTGGGGATCCACCAGGAGGCCAGCGGCGGTGGCGGCGTCGCAGGCACATTCATCGTCTGGGAAGATCTCGCACGATTCGCAGCGCCTCAGTTGTCCGAGGACTGCCGTCGAGGAGGAGGTCGGATCGCTTGTGATGATCTCCCAGCCTTTACCGCCACAACCGCAGAACGGGGGTTCGCAGGAGGGCAAAGCTTCGGCGCACACTGCTCGTGCCGCAAGAGGCGGGCGTGTCAGGAGCGAGGTTCAAGAGAAGGTCTCCTCTGTCCAATAGCACCCGATCGGGAGCGAGTGGCCCGCCTTCGGATCTACGCTGCAAGCCAGGCGTCATAGAGGGCCTCGCCCATGCCGAGAGCGGCTTGATTCGCCTCGCTCGAGCCGTCGCCGGCACCGGCGGTTTCGAGCGCTCCTTCGAGAGAGAGGGCGTCGACCTGTTCCGAGACGGTGAGCTTGCGGGCCACGAGGTCCATCGCCGTCTGCTGGACGGTTCGCGGGTAGTAGGGGACGTCGATCGTGACGTCCAGAGTTTGGCCGATCCTGTGCAGCCGGCCGTTGGCCTGACGAACGACCCTCGCGTCGAAGTCGAGGCCCTGCATCCAGATTCCATGGGAGAAGACGACTAGGTTGTTGAGGCCCGTCTGGACGGCCTTGGGGTGGGTGATGAGGATGCGGCGGCCGGGCGCGATGACCTTGGCGTTGAGCCAGTCCTCCCGGTCGGCGGCTTTCACCTTGGCGACGTCGAGAAATACGGCCTGCTCGGCCAGGTGCTCGCGCAGAAGGTGAAGGTACCGAGCCGGCAGGCCGCTTAGGGTGTTGAGCAGGAAGATGAGGACCCTGCGGCCCTCGGCGAGACAGGTTCTGACGCGGTTGATCATCCAGCGTTCCTTGGGCGTGCGCCAGGCCGAGGGGAAGAGCCTGCCCTCGGCGACGAGTGAACCGCCTGCGTGGTCCGGGTACCGGAGGAGAAACGGGGGCAGATCGTCCGTGCACCGGTCAAGGTAAGAGGGCAGGGTGCTCATGGCTCCCCAGAGCACACCGGCGAGCTTGGTGTAGCGGTCGACGCTGATCTGGTGGGTGAGGGTGCTGGTGATATGGCGATGCTCCTCGAGCATCTCCTTGGCGGTCGTATCGTCTTCGGCGATCTCGATGGCGACGGGAACCTCGCGGTAGGGGGGCAGCTCCGCCTCGAGGTCCTTCTTGTGCATGATGAGCGAGGTGGGCAGTAGGTGGTTGAGAATGAACAAGGGGTGGAGGCCAGGGGCTTCACGGGACTGGCGGGCCTCAGGCGACTCGCGCCGCTCCTCCCGGTCGGTCTTGGAGCCATAGCCGACGACGACCGCCTCGGCCGTGGCGCCCTCGGGGACGAAGACCGCGCGGTAGCCATAGCGGGTGACGAAGGACTGTTTTTCATGGCGCCCGAAATCCTGGCGGAAGCCCCGGCTCAAGGCCCAGAAATTGGCGAACAGGGAACTCGCCTTGCCGCCCATGAGGGAGCCGGAGAGCGCGAGGGTGGGAATGCCGGTCTCGACCAGGCGATGAGCGGCCTTCTCCTGGGCGCTTCCCTGCGTGGAGTAGTCCTGGGCTTCGTCGATGATCAAGAAATCCGGATTGGCGGCGAGCCGGTGGCGATGGCGGGTCAGATAGCGCGCGAGGGGAAAGCGGCGAGGTTGCGGAACAGCTTGGTAGAGCGGCTCCGGGCAGGGGTTCGACTCGTGCCAGGTGCCGCAGGAACGCAGCGACTCCAGAGCGCTCAGAAGGGGATGCACGGAACGGGACGCGTCGAGAGTTTCCAACTTTCGGGCTAGATCTTCGAGCTCCTCGGCGAGCTGGCGGGGAACGGAGACCGGCAGGGAGAAGTCCGCGCGTCCCTCGACGGCGGCTTGGCGCGAAATCTCGCGATGTGCGCCAGCGAGCTCTCGGGCTTCCAGGCTCAGCGTATCCGCGCATCCGGAAGCTTGGGCGAGAAGCACCAGGGCGCGGCAAAGCGCGGAGGTTTGGTACTTGAAGTCCATACGATCGTCGGTGCAGAGGAGCCGAAGTACGGCTCTCGCGATCGAGGACGTTTTCTCCGGGCTCGGCGGGGGACCCAACGTCAGATTCTCGTCGCCTTCCGTCCGGTTCAAGAAGCGTTGCACCATAGTGCAATTGGCGATGAGCGCTACGACCTCGGGATGGCGCGGGTTGGCGGGGAAGAGGAGAAGCGCCAGATCCTCGGCGAGCCTGGCGGCCGGGTTGGTGGGCAGGCGGCGGCGGTTGCCGCAGCGCTGGCGTGTGGCGGCGAGCTCCTCAGGGTCGGTTGTGACGAGACAGCCGCAGCGCGGACACTGCGGAGTGTGAAGGTGTGCCGTGCCGGCGCGGCTTCTGGGTGTGGCTCCGGGCAGACGCGAGGGGGACAGAGACTTGAGGCTGAGGCCAGAAAGAGCGTGGCCGAGCTTGGCGGTTTCGCGGCTCAGAAGATAGATCTCAGCCGGTCGATCGAGATCGCTGATCTGCCTCACGATTTGGACCCGGTGAGCCGGCAACACGGCGGCGGCCTGGTCGCTCCAACTCTTGAGGAGGTGGGGAGGGCAGAGAATCAGAGTGCGGTGGACGGGTCGAAGGCGCGAGGTGTCGAGGCCGAGCCGCTCGAGCTGCGCGCGCGTATGCGGCAGGTGCTGCAGGGAGAGACATCCCACAATGGCAAGGGCGACGGTCGATTTGCCGGTGCCCACCTCGGCGGTGAGGAACGGATTCTCTCCCAAAGCGATCAGTTTCAGGCCGGCGGTGATCAGGTGCTTCTGGATTGTATAAGGCTCGCGGCCGAGCACGGGGAGCTCGATTTCGTGCCGAGGGTTGGAGGGGTCGTGGATGGCCGGGAACTGCTCGCGCATCAGACGTCCCAACGACGTGCTGTAGGCGGTGACCAGGTCGGCAGAATTGAAGTCGGGAAGCTCCCGGGCATCGGAAGGCGAGGTGCCGGGGAGCATCTCGTGAAAGCTCAAGGTGTCGAGCCGCAAGGCGTGGAGAGTCAGCTTGGGCCGTTGCACCTGAAGAGTGCCGGTGGGGTCGCCGTCCCTGTTGTAGTGATGCTTGACGACCACGAAATCGCGGCGAAGGGAGGCCTTGACGAGGATCGGCGGAAGGCCCGGCCGATCGGGCTCGAGGCGCTTACCATTGAGCGAGCCGGCCGAGAGGGCCAGGGCCAGGTGCGCGGGTCTCGGAGGCAAGGCGACCGGGTAGGGAGCGCCGATGAGCTCGTAGACCGAGCGATCGGTGCCGAAAAGGGAGGAGTCTTCCCAAGGATGGAGGCTTTCGACGAGCCCTTGGATGTCGAGCTCGAGCTTCTTGAGAGTCAAGCCAGGATGCTCTCCGCTGACCCCGTAGAGCGGGGAAGACAGAGTTTCCAGCACCGGCATGGAGTCGGGCGACTCGGCCCACTTCTCGATTCGTTTGGTGTCGAAGTCGTTGGCGGGAAGCTCGGACTCGCGTCTGCGGCCGAGAAGGACACACTGCTTGAAGTTGAAGTCCTCGTTGGGAAATCTCCAGGCGCGCAGGTCGGTGAAGCTCCTGGCGAGATAGGAGGCGCTGGCCTTCAACGCGTAGTAGGGGACGAGGAAGACGAGGACGCCTTGACCCGGTGTGAGGCACGCCGTCCAGCGCCTGAGGAAGCGCTGCTCAAGCCTGCCCTCGATCGGGTCGGCGTCGTAGGGCGGGTTGAGGAAGAGAAGCGAGGCGCCGCCTTCCGGGATGATCTCGACGTGAAAGGCATCGGCTTCGAGGACCGAGTCCTTGAAGCGGTCGCTGGTCTTGGAGGCCAGGAGCCGGCTCGCTCTGTCGAAGCGGTGTTTTTCGAGCTCGACGCCATGGATGGTCGCGTCGAGCTCGCCGAAGAGCCTCGTCGTCCGGACAGGTCCGAACCAGAGATCGCGCAACGCGGCGATCGCCTCGCCGCCGCCCACGCAGGGGTCGACCAGGACGTGGCGAGTCTCGGACTCTGGGAGTTCAAAGCGCACCAAAGAGGCTAAGTTGGGCAGAAGGTGCTGCGGAGCGGGGAAGTACCCGCCGAGAGCGATGGACTGGGGTCTTGCCATAGGGAAGTACCTCCTGAGGTTGGAGCTCACGGGGAAGATGCCGGGCCGTCTCTCGGGCCAGGAACTCGGCGAAGGCCGCGGGATCGGCGTTGCACATCACCGGCGGCTCGAAGCCGATGCTCACGAGGCCCTGAGCGAAGAGGTCGCCAGGGTCGGACTCGGAACCGTCGGGGATCCGGCACCAGGGCTGCTCCCGGGCAGCGCGGAACAGCGCCAGGTGGAAGCGCAGGTCGTTGGCGATCGGGAGGGCTGTGCGTGCGTCGAGAAAGGCCACGAAGTAGGCGGCGATGGCCGCCTCGCGGGCGTCGGAGCCCATCGCGCGGGCGAGAGTGGCCGCCTGGGCGTCGACCCAGGACGAGGGCGGCATGCAGACGAAGGAGAGGGAGTCGACCTCCGTGGTCGGGGGGCGAAGAGAGAAGACGGAAGGGAGGTAGACCAGGGTGAGAGTGCCGTCCTCCTTGGAGGTGGATTCGTAGCGGAAGCCGGCGGATCGGGGGACCTCGAAGCGCAGGCCGTAGCCTTTGTTCGGCTCGGAGGCCGTGTGGCCAGCCTGGAGGTTGGCCTGGAAGGCGCGGGCCGCCGAGGTTGCGCCGGCGAAGGCCAAGAGAACCGGCCGATGGGTGCGCTCCTTGCCCGTCGAGCCCAGGCTCCACATCGGGTTGGCCAAGACCCAGGCCAGGAGGTCGACGCTGAAGGTCCGGGTTTTCCTGCCTTCCTGAGTCGGCTTGGTTTCGATGCTGATCGTCCGGCGGCTGACAGGCGGAGGGGTTCGGGTTTCGTTCATGGGCCGCTCGGACCCGAGGGGGCAGAGGCCGGCTGTCAAGGCCGCGCTTTAGCGCGCCCCGCAGGGGTCTGCCTTGCGGCCGGCCGCCCCTCGGGTAGAGAGGCGGCCGTGAACGGAACCCGAATCCCGCGACTGGAACCGCAGAGTGGACGGTCAGCAGCGAAATCCAAGCCGGCGTGTTTCGAGAGATAGAAAGTAAAGGGGTGAAAAAGCAAAGATGTGGGTCGCGCTTTTCAAGCCCTGGTCGTGGAGTCTCGAAATGATAGGGGCGGGAGATCTGAGCCGCCGCGGGGTGGGCCTATGGCTGCGCGCGGTCGGGTAGGACGATGAGATCGACTAACTACCAACTAGTTGGTGTTCGCCTGACAACGGTTATTGCTAAGCGGTCCGCTCTTCGGGAGATGCTTGCTGAGACTCCCATTAGTAGATAGTAGAGGCTGTCGTAAAGAGCAGCGACGTATGGAGAACCGAGGAGATAGAATCCACCGATGCCAGAAAAAGGATCGATGACAGGTAGAGCCGCCCTTCACGGTTCTTGAAGTCTGGTGTGCCATCGCTTCTACTAGCGATTCAGACTACAAGATCTGTCGTGACTGTTTATCAGACAGATCTTCGGTCGTCAGGACCCAAACTCTTTCAAGGCGAAGCTCTGCTTGGATTTCTTTCGGAAGGCTGTCGTAAGTTCGGTAGATTGCATCAACCAGTTCCTTAGCGCTCCAAAGGCGAAGTTGGAAGTGGCTTTGTCGGGCTTCTCGGATCGATGCCTTTGTAAAGCATCCCCGGCCTTGGAGCTGCCGCTACTGCTGCAGGATGCGAGCAAACGCGAGCTATGGCGCGCTTTCCCTTCCAGAAGAGCCTCGAGCTCTCCAGCACATCGCCCCGGCCGCCGACCTCCCGGCCCGCTTTGGCTTCCGCTCCGGCGAACGGGGCACTCACGCCAGCCCGCATGGTGGAGCTCTGCCGTGACCGCGGACTCGCAGCCGAGGCGGGGGACCTCTTCACGGCGCTGGCCGGAGCGGAGGAGGGGAGCCTCGGCGTCGTGGTCTCCTTCCACGTCATCGAGCACCTGCCGCCGGCTGCGCTCGACCGCCTCGTGCGGCTGGCCTGGCGCGCCCTGCGGCCCGGCGGCGTGCTGATCCTGGAGACCCCGAACCCGCTTTCCCTCGTAGTGGCCGCCCGCAACTTCTGGCTCGATCCCACGCACGTCCGGCCGGTGCACCCCGAAATCCTGAAGCTGATGTACGAGCTCGCCGGCTTCGCTCCCGTGGAGCGGCTCGACCTGCGTCCGTTCCCGGCGGCGGCCCGCCTGCCCGAGATCGACCTCGCCAAGCTCCCGGCCGACCAGCGCCCGCTCGCCGACCAGGTCATCCGGCTGCGCGACCGGCTGGACGACCTGCTCTTCGGCTGCCAGGACTTTGGCATGGTGGGGAAGAAGCCGGGGAAGAAACCGGCGTCCCCGGTCCGGGACGACAAAAAGGGCCTCTCTCAAGCTGAGCGTGTCCGTCCGCTCAGCCTCGCCGGTGGGCCTATCGCTCGCGCGTAGCCTGAAAGACGGGCAGCCGGAGGCGCCAGAGGATGGCGGCGAAGCGAATGGCGGCCACCACCGCCATGCCCAGGAGCGCCGACGGGGTCGTGCAGAGGCCGCCGCGCTGGGCCACAAGGTAGACCGTGATCCCCACGATGGCCGCCGTGGCGTAGAGCTCGGAGTGCCGCAGCAGCAGGGGGAGCTCGGCACTGAGGATGTCCCGCAGCACGCCGCCGGCCGAGCCGGTGACGGTGCCCATGACCACCACGATGATTCCGGGCAGTCCCCGCTGCTCGGCGATCTGCGCGCCGCTGATGGAGAAGAGGGCGAGACCGAGGGCGTCGGCGACCAGCAGCGCGGTCCAGGGCGGCTTGCGGAAGCGGACGTAGAGCAGCGTCAGCGCCGCCGCCGTGAGGATCACCACGAGTTGAAGCGGATCGACGATCCAGAAGATCGGATGGCGGTCGAGCAGGACGTCCCGGATCGTCCCTCCGCCGATGGCCGTCACCGCGGAGATGACCACCACCCCGATCAGGTCGAACTTCTTCTGCCCGGCCGCGAGAGCGCCGCTGGCGGCGAAGACGGCGACTCCGAGGAGGCTGAGGAGGTAGAGGGTCATAGGGTCTCGGGGGGAAGGATATGCCAGGAAACCGGGTCGGCGGGCTTCTTGGGGTCCCTACGAACGAGGCCGCCAGCGAGAGGCTCCAACCCCGGCCCGCTTCCTACCCTCCGCCGGGCCTGTGGGGAGCTTGTGGAAAGGTCTGAGGTGGTGAGGGGGAGGCGTAGCGCAGCGAAGCGGGAGGAGCTTTCCAAGCCCTGTGGGAGGGGTGGAAAACGCGTAGCGTCATGCGAAGCGCTTTCCACGCCTTCCACAGGGCGTCAGCTTCCACAGGTCTCGTAGTTTCCGGAGTGATGTATGTTTTCCATGGTCCAACGAGGAGGCTGGCGAGCCCGTGAAGGCGCTCGCCAGCCGTGTGGCAGTCGTTAGGGAAGATCGGTAGGTGGGGCCAGGCGGTGGAGGAAGAGCTCAGCAGGGGTGAGGATCACGAGGACGCGTTCCTCGAGTGAGAGCCAGATGATTGCGAAGGGGAGCTCGATCCGAGCCCAACCGGAGAGGAGTTGGGCGATCTCGGCCGCGTCGTCGACGCCTCGATGGCGGCGGATGAATAGATCATTTCCGAGCTCGTCGAGATGGTTCAGGGTTTCGGCAGGAGTGAGGAATCTTGCCAGCAGGGAGTTGATGGCCGTCATGGCGATATCTCCTCGGAAGGCGGGGGTAGTTGAGGCCGCCTCGCTCCAGCGGGCGAGCCACGGGCCGGCGCCTGTCAAGGCTCGGCCGCAGGCCGACCGCCAGGGTAGCCTTGACAGGCGCCGGCCCGTGGCTACACTCGATCAAGAGGCGGCGTACGCAAGGGTTTCGGTACCCCACGCTGCCGGAAATCAGTTGAGTGTCTCTGAAGGAGGGATCTATTGAGCGAGATCTCAGAGGAGGCGGCAGGAAAACCGAAGGCTGAACTTTTCCGAGTAATAGCGAGTAATAGTGGAGAAATTAGTGAGCAGAGCCGTCGGTGTTGGAGTCGTCCGACTCGACGGAGCTCGGCGAGAAACTCTGTGAGGAGGCCGCTGCGGTGGGGGCGCGCGCGGCAAGTGCCGCGGCAGTCGCGGAGAGGAATGGCGGCGAAGACGAATTCTAGTCGTTCTCGCCCGAAGAGGCTCAAGGGACCACGGAATCGCAGCCTGGTTCGGGAGGCACAGGAGAAGATTCGCGAGACGGCGAGCGAGGAGGAGTACCGGCTTCTTCTAGCCGAGTGCTGGCGACAGTTTCGCGAGCTCGTTGAAACGATGGGGCGACAGGGGATCGATCCCAACGGTTAAGACCAGGGCTTGAGGCGGCAGCCAAGTGGAGATGGATCACGGCTTTGGGCCCCGAAAATCCACAGCGACATGCCGCCAGCCACTGTAAGGATGCAGCCGGCCGTTGTATGGATACGGTAGGTCTCTGTACCGATTGGAGGCTCGCCGTATCGGTATGATGGTGGTCCTGGCTCTGGAAGCGCGGGTCACCCCAGCCACGTCTCCACTGGACCGGCCAGAAGCTCGACGAGCAGCCGTTCCGCCACCTGACGCAGGCGAGCGCGGACGGCGGAGCTGACCCGCAGGCGCCGTCGAGCCCTAACTAACTAGATAGTCAATATGGTATGAATTGAGGCGCTTACAAAAGGAGTGATTATGAAAAAGGAACGTCGTAAGTTGAAGCTGTCCAAAGAGACTCTTCGTGGCTTGACGGAGGGCAGGTTGCTGGATATCAAGGGTGGCATCAGCGGTATGAATGTTCCAGATAGTTGTGGCATTACCAATGGCTACGAATGCCCTAGTGACCCGATTCTGTATGCCTGCGGAGGGGGCACTGTTTCAAGTATCCAGGTTATGTGCACTTGCTCTGGCTATTGCTAAATAATAGAGAAAGCCAGTTTTGCCTGGCGCCGCCAGCTCGACGGCTCGGCGGCCTCGACGACCGGGGTAGAGTCGGCGGCGGGCGCGGTGGCTGTAGATCGAGGGAGTCGCTGTTGCCGGCGCTTTCGCTGATGCCGGTGCCTCAGTCTCGGCCGTGGCTCCGTTTCCCGCCGCCGCTCATCGAACCGGACTTGCGGATTTCTCGCATCCGGCTCTCGGACGGGCTTCACGAGAGGGCATGCGCGGGCCTTCGGCGTCGGCGCATCTGTTGAAGATCGACCACCCCCACTTCCCCATAGACCTCGGCGTATCCGAAGCGGCTCGTTCCGCTGACGCGCAGCTTATGGCGTCGGCAGAGAAACCGCCGGACCCGTTCCATCACATGCCAGCGGACAGCATCATCGCACTGACCTGTGAAGCCAAAGCTGAAGTATTCGGCCCATCCCGTCAGAAGGCGGTTGAGCCGGGTACAGAGCTCGGGCCAGGGCGTAGGGTTTCCCCGAAACAACAGCGTGTTGATCTTCTCCTTGAGCCTCTTCTGGGCTTTCTTCGAGGGCCGGGCCGCAATGAATCGCTTCCCGGTACGCCAGTGCCGAGCCGGACCGAAGGTGTAACCCAGGAAGTCGAACGGCTCTTCTCGGGCGTGACAGAGGCGCGTCTTGGTGGGATGGATCGTCAGGCCGAGCTTCTCCAGCCAACGCGAGACCAACGCCAGGCTTTCTTCGGCCTGACGCCGACTCGCGCAGACGATGACGAAGTCATCGGCGTAGGAGATGATCTGTCCCAACCTTTCCATCGCCCCTGTCTTCCTCCAGTGGCGCAAGAGACGGTTGATATAGATGTTGGCCAGCAAGGGTGAAACCACTCCACCCTGGGGAGTCCCTCGCTTGCTCTTCTTGCCGCCTGTCATCCGCCGGTTCCCCCTCTCATCCACCTCTTCAACCGGTGACTTCAGCCACAACTTGAGCAGACGCAGGATCTTCCCGTCGGCCACCCGCCGCGCCACGCTCTGCAACAACTCGGCGTGGGGGAGGGTGTCGAAGTACTTCGTCACGTCGGCATCGACGACGTGCTCCTGGCCTTCATACAGCCGTCTTCTCACCTCGGCCAGAGCGCCGTGTGCACTACGCTCCGGTCGATAGGCATAGACGTTGTCTTCAAAGTCAGCCTCGAAAATCGGCTCAAGGAAGAGCACGACCGCGGTCTGCACCACCCGGTCTCGGATGGTTGGGATCCCGAGAGGGCGCTCGCCACCGCCGGGCTTCGGGATCAGCACCCGCCGCACCGGTTGTGGGTGGTAGGTCTCGTCCAACAGTTCCTGCCGAAGCTCGGCCAGCCAACGCTCCTCTCCGTACGACTCGATGTCCTCGAACCGAACCCCGTCGACTCCGGCCGCCCCGGCATTGGCTTTCGCCTGCCGGTAGGCCCGAGCCAGGGTCTCGGCCCAGCACACCTTGTCGTACAGCGAGTAGAACCGAAAGTCTGGCTCCTGCTTGGCCTTCTCATACAGCTTCTTCCGGAGTCGCTCGACACTATCGGGTTCTAGACTCATGTCAATCCCGGTCTCCGTCTCGTTCTGAAGCATGCCCGAACCAGGGCCCCGTCCCTCCACCGGAGTTACCCGGCTTCTTCGGTACCATGGGCCCCTCCGACTTCCACGCGGCCCGAGGCTGGCCATTTCAGACCACCCGGTGAGGTCCCGTCAATAGGTGTGTAAACGCGTCAGGCGGCGGCCTCCTCGTCGGCCGCAGAGTTGACTTCTCGTAGAACTCGTACTCCGTCTTCGTAAGCGGCTCCCTCTGCAACCTCGGGAAGAAGCTCCGGGTGGTCAAGA
>DATARR010000163.1:0-128606 GCA_036264085.1 Thermoanaerobaculia bacterium | reverse complement strand
CCTTGACCCAAAGGTCCCCTCGGTGCTCTTCTCTACCATGGCGGTGTCTCCTTCCTGGCCGGATTCCCCGGCCGGTCGTCGCTGACCGGGAAGGTTATGCCGCCTTCAGCTCATTTCCACACTTTTTGAGGGTACCTCCGGCCGCCCAGTCTCGGCCCAGGCGGCCCAGGGTCTGGCGGCCTGCCAGAAGCTCGTCGAAGGTGGCTTCGTCGATGTCGTAGTCCCAGATATAGGGTAGCCGGTTCATGGCTGGTGGTCACCGGCGACACGATACCTTTGGTCGAGCTGGTCAAGACGCAATCCGTCGGGAATCTGGTTCGCCGCCATATAGAGGGTATCTCGAAAGTCCGGTGTTTCGCTCACCGCCGCCCGGCGATGAATCGCCGGGCTGTAGGAACAGCGCCTCTTGAAGGAGGCTTCAAGCCGGATTTATCCGGCGCCGTTTCTAGTCCAGGCATTCATGCCCCAGCGGGGAGGCGGCTTCGAAACCGGGCTTTGAGACACCCTTACAGAGGAAGATCCCGACGCGTCTGGCAGAAGGAGGGTTACCCCAGGCCCACCTCCACCGTGAGGGTTGATGAGCCCAGGGCATAGCTATCCACACGGAGAGGTCCTCCTCTCCTTTCTGGATGCGGTTACCAAATGGAGCTTATTGGATGATGCTGCCGCAGTACGTATTGGTGTGGCTCGACACGCCGTAACAGAACCACTCGTCGTTCGGGTTGTTGATGCTGGCGCAGTAGGAGGAGTTGCTGGTGGCCATGGCGTAGCAGAGGAGCTTGGTGTTGGTGTCGATTAGGGTGGAGCAGTAAGAGGTATCCGGAGTTGAGACTCCGTAGCAGAAGTTGCGGAGGTTCGTGTCCGTGATGTCGCAGCAGTTCGAGGGGTAGTTGGGGACCCAGAAGCGGGCTGCCATGCCGTAGCAGGCGAGCTGCAGATTGCGGTCGGTTATCGACGTGCAGGGGGTCTGGGTGTTGTCAGACAGTGCGTAGCACATCTCCTTGTCGTTGAAGTCGCTGATATCGCGGCAGTTGGAGGAGATGTTGCCGGCCATGCCCCAGCAGGCCAGGTACTGGTCGCGGCCGCTGTTGTAAATGAAGGGGTTGCCCGAGTATTGGGCCTGTGCAGCGCTCTGGGCCAGCGCGGCGAGGACGAGACAGAGGGCAGCGATCTTCACTAGGGTCTTTACGTTCATTGGGTTCTCTCCGTGTCTGAAAAGGTTCAGTTCTGTTTCCAGTTGTACAGGCTATGAGCTGCCTGTCAGGCGGGCATGTGGAAAAATCGTGGCTGGCTACCCTCCTTTCCACCCCGGGAAGATCCCCGGACGCCGAGACGATAACATCGTCATTTCTTAAATGCAAGCATGCAAGAAGCTCTTGGCGGGTGGTCCTAACTCTGGTAAACCTCCCTCGCCACGGACGGCTGCGGGTCTGGCACGGATCGCGCAACGCCGTCCGCCTCTGACCGGCAAGGAGATGCGACGATTCAGGAGCGGATGGGGGACATGGGAAACGGCGAGCGCGACCCGCTTTGGTACAAGGACGCGGTGATCTACGAGGTCCACGTGCGGGCCTTCTACGATTCGGATGGCGACGGCCGCGGCGACTTCCAGGGGCTCACCGGCAAGCTCGACTACCTGCGCGACCTGGGAGTGACGGCCCTCTGGCTGCTGCCGTTCTACCCTTCGCCCTGGCGCGACGACGGCTACGACATCTCCGACTACACGAGCGTCCACCCCGCCTACGGCACGCTGGAGGACTTCCAGCTCTTCCTCGACGAGGCCCACAAGCGGGGGCTCAAGGTCATCACCGAGCTGGTGATCAACCACACTTCGGACCAGCACCCCTGGTTCCAGCGCGCCCGCCTCGCGCCGCCCGGCACCCCTGAGCGCGACTTCTACGTCTGGAGCGACACGGACGCGAAGTACGCCGGTACACGGATCATCTTCACCGATACCGAGACCTCGAACTGGACCCGCGACCGGCAAGCGGGCGCCTATTACTGGCACCGCTTCTTCTCCCATCAGCCGGACCTCAACTTCGACAACCCGCGCGTCCAGGAGGAGGTTTTCAAGGCCCTCGACTTCTGGATGGAGATGGGGGTCGACGGCCTGCGGCTCGACGCCATCCCCTATCTCTACGAACGCGAGGGGACGAACAACGAGAACCTCCCCGAGACCCACCAGTTCCTCAAGAAGCTGCGCGCTCACGTCGACGCGAGGTTCCAGGGCCGCATGCTGCTCGGCGAAGCCAACCAGTGGCCGGAGGACTCGATCGCCTACTTCGGCGATCCGGCGACGGGCGGCGACGAGTGCCACATGGCGTTCCATTTTCCCGTGATGCCGCGCCTCTTCATGGCCCTGCGCATGGAGGACCGCTATCCCGTCATCGACATCCTCCAGCAGACGCCGCCCATCCCCGAGAAGGCGCAGTGGGCCATCTTCTTGCGCAATCACGACGAGCTGACGCTGGAGATGGTCACCGACGAGGAGCGGGACTACATGTACCGTGTCTACGCCGCGGACAAGGACCAGCGGATCAACGTCGGCATCCGCCGGCGGCTGGCGCCGCTGCTGGGCAATGACCGGCGGCGCATCGAGCTGCTCAATGGCCTGCTCTTCTCGCTGCCCGGCACCCCCGTCCTCTACTACGGGGACGAGATCGGCATGGGCGACAACTTCTACCTCGGGGATCGCAACGGCGTGCGCACTCCCATGCAGTGGAGCGCGGACAAGAACGCCGGCTTCTCGCGCGCCAATCCGCAGCGGCTCTACCTGCCGGTGATCGTCGACCCCCAATTCCACTACGAGGCGGTGAACGTCGAGGCGCAGCAGGGCAATCCCCACTCCCTGCTCTGGTGGACGCGGCGGCTCATCGCCCTGCGCAAGCGCCACCCGGCCTTCAGCCGCGGCACGATCGAGTTCCTCCAGCCGCATAACCACCGGGTGCTCGCCTTCCTGCGCCGCACCGAGGAGGAGACGCTGCTGGTGGTGGCGAACCTCTCGCGCTTCGCCCAGTTCGCGGAGCTCGACCTCTCGGCCCGGGCCGGCCTGACGCCGGTCGAGCTCTTCGGCCGCTCGCCGTTCCCACCGATCGGCACGGGCGGCTGGGGCCTCACTCTCGGACCCCACTCCTTCCTCTGGTTCTCCCTGGTGCAGGACCCGTCCAAGCTCAGCCCGGCGCGGCAGGAAGGGACCCGGGGGCCGGCGGCGGCAATGGCGGAGGAGCCGGCCGTGCCGGTGCTCGCCGTCGCCGGACCCTGGACCTCCGTCCTGGAAGGAAAGGCCCGGCGGGAGCTGGCGGCGGCGCTCCTCGACGTGCTGCCGTCCCGCCGCTGGTTCGGCAAGGCGCGCACGCTGCGCGGCGTGGAGATCACGGAGGTCGTTCCGCTCGCCGCCGGCGCCGTGCTGGCGGTGATCCACGCGGATTTCACGGAAGCCGATCCGGAGGTCTACGCCCTGCCTCTCGCGTTCGCGCCGGACGGGGACGCGGAGCGCGTCGAGCGCCTGCGCCAGGCGGCCCCGTCGCCGGTCGTGGCACGCCTCGAGTCCGCTGCCCCGGAGGGCGCGGGCCTGCTCTACGATCCCACGGGCGATCCGGGCTTCGACCGCCTCCTGCTGAGCGCCATCGAGCACGGCGAGCGCTTCCGTGGCGAACGTGCCGAGCTGGCGGCCACTGCCTCGCCGGTGCTCCGCGAGCTGGGGAGCGACCGGCTGAGCCTCAAGCTGTTCCGCAAGCTGGAGCCGGGGGTCAACCCCGACCTGGAGATCGGCCGCTTGCTCACTGAGCAGACCGATTTCTGCCACGCTCCCCGGGTGGCCGGCTGGCTGGAGCTCCGCGACCGGCGCTCCGAGCCGGTGACGGTCGCCATCCTGCGGGAGCTCATCCCCAACGAGGGGGATGCCTGGAGCTATACCCTCGACGCCCTGGGCCGCTACTTCCTGCGCGTGCTGACGGGCTGGGGCGATGGCGAGCGCGGCCCGGCCGAGGTCCCGGCCGCGCACCTCGTGGCGCTGACGGAGGTGGAGCCCGGACCGGAGGTCTTCGATCGCATCGGCACCTATCTGCCCGCCGCGCGGCTGCTGGGGGAGCGCACGGCCGAGCTCCACCTCGCCCTCGCCTCGGGACGGGACAGGGACTTCGCGCCCGAGCCCTTCTCAGAGTTCTACCAGCGGTCGCTCTACGACTCCATGCGCACGCTGGCGAGGAAGAGCCTGCGCCTCCTCTCCCAGCGCCTCGCCGCCCTGCCGGCCGCGGAGCGCGGGGTGGCCGAGGCGCTGCTGGCGGACGAGGAGCGGATCGTCGAGCGCTTCAGGCGGCTGCTCTCCCGCAAGCTCGGCGCCGAGCGCATCCGCACCCATGGGGATTACCATCTGGGGCGGATTCTCTTCACTGGCCGCGACTTCGTCATCCTCGATTTCGAGGGCCAGCCGTCGCGGTCGCTGTCGGAACGCCGCTTGAAACGCTCGCCCTTGCGCGACGTTGCCGGTATGCTTCGCTCGTTCCAGTACGCGGCCTACGTCAAGCTCTTCGAGGAGGCGTCGGCCGGCGTGGCCACGCCCGAGCTGCTGCCGGAGCTGGAGCGGTGGGCGCTCTACTGGGTGCGTTGGGTGTCCGCGGCCTTCCTGCGGGCCTACCTCGACCGCGCGCGGGGAGCGTCGTTCCTGCCGGCCGCCGCTGGGGAGCGAGCGTCGTTGCTCGACGCCTTCCTGCTGGAGAAGGCGTTTCACGAGCTGGGGCATGAGCTCAACGACCGTCCCGCCTGGGTCCGGATCCCCCTCCAGGGCATCCGCGAGATCCTCGGGACGGTCTGGAGAGAAACCGGGGAAGACGTTGCCGAATGAATTCGCAGAGCTGCTGACGCTGGCCCGCCTGTATGGGATCCAGACCTCCTACCACGATGCCCTGGGCCGCTACGTCGAAGCGGGGCCCGACTCCCTGGCCGGCGCGCTGCGCGCCCTGCAGGTCCCCCTCGAGGGCCCGGCGGACGTGCCCGACGCCCTGGAGGAGCGGCGCCAGGAGCTGGCTCGCCGCCTGCTGGAGCCGGTGATCGTGGCCTGGGAGGGCCACGCGCCCGGCATCGAGCTGCGCCCCGGGGCAGCCGGCGGCTCGCTCGCCTATCACCTCGACCTCGAAGGCGGAGAGCGGCGGGCCCAGGTGATGGACCTGGCGAGCCTCCCCGAGCTGCCGCCGGCCGAGGCCGGCGGCCGGCCGGGCCGGCGGCTGACCCTCTCCGAATCTCTGCCGCCGGGCTATCACCACCTCACCGTGGAGGTCGCCGGGCACAGCGCCCAGTCGCTGATCATCTCGGCGCCCACCCGCTGCTACACCGGCGACGGCAAGCCGCTGTGGGGCGCCTTCCTCCCTCTCTACGCCCTGCGCACCTCGCGGAGCTGGGGCGCGGGCGACTTCTCGGACCTGGAGACCCTGGCCGAGTGGACCGCCGGCCTCGGCGGCGGCGTGGTGGCGACGCTCCCCCTGCTCGCCGCCTTCCTCGACGAGCCGTGCGAGCCCAGCCCCTATGCGCCGGCCTCGCGCCTGTTCTGGAACGAGCTCTACCTCGACCCCCGCCGGCTGCCGGAGATGGAGGACTGCATCGCGGCCCGGCGGCTCGTCGAGTCGCACGAATTCAAGCGCGAGGTGGAGGTGCTGCGCGCCGCACCCCGGGTGGACTATCCGCGGCTGATGACGCTCAAGCGCCGCGTCCTGGAGGAGCTGGCCCAACGCTTCTTCGCGCGGCCCGGAGCGCGCGAGGAGGACTTCGCGCGTTTCGTGGTGGAGAAGCCCAACCTCGACGCCTACGCCGCCTTCCGCGCCGTGGGCGACCGCCGGGGCGAGCCCTGGCAGTCGTGGCCCGAGCGGCTGCGGGAGGGGACCCTCGCCCCCGCCGACTACGACGACGACGACCGCCGCTACTACCTCTGGACCCAGTGGGCCGCCGAGCAGCAGATGAGCGCCATGGCGCACGAGGCGCGGCGGCGCGGCCCGGGCCTCTACCTCGACCTCCCCTTGGGCGTCCACGGCAGCGCCTTCGACGTCTGGCTGGAGCCCGACCTCTTCGCCCGGGACGCCTCGGCCGGCGCGCCGCCGGACTCCCTGTTCACTCAAGGGCAGAACTGGGGCTTCCCCCCCATCCAGCCCGATCGCCTGCGGGAGCAGGGATACGGCCATCTGATCGACTGCCTGCGCCATCACCTGGAGCATGCGGGCATCCTGCGCATCGACCACGTGATGCAGCTCCACCGGCTGTTCTGGATCCCCCGTGGCCTGGAGACCTCGGCCGGCGTCTACGTCACCTATCCGGCCGAGGAGCTGTACGCCGTGCTGTCGCTCGAGAGCCATCGCCACCGGGCGATGATCGTGGGCGAGAACCTGGGGACGGTGCCCCCCGAGGTCTACGAGTCCATGGACCGCCACGACGTCCACGGCATGTACGTCGTGCAGTACGAGCTGAACCCCGGCAGCCAGGGGCTGCGCGAGCCGCCGGCCCAGACGGTGGCGAGCCTCAACACCCACGACATGCCCACCTTCCAGGGCTTCACACAGGCGAAGGACGTGGACGAGCTGCAGAGCCTCGGCTTCTTCAGCCCCGAGCAGGCGCAGGCCGAGCGCGAGCGCCGGGCAGCCATCCGCGGGAGCATGGAGGAGGCGCTGCCGCCGGAGCTGCGCGGGCGCGGCGCCGCCACCCAGGAGGCCATCCTGCACCAGCGCCTGGAGCACTTGGCGGCGAGCCCGGCCCGCATGGTGATGGTCAACCTGGAGGACCTGTGGCTCGAAACCGAGCCGCAGAACGTCCCCGGCACCCACACCGAGCGCCCCAACTGGCAGCGCAAGGCGCGGTTCTCCTTCGAAGAATTCTCCACCCGCGCCGACGTGATCGAGCCCCTCCGGCGAGTGGACGAGCTGCGGCGGCGGGGCACGCCATGAGCAGCCCGCTCACCGAGCAGGACCTCTACCTCTTCAACGAGGGCACCCACTTCCGGCTGTACGAGAAACTGGGCGCCCATCCGGGGATCGAGGACGGGGTGGCGGGGACCTGGTTCGCCGTCTGGGCGCCGGACGCCGATCAGGTCTCGGTCATCGGCGACTGGAACCTGTGGGACAAGCGGGCGGACCTGATGACGGCGCGGGGGGCCTCCGGCCTCTGGGAGGTTTTCATCCCGGGCGCGGCGCGGGGGATGAAGTACAAGTACCACCTCATCTCCCGCTACAACGGTTACCACGTGGACAAGGCGGACCCCTTCGCCTTCCACGCCGAGAAGCCGCCCCTGCGGGCCTCCGTCATCTGGGACCTCGATTACACGTGGGAGGACGCTTCCTGGATGGCGGCCCGCGAGGCGAAGCAGTCGCTCGCGGCGCCCATGTCCATCTACGAGCTCCACCTGGGCTCGTGGCGGCGGGTGCCCGGGGAAGGGAACCGTTCGCTCACCTTTCGCGAGGCCGCGCCCCTCCTCGCCGGCCACGTCAAGCGCCTGGGCTTCACCCACGTCGAGCTGCTCCCCGTCATGGAGCACCCGTTCTACGGCTCCTGGGGCTATCAGTCGCTCGGCTACTTCGCGCCCAGCAGCCGCTACGGCACGCCGCAGGACCTCATGTTCCTCGTCGACTTCCTGCACCGGGAGGGGATCGGCGTGATCCTCGACTGGGTGCCGTCCCATTTCCCGGGTGACGAGCACGGCCTGGCCTTCTTCGACGGCACCCACCTCTACGAGCATGCCGACCCGCGCAAGGGCTTCCACCCCGACTGGTCGAGCTACATCTTCAACTACGGCCGCAACGAGGTGAGGAGCTTCCTCGTCAGCAGCGCCGTCTTCTGGCTGGAGCGCTACCACGCCGACGGCCTGCGGGTGGACGCCGTGGCCTCCATGCTCTACCTCGACTATTCGCGCCAGGCGGGAGAGTGGATCCCCAACGAGCACGGGGGGCGCGAGAACCTCGAGTCCATCGCCTTCCTGCGCGCCCTGAACGACGAGGTCCATGCGGCCGCTCCCACCGCTCTGAGGATCGCCGAGGAGTCCACGGCGTGGCCTCTCGTCTCCCGCCCCACCTGGGTCGGCGGCCTGGGTTTCGACTACAAGTGGGACATGGGATGGATGCACGACACCCTCGCCTACTTCGCCGAGGATCCCGTCTACCGGCGCTATCATCACAACCGGATCACCTTCCGGATGGTCTACGCCTTCAACGAAAACTTCGTGCTGCCCCTCTCGCACGACGAGGTGGTGCACGGCAAGGGGTCGCTGGTCAACAAGATGCCGGGCGACCTCTGGCAGAAGCTGGCGAACCTGCGGCTGCTCTATGGCTACATGTGGTCGCAGCCGGGCAAGAAGCTGCTGTTCATGGGCGGTGAGCTCGCCCAGTTTCGAGAGTGGAATCACGACGCGAGCCTCGACTGGCATCTGCTGGACGACGAGCGCGACGAGCGCCACACCGGCATCGTCCGCTGGCTGGAGGACCTGAACCGCCTCTACCAGCAGGAGCCGGCCCTGCACGAGCTGGACTGCGAGCCGCAGGGCTTCGAGTGGATCGATGGCTCGGACGCGGACAACAGCGTCATCGCCTACCTGCGCAAGGGGAAGGGGCCGGGCGAGCCCATCCTGGCGGTCTTCAGCTTCACGCCGGTGCTGCGGGAGAGCTACGGCGTCGGCGTTCCCGGCGCCGGCTTCTGGCGCGAGGTCCTCAACAGCGACGCCGTCGAGTACGGCGGCACGGGCCGCGGGAACTATGGCGGCGTCGAGGCCCAGCCCATTCCCCTGCATGGCCGCACCCATTCGCTGACGCTGACGTTGCCGCCCCTGGCAGTGCTCTTTCTGCAGCGCGCGGAGGACAAGGACGAAAGGGACACCAAGGACAACAAGGACGAAGAAAACGCTGAGGACGAGTCCGGCTCCTAGTCCGTGCCAGTCCGTGTTCGTCCGTGCTCGTCCGTGTTCTTCCCACCCCCATGCCACGCTTCCTCTGCATCCACGGCCACTTCTACCAGCCGCCGCGGGAGAACCCGTGGCTGGAGGCGGTGGAGGTCCAGGACTCCGCCTACCCCTACCACGATTGGAACGAGCGCATCACGGCGGAGTGCTACGCCCCCAACGCCGCCTCCCGCATCCTCGACGGCGAGGGTCGCATCGAGCGAATCGTCAACAACTACGCCCGCATCAGCTTCAACTTCGGTCCCACCCTGCTCGCCTGGCTGGCAGAGAAGAAGCCCGAGGTCTATCGCTCCATCCTGGAGGCGGACGCCGAGAGCCGCGAGCGCTTCTCCGGCCACGGCTCCGCGCTGGCTCAAGGCTACAACCACGTCATTCTGCCGCTCGCCAACCGGCAGGACAAGCGGACCCAGATCCGCTGGGGGCTCGCCGACTTCAGGCGCCGTTTCGGCCGTGAAGCCGAGGGGATGTGGCTCCCCGAGACGGCCGTGGACCTCGAGACCCTGGAGCTGATGGCCGAGGCGGGCCTGCTCTTCACCGTCCTGGAGCCCGGCCAGGCGCGGCGCGTCCGGCGGCGGTCCCTGGAGATGGAGACGGAGAAGGAGACCGAGGACGGCGAATGGCGGGACGTGACCGGCGGGCGGATCGATACCACCGTTCCCTACGAGGTGGTCCTCCCCTCGGGCCGGCGCCTCGCCGTCTTCTTCTACCACGGCGGCGTCTCCCGCGCCGTGGCTTTCGAGGGGCTGCTCAACAGCGGCGAGCGCTTCGCCGGCCGGCTGATGGCGACCGTCCCCGAGGACCAGGAAGGCGACCGGCTGGTCAACGTCGCCACCGACGGCGAAACCTATGGCCACCATCACCGCTACGGCGAGATGGCCCTCTCCTACACCCTCCACCACATCGAGGAGAACGGCCTCGCGCGCCTCACGAATTACGGCGAATTCCTGGCGACGCATCCGCCGGAGATGGAGGTCGAGATCGTCGAGAACACCTCCTGGAGCTGCGCCCACGGCGTGGGCCGCTGGCGCGAGGACTGCGGCTGCCACACCGGCGGCCATCCCGGCTGGAACCAGGCTTGGCGCGCGCCGCTGCGGCAGGCGCTCGACTGGCTGCGCGACGAGGTGGCGCCCCACTACGAAGCGGCGGCCGGGGAGATTTTTCCCGATCCCTGGGCGGCGCGGGACGAGTACGTCGAGGTGCTCCTGGACCGCTCCCGGGAATCCGTGGACGCCTTCCTCGCTCGCGTCACGGGAGGGAATCCGCCGCAGGGGGAGCGCCGCGTGCGGGCCCTGCGGCTGCTCGAGCTGCAGCGCCACGCCATGCTCATGTACACGAGCTGCGGCTGGTTCTTCAACGACCTGGCGGGCATCGAGACGGTGCAGATCCTGGGCTATGCCGGCCGGGTGGTGCAGCTCGCCGGGCAGCTCTTCGAGAAACCGGTGGAGAACGGCTTCCTGTGCCGCCTGGAGCAAGCGCAGAGCAACGCGCCCGAGGCCGGTACGGGCCGGGACCTCTATGAGCGGCATGTCCGGCCGGCCATCGTGGACCTGTCGCGGGTGGCCGCCCACTATGCAGTGGCCTCCCTCTTCGAGGATTTCCCGCCAAAGGCGCCGGTCTACTGCTTCTCCGTCGAGCGGGAGAACGGCCGCGTTTTCCGCGCCGGCCGCGCCGGCCGTTCGCGCCTGTCCCTCGGGAAAGTCAGCGTTACCTCCGAGGTGACCGGCAAGACCGGGAAATTCGTCTTCGGCGTCCTCCACTTCGGGGATCACAACCTGAACGCCGGGGTCCGTCCCTACGAGACCGAGGACGGCTACCAGCAGCTCCTCGCCCAGGCCGGCAGCGCCTTCGAGCACGGCGACCTGGCGGACGTCATCCGGCAACTGGACCGCTCCTTCATCCACGTTCCCTATTCCCTGAAGTCGCTCTTCCGGGACGACCAACGGCGGGTGCTCGACCTGATCCTCGCCTCCACTCGTGGCGAAGTGGAGGGCGAATTCCGGGACGTCTTCGAGCAGCACGCGCCGCTCATGCGCTTCCTGCGCAGTCTGGGCAATCCACTGCCCAGGGCCTTCGCCGCCGCCGCCGAGCTGGTGCTGAACCTGGACCTCCGGCGCTCTCTGGAAGACCCCGCGGCCGATCCCGGCGAGGTGCAGCGCCTGCTGGCCGAGCGGGAGTCCCTGCAGGTGGACCTGGATGTCCAGGGCCTCTCCTATGCCCTGGAGCGCGCCCTGGAGACCCTGGTCCGTCGCCTGACCGAGAATCCGGAGAGCCCCGAGCTGCTGCGCAGGATGGAGTCCACCGTGGCCCTCGCCCGCCAGCCCCCCTTCAACGTCGACCTCTGGCGGGCCCAGAACGGCTGCTACGAGCTGCGGCGGACCCTCTATCCTCTTCAGAAAGAGCAGGCCGAGGCCGGAGACGCTGCGGCGGCGGAATGGGTGCGGGTCTTCCAGGAGCTGGGCGGGCGGTTGGGGGTGCGGGTGGAGTAGGGGATTGGCTTGACCGGCCACAACACTTGTGGGAGGCTCTAAATATGACCCAGACGGCGAAGAAGCTCTTGGAGACGTTCGAAGAATCTCGTCACGGTGCCGAATGTAAAGCCACTACGAGCTCTGGGTAAGCTATCCTCGGGCCAACTCGCAGAAGTCGAAGCGCGGATTTCCACCTGGCTCGGGCTGACTCCCGAGCGTCTACCGGTCTGAATCTGCGCGGTACGCCGATTGCAGTCGTGGGTGGCCGTGCCCCGCCCGCCCCGCGCCACCTATCGCCTCCAGCTCCGCCCCGGGTTCGGCTTCGATGAGGCCGCGGCGCTTGTGGACTATCTCGCCGACCTGGGCATCACTCATCTCTACAGCTCCCCGTATCTCCAGGCGGCCCAGGGGAGCACCCATGGCTACGACGTCGTCGATCCCACCCGGGTGAACGAGGAGTTGGGCGGGGAGGCGGCCCACGCGCGGCTGTGCCGGCGGCTCGGGGAGGCGGAGCTCGGCCAGGTGCTCGACGTCGTGCCCAATCACATGGCCATCACCGAGCGGGGGAACGTCTGGTGGTGGGACGTGCTGGAGAACGGCCCCTCCAGCCGCTTCGCCGCCTACTTCGACGTCGACTGGGATCCGCCCCAGGCCCGGCTGCGCAACACCGTGCTGCTCCCCATCCTCGGCGACCACTACGGGCGGGTGCTCGAAGCCGGCGAGCTGAGGCTGGTCCGCAAGGGGGGGAAGCTCGAGGTCCATTATCACGAGCACCGGATGCCGGTCGCCCCCAACTCGCTCGACACGCTGCTGGCCGAGGCGGCCCGGCGGTGCGGCTCGCCGGACCTGGCCTTCCTCGCCGACGCCCTGGGCACCCTCCCCCTCGCCACCGCCACCGACCGCGAGAGCATCGCTCGCCGGCATCGCGACAAGGAGGTCCTGGCCGGCCAGCTCGCCCGGCTCTGCGCGGAGAACCCGGAGATCGCCGCTGCCGTGGACGCCGTGGTCGAGGCGACCAACGCCGGCCCCGACCGCCTCGACGAGCTGCTCCAGCGCCAGAACTACCGCCCCGCCTTCTGGCGCACGGCGGGGAGGGAGCTCGACTACCGGCGATTTTTCGACGTCACCTCCCTGGTCGGGCTGCGCATGGAGGACGAGCGCATCTTCGCCGACACCCATGCCCTGGTGCTCCGGTGGCTCGCGGACGGCGTGCTCGACGGCGTGCGCATCGATCACCCCGACGGCCTGCGCGATCCCAAGGAATACTTCGAGCGGCTGCGGCAGGCGGCGCCGGCGTCCTGGATCGTGGTGGAGAAGATCCTCGAGCCCGGCGAGCCTCTTCCCGAGGATTGGCCGGTCGACGGCACCACCGGCTACGACTTCCTCAACCGCGTGGGCGGCCTGTTCGTCGATCCATCGGGCGAGGAGCCGCTGACCGACCTGTACCGCGAGCTGACGGGCGAGACGACCGAGTGGTCCGAGCTGGTGCGCGAGAAGAAGCTCCTGGTCCTCTCCGAGCTGCTGGCGAGCGACGTCAACCGTCTGGCCGAGGTCTTCCTCCAGGTCTGCGAGCGCCATCGCCGCCACCGCGACTACACCCGCTTCGAGCTGCGCCAGACCCTCGCCGAGGTGGCGGCCTGCTTCCCGGTCTACCGCACCTATGTGCGGGCGGAGACTGGGGAGAGGAGCGAGGAGGACCGGCGGCGCGTCGACGAGGCCATCGCCGCGGCCAAGGCGCACCGGCCGGACCTCGATCCCGAGCTGCTGGACTTCTTCCGCGACATCCTCGTCCTCGGCGTCCGCGGCGAGCCGGAGAGCGAGCTGGTGATGCGCTTCCAGCAGCTCACGCCTCCGGCCATGGCCAAGGGGGTGGAGGACACGGCGTTCTACAACTTCCACCGTCTGATCTCGCTGAACGAGGTGGGCGGCAGCCCTGGAGACTTCGGCATTTCCCCCGAGTTCTTTCATCAGGAGCGCAGCGATGCCCAGCGGCAATGGCCGCGGGCGATGCTCGCCACCTCGACCCACGACACCAAGCGCAGCGAGGACGTGCGCCTGCGCATCAGCCTCCTCTCCGAGATCCCTGAGGAGTGGGCCGCGACCGTGCGCCGCTGGTGCGAGCGGAATTCCAGGCACCGGAGTAAAAGCGGACCGGACCGCAACGCCGAGTACCTCCTTTACCAGACCCTGGTGGGCGCCTGGCCGATCTCCGCCGAGCGTCTGACCGCCTACCTGGAGAAGGCCGTCCGCGAGGCCAAGGTCCATACCTCCTGGACCCGCCAGGACGCGGAGTACGAAACCGCCGTGCGGGGCTTCGTCGAGGCCGTGCTGGCCGATCCCGAATTCGTCGCCGACCTGGAGTCCTTCGTGGCACCGCTCGTCGAGCCGGCACGCATCCACTCCCTGGCCCAGACGCTACTGAAGCTCACGGCGCCTGGGGCCCCCGACTTCTACCAGGGGACGGAGATCTGGGACCTCTCCCTGGTCGATCCGGACAACCGCCGGCCCGTCGACTACGAGCACCGCCGCCGCCTTCTCGCCGAGCTGAACGCGGGTCTCACGCCCGAAGAGATCCTGCGGCGGATGGACGACGGCCTGCCCAAGCTCTGGGTCATCCGCCAGGGGCTCCACCTGCGGCGGCGCCGGCCGCAGGCCTTCGGTACCGAGGGGGACTACGAGCCGTTGCCGATCGAGGGGGGCCGGGCCTGGCACGCCGTGGGCTTCGTGCGCGGCGGCGAGGTGGCGGTGGTGGTCCCCCGCCTGGTGGTCCATCTCAGGGGAGATTGGCAGGACACGACAGTCAACCTGCCCGCCGGCCGCTGGCGCAACGAGCTGACGGGAGAAGAGGTGGAAGGGGGGAACCGGCCCGTAGCGGACCTTCTCGCCCGCTTCCCGGTCACTCTGCTGGCGCGCGTCTGACCTCAGTTCTTCTTCGTAGACCCGCCGAGCCGCGCCACCTCTTCGTCGAGGACGCGGTCGACCAGGTCGTCGATCTCCCGCCGGCTCAGGGGAGGGCCGGTCGGCGGATGCTCGCCGGCGCCGAGGTCGTCCAGGTCGGAGTCCAGCCGGTCCAGGAACGCGGCGGAGTCCTCCGGGGGGATCTCGAGCTCCTCGATCTCGTCGTCTCTCATTCTGGACTGCGATTCTACGGCATTGGGACATCCTCTCCAATGCCCAGCTCCGGATTCATGGGTTCAGCAAGAAAATACAAGACAAGCCGTGACAGGGGTGCCTACACTGAGTTTCCTCGGAAAGGAGGAAGAGAATGAGAAGACTCTTGATCCTGGCTGGTCTCGTGGCGGTCGTCGCGCTGGCGGCTTCCACGGGAATCACGCCCCCCGCGCAGGCCACCACGATGTGTACCACGACCTGTTCGGGCTCGACCCTGAGCTGCACCCCCATGACCTCCTGCACCAGCGTGCCTGGAACGTCCATCACCTGCGATGGCGTCACGACCCAGTGCAGCGCCTCCAACTCCTGGTGCGCCTGTGCGAATCAGTGCGAAGCCAACTTCGAGAGTTGCAACGCGGGCTGCGATCCCAGCGTCCCCGTCACCTGCCGGATCTGCGAAAGAACCTACAACACCTGCATCACGCACTGCGGTACTCAGCCTGCTCACTCCTCCTGCTGATCCCACGACGGGGGCCGTCGCGCGGCGGTCCCCGGTTCCAGCTAGCTCTTCGACAGGATTCCCCACAGGAAGGTCACGGCCGCGGCGGCCATCATGATCCGGCCGGTGGGCTCGCCAGCGCGGTGAAGCGTGGCGCCGGCGATCAGCAGGCCGGCGGTGAGCATCATCCAGGCCATCTGGCGGATGGAGCGCTCCAGGCGGTGGACGGCGCGGCGAGCCTCCGGCGCCAGGGCGGTCTCGATGGTGAGCGTCCCGCGCTCGGCCTGGGTGAGGAAGGTCTCCAGCCGGCGCGGCAGGCCGAGGGCGACCTGGAGCTGGAGCAGCCTCTCGCGGATCAGGCCCCGCCAGTCGCGCCGCAGCTCCTCGGCGGCGAGCCGCTCGCCGAAGGGGATGGTCTCGGCCCACAGGTCGAGCTCCGGATCGAGAGAGGTGGAGATGCCCGCCAGCAGGCCCACGGCCCGCCCCGCGAAGAGGAGGTCGACCGGCACCTGGAAGGGGAGGGCATAGATCAGGTCCCGGTACTGGCTCACGAAATAGCGCGCCTCTGAGAGGGCCACTCGGTTGAGGCTGCCGATGCTCACCCCCCAGAAACGGGTGAACAGCTCCTCGTGCACCTCCGTGAGCCGCCGCAGGTCCGCGCCCGGGAGCAGCACGCCGGCCGCGACGTAGGACTGGACGATGCGGGCCGCATCCCGCGTCGCCAGGGCGATGACGTACTCCCGGAGGGCCGCCCGCAGCCGCTCCGGAATGACCGCCACCATACCGAAGTCCACGAACACGATCTGGAACGGCCGCGCACCGCCGCCCGGCGGCGCCGGTACGGAGTCGCCGGGAGCGAAGGGGCCTTCGCCTTCCAGCGGCAGCGGGCGGACGAAGAGGTTCCCCGGATGGGGATCGACGTGCACGAAGTGGTGGACGAAGAGCTGCTGCATGTAGATGCGGTAGAGGTCCCGCGCCACCTCGGTGCGGCGGATGCCGGCGGCTTCGAGGCTCGCGACGTCGCCGATCTTGAGATAGCCGACGTTCTCCAGGGTCAGAGTGCGGCGGGCGCTCTGCTGCCAGAAGACCTTGGGGATGCAGACGCGGCGGTCCCCGGCGAAATCCTGGGCGAAGCGCTCGGCGTTGCGCCCCTCGGCGGCGAGGTCCAATTCGCTGCGCGTGGTCGCCGTGATCTCCTCGCCCACGCGGTCGAGGTCCACCCGCAGCCTTACCCGTCCCCAGAACTTGAGCAGCCGCAGGGCGAGCCGGGCAGCCGCGAGGTCGGTCTCCACCAGCACGTCGATGCCGGGGCGAAGGACCTTCACCACCACGGGCTCGCCGCCGGGGAGGCGGGCGGCGTGGACCTGGGCGAGCGAGGCGGCGCCCACCGCGGCCGGCGAGATCCACGAGAAGACCTCTCCCACCGGCCGGCCGAAGTCCTCCTCGATTTGGGCGACGATGGCCGCGAACGCCTCCGGCGGCACCTCGTCCTGCAGCCCGGCCAGCTCGCGGGTGACGGCGGTGGGCAGCAGGTCCACCCGGGTGGAGAGGAACTGGCCGATCTTGATGAGCACGCCGCCCATCTCCGCCGCCAGGGTGCGGTAGCGCCGGGCGATCTCCCGGTATCGCTCGAGGGCCGGCCGCCGGAAACGCCGCAGGACCGGGGCGTTGAGGACGACGTCCCACCAGACCACGTGGATGAAGACGCGGGTGACGAAGCGGCGCACCTTGCGGTAGCGTCGGAAGTCGATGCCCGCGGCCATGGTGGGTACGATATACCCCTGGGAGCGCCGGCATCCCTGCCGGCTGCTTATTTCGCTTTTTCCTCCGCCCTCCAAAAAAAGGACGGAGCAAGTGGCGGGCAGGGATGCCGGCGCTCCCAGGGGGGGTTGTGACAAGATCCAACCTCCGCGATGACCGCCATGACCACCTCCTTCCCCGACCGCACCGATCCCGATGGGCTGACGTTCCGTCCCCTCTCCTCGGTCGCCGACTATCACGCCTGCATCGAGCTTCAGCGGGTCACCTGGGGACGCGAGTTCTCGGACGTCGTCCCCCTGTCGATCCTGAAGATCGTGCAGAAGGCTGGGGGGATCGTGGCCGGCGCGTTCACCGTGGACGGCCGGCTGCTCGGCTTCGTCCTCGGGCTCACCGGTGTCCGCGATGGCCGGCCGTTCCACTGGTCGCACATGCTGGCCGTCGATCCCGCCGGCCGCGACCTCGGGCTCGGCACCCGCCTCAAGCTCTATCAGCGCGAATGTCTTCTCCCTCTGGGAATCGAAGAGGTCCAGTGGACCTACGACCCCCTAGAGTCGCGCAACGCCCACCTCAACTTCAACCACCTCGGCGTCGGCGTCGCCGAGTACGTGGAGGACATGTACGAAGGGGAGCTGTTCAGCGACCTGGCCCGGGGGATCGGCACCGACCGCTTCGTCGTCTCCTGGCGCATCGCGAGCGAGCGGGTGGCTCGGGCTCTCCGCGACAAGCGGGCCGGCAGCGAGGAGCCTTTCCGGCAGGCGCCCGTGGCCAACCCGGGGGGCGAACTGCGCGAATTGCCTGCGGCACCCCGGGTGCGGGTCGAGATCCCCGAGGATATCCAGGCGGTGAAGACCGAGCGGCCGGAGGCGGCCGCGGCCTGGCGCGAGTCCACCCGGCGGGCCTTCGAGGGGTATCTCGCCCGCGGTTATCGCGTCGAGGCCTTCTATCGCGATCCCGTGGCAAGACGCTGCTACTACGGACTGGAGCCTTGAGGAGATTGAGGAGATCCAATGCTGCGCATCGAAGCCATCACCCTGCGTGAGATCGCCCTCGCCCTCAAGGAGCCGTTCCAGATCTCGTCCGGCACCCAGAGTCGCCGCCGCATCTTCCTCCTGGAGCTGACGAGCGCCGACGGCGTGACGGCGTGGAGCGAGTGCGTGGCCGCGGAGTTTCCCAACTACAGCTCGGAGACCATCGACACCTGCTGGCACGCCATCCGCGAGTGGGTGGCGCCGCGGGCGCTGGGCCGCTCCTTCGCCGGACCGGAGGAGGTCCATCCCGTCCTGGAGCACAACTTCCGCGGCCACCACATGGCCAAGGCGGCCGTCGAGATGGGGGCCTGGGAGCTGGCGGCGCGGACGGAGGGGGTGTCGCTCGCCAGCAAGCTCGGCGGCACCCGGTACCAGATCCGCGTCGGCATCTCCCTGGGCATCCAGGCGAGCCCCGCAGCCTTGGTGGAGAAGGCGCGCGCCGCCCTGGAGCGCGGCTACCGCAAGGTGAAGATCAAGATCAAGCCGGGAGCGGACGTGGAGTACGTGCGCGCCGTGCGCGAGGCGCTGGGACCCGAGGCGCCCCTGATGGCCGACGCCAACAACGCCTACGGCCTGGAGGACACCGCGAGCCTCCAGGCCCTGGACGGGCTCGGCCTGATGATGATCGAGCAGCCTCTGGCCTGGGACGACGTGCTGCGCCACGCCCATCTGCAGAACCTGCTCAAGACCCCGATCTGCCTCGACGAGTCCATCACCAGCGTCGACCGGGCGGAGGACATGATCCGTCTCGGCGCCGGCCGCATCGTCAATATCAAGCCCGGCCGCGTGGGCGGCTTCCGGCAGTCGAAGGCCATCCACGACGTCTGCGCTGCTCATGGCGTCCCCGTCTGGTGCGGCGGCATGCTGGAGAGCGGCGTCGGCCGCGGCCACAACGTGGCCTTGGCCTCGCTGCCGAACTTCATCCTGCCGGGCGACGTCTCGCCCAGCGAGCGCTACTGGGAGCGCGACGTCGTCACTCCGGAATGGACCATGGACGCGGCGGGCTGGATGGCCGTGCCGACCGATCGCCCCGGGATCGGTGTCGAGGTCGATCGCGACCGTGTCGAGGATCTCACCGTGCGGCGCGAGGAGCTGCGAGCTCCATGACCTACCGTGTCCTCGCGGATCTCCTCGCCGTCTTCCATCTCGGGTTCGTGCTCTTCGTCTGTCTGGGCGGTCTCCTCGTCCTGCGCTGGCGGCGGGTGGCCTGGATCCATCTACCGGCCGCGCTGTGGGGAGCGATCGTGGAATTCACGCAGACGATCTGTCCCCTGACGCCGCTGGAGAACCACCTCCGCCACCTGGGCGGCGAGGCGGGCTACTCTGGCGGCTTCATCGAGCACCACATCACGCGGGTCCTCTACCCGGCGGGGTTGAGCCGGCCCATCCAGATTGCGCTGGGCGTCTTCGTAGTCATCCTCAACCTGGCGGTCTACACCACGATCTGGCTGCGCCGGCGGCGCGAGTCTTCAGCACTCTGAAATGGGACGGAGTTGGATTTGGGGACAAATCTGGAAATTCAGGGACTCATCTCTTCCTGAAGCTCCTCCCGCAGGTCGTCAGCCACGGATCGCATGGCATGAGTATAAGCCCGAAGAAGGACCTGCGCTGGATACTGACTCCGAGATTGCTGCCGCGCCGGTTGTCCTCGAAGAGGCCGTCGGAGCCCCGAGGGAAGATCCTGGCCGCAGTTGGCGGGCACCACTTGCGTAGAAGGCCAGTGCATGCTATGCATACTCGATGTGGTTCGGATGGGACGAGGACAAGGCCGCCGCCAACGAGCACAAGCACGGTGTGACTTTCGAGGAAGCGGCAACCTGTTTCTACGATCCCCACCAGGTGGCTTTCTACGACCCGGACCACAGCGAGGAGGAGGATCGAGAGATTTTGATTGCCCACTCGGAAGGCGGCCGACTGCTGCTGGTCGTCTACACCCTTCGTGACGAGACGATCCGGATCATCTCGGCACGACCCACGACGCGCAAGGAGACTCGGAGCTATGAGACAGGAATATGAGCTCGGCAAGCTGAAGGTCAAGCGGCGGGGACCTCTGCCTGCCTTTCGAGATGCCGCAGGGCGGCCGATGAAGGTTCGCATCACCATCACTCTGGACCAGGATCTGGTGGAGCACTTCAAGGCAGAAGCTGCGAAGCCCGGTGCTCTGCCTTATCAGACCCAGATCAATCAGACGCTACGCAAGGCATTGACAGGCGAGGAGCTGCGGCCGGAGCAGACGGAAACCATCAAGGCGGCTCTGCTCAAGGACCCGGATTTCTTGCGAGAGATGGCCCATCGACTCAAGAAGGCCTCATAGGTCTAGGTGCTGCACCCAGCCAGGGCATGCCTCGCCCACGATGTCAATCAATGTGACACCTGTTCGACAGTTTCCATTGAGCTGATAGACATGGCGTTACTCCTTCCATTTCCAGCGGCCCTCCAGTCCCACTCCTTCAATGCGGCACCAGGAGCCGGGCCGCGATCCGCGTGCCCTCGCCCAGCCAGACGGCGACCGCCTGGCCGGCGGCGGCGAGCGAAGGGAGGATCTGATCGCCGATCGCACGCTGGTCGAGCTGGAGGTCGGGGCCCGAGGTGCCGCCGCTGGCATCGTAGGCGCGGGCGAAGATGCCCGAGCGGTTGCCGTCACGGCCGTTCTGATCGGTCCACGCGATGACGAAGCTGCCATCGGCGAGCATGGCGACGTGGGGAGCCGTCGTCAGACGACCGCCCTGGTTGACCTGGAAAACGTCGCCGAGGCCGGTGCCGTCGGCCGCGAAGCGGCGCGCCCGAACCACGGTCGTGGGGCTGTCGGCCGGGTTGGTGCTTACCAGTCCATGACCGTTAATCCAGGCCACGACGAAGCTCCCGTCCGGCGCCATCGCGAGCGATGGGAAGATGTCGATCTCGCCGCTGCAGGTGCAGTCGGGTGGGATCGGATCGATATCGTCCAACACCCCTTCGCGCGTGAAGCGCTGTAGGATGAGCGCCGGCTGGTCACAGAGACAGTCGGAGACGATCGCCACCGAGCCGTCGGGCGCCACCGCCAGCGCCGCTGGCGCGACCCCATTGTCGTCTTGGGGATCGTCTTCGGGGCCTCCTCCCGTGAGCTGGATGGCTGGCCCTGCCGCGGTGCCGTCACTGTGGAAGAAGCGCGCGACCGCGTCGGAATGGAAAACGAAAGCGGTGGGGGTCGACGGGCTGTCGGCACTCCAGGCGACGACGAAGCCGCCGTCCGCCGTACCTGCAACGGCCGCGCCGAAGCGGCTGTAGGGGCTCGCGTCGTGCACCACGAAGGGGCCGGTCAGCGGGTTGCCTCTGCGGTCGAACTTGCGGGCAAGCACGTTCAGGACGGAGCGGTTTTTCGGGTGAGGCTGTTCCCAGACGATGACGAAGCCGCCGTCCGCGGTGACTGCCACGCCGTCCAGTTGTTGATTGGACGGCTGCACGAGACGGAGCTCGCCCGAGGCGGGTGCGCCGGAGGCGGCGAAGAGCCGCGCGTGGATCACCGAGGTCTTGGCTCCCGTGGTCCACGCCACGACGAAGCCGCCGTCCGGAAAGACCGCGGTCAAGGGGCTGGTCGTCCTCCCCGCGGTGACGACGCGGATCTCAGGACCCGAGGGGGCCGCGAGACCGAAGAGAGCGCCAGGGACGAGCAGGAGCGCGACGATCGAAGCGGAGAGACGACGCGGAATGTTCATGGGATAACAGCATATCACCAAGGAGTGTGGCGGTCCAGGCCGCGGTTTTACGAGAGCGGCGACGGCCGGCGTCTCTTGAGGACAGCAAGGACAGCAAGGACCAGAGACAACGCCCAGGCCCAGAGGGGCACCCTCCACCCTTTCCGCCCGCCGGGCAGCGGTACCAGGTCGCCGTCGCCGAGGACGACGATGCCGGCCCAGGCGGCGGCCGGTGCGCCTTTGGCGATGAGGTCTTTCCTCGCGGCCTGGGCGGCGGCGGCCACGGAGCGGCCGTGGCCGAGGTGCTTGTAAAAGCGGTCGAAGAAGTCCGCGGCCTCGTCGTCGCGCAGCCGCCAGAGGCTGGCCACCACGGTGCGCGCGCCGGCCTGGAAGAAGGCCCGCGCCAGGCTCATCACCCCTTCGCCTCGCAGCACGACGCCGGTGTTGCTGCTGCACGCCGAGAGGACGACGGCCCGGCCGCGCAGGTCGAGGTCCACGATCTCGCGGATCTGGAGCAGGCCGTCCTGGTTGCGGGCTCCCGGGGCGAGGAGCACGCCGGAGCGGTCGGGGTTCACCTCGTCGGTCACCGCGTGGGTGGCGAAGTGGAGGACGCCGAAGCGCTTCAGGGGAGCCGACTTGAGCCACGCCTCGGAGGCGTCCTCGCCCAGCCGCCGGACACTGCCGCCCCCCATCTCGTCCACCACGGAGAGGCTCTCCCGGCGGGCGTAGGGGAGCGGCCCCAGCCGGATCCCCGAGGCGAAGACGGCGGCCCGCTCTTGCGCGGCGACGACCTGGGGGCCGCTGCCGGGGAGAGGGGGATCGGCGAGCGCCAGGGCGGGCACCGTGGCCGGCGCCGGCCGCTCCCCCTTCCAGCCCAGCCACAGCGTAGCGGAGGGGATCTCCGTCAGCTCGAAGCGGGCGGCCAGGGGCGGAGCCAGGGGCGAGGCCCGCAGGGCTGCGAAGGGGAGCTGATGGAGGGCATCGTCCGAGGCGATCGTCAGCCGGTGGACGCCGGGGGGCAGATCGGCCAGGGGGCGCTCCAGGATCTGCCGGTACAGGCTCGCAGCCGGCGCGGCCTCAGAGCCGTCCCGCCGCTCGAACATGCCGGTGAAGAGGCGCACGGCGGAGCGCAGCTCGCCGCGGCCGGGGAGGCGATAGACGCGCGTGCCGCCGCGCGTCGTCACCAGCAGCCAGGAGCCGCCGGCGAAGCCTCCCCGTTCGTCCTCCCAGGGCGCGATCTGGAAGGAGAGCAGGGCCTCGTCGGGCCCCAGGGCCTGGCGGACGCGGGAGAGGGTCGCAAAGTCGGGCCGGCGCGGGCTCGCCAGGACCGGCGCCGCATGGGCGAGCTGGTTGCGGAGGTCCGTTTCCTGGATCTCCAGCGCTTCGAGCTCCTGCATCGCCGTAGTACGCTCTGCGGCCGGGAGATCAGGATTTAGGATCTGCCGCTGGACGCCGGAGATCCGTTCCAGCACGTCGCTGCGCCGCTGCTGGATGGGCACCGCCGCCGCCGGCACGGCATGGGCGGCTTCCAGGGTGTCGATGAGGCTGCGGGCGCGCAAACGCTCGGCCACCTGGAAGGCCCGGTCCAGAGACTCCGGCCCGCCGCCGGCCTGTGCAGCCTGAACCAGGCGGCCGGAGAGCCAGTAGTAGTCTGCGGACCAGGTGGAGAAGGCTTCGGCCTTTCCCGAGGTCGCCGCCTGGAGGTCGCGCAGGGCTTCGATGGCGTCTAGAACGGCCTGCGAGTCCTCTAAGGCCCGCTCTCCCGCATCCGCAGCCCAGCTCACGCGCATCCTTTCCCGCCAGGCGTACGCCATGGACCAGTAGTCCTGGGACTGCCGGGCCAGGGCCAGAGAGCGATCGATGGCCTGCTGGGCGCCCCGGGGATCGGCCGGCGCCAGGAAGCGGGCCAGGGCATTGAGGCAGTAGCTCTGGTCCCGCGCCGTGTCCGCGGCCGCGAGGCAGGCGTCGAAATGCTGCCGCGCCTCGTCGCCTTGCGCCAGGATGCCGAGCAACAGGTGCGCCTTGGCCTGGATGGGGCGATTGCTTCCCGCCACCGCTGCATCCAGAGCCTGCCGGACCAGGTCCGTGGCCTCGCGCCGCCCCTCCTCGCTGGGGAGCTCGGTAAGCTGGTTGACGCGCCCGCGGGCCATACCGTAGCGAGCGTTCGCCTCCCCGTAGGGATCGTGGTTGGCGACGGCCAGGTCCGCCATACGGCGGAGGGCATCGAGCCCTTCGTGGTAGTGGCCGAGCTCGAGGCTCAGGTTCCCTAGCACGCTCAGGCAGTCGCGCTGCACGTAGTAATTCCCATTCGGAAAGAGGCCGGCTGCGGCCTGACGGAGCAGGACGTAGGCCTGCTCCAAGTCCTTGCCGGTGCCCTGGAGCTGCCGCGCCTGCAGGATGCGGGCGCGAACGATCAGCTCGGGCTGGCGCGAGGCCTCGGCAATCCTGGTGATCCGTTCCACCTCCCTCCCCGCCTCGTCCACGCGTCCGGCGTTGTACAGGAGACGGTAGATGTTGATTCGCGCGCGGACCTCGCCGTCGGCGTCGTGGCGGGCGGCGAAACCGGCCACGGCCGTGCGGAGCAACTCGTCGGTATGGGCGGCATCCAGAAAGGCCAGGTAGAAGGTGGGCCAGGGGCTGCCAGGGAACCGTTTCAGCAGATCCCGCAGCCGCGCGGCCTTGACCTCGGGCTGCTTCAGGCTGGTGCCCACGTCGTCATAGCATTTGGCGGTGCCCTCCGCCTCGGGCTGGCTCGCCGCCAGCCGGTCACAGGCGTCGAATCCCGCGGGCGGCTGCACGGGGGCGGACCCCGCGGGTGAGGAGAGGAGGATCAAGAGAAGCGATGCCAGGATCGCCGAGAGCATCGGGAGGAGTCTATCGCAGCGCGGCAAGCCCCACCTGGAAAGCGAAAGGCGGGCGGCTCCGGAGAGCCGCCCGCCTTGGAAACCAGGGAGGAATGGACCGAGCTTCAGCCCTTGACCGGGCCCGGATCGGTGTCCGGCGGAGCCGTGTCGCCGGGATCAGGAGCCGATTCTGTACTGCTGACGTAGTTCGGGTTCATCGCCGTGTTCGCCTTGTTCTCGACTGCATTGCTCATGACGTATCTCCTACAGAAGTTTCGATGGTTTTAGTCTGTTCTTCCGGGTCTCTCGGGTGGCTTTCTCTACCCCCGCTGGAGGTAGTAACGAAGGCTTGGTCGCGATCCCCTCACTTCGTCCGACATTACGCATGAGACTGGCGATTGTTTCTCCCGGTTCCCATGTAAGTCGTTGATGCAACACAGTGAAAGCGGTTACAGTCCTGGCTGGAAAAAGCCCTCTCCGTTGCGGAGAGGGGATTGAGGTGAGATCGCTACGACACTCTTACTGCAGAAGCGTGGTGAAGGTGGGGGAGGTGACGTGGTGGCCGTCGGGGAAGAGGGCGTCCACCTGCCAGAGGAGCCTGGCGCCGGCCGGCAGGCCGGCGAGGGCGGCCGGGGGAAGACGGTACTGGGCGGCCGTCTGACCCTGGGCGGTGGCGACTTGGCGCAGGTCCTCGGTGCTGACGCTCACGTCGTAGGAGGCGGCGCCGGCGAGAGGCGTCCAGCGCAGCACGGCGGCCTGGCGCGGCAGGGCCTGGCCGGCGGGGAGGAGCGAGCGGACCTGCGTCTGCTGGGTTTCGCGGTAGATCGGCTGGCTGGGCACGATCGCCTGGCGGTAGACGCCGACGGCGACGAGGAGGCCGGCGGCCAGGGCGGCGGCCGCGACCAGCGGGCGAAACCGGCCGAAGCGGCCCACGATCACCTTCTCGGGCGCCGTCTTCGTCTGCGCGGCGGCCTGCCGGTCGACCTCCACGGCGAGGCGCCAGTCCTCGGCGCAGGCCGCGCAACGGGCGGTATGGTCCACCACCTCCCGCAGCGCCTGCGGCGGCAGCTCGCCCCGCACGGCGGCCCAGATCGTCTCGGGGGATGGGCAGTCCTCGGACGGCGGGGAGGCCGTTGCCGGAGCGGTGAACGCCGCGCGCAGCTTCGCAAGCTCCTGGATGTCCTGGTTCATGGTTGCTCCTCTCTTTTTTCCTTCCTCTCGCAACGCAAATCAGAAACCTTCAAGGGATTGTCTCCTGCCGCTCTGGGGAGCGCCTGACGCGGTGCTGTCCGGGAGCGTTGAGAGAGGAACGCTGGCGCGGGGCCTTTTCCCTCACCTTCGCAAGCTAACACAGGCCTAGCTGGTGAGGGGATGCCGCGCCCCGCTTCGTTGCCATCCCTGCTGACGTGGGGTCCTCGGCCGCCCGGGAGGTTTCCGGGCGGCCTCTTTTTAGCTCCGGATCCCCTTCTCGCCGAGGCAGCCCCGCAGGTCGGACATGCCGCGGTAGACGAGGTTCTCGGCCTTCTTCGCCGTCCAGCCCAGGAGTTTGCCGATCTCCGGCACGCTGTGGCCCTGGAGGTTGAGGGTGACGGCGTGGCGGCGGGGGGCTACCATGCGGCCGAGGCAGGCGCGGATGGCCCGCCCGGCCTCGCGCCCGGCCGAGGCGCGCTCCGGGTCCGGGGACGGAGCGGCGGGATCGAAGACGACCGCCTCCTCCTCGTCGCTTCCGCCTTCGAGCGAGACCTCCTGGCGCCGGCGCAGCCGTCGGATCTCGTCGATCATGGCGCTGTAGGCGGCCCGGCGCAGGTAGAAGGGAGTGAATTCGGCGGTCCCCTCCTTCTTGCGCTGGATCTCCATCACCCGCATCAGGGCCACCTGCACCAGGTCGTCCGCCTTGTCCGCCATCCAGCGCGGGCAGACGCGGTCCACGGCCCGCACCAGGTCGCGATGGAGCTGCGCGAAGTCGGTCGAGCTGCCCGAGGTTGGTTTCTGCGAGTCCGAGATCACCATGTCGCTCCGCCTTGACGGCGCATAGCCTACTACGACGGCGGCCACAGGCTGAGGGCGAGGGACCCAGGGAGCTGGCGGCGGGCAGGGACCCGCCGCCAGAGGAGCGCCGGGCGGCTAGCAGGCGAAGCAGACTGTGCCCTGGCAGGTGCCCTGGCAACTGGCGTAGCAGGTGACGAAACAGGAGCCGCAGCGGGTGAAGACTGTCGACGCGTTGCCGCCCACGGCATCCTGCACCTCCTGGTCCACGAGATGGCGGAGGGTTTCACGGCTGATCTTGAGCTTGCGCTTCATGGTGGGGTCTCCCAATCCCGGATGCTCGAGGCACCCGGAAGGCGCGGGCGGGCCCATCCCGCTCGGCTCAATGACTTGGGACGAGGGAAAGAGGCGGCGGTATTAGGCTGGCCGGAGTCAGGCCGGCTGTCAGAGCCCGCGGGGCGCTCTGGTAACATGCCCGCCGCAGCCGACTGCAACGAGCTGAGCCCGGAACCCGAACGCATGGAACCCAACGATCGCAAGCTGCGCCTTGCCGTGGTGGGCTGCGGCGCCGTCGCCGCCATCCACCACCTGCCGGCCATCTCGCTGTGCCGCAGCGCCGAGGTCGCGGTGCTCGTCGACGCCGATGCCGGACGGGCACGCGATCTCGCGGCCCGCTTCGGCGTGGCGGAGACGGCCACCGACCACCGGTCGCTGGCCGGCCGAGTGGACGCGGCCATCGTGGCCGTGCCCAACAGCCTGCACGCGCCGGTGACGATCGAGCTGCTGCGCCAGGGCCTCCACGTCCTGGTGGAGAAGCCCATGGCCGTGACCGTCCCGGAGTGCGACGCCATGATCGCCGCCGCCGAGGCGGCCCGGGCCGTGCTCGCCGTGGGCCTGGAGTTCCGCTTCTTCGACTTCTCCCTGCTCGTGCGCAACCTCCTGCGCGACGGCCTCCTGGGCAAGATCCGCCGCTTCGAGATGCACCTCGGCGTGATCCCCCGCTGGCCCTTCGCCACCGACTTCCTGCTCCGGAAGGAGACGGCCGGCGGCGGCGTGCTGGCCGACCTGGGCGTCCACGTCCTCGACCTCCTCCTGTGGTGGCTGGGGGACTGGGCCGACGTCGAGTACCGGGACGACGCCCAGGGCGGCCTCGAGTCCGACTGCGAGCTGCTCCTCGCCTGCCGCTCCGGGGAGACGGGGGCGGTGAGGGGGACGGTCGAGATCAGCCGCACCCACAGCCTCTCCAACACCTGTTTTTTCGAGGGCGAGCGGGCCAGCCTGAGGTGGGGATCTGGGACCCGGACCCGGAGGTCCGCCTGCTGCTCGCGGACCGCGAGGTCGTCCTCGCCGGCCGCGCCCGGCGTCCGGGGGGCTCGGGGATCAGCTTCCGCGATGCGTTCGTGCGCCAGATCGAGGATTTCGCGGCGGCCGTCCGCGAGCGCCGCGAGCCCTTCGTGCCCGGCCGCGAGGGGCGCCGGATCCAGGCCCTGATCGCGGCCTGCTACGACCGGCGCCAGCTCCTGGAGATGCCGTGGTCCGTGCTCCCCAACCGCGGGGAGCCGGCGTCGTGAGCCTCGCCGCCCTGTCCGGCCGGACCGTGCTGGTGACTGGCGGCTCCGGCTTCATCGGCGGCCGGCTCGCCGAGCGGCTGGTGCTCGAGCACGGCGTCCACGTCCGCGCCCTGGTGCGCAACATCGCCGCCGCCTCGCGCCTCGTCCGCTTCCCGGTGACGGTGGTCCGCGGCGACGTCACGAGCCCTGCGGACCTCGCGGCCGCCGCCCAGGGGTGCGACCTCGTCTTCCACTGTGCCTATGGCACCTCGGGCAGCCAGAAGCATCGCGCCTGGGTGAACCGGGAGGGGACCCGCCGGGTGCTGGAGGCGGCCCGCAAAGCCAGGGCCGGCCGGGCGATCTTCCTGAGCACCCTCATGGTCTATGGCCAGACGGGGGACGGCGACCTCGACGAGACGGCCCCCCGCCGCCGCTTCGGCAATGCCTATTCGGACAGCAAGCTGGAGGCCGAGCGCCTGGCCCTGGACTTCTCCCGTGCCGGGGGCCTCCCGGTCGCCGTCCTGCAGCCGACCGCGGTCTACGGCCCCTGGGGCGGGGTGTGGACCGAGACCGTGCTGCGCAGCCTGAAGACCGGCCGGCAGATCCTGATCAACGGCGGCGACGGCATGGCGAACCCCGTCTACGTGGACGACCTGGTGAGCGCCATGCTCCTTGCCGCGGTGAAGGACGAAGCGGTGGGGGAGGCGTTCCTCGTCTGCGGTGCGGAGGCGGTCACCTGGCGCGAGATGTTCGGCCGCTTCGAGCGGATGCTGGGCAGCGAGCGCCGCACCGTGGACATGACGGAGGCCGAGGCCCTGGCGTACTGGCGGCAGTGGCGGCGACGGCAGCCGCGCGCCCTCGGCGAGGGGCTGCGCATCCTCAAGGGCAACCAGGAGATCCGCGAGCGAGTTCAGAACACGCGCGAAGTGCTCTGGCTGCGGGAGATGGCGAGCTCCGTGCTCCCCGAAAGCTGGCAGCAGAAGATCAAGGCGCGGATGGCGGATGGCGGCCGTCGCCCGGCGCCCCCCTCCGCCGAGCTCCCCGTCCATCCTCTCCCCCCGAAGATGATCGGCTTCTTCCGGGCCCGGACCCGCGTCCGCATCGACAAGGCCCGGCGCCTCCTGGGCTACGAGCCGGCCTTCGATTTCGCCACCGGCATGGACCTCACCGAGCGGTGGGCGCGATGGGCGAACCTGCTGTAAGGCCCGCCTCCACCGAGCAGCGCATCCTGCGCTCGACGTTCGCCGCCTACGCGATCCAGCTCGCCCGCACGGCGGTGACCTTCGGGGCCAAGCTGGCCCTGATGCGGCTGATCCTCCCCGAAGGGCACGGCGTCTACGAGCTCGCCCTGCGCATCGTGACCGTGGCCTCGGCCCTCCGCGACCTCGGGCTGCCGTACCACCTGGTGCGGGACCCGCGGCGGCCGTACGGCACCGTCTTCGCCTTCACCGCCGTCTCCGGCGCCGTCATCACCCTCGGGCTCGTGGGGCTCGCGCCGGTCTTCGGCCATCTCGAGCCCGTGCTGCCGGCCGTGCTGCGGGTCTTCGCCCTCTGGGTTTTCCTCGACGGTCTGGCCGTGGTGCCGAAGGCGTTCTTCGAGCGTGAGCTGACGATCGGCAACCTGGTGGCGCCGGAGATCTGGCGCGGCGCCGTCATCGCCATCGTCTCGGTGGGGCTCGCCCTGCTCGGCTGGGGATATTGGAGCCTCGTCTATGGCGACCTCGCCGGCGCCGCCCTCCTGGCCGGATACTCCTGGTGGAAGGCGTGGGGGAGGGTGCCGCTCACGGTCGAGCGGGACCTGCTGCCGGGTCTGCTGCGGGACCTTCTGCGCCGCAGCTTCCCCCTCTTCCTGATCTGGATCACCCTGCAGCTCGTCACCTACATCGACGCCTTCATCGTCGACGGATTCCTCGACACGACGACGGTCGGCCTCTACACCCGGTCCTACTGGCTGGTGTTCCTAGTGGCGACACTCGTCTATCCGCGAGCGCTTTTCCCGACGCTCGTCGAATACCTGAACGATCGTGCGCGATTCGTCGAGTTCTTTCGTCTGAGCACCATCCAGCTCTTGGGCCTTCAGTTGCTGGCGAGCTACTTCCTGTTCTTCAATGCGGAGCGGGTGCTGCTGATCCTGGGCGGTCCGGCCTGGCTGCCCGCGGCGCCGATCCTGCGGGTCCTCTCCTTCATCCCCTTCTTCGATCAGTTCACCATTCTCGGCGGCGAGATGCTCAAGGCCGAGCACCGCGACCGGGAGTGGTTCCTGATCGAATTGCTCAACCTCGTCTCGCTGGTGGGCTTCGGCGTCTGGTTCATCCAGCGCTGGGGCGCGCCGGGGATGGGCGCCGCGAACTACCTGTTGGTGGGGAACCTCCTGATGGCCTGGGAAGTGGCGCGCGTCTTCGGCCCTCGCTTCAAGTCCCTGCTGGCGGACCTCGCCCAGCTCTACCTCATCCCCCTCCCCTTCTTCGCCCTCGCCGCCTGGCTCGGGCCGGCAGGCTCGTGGTTGCGCTTCGGGGCCTCGGTGGTGGCGGCGGGGTTGGCGGGTGGGGCTTTGGCGGCGCGGTATTGGAGGCCTTTTCGGAGGTTTTTTGATACCTGACTGCGGATTGCCAAAACGTGAGTGGATCAAGGACCGTGGTCATCAGCCCCGAAGGCAGGGGGGCGACGGCGGGAGGTGTGCTACTGTTTTCCCGTTATGAGCGTCCAGCGGCTGGCAGAGAAGAGAAGCGTCGCGTACCACAGCGTCATCGCGGAGCGCCTGCGGGACCATCCGGAGATCCTCGAAACCGCGCGCCGGCGCGTGGAGGGATGGTTGGCGTCCAGTGAAGGCGCGCGTTTCTATGCCCAGAGATGGGCGGAGGTCCTGAAAGGCGACGCCGCCTCCGTCGCGGCCTTCCTGGTGGAACGCAGCGAGCTGGCAGACGAGCTCCGCCATTCAAGCCCCTTCGCCGGAGCCCTGCGCCCGCAGGAGCGGTGGAAGATCTGGCGCGAGACGCGAGAGCGCTTCCTGCAAGGACCATGACTCGGGACCAGCTCGAGCACCTCATCCGCGCTGCCGCGGTCATCGCCGACGACTATGCCATCGTGGTCATCGGCAGCCAGGCGATCCTGGGGCAGTTCCCCGACGCTCCGGAGCCCATGCGCGTCTCCGTCGAAGCGGACCTTTTCCCACTGCATCATCCCGAACGCGCCGACCTCATCGAGGGCAGCATCGGCGAGCTGTCTCCGTTTCATCAGACGTTCGGTTATTACGCCGAGGGCGTCGCCGAAGAAACCGCCGTCTTGCCCCCAGGATGGAGGGATCGTCTCGTCGTGGTCCAGAACGAAAACACCCGGGGAGCGAAGGGTCTATGCCTCGAAGTCCACGATCTGCTGGTCTCGAAGGTTATCGCCGGGCGAGAGAAGGACCACGCTTTCCTCGTGGAGGCGGCGAGGCATTCGATGGCGGACCTTGGAGAGCTGCTCCGCCGGCTGGCAACCGTGGAGGTCGTCCCGGAGGTCCGGGAGAAAGCTCGAGGTGCGATTGAGAGGGCGTTCCGGGGCGGGGTGGTCTGAAAGGACGGATAGAGAGATGGCGGCCTTGCGCTCTGAGAGCGCATCGATTAGGAGCTGCCGAGGCACTCCAGCTCCGACACCTGAATCATGATCGCGGTCATTCCCGTCTCACTTCCTTTCGAACGGTTTTCCCCGCGCTCGAAGCGCACGCCTTGACCGGCGCGCAGCTCGACCCGGTGTCCATCCGCGCCCATCGCCCAGCCGGAGCGCGAGAATTCAATCAGCTTCATCGCCGTTTCGGCCCGGCCCGCTCTCACCCTCCGGCCAGGCACCAGTCGAGGACGGCCATGGCGCTCGTCATCTTGTGGTAGGCCTGCCGGAAGGCGATGCTCTGCGGGCCGTCGAGGACCTCGTCGAGCACCTCGTAACCGCGCATCGCCGGCAGGTCGTGGAGGAAGACGGTGCTGCCGTCGGGCTTCGAGACCTCGGCCATGACCGCAGGGGTCACGGTGTAGGGCCGGAACTTGGGGATCCAGCCCTCGTCGGCCCTCTTGACCCCCATGGTGAGCCAGCGGGTCGTGTACACCGCGTCCACCCCGCGGGGCAGGCGGCTCATGTCGTGGTGCTGCTCGACCTCGGAGCCGTTCGCCTCGGCGGTGGCCCGGACCTCCGCCATGAAGTCCGCGGGCAGCCCGTACCCCTCGGGCGTGACCAGGGTCAGCCGCATTCCGGGGAGCCGGGAGACGGCTAGGGAGATCGCCGAGGCCGAGTTGTTCCCCTCCCCCAGGTAAAGCACGTGGAGCCCCGCCAGCCGGCCGAAGTGCTCGCGCAGTGTGGCGAGGTCGGCGAGCGACTGGGTCGGGTGCTCGCTCGCGCTCATGGCGTTGACCACCGCCATCCGGTCCTGGGAGGCGAGCTCACGCATCTCCGCCATGGTTTCGTTGGTGCGGATGACGAGGGCATCCAGATAGTTGGCCAGGACGCGCGCGGTGTCCGGTACGGACTCGCCGGTCACGATCTGCAGATCGTTGGGTCCGTAGGTGATGACCTGGGCTCCGAGCTTCAGGGCTGCGACGGTGAACGACGTGCGGGTACGGGTGGAAGACTTGCGAAAATAAATGCCTACGATGCGGCCGGCCAAGGGGCGCTCCGCCGCCCAGCGTCCCTCGGCGATGGCGACGGCGGTTTCGACGAGCGACTGGATCGTTTCACGATCCACGTCGGAGATGGAGAGCAGATGCTTGACCGGCATGAAGGCTCCTTGCGAAAGAAATTGAACAGGAAGCTCTGGTCTGATATTCTATCCGTCTTCTACAGTGCGCGACTCGGCCACTTCGGTGTCGTCTATACTCTGGCCACGCCCTCCCCTCGCCAATGAGGAGGCCCGCGCTCTGATCCGAAGGAGAACGCCGATGAGTGAACAAGAGACCAGCCCGCCGAGTCTGCGCAAGCTGGGCATTCCGACCCGCCGGGCGGTCAGTGTGTCGCCCCAAGACATGGTGCGCATGGAGCCGCTGAACGAGAGCGGTCTGCCGCTGCTGGTCCAGCCGTCGGTCCCGGGCGTCAGCCTGGCGGGCTGGGCGGAGGCGAACCGCGACCTGATCAGCAGTCAGCTCGCCAAGCACGGCGGCATCCTCTTCCGCGGTTTCGCGATCCCGCAGGTGGAGGAGTTCGAGCATGTCGTCCGCGCCATCTCCGGCGAGCTGCTGGAGTACAAGGAGCGCTCCTCGCCGCGGCACGCGGTGAGCGGCCGGATCTACACCTCCACCGACTATCCCCCTGAGTACCCCATCTTCCTGCACAACGAGAACTCCTATCAGGCGGTCTGGCCGCGGCGCATCTTCTTCTACTGCGCCAAGGCGCTCATGGAGGGGGGCGAGACCCCCATCGCCGACGTGCGCAAGCTCTACCAGCGCGTCGACCCCGAGGTGCGGGAGCGCTTCATCGCCAAGCGCTGGATGGTGATGCGCAACTACGGCGACGGCTTCGGCCTCCCCTGGCAGGCCGTCTATCAGACCGAGGACAAGGCCCAGGTCGAGGCACACTGCCTGAAGAACGGTATCCAGCTCGAGTGGAAGGACGGCAACCGGCTGCGCACCCGTGCCGTGCGCAACGCCGTGGCCCGGCACCCCGACAGCGGCGACCTGTGCTGGTTCAACCATGCCACCTTCTTCCACGTCAGCACGCTGGCGCCGGCCATCCGCGAGTCGCTGATCGAGGAGTTCGCCGAGGAGGACCTGCCGACCAACACCTACTATGGCGACGGCAGCCCCATCGAGCCCGACGTCCTCGATCACCTGCGCTCGTGCTACCACGCCGAGACCATCAGCTTCCCCTGGCAGGTCGGCGACCTGCTGATGCTGGACAACATGATGGCCGCCCATGGCCGCGCCCCCTTCAAGGGCGAGCGCCAAGTGCTGGTCGGGATGTCGCACCCGACGACCTGGGCCGACGTGCCGCCGCTCTAGCCCAGGGGCAGGAAGGAGTCGATGATCGTGCCGCGGCCGGTCTCCAGGGCCCGCTGGCGCGCAAGCTGTCCCACGGCGAGGTCCAGCACGCCGAGGCCGAACGGGCTGAAGACGGTCACCGCGTCCTCGTCCTTCTTGGCCGGCGAGGTGCCGGCGAGGAGATCGGCCAGGGTGCAGCGGATGAAGTCGCGGTTGCCGGTCTGCTGCTCGGCGAGATGGATCGAGGTCTGGGCGCGGCTGACGTGGTCGGGATCGTCCACCACGTTGTCACAGGCCAGGATGACGCCGGCCGTGAGGTCGCGCAGCGAGGTGTGGAGGATCGTGGCGCCGGGCAGGCAGGCCGAGAGGTCGCCGACGTGGGGCTGCACCGCGGTGGTGGCGAAGGCGACGAGGGGGCAGGTGCGGAGGATCTCTTCAGGCGCTGCGGCCACCAGGACCTCGACGCTGCCTTCCCCGCGGACGTCGCGGGCCATCCCGGCGATGCGCGCGGCCAACGACTCGGCGCGCTCCCGGTTGAGGTCGAAGAGCCGGAAGCGCGTGAGGTCGGGGAGGGTGTGGAGGAGGAAGCGGGCGGTCTCGAAGTTGATGACGCCGGTGCCGATGAGGCCGGCGGCGCCGGTCGTACGGCCGCGGCGAAGCTCGCGGGCGGCGAGGGCGGCGCTCGCCGCCGTGCGGCGGGCGCTGATCAGGGAGCTCTCCAGGATGGCCTCCGGCAGCCCGGTGGTGGCGCTGTTGAGGATCAGCACCGCCGAGGCGCGAGCCATCCCCTTCTCCAGATTGCCCGGAAACGAGGCGACCCACTTCATGCCGGCCACCCCGAAGCCGTCGCCGAGGTAGGCGGGCAGGGCGATGATCCGGTTCAGGTCGTCGTTGGGGAAACGCAGGAAGGTCGAGTGCGGCAGCGAGCTCTCGCCGCGCGAGTGGGCCAGATAAGCCCGCGCCACTGCCTCGATCACCTCGTGCTCGCGCCCGGCGAGGAGGTCGTCCACCTCGCGGGCACGCAGGATCAGGATCTGGTTCTCAGTCATGGTCTGGGCTCACCTCTCCCCAAGGATGTCACAGCCGGCTCGCCGGTTTCCACCAGTTGAGCGCAGACATGGAGTGGCTCGAACCGTCATTCCTATGGAGAGAGAAGGGCGCGGCGGGGCATTGCAAAGCATGGACATGTTTTGATAACATATTTGCTGACTCCAGAGGCGCCCGGCCCGTATACCTTCGTGCCCCCTTTCCGTGCAGTGCCGGCACTGAGGAGAGGAAGGTCCAGCAGATGACCGATGGCATGATCACGAAGCTGCTCCAGACCTGGAGCGACGGCGACCAGGAGGCGGCGGAGCGGGTCCTCCCTCTGGTCTACGACGAGCTGCGGCGCATCGCTTCCCGGCAGCTCCGGCAGGAGCGGGATAGCCACACGCTCCAGGCCACGGCGGTGGTGCACGAGGCCTATCTGCGCCTGCAGGGGCAGGCGGGCTTCGAGTGGCCGAGCCGGGCCCACTTCTTCGCCTTCGCGGCGCACCTCATCCGCCGCATCCTGGTGGACCATGCCCGCCATCGCAACCGCACCAAGCGGGGTGGCGGGCTGGAGAGGGTGACGCTCGCCGAGGCCGCGGACCTGACGCTGGAGCGGTGTCCGGACCTGGTGGCGCTCGACGCCGCGCTCACCCATCTGGAATCCCTCGACCCCCGCAAGGCGGCGGTGGTGGAGCTGCGGTTCTTCGCCGGCCTGACGCTGGACGAGACGGCCCAGCACCTGGGGGTCTCGCCCGAGACGGTGGGGAGGGAGTGGCGCCGGGCCCGCGCCTGGCTGTACGACCAGCTCCAGCCGGTCGAGGGGAGGGCCTGATGGGGGAGGCCGCTCCCGGGGTGGACCTGATGGACGCCACCGTCCGCTGGCGCGAGGTGGACAGGATCTTCGCCGCCGCTCTGGAGCGGGCCGCCGCCGAGCGCGGTGCCTTCCTCGCCGCCGCCTGTGCCGGCGACCTCGGGCTGCGGCGGGAGGTGGAGGGCCTCCTCGCCGCCGACGAGCGCAGCGGCGACTTCCTCGAGCGTCCGGCCGGCGAGATCCTGGGCGTGCTCCCTCTCGGGGGCGATGGCGGGCGGCTCGGCCCCTATCGCCTGCTGCGCCGCATCGGCAGCGGCGGCATGGGCGCGGTCTACCTCGCCCGCCGCGACGACGAGCAGTACGAGCGTCTGGTGGCGGTCAAGGTGCTGCGCTGGGGGCTCGACAGCCCCGAGGCCCGCCACCGGTTCCTGGCCGAGCGCCAGATCCTGGCCCGTCTCGAGCACCCCAACATCGCCCGCCTCTACGACGGCGGCACCACCGAGGAGGGCCGCCCCTACCTGGTCATGGAGCTGGTGGAGGGGCTGCCGGTCGACGTCTACTGCGACCGGCACCGGCTCACCGTGGGCCAGCGCCTGGACCTCTTCCGGCGGATCTGCGGCGCCGTCCAGTACGCCCACCAGAACCTGCTGGTCCACCGCGACCTGAAGCCGGCCAACATCCTGGTGACCGCGGCGGGGGAGCCGAAGCTCCTCGACTTCGGTATCGCCAAGCGGCTGGAGGAGGACTGCGGCCTCGGCGGCGACCCCGACGACACGCTCGCGGGCCTGCGGGTGATGACCCCCGTCTACGCCAGCCCGGAGCAGGTGCAGGGGAGGGCCGTCACCACGGCGAGCGACGTCTATACGCTGGGCGTGCTCCTCTACGAGCTGCTGGCCGGCCGCCTCCCCTACCGTCTGGCGAGCCACCGCGATCAGGACGTGGCGGCAGCCATCGTCGGGCAGGAGCCGGAGCCGCCGAGCCAGAGCCTGCTCCACTCGCCGTCGCCGGAGCCCATCGCCGCCGCTCGCTGCACGCGTCCCCGGGCCCTCGCCCGCCGGCTGCGGGGAGACCTGGACGCGATCGTCCTCCGTGCCCTGAGCAAGGCCCCCCAGAGCCGCTACGCCTCGGTGGCCCTGCTCTCTCAGGACCTCGAGCGCCACCTCGCCCACCGGCCGGTGACGGCGCGCCCCAACACCCTGCTCTACCGGGCGGGGAAGCTCGTGCGCCGCAATCCGGCCACGGCGGCGGCCGCGTCGCTGGTGGTGCTGCTCGGCCTCGGCCTGCTGGCGAGCTTCGCCGTCCAGGAACGGCGGGTGGCCCGGGAGCGGGACAAGGCCCGCTACACCCTCGCCTTCCTGGTCGACACCTTCAAGCAGGCCGACCCCTACCACGCGCGAGGCGAGGGGCTGACCGCCCGGGAGATCCTGGACCAGGGAGCGGCGCGCGTGTCGCGGGAGCTGGCCGGCCAGCCGGACGTCCAGGCCGAGCTGCTGGACTCGATCGGCGAGGTGGCCTTGGGGCTGGGCCGCTACGACCAGGCGGAGCCGCTGCTGGAGCGGGCCCTGGCGCTGCGTCGCCAGCGGTTCGGCCCGGAGTCCCTGCCGGTGGCGCAGAGCCTGGAGCACCTCGGTCTGCTCAAGCAGGAGCGCTCCGACCTGGCCGCCGCCGAGGCGCTGCTGCGCCAGTCGCTGGCCCTCGAGCGGCGCCGGCTGGGCGACCGCGACCTCCAGGTGGCGAAGACGCTGAACGAGCTGGCGCAGGTGATCGCGAACCAGGTGCGGTACGCCGAGGCCGAGACGCTCCACCGGCAGGCGATGGCCATCGCCCGCGAGACGGAAGGGCCGGCGGGGCGCACCGTGGTGGAAAGCCTGCTCGGCGTGGCGAAGCGGAAAGGCGAGCGCGGCGACTACGCGGAGGCCGAGCGGCTCTTCCGCCAGGGATTGGACGTCGAGCGCCGCACCCTGGGAGACCGGCACCCCCAGCTCTACCATGATCAGACGGATCTGGGAGAGATCCTCTTCGAGGCCGGCAAGTACCAGGCGGCGGAGGCGCTGCTGCGCCAGTCGCTGGCCGGGCAGCAGAAGGTCCTGGGCCGGGAGCACCCGGACGTCGCCACCACGCTGAACAATCTCGCCATGGTGGTCCAGCGCCGCAACCGCTACGCCGAGGCCGAGGTCATCGATCGCGAGGTGCTGCAGATCACGCGCTCGCAATTCGGCCCCACGCACTGGCGGGTGGCGATCATCCTCGGCAACCTGGGCTCCGTGCTGGTGGGGCAGGATACGCCCGAGAAGATCCGGGAGGGAATCCCCTACTACGAGGAGGCGCTGGCGATCCGGCGCCAGAACCTGGGGGATCGCGCCCCCCTGGTGGCGCAGATCCATCTGCTCCTGGCCGGGGCCCACCGCCAGCTCCACGAGGCGGAGAAGGCGCTCCCCCTGGCGCAGCAGGCCCTCCACCTCCTCGAGCAGACGGAAGGGCCGGAGCATCCGCACGTGGCCTTTGCCCTGCGCGAGCTCGGCAGGGACTATGTGGACCTCGCCCGCTACGACGAGGCCGAGCCCTACCTGCGCCACGCTCTGGACATCCGGCGCCGGGAGCTGCCGGCCGGCAGCGCCGACGTGGCCAATGCCAAGGCCTCCCTGGGCGACTGCCTGATCAGCCTCGGCCGCTTCACCGAGGCGGACGCCCTGTTGCGGGAGGCGGACGCTGCCCTCTCGGCCCAGTTCCCCCCGGACGACTATCGGGTGGAGCTCGTTCGCAGCTTGCGGGCGAGGCTGGAGAAGGCGCGCGGCGCCCCTCATCCCTCCTGATCTGAAGCCCGGCCTCTCAGTACGGCACCATCTCGATCCGCAGATTGGCGTACTGCCAGCCGTAGGTGGGCCACTCGCCGCTCGCGGCCTGGGCCGCCGTGTTGCCGAACTGGACGTTGAAGCCGATCGCCGGGATGGTCAGCGTGTTGTTCTTCGCCGTGGCGCCCTGGCTCATGGTCGAGACGGTCACGCCGGCCGAGGTGACGGTGGTCGTGATGGTGGCGTTCTCGGCGTCGTAGACGTAGTGGATGTGGTAGAGCGTCCCCTGCTGGAACGCCATCGCGGTCTCCTGGGCGGTGACCGTGGGCGGCGCGATGTCCACGTTCGAGGTGTTCTTGATGGTGCTCCGCGGTGGGCCGAAGGTGTTCAGGTTGGCGATGGTGTTGGAGCGGTTCTTGCCGCGGTAGACCCAGATCAGGCTGTGGTTCTCGGCCTCGTGGCCGGCGGTGAACGGGCCCGGCGTGACGTCCCAGTCGACGCTCATCCGCCGCAGGGCGAGCGCCTGGGGGACCTGCACGACGAGCTGCTTGATCTCGTGGCCGACGGTCGGCGTGTGGAAGTTGCCGTCGAGGGTGAAGACGATGGAGTTGGCCGGCGGCGGTGGCGGCGGCGCACCCGGTCCGAGGGTCGAGGCACCGGAGCCCGTGGGGGTCGCGAAGAGCAGCGAGCCGGCGAGCGGGTTGAACACCGCGGCGTAGGGATAGAACGTCTTGTCGCAGGTGATTACGGCGCGGGCGTCCAGGGCGTCGGTCTCGCCCAGGATCCCCAGGGCGTCGCCGAAGTGGCGCATGGCCAGCGCCTCGACCGTGATGGTGGCCGTGCCGGCGATCTGGCTGCCGTCGGCCCGGAAGACGGCGACGGAGCAGGTGGCGGCCTGCGCGTCCACGTTCACCACTCCGATGTCGGTGTAGACGCCGCCGCTCGTCCGGCCGAGCCCCAGCAGGTGGGCGGTGGCGCCCGCCTTGACCACGTTGGCCGAGGAGATGACGGGCACCGGCGTGTAGACCGCCGGGCCGGATCCCAGCGTGTTGTTGAGGCGCGCCTCGACCTGGATCTCGGCGTCGGCGGCGATCTCCAGCAGGCCGAAATGGCCCGGGGTCGTCAGTCCGATGAGCTTGCCGGTGCGCCCGTTGAGCACCGTCGCCGGAGTGCCGGTGCCCGAGAGGCCCGTGCCGCTGGCGCCGGCGGGCAGGAAGACCGGCTTGAAGTTGCGCGGCTGGCTGGCGGGGTTGGCGATCCAGACCTCCGTGCGCTGGTGGCTGCTGCCCACGCCGTCGCGGTCGAGCAGGGGGACGTAGAGATTTCCCGCCGCCGCGGGCAGAGCGGTGGCCAGCAGGGTGAGGCAGGCGAGGAGCGTTCTTCGCATGGACCGGACCTCCAAGGGGACAGAAAGGATTTCCTTGCTGATCGAGTTTGTCCCACCAAATGGTAACACCCTGGGACCGCCGGCGTCCCGCCGGCCTCTTCCTCTTTTTTGTGGAACAATACGGCGCTCCGAGACCGGACCCGCCGCCATGACGCCGACCGACCACTCACGGGAGCCCTCTCCCTCCTCCCGCCCCTGGGCCCTGTGGGTCCTGCTGCTCCTCCTCGCGGTCTGGGGTGGATGGTTCATCTATCGCACGTCGTTCGTGCTCGACGGGCGGCGGTTCTTCTGCCTGTTCGACGACGCGATGATCTCGATGACCTACGCCCGCAACCTGCTCGAAGGGCACGGTCTCAACTGGGCGCGGTGGGGCGAGCCGGTGGAGGGGTTCACTCATCCGCTGTGGACCTTCCTGATGGTCCCGATCAACGCCCTCCCCCTCCACCTGCGCCACCTCAGCCTGCTGGTGCAGCTCATGTCGCTCGCCTGCCTGGGTGCCACGGTGGCGGCGGTGCGGCGGCTGGTGCTCGATTGCTTCTCCGGAGAGCGGGCCCGCTCCTGGCTCCCCGCCGCCGTGCTCACGGCCTTCTACTATCCCCTCCTCTACTGGTCGCTGGTGGGGATGGAGAGCGGCCTCCAGGCCCTGCTGACGGTGCTCGCCGTCCACCTTTCGCTCGCCGCCGTCCACTCCGGACGGGACCGCCACCTGGCGCTCTGGCTGGTCTGTACGGCCGCCTTCCTGCTGCGCATGGACATGCTGCTGCTGGTCGCGGCGGTGCAGCTCTACCTCCTGCTGCGGGGAGGGCTGCGGCCGGCCGGCCGGCGGAGCTGGCTCGGGGGGCTCGCCGTCTTCGCCGGCGCGGCGCTCGCCTACGGCCTGTTCCGCTGGTTCTACTTCCACGACCTCCTCCCCAACACCTACTACCTGAAGCTCCACGGCATCCCTCTCGTCGTGCGGCTGCTGCGCGGCCTGTCGCTGATGGCGGTCTTCCTGCGCGTCCATCTGGCCCTCCTCCTGGTGGCGGCCCTGGGCACCGGCGCGGTGCTGTCGCGCCACCGGCGCCTCGCCCTGCCGGCCGCGGTCGTCGCCCTCTACTTCGCCTACAGCGTCTACGTGGGGGGCGACGTCTGGGAGAAGGACATCAGCGTGCGGGCCAACCGCTTCGTGGTGTTCGTCATGCCGCTGCTCTTCGTGCTGCTCAACGCCCTGCTCAATCTCCTGCTCGATGGGGCCCTGGCGGCCTGGCACCGCCGCCGGGAGGACGGGCCCGAGGGCTTCCCGGCGCAGCGCTTCGTCGTGGCCGCCCTCGCCGCCGCCGCCCTGCTCTCCGCCGACGGTCTCTGGTTCTCGGACGACGCGGAGGACAACTGGGAGAACGCGCTGGCGACGCGGCGGCCGCCCCTGGTCGAGAACCAGCGGGAGGTGATGGGACAGACCCTCGCCTTCCTGCGCCTCCTCAAGCCGCAGGCCGTGGTCGCCACCGCCTGGGCCGGCATCCCGGCGTATTTCACGCACTATCGGATGATCGACATCCTCGGCTACAACGATCGCGTGATCGCCAGGCGGCCTCCCATCCACCCGCTCGACGAGGACAGCTTCGAGTCGTTCATCCCCGGGCACGACAAGTACGACGAGCACCGCCTGCTGGAGGAACAGCGGCCGGATGGCTTCTTCCAGATCTGGGGCATTCGCAAGGAGCTGGGCCTGCCCACGGAGGTGATGCCGCGGTATGGCTACAGGAAGGTGGGCGGCTTCTGGCTGCGGGCCGATTCGCCGTACCTGCTGGTGCCGCTGCCCCCGCCGGAGCCGCCGGCGCCTGCGGGCCCGCGCCCGGGGGCGGGAGGACATCGGCGGCGCCCCCGGCCGGACCCGCAGACGCCGCCGCAGGATGGAGACCCTGCGGCGGCGGATCAGGGTTGAGGGCGCGAGGCTACCTCGGGACGAACTCGATCCTCAGGTTGAGGTACTGCCAGCCGTAGCTCGCGACCTCCGGCCCATCCTGGAAGGAGTAGTGGCCGAACTCCACCGTCATGCCGGTCGTGGGAATGCTGAAGGCGGTCTCCTGGGCCGTGCCGTTCATGCTCATGCTGACGACGACGCTGCCGCCGGACGAGAGCTCGCAAGTGATCAGGTTCTTCGCGAAGTCGTAGACGTAATGCAGGTGGTAGAGCCGGCCCTTCTCCCAGGGGACCGAAACCTCCTTGGCCTGGACGCCGCCGGCCGGCAGATCGACGTTCTCGTTCATTTTCAACGACGTCTTGGGTGGCGCGAAGGCGTTGACATTGGCGATCGAGTTGCTGCGGAACTTGTTGCGATAGAGCCAGAGGAGGGCGTGATTGGCGGCCGGCTTGGCGGTGTTCCAGGGACCCGGGATGACGTCCAGGTCCGCGATGATCTGTCTGGCCTGGATCGACTTGGCGAGCTCGATCTGGTACTGCTGCTTCTCCTTGTCCCGGGTCGGGGTGTGGAACAGGCCCGGGACCTGGAAGACGTTGCCGGTGACGACCGGGGGCGGCGGGGGTGGTGGCGGTGGGGGAGGAGGCGGTGGGGGCGGAGGCGGCGGTGGCGGCGGGGGAGGGGGCGTCGGCGGATTGGGGGTGCCGCTGTCCGGAGCCGCCAGCGACGAGCCCGCGGACGCCGGCGTGAGGTACAGGAGTTGGGAGGTGGCCGCCGTGAAGACCGTGGCGTAGACGTAGAACGGCTGGTCGCAGCTCACCTGGATCCGCACGTCCGCGGCGCTCAGCTCGTTGAGGATTCCCAGCGCGTCGGAGAAGTAGAGGAAGGACAGCGGCTTCATCGGCAGGGTCACCGTCGAGGCGATCTGCGAGCCGTCGGCGCGGAAGACGTTGACCTTGCACTGCGCCGCCTGCTGGGCGAGGTTGACGAGCCCGAGACTGGAGACGTCGCCGGTCTGAGAGCGCCCCAGACCCTGGACGGTGGCCGTCTTGCCGCTCGCGAAGAGGTTCGCCGAGGAGATCACCGGCAGCTCGGAGTAGGCCCACACGCCGCCCTTGCCCAGGGTGGTCAGCCGGGCATTGACCGCCACGTTGGCGGAATCGGCGGCGATCTCGAGCAGCGACACCTGGCCGGCAATGCCGTTGAAGACGAGGGTCTGGCCCGCCGCCAGCGTGCTCGGCGTCGCCGGCGTGCTGCGCTGGGTGCCGTCGTGGTCCGCCTCCAGCAGAGTGGTCCTGACCGTCGCCTGCGCCGTTCCCGCGTTGCTCAGCCAGACCTTCACGGAGTTGGCGCTGCCGTTCGGCCCCCCGGGATCGGGCAGGGGGATGTAGACGCTGCCGGCGAACGCCGGCCCGGCCAGCAGCGCCATTAGGAGACTGCTCGGGAACGCTCTCTTCATGAGACTTCACCTCCTGCGAAGGTCTGCTACGAGGGCAAAACATCTCCTCTCCGCGTGAGCCGCGGTGCTGGGAAACCGATTGCTGCTCCTGCATGATAAACCTGCGCCCGGCCGAGCGCAAGTCTGAAAACGCCTTGTTCGAGGGGCACTTAGCCCGGGTTCCCTCAAGGAACGCTTCAGGGAGCCCGGGCCGGGGTGACGGCGGGTCTTCTACCTCTGCACCATCTCCACCCGCAGATTGCTGTAGCTCCAGCCCCAGGTCGCCACCTCGGGGCCCGACTGGAAGCTGTAGTGGCCGAACTCGGCGACCAGGCCGGCCGCCGGCACGGTGATGGTGTTGTTGTCCGCCGAGCCGTCCATCCGCATCGTCTTCAACACGCGGCCGTTCTGGGAGGTGGTGATGACGATCTTCTCGGTGGCGGCGTCGTACACGTAGTGGAAGTGATAGGTCTGCCCCGTCTGCAGCCTGATGTTGCCCGAGGCGTTGGTGTTCCAGGTCTTCGGCAGGTCCAGGTTCTGATTGTTCTTGACGAAGTTTTTCTTGGGGCCGTAGTAGTTGGCGTTGGCAATCGTGTCGCTGCGGAAGCGTCCGCGGTGCAGCCAGAGCAGGGCGTGACAGCCGGCCGGGTTCTTGGTGCTCCAGGGGCCGAGGGTGACGTCCCAGTCGATCGTCATCTGGCTCAAGGCCAGCGCCGACGGCACCGGGATGTTGAGGGTCCCCTTCTCGTTCTGCGGGGAGGCCTTGTGGAGCAGGCCGGGCGCGTTGAAGACGAGCGTCCCCTTGGGGACCACCTGCCTCGCGGTCTTGACGGCGAGGGCGCTCTCCGGAGTGGCGAAGGAGACCTCGGAGGTCGCGCGGTCGACGCCCACGGCGTAGGCATAGAACGGCTGGCCGCAGGAGATTCTGGCGGCGGCGACAGCGCTCTCCACCGGCAGTGCGTCGCCGAGTTGCCGCAGGGACCGCGCCGGCACGACGACCGAGGCGCTCGCCGCCGCGAGGCTGCCGTCGGCGCCCAGGAAGTCCACGTCGCACCGTGCCGCCTCGGCGCCCAGGTTCACCAGCCCGAGCTTGGCCAGGTTGCGGTCGAGACCGTTGAGGCCATTGAGGCCGTTGAGGAACGTGGTGGCGCCGGCTTCGAGCCGGTTGTCCGCCGAGATCACCGGCACCCGGGTGATGAAGGTCCGGCCGCCGCGCGCGGTCTGGATCCAGGCGTCGACCTGCGATCCCTCGAGCTCCAGCAGACCCGTCTCCCCCGCGGCCGAGTAGGATTTCGTGACGCCGTCCGAGCCCGCGACCCGGAGCTGCGTGGCGAGGGACTGTCCGTCGGCTCCCTGCGGACCCACGACCGGCACCCACACGGGTGCGGCATGCAGCGGAGCGGCGGCCAGGGCGATGAGAGCGAGACGGGCGGCGAACCGGTTCTTCATACGGCGACCTCCTGGGTGAAAAGGAGGCAAAACCCCGTGGAACGAGGCTCTGCCCCGGGTCCTACGAAAACGAGTCCATGAGCCTGGCGCTGAATGGTACGAGGTTTGGCCGGCGGATGCAATCAAAATTTGCATTTCTCTATACCGTGTGGGCACGAAGCGGGTTTTCTCCACGATAGGATGAGCCGATGGAGCCACTGCGCAGGCTGGGCCGCCGGGCCTTCAAGCCGGTCTACGTCCTCTACTACAAGCTCCTCTTCGGGCGGCGGTTTCCATTCTCCGAACGCCTTGCCGCGCGGGTCCACGCCTGGGAGCTGGCCACCGGCCGCGGCGACGCGCCGGTGGCGAAGGACGTCTGGGAGGAGCAGTACCGCCGCGGCCACTGGGAGCTCATGCGCGGCCTGGACGAGCTGGCCCGCTACAGCGTCATCGCGGGCTACCTTCATCACCTGAAGCCCGGCGGCTCGGTGCTCGACGTGGGCAGCGGCGAGGGCCTGCTGCGCGATCAGCTTGCGCCCTACGGCTATGGGCGCTATCACGGCCTCGACCTCTCCGAGGCCGCCATCGCCCAGGCCGCGCCCCGCCGCGACGAGCGCACCACTTTCGCCGCGGGCGACGCCGAGACGTACGTCCCCCCCGGCCGCTTCGACGCCGTGGTGTTCAACGAGTGCGTCTACTACTTCAACGATCCCGTGGGCTCGGTGCGGCGCTACGAGCCGTACCTGGAGGACGGCGGCTGCCTCGTGGTCTCGACCTTCCGCTCCCGCCGGGCGGACGTGATCGCCCGCCGCCTCGCGGCGGTCTATCGGCTGCTCGAGGAGACGGCGATCACGAACCGCAAGGGGACGTGGGTGGTGAGGATCTTCAAGCCCTGATCTTCAAGCGATGTTTCAGGCGATCACCGGCGCCTGCCAGCGCAACGCCGCGTCCAGCCGGCCCTCGGCCTGCAACTCCTGGATCCGCTTCAGGCGGATGAAGCGGGGACCCAGAAACTCCTCCTGTGTGAGGCCGGCCTTGAGATACGCGTCATAGAGCTCGCGGGCGCCCTGGCGGGCGTTCCATTGCGGCTGGAAGGCAGGCAGGACGCGCTCGATCTTGCCGCAGTCCACCCGGTAGCAGCGCTTGTCCGGCCCGGCGCCGTCGGCGTAGGTGATCGTGCAGCCGGGGACGGTCTCGGCCACGATCTCCGCCAGCTCGCGGATGCGGTAGTTCTCCGCCGTGCGGCCGACGTTGAACGCCTGATCGTGCACCAGCTCGCGGGGGGCCTCCAGCGCGGCGAGGAAGGCGCGGCCGATGTCCTCGACGTGGACGATGGGGCGCCACGGCGTCCCATCGCTCATCATGTGGATGCGGCCGGTGGTGACGGCCCAGCCCACGAGGTTGTTGAGCACCAGGTCCACCCGCAGGCGGGGGGAGACGCCGTAGGCCGTGGCGTTCCTCAGATAGGTGGGGCTGAAGCGGTCGTCCGCCAGCTCGGCGAGCTGCTGCTCCAGCCGCACCTTGGAGACGCCGTAGGGAGTGACGGGATTGAACGTCGCCGTCTCGTCCAGGAAGTCGTCCCCGGCCGCGCCGTAGGTGCTGCACGACGAGGAGAAGACGAAGCGCTCGACGCCGGCCTCCCTGGCCAGACGGGCGAAGCGGATGGAGGCGGCGTCGTTGATGTCGTGGGTCAGCGTCGAGTCGAGATTGCCCAGCGGATCGTTGGACAGGCCGGCGAGGTGGAGGACGGCCTGAAAGCCCTCGAGATCCCGGCGCTCGGCCTCGCGCAAGTCTTTGCAGATCGACGGGACCGGCCGCTCCGCGGCAAGGCCGGGGAGGAGGCACGGCGCGAAGAAGTCGGCGTCGAAGCCCACCACCTCATGCCCCGCCGCGCGAAGCAGCGGCACCATGACGCTGCCGACGTAGCCGTGGTGGCCGGTGACGAGGATGCGCATCGGCCAGAAGCCTAGCACAGGCCCCCCTGGGACCGCCGGCGTCCCGCCGGCAACTTGCTCCGCTTCTTTTTTAAAGACAACTTAGAAGGCCGGCAGGGATGCCGGCGCTCCCAGGGGGCCTACGGCGCCACCACCTTGTATCGGAAACACCCCCGAACCCGTCCCACCCTCCAGCCGAGCTGCCACGTCCACCGGGCCCGTCCTTCGCGGGTCAGGAGCAGCAGGGGAGTGCGCACGAGAAGGCTGAGCCATTTCCGGACCCCCGGCAGCCACCCCAGCCGTGGCATCCCTCGCTTGCGGTAGCGCTCGTAGATCATCACGTTGTGGAGACCGTAGCTCACTCCCTGGCGGTAGATGCTCCCGAGGTCCCCCCGGTGGCGGATGTTGACCACGGCCTCCGGCGCGAAGTGGAGGGGGAAGCCGGCGAGCTGGAGGCGCCAGCAGTAGTCCGTGTCCTCCAGGGCGGGCAGCGTCTCGTCGAAGCCGCCCACGGCCTCGTGAGCCCGGCGGGTCACACCCAGGCCGCCGCCGCCGGCGTGGGGGAGGAAGGGCGGGTAGTCATAGGACGTGAGGCCGTCCTTCTGGGGATTGAGATGCGTGCGCTGCACCCAGGCCGGGTTCAGCTTCTCGTTGTCGTAGCGGCAGGCCACGAAATCGTGTTGCGCCAGGGCGCGGCCCAGACCGGCGAGCCAGCCGGGGGCCACCTCGTCGTCGGCGTCGCAGAAGAGGAAGGCGTCGCCGGTGGCCGCCGCGGCGCCCAGGTTGCGGGCATGGGCCTGCCCCCTCCGATCGGACGCGTCCACCAGCCGCAGCCCGGGGAGGCGGCCACGGTAGCTCTCCACGATCTGCCGCGAGCCGTCGGTCGAGCCGTTGTCGGCCACGATCACCTCCCATTCGCCCTCCCAGCTCTGACCCGCCAGGGCGTCGAGCTGCACGCCGATCGTGGCTGCCGCATTCAGACAGGGGATCACCACGCTGAGCTTCAGGGGGCGGGTTGGGGTGGTCATGGGGCGTGGAGATGATAGCTCAGCGCCCTGCGATACCATCCCTCCCATGCCCTCGCCCCCCGCCGCTCCCCGCCGCCGGATCAGCGGCGAGGGCCTCCTCTTCGCGGTCCTCCTGATCCTGCACGTGGCGCCGGTCTGGGCCTTCCGCTTCATGCCGACCCAGGACGGCCCCGGGCATCAGGCGCTGGCCTTCATCCTCCGCCAGTACGGCCGGCCGGACGCGGGACTGCTGCGCCACTACTACGTGCTCAACCGGGAGGCGCTGCCGAACTGGTTCATCTTCTTCCTGCTGACCCGCGTCCTGCGCTTCCTCGCCGTGCCGGTGGCGGAGAAAGTGCTGCTCACCGCCTACGCGGCTCTACTGCCGCTCTCCGTGCGCTACGCCCTGCGGGGAGTCGACCGCCGGGCGGGGTTCCTCGCCGTCCTCGCCTTCCCCTTCATCTACAACTACACGCTCCACATGGGGTTCTTCAACTTCTGCTTCAGCCTGCCCGCCTTCTTCTTCACCGTGGGCTACTGGCTGCGGCACGGCGAGAGGATGACGCCGCTGCGAACCGCCGCCCTGGCCCTCCTCGTCCTCTGGGTCTACTTCTGCCACCCCGTGACCCTGGTGATGGCGGCCGCCGCCCTCCTGACCCTGACCGGCTGGCGGCTCTTCCTGGAGCGCCGGACCGCGCCCGCCGGTTCGCTCTGGACCGGGGCCCGGCACTGGCTCCTCGCTCCCGTCCTGGCCTTCCTGCCCGCGGTGATCCTCATGGCCGCCTTCGTGGGCCGGCGGATCGGCTCGAAAATCGACTTCCTCCCGCTCTGGGACAAGGTCAAGCATCTGGCCGGGCTCTACTCGCTGGCCTCGCTCAGCCACTGGACGCCCCCGCTGGCGGCGGCCCTGGCCCTGCTGTTCTACGTCGTCGCCTTCCTCTGTCTGCGGCAGCGGGGGAGGCGACCGCCCGAGGTGCGGGACGGCCTGCTGCTGGTCGTGCTGGTCTTCCTGGCAGCCTACTTCCTGGCTCCCAGCGAGATCTCCGGCGGCGGCTTCGTCAATCACCGTCTGAACCTCTTTCCCTTCCTGGCCCTGATCCTCTGGCTCGGCGCCTTCGACCATTCCGCAAAACGGCGGCGCTGGATTCAGATCGTTGCAGCCTGCCTGGCCGTGCTCTTCCTCTTCGTCTACGCCCGCGCCTACGTCCTCATCGGTCGCGGCCTGGCGGAGATCGCGGCCGCCGGCGAGCGCATCGAGCCGGACCATACCTTCCTCTATCTCTCCTACGCGCACCGGGGAGAGCAGCCCAACGGCCGCGAGCTCGCCTTCCGCACCGCGCCCTACCTCCACGCGGGAGGCTACGTCGCGGCGGAGAAGCGGCTGGTGGACCTCTCCCTCTACGAGGCGAACGAGGACTACTTCCCGATCTATTACCGGCCTGCGCTGAACCCCTATCGCCACCTCTCCGTGGGCCTCCTGGGGATCGAGCAGTCTCCGCCGCGGGCCGAGATCCTGGCCTACCCGCAGCGGACGGGAGGGCGCGTGGACTACGTCCTGATCTGGGGCCTGCGGCAGGAGCGGCTGGGAGATCCGGACGTGCGGAAGGTGCTGGATCAGCTCGCGGTAGGGTACGACGTGGTGTGGACGGGGGCGGAGGGAGGGGTGACGCTTTACCGGGCGCGGTGATTGCCTGGGAGCGCCGGCGTCTTCGCCGGCTCTTCCTTCTGCTTTGGTGGTCCCTGGAGGCCGCACCGTTGGCCCTCATCACCCCGGCCCTCTTCTCCCGGCCTCCCCCCCGGCCACCGGGAGAAGAGGGAGAGGTTTGTCGCGGGCACAGGCGACCTCTTGACACGGGCGTCCTTCCTGGGTAGGATTTCATGCCTATGGAACAGAAAAGACGAACTCGAACCCCTGAAGAAGAGGCTGCGGCCCGGCGGGAACTGGAGAGGGGATATCAGCCCAAGACAAAGCTTGGAGAGTCCCTTTGGAGGGCTCGCCAAGAGTTCCTGCGCTCTGGAGAGCCTTTCCTGGATGCGGATGGCTTGGAACGGGAGATCGCTGAACGCCGGGGTGGTGTCAGCGAAAGGGACTGATGATTTCGTTCATCGATGCGGGAGTCCTGATTGACGCAGTCCGCGGGTCCCCAGACGACATCGTCAGAATCAAAGAGTTCCTGGATAACCCGAAGGCCTCTTTTGCATCTAGCAGCTATGTTCGACTCGAAGTCCTTCCCAAGGCTTCATTCTACAGACGGAACGAGGAACGTCAGTTCTATATAGACTTTTTCGAGAGCGTCCGCCATTGGGCTCCGGTGGGAGAATCTCTCGTCCAAGAAGCGCTGGAGGTCGCAGTCAAGTTCGGCCTCTCCGCCCTAGATGCTCTTCACGTCGCGGCAGCCCTAGCCGTCGGGGCTGACGAGCTGATCACCAGCGAAAACCCGAGCAAGCCCATTCATCGTGTTCGGGAGATCGCTGTCCGAACGATCTAAGTGAACCCAATCGCTTGCCTGTGTTGGGGATTGATGGTACTCATCTGGAGGGCTCTCTTCCATGGCACGTGACGCGAAAGAGCGGTCAGATGATGAATCCCCCGAAATGACTCCCGAAGAGAAGTTCAGGGCGCAGCTTGACCAACTTCTGTTGGTGGCTCGCCAAGAGTACGAGCGCTCTGGTAAACCCTGGCTGGATTGGGACGACCTTGAGCGAGAGATCGCTGAACGCCGGGGCGGCGTCAGCGAGCAAGATTTTGAAGATTGATCTCGCCGATACTATCCGGGTATCTCATCCGGAAATTCGACCTGAAATCAATTCTTTCAGTCCCGAAGGGACAGCAGCATAAAGCCTGGGGCGTCAGCCCCAGGACCCGAAAATAAAATTACCTCAAGCCCCGGAGGGGCGGCAGCAGACCGGCTCGGTAAAGACTTCTGCCGCCCCTCCGGGGCTTTGAGGATTTTTAGGCGTCTGTTCCTGGGGCTCTCGCCCCAGGCTTTATGCTGTCGTCCCTTCGGGACTGTCGCTGCCGCCTGATTTGGTCTCCTCAGAGGAGTATCTCGCCATCATATCCAAAACCGCAACCGCGTCCTCCTCGCTCAGGTGCTCCCGCAGGATCTCGCCAAATCGTTCCTTCCCCAAAAGATCTTGCTGGCGGTTCAACCAATGAAGATCGATTTCAGTCTCAGGAGAGCCAATCTGAAGGTTGATTGTAAGACTCCTCAGCGTAAAGGGCACACTTTCTTCTGGGTTTCCATGCTCAGCTAAGAGTATTGCTAATTGCCCGAAGCTATGAGCCAATTCCCTGCGATTACCTAGCTCTTCATCGATGTGCAGAGCTTTCTGGTACCAATTGATAGCTTGGCCGTAGTCACCGCGCTCATGAAGGATCCTTCCGATCTGATGGTAGGACTTCGCCATTCCCGCACGGTTGCCCATCTTTTCTTTGATGCGTAGAGATTTCTGGTACCATTCGAGAGCCTGGTCGTTGTCTCCGCGTTCTTGGGCGAGGGTGCCAAGTTTATGGTAGCAGATTGCCTTTCCCTCTTGGTTGTTCAGCTCTTCGTCGATGCGTAGAGATTTCTGGTACCAATCGAGAGCTTGGTCGTAGTCGCCGTTCCGCTGAGCGATGTCTCCGAGTTGTCCGTAGGTCTTTGCCATTCCCACCTGGATGCCCAACTTTTCGCTGATACTTAAAGATTTTTGATACCAATCGATAGCCTCTGGATAGTCGCCGCGATCCTGGGCAACCGTTCCGAGCTGATGGTAGCATCTTGCCACTCCCGTACGGTCCCCCAGCTCTTCGCTAATGTGCAGAACTTTCTGGAACCAATTGCGAGCTCGGTCGTAGTCTCCTCGGTTTTGAGCAAGGATAGCTAATTCGTGAGAGAATGCTGTTGCCTCCCGAGAGTTCTCGGGAAGCCAGAGAAGAACTTCCCGACAAAGCTGCTCGTCGCGCCGGTAGGCTCCCCAGGTATAGAGCTGTGAGCAGATCCACTCGGTCACCTGCACTGCCGCATCGACCTCTCCCGCATTCCGATAGTGGTGACGCGCTTGAAATAAATCTTCGATATCCTGTTTTTTGCTTTGAGAGAGGTTGTCGACCCGCCAACGCCAATATCGCGCAGCGCGATCGTGAGCCTCGCATACTTTCACAGAATACCGACCCCGCAGGGCTGTCGCAGTCCAGCGATGGACGAAGTAAAGATCGTCCATGGGAGCCAGGAGCCCCAGATCCAACAGGACTTCCAGCACTGGCCCGAGCTTGTGGCGAAGTCGGAGAGGCGGACGCATCAATACCTGTAGAATGGCTGCTGCCTGCTTCAGTAACTTAGGAGCAGGCTTCTCTCCGCGATCCAGAGTTTCCTGAATTTGGCGTCTTAATCCGTCGAATTGTTCTGCCCGCTCTGAATTTTCCGGAACCTCCACCTCCTCGCCCATCTGCCACGCCAGCCCCACAAGATCGACCGGCACCTGGTAAACCGATGCTCCAACCAAGAGATCCTTCGCCTGTGGTATACCCTTCAGCCGCTCGAGAAGCCCTTCCAGCAGCACGTCGTCCACTGCGAGCGTCACCGTCTCGGCCAAGGCTCGATCCAAATCTCCTTTTACATCGCTAAGCCAGGCTTTGGGATTCTCAATCCCTTTCTTTTCGAGAGCGCCTTTCAGCCGGCGGCTGATGTCGGGGAAGCGGGCCTGACCGCCGCGGAGGAGGGCGTCCAGGTATTCGAGGGCTCGCGGATGGCCGCCGACTTCGGCGTAGGCCCGAAGCTGGTCGTCTCGGGAGAGGGCGTCCAGGGCGGGCAGGCGCCAGATCAGCTTGCGGGTCTCGGCGAAGGAGAGGGGACCGAGGTGGAAGGGCTCGAGGATCTCGTGGGCGTCCTCGGGCAATTCGAAGGGTTGCCGGCTCGTGATGAGGAGGCGGCTGTGGCCTGGCTGAGCGAGCCAGGTTGCGAGGAGGTTGGCGAGGTCCTCGTCCTGAATTTGGAGGCTGGGACCGTCCTCGGCCGGATCTCCCGGAGCGAAGTTGTCCTCGAAGTTGTCGAGGAGGACGATCAGGGGACGGTCTCCGAGGAGGTGCTCGGAGAGAGCTTGGAAACGATCCTCCCAATCGAGGTCCAGACGCTTGATCTCGACGGCCTGCCGGCGGCGGGGATCGGCTTCGCTCACGCCTTCTTTCTGGAATTGCAGGAGGAGGCGCTGGCCCACTTCGGCGAGGAGATCGTCGGGGGAGATCTTGCCGAAGGTGGTCGCGATCACCCAGCCATCCTCAGAAAGGTTTTTCAGGACCTCGGCGGAAAGGCTGCTCTTGCCCACCCCTCCCAGACCGTGGAGGAGGACTCCGGCGCCGTCGGGGTTGCGAAGGGCCTGGAGGATACGGCGCTCTTCACGGCGCCGGCCCACGAACTCTCCGACGCGGCGGACGACGACTCCCTTGCCGAAGCGGGGCTCGGCAGGCGGCTGGATTTCGTCGAAGGGCTCTTCGGGATCGTAGAGAGGGAGGGACGGTCCCCGGAGGTAGAGGGCGGGGGTGGCCCACTCGGCGAGATCGACGGGGGAGGGGAGCTTGGCGTCCTGGCGGTCGGTCTCCAGGGTGCGGCGGGCTTCGGCGAGGGCGGCGAGGGGATCCGGGGTTTCGAAGGTGGCGAGGGCGCGGTAGAGGCGGGCGCCCAGGTGGGTGGCGTAGAGATCGCTCACCGGCGCCTGCATGGCGAGGACGGCGGGGACGCCGCGGGCGAGGAGCTGGCGGGCGAGGCCGGGGAGGGCGGCTTCGCCCTGTCCCCCGGAGACGTTGAGGGCCGTGGCGCAGCCGGCCAGGACGACGAGGGGCACGCCGCGGCCCGGCGGGAGGACCTCGTCGCAGAAGCGGCGGGCGTCCACGGGGTCCGCGGAGCCGTCCTCTTTCTCCAGGACGAGCTCTCCCGGGCCGGCATGGCAGGTGACGTGCAGCACGTGGAACCGCTCGATCTGGAGGGCCTCCCGGATGGCCGCCGCCGTGCCCCGTTCGATGACGCGGACGTAGGCGGGGCGGTGCTGTTTGGGGGTCAATTTGCGCGCCGGCTCCACGGCGTCGAGGATGCGGGAGAGCTCGCGCTCCATGTCCAGCAGCTCGCCGCGGGCGTTCTGCTCTTCGGGGCTGCCGATGGCGACGAGGATGCGCAGGGGACCTGGGATTGGCAGGGCCGGAGAAGAGCCCAAGCCGGCGGTGGCGCGGAAGAGGCGGACGTGGGGGTGGATCGCCAGGGGCGGGTCCGCGACTCCGTCCCGGGCCGGCAGGCGGAGGGTCTCCCAGGGGAGGTCGGCGAGGCCGTCTTCGATCTCCAGCCCCAGCTCCAGGGGGAAGCCGAGCCGCTCGGCGTCCTGCACTTCCCGGCGTAGGGCCTCGCCCGCGGCGCCTGCGAGGAATTCGCGAGTGAGCGCGTCGCCGATCTCCAGCAGGAGAGCGTGGAGGGCGGAGGGCGGGGCGGCCGTGCCCGCGCCGGCGGCGTCCCGAAGCTGAGCGTCCTCGGGCAGGTGGCCGTGGCGGGCGCGGTCCAGGTTCCAGAGTCTGAACTTCGTCCGGTCGCTCAAGCCCTTGGGCGAATGCTCCGCCGCTGGCGCCCCATCCTTCAGATAGGCCACGGCCGAGGCGCCGATCCGCAGCCGGCCCTGGAGGGGACCCTCGGCCCGGAAGGCGGTGCCTGGCTTGGGGAGGATCTCGCCGTCCCGCCGGGGTGGGGCCCCAAGCCGCTCGCCTTTCAGGGCGGCGACCAGATCGCGGATCTTCCGCTCGTACTCGGGGCCGTCGGCGGTGCGGAGGTCCACCCAGGCGCGGGTGGCGAGGAAGGCGGGCAGCTCGGCGTCGGCGAGGAGGACGGGGATCAGCCGGAGCTTCTTCTCGACGGCGCGGTTGAGCAGGGCGGCGTACTCCTCCTGGACCCAGGGACGGGAGAGGGCCGTGGGGCTGATGCAGAGCACGCCGTTGCGGCTCTTGAGGATGGCCGCGTCGAGGCGGAGGTTGACCACGTCCCCCGGGCCGATCTCCCATTCGTCGAGGAAGACGCGGAGACCCGCGTTGTGGAGGTTTTCCGCCAGACGGTGGACCAGCTTGCCATCCGCGCGGCTATACGATAGGAAGACGTCGTAGTTCTCCGGCATTCGGCCTCGCTCAGTCTGCGTGCAGGAATTCTATCCCAGGAGGCGCTCGAACAGGTCTCAACGGCGTCAAACATTGAAAAAACGGCCGGAACATTGAAAAAAGCCGTGAAACAATGTTCCACCAGCTTTTTCAAAGTTCAAGCCCGTGAAACATTGTTTCTTCCGAAGAAACAATGAAAAAAGCCGGGAAACAATGTTTCAGGCGTTTTTCCGGCTGAAAAAGGGCTGAGGACCTGTTCTACGGCCTGCCGGCCGCCAATTCCTTGATTTTCGCCGTTAAAGCCTGTCCCACGGCTTCATGGCCGGCGGCGTTCCAGTGCGTGTCGCGGGGATAGCGTAGCCGATTCCAATCGATGTTTGGAAGCAGGTCGTCGACGGCAACGCAGGGGACGCCCAGAGTCTTGAGGCGCTCCTGGACGGCGAGGCGGTCGCGGCGGAATTCGGCGCCGCGGTCGTCGATGAGCACGGCGAGGAAGCGCGCTCCCAGGGCCTCGGTCAGGCGGCGGGCCTCGGCGAGGTCCTGGACGGTGAGCTCGTAGTCCGCGGCCGTGGGGGCCGGCTCCTTCTGGGAACGGCCGAGCGCCTTCTTGGCCTTCTCGGCCAGGGTGGGGATGACCAGGCGCATCAGGTTCGAATGCCCCTCGAGATGGGCCGTGAGGGGTCCCAGCACGGGCAGCCGGGTCTCGCGCAGATAGAGGTTGCCGTCGATCAGCACGAGCCGGTCGAGGTAGGTCTGGCCCACGAGGTAGCCGGCCCGATAGACGAACGGGGAGGCGCAGCGCTGGCGGTCCCAGAGCGGGGAGAGGGTCATCACCACCACGGCCGGCCGCAGCGCGGGGAGGAGGTGGCGCAGGCGGGCCACCATCTGCCGGCTGCTGTAGCCCGGCACGCCGGCGTTCTCCACCCGCACCCCGGCCTCGCGCTCGATCACGGCCGAGTAGCTGCGGTCGGCCGGCACCCCCTCGCCGAAGGTCATCGAGTCGCCGATGGCGAGGACGACGGGCTGCGGCGGCGCGGGGTGAGGCTGCACCCGCAATCCCCGCTCGTCGATGGCGATGGGGACGTCGAATTCGTGCTCCTTGGCGATCTCCCGGCCGTGGAAGCCCGGCCGGAGGGTGTAGCCGGCGACCGGATCCGGCTGGAAGAGGTAGCGGGCGTGGTTGCCGCCCGCGAACCAGGGCGAGCCGCGGCCGGCCGAGCCGATCCCCGCGATGCGCAGCGCGGCCTCGGCGGCGAGCAGGGTGAAGAGGATGGAGAAGGCCGAGAGGGCCAGCTTCTTAAGCATGGGCTCCCTGGGCTTTCGGCACCGGCTTGAGCCTGAACGCAAACCCCCGCCCCGCCGGCGCCTCCAGCCTGAGCTGGTAGAGGTAGTACGGATCGTCCGTCCACCACATGCGGTGCGCGGCCCGGGGATGGGTGAAGTGGATGAGCTTGCCGGCGACGCCTCCCGGCAGAGGGAGCGAGGTCACGCCCTCGGCGCCGAAGACGTTCAGGCGCCGCGGCAGGGGCGGCAGGACGTCGAGCTCGACTCCGTCCAGGGGCGCCGGGCTGCCGATCAGGATCTGGCCCTCTCCGGAGGCGTCCAGGTCGATCGCAGAGGCGCCGTCCTTCTCCGGACGCAGGCTCGGGGTCAGCAGCTTGATCCACATGGCGTGGTGGACGAAGTCCTCGTGGCCCGAGGGCTTGAGGTGCGACAGCGTCGTCTCGTAGGGGAGGTAGCGCTGGGCGAAGCGTGAGACGTACGGGTAGCCGCCCCCGGGCGCCAGGAGGTAGGCGTCGGGGTGTCGCCAGAGAGGAAGGAGGAACGGCGCGGCCAGGGCGGCGGCCAGCAGGGCCCAGGAAATGCGGGCGGGAGGCCGGCCGGCGGCGAACCAGAAGGCGGGATAGAGCGGCAGGAAGTAGCGGTTGGCGAGCGCTCCGCCGCCGCCGTAGAAGTTGAACGGCCGGATGAGGAGGAAGCAGAAGGCCGCGGCCAGGGCCGCCAGGATCAGCATCCCACGGCCCTCACCCCGGCGGAAGGCGGCGAGGCCCAGGAGCAGCGGGAGGAAGTAGGGGAGGATGCCGACGTGACGGCCGACGAAGAAGTAGAGGACGTTCCAGGCCATCTGGGTTCGGTCGTAGCTGACCTGCGCCCTCCAGGTGTGGTCCCCCCGCCGGGCGATCTGCGCCGTCCAGGAGCCGGCTGGGAGGTCCACCTCGGGGAAGCCGGTCGTGGAGTCGAAGCTCTGGCGTTGACCGCCGTAGGGGGTCAGCGCGTCCGCATCCGCCAGGTTGGCGAGGCCAGAGGAGAGGACGATCAGCCCGGCCCCGATCACCAGAGCGGCGATCCCCAGGGTCCGGCGGCCCCGCGGGACCGCCAGAGCCGCGGGGAGGAGCAGGGCGCCGTAGAACGGGCGCGACATCAGGACCAGTCCCAGGAGCGCGCCGGCTGCCAGCCAGCGCAGGCCTGACCGCCCGGCCATCTCCGGCGGCTCCTCTCCCCGTGGCGCGCCGTAGGCGAGGGCCAGGGCAATCGCCGTCAGGCACATCAGGAAGAGGTCCGAGTGGACCCAGAAGACGTAGGCGAAGGCCACCGAGGCGAAGACCCAGGCGGCCACCCAGAGGGGGGCTGCGGGGCCGAGGCGGCGGCTGAGGGTCCGCGCCGCGGCCACGGCGGCCAGGGCCAGGAGGAGGGCGTTGGCGATCGAGGCGCCGCGGGTGGGTGAGAGGCGCAGGAACGGGGCGATCCAGGCGGCGTAGGAGGCCGGCTTGCTGTAGGTGAAGGTGCGTCCGCTGTCGGTGCTCTGGAGGATCAGGCCCTCGGGCTTGACCCCCCACTGCTCCACGAAGCGGTCGTAATCCCGCCGCGAGTAGCGCAGGTCGAAATCCCATGCCAGGCTCTGGGCCTGCATGAGGTACGTGGCCTCGTCGCCCACCAGCCCCGGCCAGCTCCGCCGGTCGAAGCTCACCGCTCCCACCACCGTCGCCGCCAGCAGCAGGGCGAGGACGGCCCAGCTCAGGGAACGTTGCATGGCGGGGGATTATATGGTGGGGGATTCTACGGGGCCTCCTGTTACAATCCCCCTCGATGAATACCCAGCCGATCCCCATCCGGCCTCCGATCGAGACCGCGCCCGAGGCTATGCCCGAGCCGGCGGAGGTGGAGATCTCCGTCCTCATCCCCGTGCGCGACGAGGTGGAGACGGTCGAGGAGCTCGCGACGCGGGTGGCGGCGGTGCTCGACGCGCAGGGGCGGACGTTCGAGATCCTCTTCGTCGACGACGGCTCGCGGGACGGCACCTGCGAGCGGGTGCGCCGGGCGCGGGAGCGGGACGGGCGGGTCAAGCTGGTGCGGCTGCGGCGGAACTTCGGCAAGGCCGCGGCCCTCTCCGCCGGCTTCGACCACTCGCAGGGCCGCATCATCGTCACCATGGACGGCGACCTGCAGGACGATCCGGAGGAGATCCCCCGCTTCCTCGCCACCCTGGAGGAGGCTGACCTCGACCTCGTCTCCGGCTGGAAGCGGCGGCGGCAGGACCCGGTGAGCAAGACCCTCCCGTCGCGGCTCTTCAATTGGGTCACCCGCCAGCTCGCCCAGGTGGACCTTCACGACTTCAACTGCGGCTTCAAGGCCTATCGCCGCGAGGTGCTGGCCGAGATCGCCGTCTACGGCGAGCTCCACCGCTACATCCCGGTGCTCGCCAGCCGCCGCGGCTTCTCGGTGGGGGAGATCCAGGTGGCCCACCATCCGCGCCGCCACGGTGTCAGCAAGTACGGCTGGGACCGCCTGTACAAGGGGCTGCTCGACCTCATCACCGTCCTCTTCATCACCCGCTACACCCGCCGGCCGCTCCACCTGTTCGGCTCCTTCGGCCTCCTCTTCCTGCTCGGCGGTTTCGGCATCAACGCCTACCTCGCCGTCCTCTGGTTCGGCGGCCAGAATCTCAAGAACCGTCCCCTGCTGCTGCTGGGCGTCCTGCTGATGCTGCTCGGGATCCAGGTGCTGACCACTGGCCTGATCGGCGAGATGATCACCTTCAAGAACTTCCGTCGCCGCGACAGCTATTCGATCAAGGAATGGCTGGAGTGAGCTCCGGCGATTCCTCCCATCCCGGCCTCAACCTCCTTTTCCTGACGCAGACATACCCCCGTTTCCCCGGGGACGTCTCAGGCCCGTTCATCCGCGACCTGGCCCGGGGCTTGGCGCGCGGCGGCGACCGGGTGACCGTGCTCACCCCGCACGCCGAGGGGCTGGCGCCGGCGTGGGAGGACGGCGGCATCGAGGTCGTCACCTTCCGCTACGCCCCGGAGCGGCTGGAGGTGCTGGGCTATGGCCGCAGCCTGGAGGCGGACGAGACGGTGAAGGGCGGCGCGGCCCTGGCGGCCCCCCTCTACGCTGCCGGAGCCTTGAGAGCTCTTCGCCATCAAATCCGGCCGCTCGGACGGACCCGTCCGATCCGCTTCGACCTCGTCCACGCCCACTGGATCGTGCCCAACGGCCTGGCGGCGGCGGCCGTCTGCGGTGGACGGCGGGGCGTGCCGCTCGCCATCGGCCTCCACGGCAGCGACGTGTTCCTGGCGGAGAAGCCCGGCGTGCGCGCCGTCGCCCGCTGGGCCCTCTCCCGCTCCCGGCTCCTCACCGGCTGCTCGCCCGAGCTGGTGGAGCGGGTGCGCGCCCTGGGGACTCCGGGGGGATACCCGGCGGAGCGCTCGCGGGTCATCCCCTATGGAGTGGACGTCGCGGCCTTCTCCCCAGATTCCGCGCGCCGGTCTCTCTGGCGGCAGCGCCTGGAGATCCCGGAGGGCGCCCCCCTCCTTCTCGGGGTGGGACGCATGGCGGCCAAGAAGGGATTCCAGGTGCTGATCGAGATCCTCCCGGCGCTCCTCGGGGAGCACCCGGAGCTGCGGGTGGTGCTGGCCGGGGGCGGCGACCTCCTGGCGACCTTCAAGGCGGCCACCCGGGAGTGGAGCGCGCGGATCCATTTCCCTGGCCCGGTGCTGCGGGACACGCTGCCGGACCTGTACCGGGCGGCGGACGTCTTCGTCCTCCCCGCGGTGCACGACGCCCGGGGGAACGTGGACGGCCTGCCCAACGTCATCCTGGAGGCCATGGCGAGCGGCCTGCCGGTGGTGGCCTCGCGGGTCTCCGGCATCCCTCTTGCTGTGGAGGATGGCCGGACCGGGTGGCTCGTGCCGGAGCGGGACGGGCCGGCCCTCCTCGACGCTGTCCGGCGGCTGCTGGCGGATCCAGAGGGGGCGCGGCGGATGGGGGAGCGGGGGCGGGCCAGGGCCGAGTCGGAGCTGACCTGGGACGCCGTGGCAGGGCGATACCGGGAGGGCTACCGGGAGGCGCTGACTGCGGGGACGCTCTTGCCCATGCCGGGTTGATTCCATATACTTCACGCACTTCTTCAGCCTTGGAGGCTGCCGATAACCGGAATTTTGTTTCTCAGATCCATGACGACCAAAAGAGCGTTTCGTCCTGGCATCACCAAAGCGGACCTCGTGGACGTGGTCTACGAGCGCCATGGCGGCTTGACGAAGGACGAGGCGGCACAGATCGTGGACGTGATCTTCCGCACTGTGAAGACTTCGCTCGCGGACGGCCGGACGGTGCGGATCAAGAACTTCGGCACCTTCGAAGTGACCCGCAGGGCAGGGCGGATGGGGGTGAATCCGATGAGCGGGGAGAAGATGTTCATCCGTCCCCATAAGGGGCTGAGCTTCAAGCCGGCGCGTCGCCTCAAGGACGAAGTGACCCCTATGCAGAAACCCGAGTAAGCCCGGATGGTAGCGAAGGCCCGGGTCCAGAAGCGGCTGTACTACAAGATCGGCGAGGCCTGCAAGGCGCTCGGCATCCAGCCTTACGTCCTGCGTTATTGGGAGACGGAGTTCCCGGCGCTGACCCCCAGCAAGAGCCGCTCCGGCCAGCGCGTCTACAGCGAGAAGGAGTTGGAGATCATCCGGCGGATCAAGGAGCTCCTCTACGACGAGGGGTACACGATTGCCGGCGCCAAGAAGAAGCTGGAGGGCGAGCTGTCAGCCGGCGCCCTGGGGGAGGGGCGAGACGAGGACGAGAGGTCCGAAGAGTCGACCGTGGCTCCAGCGGCTGCGGCGCCGTCGCCCGAGAAGCCGGCGCCGGCCCGGCGCGGGCCGCCGCCTCCCGCGGCGCCCCCGGAGCTTGACACGGACGCCTCCAAACGGATAGAAACCCTCGTCTCGGGGATCGAGGAAGCCCTGCGGGAAGCGCGCGACATTCTCGCGCTCCTCGGGCCGAAGCCTTCTCCGTGATTTCCACCGCAGCTCGGTCGGGACGTGGCGCAGTCTGGTAGCGTACCTGAATGGGGTTCAGGGGGTCCCGGGTTCAAATCCCGGCGTCCCGACCAATTTTCGTTAGATTTCAAAGAATTCGCTCTGCTCGAAGATTGCCCTGGAGCCACGTCCGGTCTGCCTTGAGGGCGAGCGCTCCGCAGGGATCGCGTTGCGGCGGGTCTGCGGACTGTTGCGGGCTCCTGCCGCCAGTCGCCGTGGAAGGAGAAGCCGGCCCAGAAATAGGGGAGGCGCCACCGCTCTTCGCTGCGGATCGCGAGTTGGGCAGCTCGCAGCGCCGCCGGGGGCGGCATGCGCTCGACGAGGACGTTGCGGTAGAAGCGGGCCATGAGCACCGACGTGGCGCGATCGTCGACGTCCCAGTAGCCAACCACGACACCGCGGACTCCGGCACGGAAAAAGGCCTGAGTGAGGCCCACCACTCCCTCCCCTCGCACCTCTCGGCCCAGAGCGGTCTGACAGGCGCTCAGCACCGCCAGCTCGGCGGGCAGGTCCAGAGCTGCCACATCGGGTGCGGAGAGGAAGCCATCCCGGCGCCTGCCGCGGTCGTCGAACAGCGAGAGCACGACACCCGAGCGCTCCGGCAAGACCGGATCCAAAAGCCCGTGGGTGGCGAAGTGCAGGATGCTATAGCGGCGCAGGGCGCCGCTCAGGACCAACTCCCGGCTCGCCGCGGTGCCCAGGGCCAGGAGCGTCTCCTGCGGCGGGGCGAGGCGCACGATGGCCCGGGCCTCCTCGGCCGTGAAGGGCAGTCGGTGCAGGTCGAGATGAATCCCTTCGGCGACTTGGCGGCCCGCGACAGCGCGGGCGGCGGGCCGGCCGTTGCCAGCGGCGAGGCGCTCGTCGGTCAAGGAGAACACGGGGTCGGCCAACACCGCTAGCGCTCCCGGTGCCGGATGCCGTCCGGCAAGGCGCCGCCGCTGCGAGAGCAGGGCCGTGGCCGAGGGGAGCATCGCGATCTCGTGTCGCACGAGGAGCGGCTCCGCCTCGCCCGGAGAGGGAAGCGCGCCGAAGGGGACGAGGTTCAGCGCTCCGTCCGCCAGAACGACGAGGCGCCGCCGGCCGGCCAGGCGCTGGTCGAGCGGAGCGAGGACCGCCTCCGAGAGGTCCCGCGTTACGCGTGCCGCCGTCTCCCGGGTCGCAGACTCGTGGCTGTGCGGCAGGGCGGCCACCACCCGGCGGGCGAGCTTTTCGATCTGCTCCCGCCCGGGGAGGACGTGGGCCGCCACGGTCTCCCGATCCACCGTCCAGGCGAAGCTAGCAGGCTCGGCCAGGAGGTAGACGACGAGGAGCGTGTCCCGGTCGGCCAAGGCCTGGATCTCGGCCAGGGAGGCGAAGGACGGTGGCCGTGCCGGAGCCACGGCCAGCCGGTCGAGCTCCAGCGACCGCGAGCGGAGGGCCGCGTCGATCTCGGAGAGGCGAGGGTCGCGGGGCTCTTGAGCCGCGATGGCTCGGCGGCGCTCCTCCAGCGCCTCGATCTCCGCCAGCAGCGACGACCTCTCTCCCTGCGAGTCGGGATTCTCCTCGGGGCTGCCGCCCATGTCGTCCACCAGGTTCCGGGCCCTGGCTCTCTCCGCGACCTCCAGGGCCTCGCGGGCGTGACCCGCCGACGGCTGAAGGCGGTCCAGCTCCATCAGCAGGCTCACCAGCTCCTCGTAGGCGTTGAACCGGGTGGCCAGGAACGAGCCCCGGCTCAGCGCGCCGCGCAGCCCCGTGCGCACGGTCTCGACGAGGCGGATGGCCTCCTCGGCGTGCTCCCGCGCCGGACCCAGGTCGCCCAGCCGCCGTTCGGCGCGGCTCAGGCCCACGAGGGCGTAGACCTCGCCGTTCGGGTCTCCGCTTGCCGCCAGCAACTCACGAGCCCGTTGCAGGCGCGGCCTGGCGCGCGCGTCGGCGCCGGTCTCCAGGTCGAGCGAGCCCAGGTTGGCCAGGGTGTTGCCTTCGTCGCTCCGGCTTCCTGACTTGCGACTCACGGCGAGCGCTCGCGAGTAGGACTCCGCGGCTTCGTCATACCGATGCAGGGCCCGCAGCGCGGACCCGCGCCGGTCCAGGATGCCCGGCAGCGTCTGACGATTTCCCGAGCGCTCGGCGAGCATCAGGGCCTCCTGGTAGCGGTCCAGAGCCGCATCGGGTTGGCCCGCCAGAGCCTGGGCCCAGCCGAAGGCGACCAAAGCCGAGATCCGCAGGCTCGCGTCCTTGTCGCCGGCGAGCTGAGCGACGGCCCGCTGGGTGAGGTCCAGCGCCTCGGCGTCGTGCCCAATCAGGGCATAGAGGAGACCCAGGTTCTCTTGGGCGACGGCCGCCGCCGGCTTCAACCCGAGGTGCTGGAAGATAGCGATGGCCCTCTCGTAGTGAACGATGGCGCCCTGAAGGTCGCCCGTGTTCTTGCAGACCAGGCCGAGGTTGTTGAGCGCCGAGGCCTCCCCCTGAGCGTCTCCCGCGGCCTGGGAGAGGCGGAGTGCGCCCCGGTAAGCCGCGAGCGCGCGCCCGGGGTCGCCGAGCGTCCTCCAGACCGCCCCCAGATCGTTCAAGGCTTGGGCTTCGTGGTTGCCGTCCCCCAGACGGTGGAAGCGGGCCGCCGCGCTTTCCAGGACCGAGGCGGCCTGGCGGATCTCGCCCGTTTTGACGAGAGCCCGGCCGAGATGCCATTCCGCCCAGGCCCGCCAGCCCGGCTCGCCGCACTCGTCGAGATGGAGGAGCGCCTCGCGATAGGCCGCCGCCACCCGTTCGAAATCCTCGCCGAGCCGGCCCGTCTCGGCGCGCGCGAACACCCGCGCCGCGGCAGCGCAGAGCCTGTCCCTCCCTCCCACCGGCCGGACCTCCCGCACCCTCAGGACGAATTCGCCTTTCGCTTGGGGAGCCAGAGGCATGACGACGAGAAGATACCGGCCGGAGACTGGAGTCACGGCGATCACCGGCTCCGGACTGTGCTTGCCCGTGGGGGTGTCGATCTCATAGACAAGATGGCCCGCGGGATCTTCGAGCGCCACCAGCACGTCCACCCCCCGCTGCTCGACGTCCAGGCGGAGGAACCGTTCCGCGGCGACCGCGAAGCGGAAGCGATGGGCCCCCTTGCCGTTGAGGCTGCGGGGGAGGACCGCGCCGGGCACGAGGACCACGCTCTCCTCGGTGGGACCCCCGCAGGCGAGGAAGACCAGGAGAGGCATTGCCGCCAGGAGGGCTTTTGCCTGGGACCGCCGGCGTCCCGCCGGCCTTCTAACCCAAAAAGCAAAGTTAGAGCCGGCGGGACGCCGACGCTCCCAGGCGATCAATGCGGCTCAACTCCCGAGATGAGGCGCATCTCATACGTGCCGATCACCGTCCTCGCCTTCCCCGCGCGGCCGAAGAGACGCACGCGAAAGGTCCCCGGCTTGAGGTCGCCCTGGCGAAAGGACACCCGGAAGCTTCCCATCGCCGTCGGGCGGAGCCCCTGCCGCGCCCAGACGCGAGCGCCCCTGGAGTCCACCACCTCCGCTTCATAGGCGGGAAAATCCTTCTGGACCCGGGTGCCGAGCACGAGCACCAGCTCCTCCGCGCCCTGCGGCACCTCCAGGGTTTTCGGTGCGGAGCGGGCCCCGCCCTCTTCCTCCGGCGGGAGCTCGGCGATTTCGACGTTGATGGCCGAGCCCGGGAGGTCGCGCGAGCCGCGCCCGCCCAGGAACCCCGCGATTCCACCGATCGCGAGGCCCACCAGGACCGCCGCCGCGAGACTCAGAGTGAAGGGCGAGCGGTGCTGGCCACGCCGGGCGCCGATCTCGATCGCGGGCGCCGGCTCCGGAAGCTCCGGCAGCCGCTGGCGAAACGCCTGCCAGCGAGCGCCGATCTCCTCGTCGGAGAGCTCCGGCGTGCCGGGGGCCGGCTCCACGTCGGGGAAGGCCGCGAGGTCCACCAGGGTCCGGGCCGCCTCGGGATGGACGGCGATCCTGGCCTCCAGCCGTTGCCGCTCCGCCGGGTCGAGCCGGCCGTCCCGATAGGCCAGCAGCTCCTCCGGACTGGGAGTGCCCCCCAATTCATCACGTTTCGTGGCCATGATGGCCTTGAGCGACTTGCCGAGATCGTCCTGTCCGCCCACGCTGGCCTCTCAGAGCTCCGCCCCTTGGAAGTATTCGTCCAGGACGGGCTTGAGGCGTTTTCGCGCCTCGAAGAGCTGAGAGCGTACACTGTTGAGCCCGATCCCCGTGACATCCGAGATCTCCCGATATCGCAGGTCGGCGAAGAGACGAAGCTCGGTGCACTGTCGCATCCCCGGAGGCAGCGCCTCGATCGCCGCCTGGAGCCTCCGCGTCCGTTCGCCCGCCAGGACCTCCTCCTCGGGATTGGGCGCCTCGTCCCGGAGGCCGTTCTCCAAGGGCGAGGGAGCGGCGGCCTCCTCCTCGGGATCCGCTGCCACCTCCGGAGCCGAGACGAGCAGGGGGCGCTTGACCGCCTGCAGCTCGCGCACGGCGTTCTTCCAGAGGTTCTCCGCGATCTGCCACAGCCACGCCTGGAAGCTCGCTTCGCAGCGGTACTGGTGGATTCTCTCGTAGGCCCGGAACAGCGTGGCCTGCGCCAGGTCCTCGGCCTCCTCGCGCAGCGCCGGCCGGTTGGCGAAGAACGTGAAGAGGGGACGATAGCAGCGGCGGAAGATGACCTCGAAGGCGTCGCGCCCGGCTCCACCCTGCAGAGCGCGGACGGCTTCGAGGATCTCCTCGTCCCGGGCGGAAGGAGGGTCTGGCGGCATTCCCCGCGTAGCTTTCCACAGAACCCTCCCCGGCGCCAGCCGGACCGCCGCGGCGTGCTACTCGCCCGGGGGTGGCAGCTCGATGGACTTCTGATACTGCCCGTAGGACCCCGGAGCGCGGAAGGGGTATTCGTAGAGGACGATCCCCGCCAGAGAGGATGCGAGCTGGCCCAGGTAAAAGGTCAGGGCGTTGGGGCAGGCGCAGAAGAAGTGGACCCGCCCCGCCCGCTCCTGGGGCCGCCTCCGCCGCAGGCGGGGGAGCAGGGCGTGGGCCAGGCGCAGCGCGTGTGCTCCCCCCAGCACCGAGCGCGGCCCGGTCTCCGGCGCGATGACGCAGTCGAGGATCCGCCCGATCGGGCAACCCTGCTGGCGGATGAATTCCTGCACCTCCTCCGCCACCTCCGGCTGGCTCACGGAGAGAGCCACGGCCACGTCCGGCGCGTCAGGGTCGAGCTCAAGGTCCGGCCGCTCGAGCCAGAGCGGTCCCTCGATCCCTCGCCCATCTTTCGGGCTCCACTCGAACTCCCCTTCGCCTCCGGTGCGTTGGCGCACCCGCACGTCGAGTCCGCTCTTGGGCTCGAGCAACCAGCCGGCCGCGAAGGCGATGGAGGAGTGGGCCGCGAAGTCGAGCAGCAACGGTCGGCGCTTGTCGATGGATTTGAGGAGAAAGCTCCGCAGCTCAGGGAAGACCTTCTCCTGCCACCACGGCTTCTCCTTGATGCTACGGCCGTCGAAAAATTCCGTGAGGTCGCAGAGGTCGTCGTTGCGCTTCTCCATGTCGCTGCCCCAGCCCACGAAGCTCCGCACGCCGAGGCGGACGGGCTCGGCTTGGGGCCGGGTCACGCGGACGGGACCTGCCCGGCGGACCGGCTCCATGGAGAAGAGCTTGCCGTCGCGAGCCGTGAGGAAGAGAACGGGGGTCGCCCATTCGGAGGTCCGTTGCTCGAGCCGCAGCCGCGCCTCCGTGATCGCCGTGTCGACGCCGGCCCCCGCGGCGATCTGGCCATAGAAAGCCGTGCTGAAGGAGATGGCGGACCTGTCTGAGATCGAATACTGATTGGCGACGACCGCCTGGACGTCCGTCCGCGCCAGGACGGCGGAAGCGACGCCTTCATTGAAGGGAGCGCCCAGGCCGCGCCCGTGGCGGGCCGTCATGCAGGCGTTGAGCACCACGAGGCGCAGGCTCGGAAAGTCCTTGAGATACGTGGCCAGCATCTCGCCGCTCACCTGGTCCTTGGCGCCGTCCTGCCCGACGAAGAACACGGCCCCAAATCCCGATCCCGGATCGTAGCCGCCATGGCCCATGAAATGGAGGACGTGGATCTCCGCCTCCGCATTCCACAGAGCGTCACGCAACCCCTCAGGGGATGGCTCCTCGAGCTGCAACAGCTCTACTTGGCCGGCGTCCACCAGCGTCCCCAGCGCTTCGCTCATCCGCTCGATCTCCAACTTCAGATTGAGTCTCTTCATGGTGCCGGGTGCCGCATCCACCACCAGAATGCGAAGCGGCGAGCCCACGTCGAGCGTACCGCGATGTTGGCCTGCGGCAAGGTCGCGGACCACCGGTGTGCAGAGGGCCGTGGCGAGGAACTGGCCAGGCTCGGGGTTCCACAGCCATTCCCAGGGCAGCGCCGCCAGGTAATCGGCCTCCGGATCGTCGAGCGGGAACCGGAGACGGAGGCGGAGCCCCGAACGACGGTCGCGGGGAATGGCAGCCTGGCACTCGTGAAAGAGGTCAGACATTCCGTCCTGGAAAAGAGCGGAGTAAAGCGTCTCGCCGAGTTGGCGGGGTGAGACCTTCGGCGGCGGTCCCTGTTCGAGCTCGGTGCCCGGCCGATCGAAGGCGCTGAGCAGGGTGCGCAGCGCCTCCTTTTCGATGGGGGCCGGGAAGAAGATCCGCGGCGCGCTCCGGATGGGCGCGTCGACGGCGGTGGCCTCGAACCGGCCACTGCCGGCCGAGCGGAGATCGATCGTGAAGTCCTGGTATTCCATGCTCTGCACCTCCTTGTTCCGTAGGACACGCTTCAACGGCAACTTGTTGGACGATCGAGCTCCGAAAGAAATCGAGATCGCGTCCAACAAAACCCCAGCAGCCCGTGTCGTAGGAGGTAGAGCACGGAAGGCCGCCTCGATTCCCGGGCGGTCCAACGAGAAGGAGAGCCCCATGCAAGAAGAGCTTGGCAGCCCGATGAATCCCTCGTTCGCCGACGACACTAAGACTCAGCCGCAGCCGGACACGGGCACCAAGGCCGGCGACCGCAACGAGAAGGTCGAGCCCTCGAAGAAAACTGAAGAGCTCCGTCATTGAACTTCAGCCCGCGGGGACGCTTTCCCAAGGTGCGGGGCGTCCGCGCGGGCTCGCAGCGGAGAGAGCTGCTCGAAGACTTCAGAGACTGGGCACAGTTCCGGCGATGAATCTCCGCGAGTACGGACGAGCTTTGGAAAGGTAATATGGCTGACCTACTCACAGAACAGGATCTCCTCGAAGGTTTCTCGAAGGCCCTGAGCGTCCCCGCGGATGACGTACTTCGGGCTTATGTTCGCGACGGCCAAGGCCGACCTCCGGGCAGGGGCAAGCTGCTGGCTTGGGATGCCAACAGCATTCATTCCTTCGTCTTCGACACCACCAACGCCACGGGCATTCGGGGTGCGAGCGACATCCTCCGTCGCATCGACGACGGTTTTCGGGATGGCAAGTCCCTGGACCTCTCGAAGGGGCAGGTGCTTTTCTCGGGTGGTGGCAGCGGTCTGGCCGTGGTGGGGGAGGGCGAGGTCGGGCGCTGTATGGAGAAGCTCCACGCAGTCTTCGCGGAGGAGACGTGGATCGCTACATGTACCGCGGCCACTGTGGACCTCGGAGCCGGCGAGGAGGGTTTCAACGAGCGCGTGCGTGCCGTGGGCCGCGCGCTGGGCACAGACCGAATCCTGACCGGTCCCGATGCCGAGCCTGCCGCGCCCTTCTTCGTCGCCCGTTGCGCGGTGTGCGGACGCCGGGCGGCGGCGATCTCGAAAAGACGGGTCGGGATGGGAGACGAGGGACGGCTGGAGTGCCAACCGTGTCACGATCGCATCGAGCAAGGCAAGAAAAACGTTCATTACCAGAAGGAGCCGGTGGATTTCGAGGCCATCGCCGACCATGGCGGGAAAGGTTTCTACGCGGTAGTCTACCTCGACGGCAACGGGATCGGTAAAACCATTACCAGACTGCAGAGCCCGTTGGCGTATGCCTCATTCTCCCGGGCCATTGCAGATGTCATCCGAGAGAGCTTCCATGAGATCGCCAAGCGATACGACCTCGGCGAAGACGGCGAGGGAGGCCGAGGTGGATTCCAGCTCCCCATCTGCGGCGGCGACGACGTGGTGGCCATCCTTCCAGGGGAGGTGGCGGTTCCCTTCAGTCGCGATCTGTTGAGCCGGTTGGAGAAGGCGGCGGAGGCGAGCCCGGAGCTCAAGGGAAAAGGTATTGGCGCCTCGGCGGGGGTGGCGATCGGACATTCGAAGTTTCCCATCCGGCATCTCCTGGCGGAGGCCGAAGGGCTGCTCAAAGTGGCGAAGCGCCGGGCCTATCAAGAGGAGGACGCTCGCAGCACGCTGAGCTTCGCCGTGGTGACCGACGGCTCGCCGCGCAGCGAGACGGTGGAACCGGAGCGGTGGAAGCCGACGAAAAGCGAGCTGCTGCTCTCGGGCCGGCCCTACACACAGCCGGAGCTCGTAGAGTTTTCGCGGCGTTTTCAAAAGTTTCGGGAGGCCAGGAAGGTCGGCCGGACCCAACTCTACTCCTTGCATTCCCACGCGGTGCTGGGCCCCCGGCAGTTTCGTAACCACGTCCTCTATCAGATCGGCCGGCGAGAGGAGTGGGGCGATCTTGCGGTGGCGCTCGGGGGTGGCGACAAGGCCCTGCTCCGCGATCCGAACCTCTGCGAGCTTCAGTTCGCCCCTGTCTACGGTGGCCGGCGGGTATTCGACGTGGCAGACATGATCGATCTTCTGAGCCATTGGCGGGAGCCGGACGAGGGGATGACGCCATGATCCGCTACGAGATTCAGGTGGAGCCTTTTGGCTCCTTGTATATAGGCGGCTACGCCCAGGCACTCGGGGGCTCGGACGGTGATACGGCTTCCGATTTGCTGGGGTTGTTGCTCCCGGGCAGCGCGGTGAAGGGAGCGCTCCGAGAGTCGGCGGTCCGCCTGGTTCACGGAGCGGGGCGGGGAGCGGACGTACTGCGCCGTCTGTTCGGCGCGGCCAAGGATGACGCGGGCCTGATTCGAGTGAGCACCTTGCGTCCCAACGAGAGGGCCGGTGCCGGCGATGGAACGGTCCGCAATCACGTCAGCCTGGAACGGGCTACGCGCCAGGCCGCGCCGCAACGCCTGTTCCAGAACCGGGTGACTCCGGCCCTGCCGGGGCTCTGCTTCCGCGGCGTCGTGGAGAGCCGCGAGCCGCTGAACGAGGACGAGCTTGGTCTCCTGAGCTCGGCCGTGCGCATCACGGACCAGATCGGCGGCGGGCGCGGCCGAGGCCTCGGATTGGTGAGTGTCTCCCTCGTCGAGCTTACCGCGGACGAAACGGCGCCCGGTTGGGAGGTGGGGGAGGAGTCCACGTCCCTGGTGTTGAGCCTGGAGGCCGAGGAGCCGCTCCACCTCAGCGGCGTCAAGGACCCGACCAACTACGTCACCAGCAAGGATTATCTGGACGGAAGCACGGTGCGTGGAGCCGTGGCCGCGGCCCTCGGCGGCCGGCCCGAGGACCCGGACATGGAGAAGCTGCTGGGAGGAGGGTCGCCGGCCGTCTTCGGCGATGGCCGGCCGGGAGGAGCCGGCGCGATCCCGGCCCCCATGACTCTCCAGGAGCCCAAGAAGCCTGGTGGCTCTCTCCTCGACATCGCCGCCCTCCTCTGCGCCGAAGCCTGCGGCGGCCGCCCCGGCACCCGGCCGGAGGACGTGCGCACCGCTAAGGGGACGGTCGTTTGGGACGGGACCAACTGGTCCGCCATGGCCCTGAAGCGCCGCACGGTCACCCGTACCGCCCGCGACCACGCCAGCGGTCGTTCAGCGGATCGCCAGCTCTTCTCCCTGGAGGTGTTGGACCCGGTGCTGGACGACGGCCGGCGCCTTTGTTTCCACGTCCCGGTCAGCGGCAGCCGGGAGCAACTCGCCCTGGTGGTGAAGGCCGCGGCCGGCGGGCTGGTGGTGGGGGGAGACCGGAGCCGCGGCTTCGGTCAGCTCCGCCTCACCGAGGTGCGCATCGAGCCGCCGCTCCCGCCCCTGGAAAAGCGTCATGGCTCGTGGGTCGAGCTGGTGGGCCGGCTCGGTGTGCCAGTCCCCGAGTCCACGGGGGTGCTGCTGGCCGTCGGCCCCTTGGCTGTGAGCCACGAGCGGCTCAAGAAGGCGCTGTCCGATCTGGGGCTCGAACTCAAGGAAGGAGTTGCCCGCCGCCATGCCCACGGCGGCTGGAACGCCAAGATCCATCTGCCGCGCTCGCTCTCCAGCCATTACCTTCCCGGCTCGACTTTCATCGTCCAGACCGGCGGCAGCTCCGCTCTGCCGGCATTGGCGGAGTTGGAGAAGGGGGGCCTCGGTCCAGGGCGTCCCGATGGCTGGGGCCGCCTGATCGCCTGTCATCCGATTCACGTCGACTGTTTCAAGGAGGAATCAACGTGTCCTCGCTAAGCCCGGCACAACGACGCGCCATCGATCAAGCCAAGGAGAAACTGGTCGTGGCGGCCGAACAGCTTCTGACAGATGCGGGGGTGGCGCCCAGCAAGGATTTCGGTCATTCCCAGCTCCGGAACCTCGTGGCGGTGGCCACCGAGACCGAATCGCCCGCCGTCGTCCTGAATTTCATCCGTTATCAGATGGGGCGGGACGACCGCCAGAAGAACTGGGCTCAGGGCGGGGAGGGGCAGCGGCTCGGGGAGCGTTTCATCGTCGCGCTGAACAACGACGACGGCGTCGTCGCCAAGGCGCTCACCGACATACCGGGCTTGGCAGGGAATCCGCTCGCCCTGCAGCTCGCGCGGATGCAATTGATCCGTTATTTCCTGGGCTTCGCCACTCGTTACATGAAATATCTGGAGCTGCAGGCCGGTCAGGCCCGGAGAGGAGGAGGCCGATGAACCCGCTCCCCAAGCTCCTCGACACCTTTGAGGGCCGACTACGCCTCGAAGGCGTGATCACCACCTGGACCGCCCTGCACATCGGCGCTGGCGGCAGCGGCGACACGCTGGGAACCGATTCTCCCGTGGTGCGAACGGCGGGCGGCGCACCCTACATCCCAGGCTCCAGTCTCAAGGGAGTGCTGCGCAGCGCCGCTGAGGCCCTCTTTCGTGGTGGGCCTTTCCAGAATGACAGAAAGAAGCTCTGGGCGTGCGATCCTATCGCCGGGAAAGACCGGGTCTGCGTCACCCATGAGCGGGCCGAGCTGATCCGCGCGGCGGAGGAGGAGCGAGCGAAGAAGGCCAAGAGGGATCCCGACAGCCGCAAAGTGGCCGAGGAGATCTGGGAGGAGAGCTGCACGGTCTGCCAGCTCTTCGGCTCGCTGGCCCTGGCGAGCCGGGTGCGTTTCGCGGACCTGCCTCTCCGCAACGAAGCGCCGCTCCTCGAGCTGCGCAACGGAGTCGGGATCGATCGTGACAAGGAGCTTGCGGCTTCCGGTGTGCTCTACGACTTCGAGGCCGTGCCCCCCGAGACTCAGTTCGAGTTGCGGGTAACCGTGGATAATCCCACCGACGAGGAGGTGGGTCTCCTGCTCTACCTCTTCCAGGAGTTGGACGCAGGCAACCTGACCCTGGGTGGCAAAGCGAGCCGTGGCCTCGGCCGGGTGCGACTCCGCTGGGAAAAGATCGAGGAGATCAAGCTCCAGCAGGCCAACCCCTTCGCGGACCTACTCTCCAGCCGGGACCTGCTGGCCTTGCCGAAGCCTGCCGAAGAGCCCGCCGAGGATCCGCTCGCCGGCAAGATCCCCACCTCTGGAGATCCGGAGGCGTGGAAGGCCCTGGCGCAGATCCTGCTCGCCTTGCCCAAGGTCGACAAAGGTTTGATGGCAGCGCAGGCCGCCGCTCAAGACATCAAGAAAGACAATGCCGGCGAGAAGCTGGGCCTGGGGAGCGTCCGCAAGCCCTGGGACACGGTCCTCGATCGATTCGTGACGAGTGGCCTCCTCGCAAAGCAAGGGGACGGCTATGTCCTGGCCGAGAGGAAGCGTCCGGAAGGCGTCGGCGAAGCGAGCGCAGAGACGGGACGTGCCCCCGAGCTTCAAAAACTGATCGATCATTACGTCGGTGCCATGGACCGGCTTTGGCAGGAGGCCTCCTGATGTTCTCCCAGCAACTCAACCAGATCCGTCTCGATCTTTCTCTCACGCCGCGGGCCCCGCTCCTCATCCGCAGCGGCCGCAAGGGGGCCGATCCGACGCGGCCGGAGCTGGAGTGCGTGCGCACGGCCTGGGGTGGCGGCAGCAGCGTCTACATCCCCGGCTCCAGTCTCAAAGGGGTGATGCGCTCCCACGCCGAGCGGCTCCTGCTCAGCGAGGAAGTGAAGATCACACCCACGCTCCCCGCCACCACGGGCGACTTCAATCAGCGGACCCTGGGAGTCGAGACCTATTCCGGCAGCTCCCCCCTGGGCAGGACGTTCGGAAACCTCGTTCTCAAGGGCCACGTCTCGGTTTCGGATCACCTCCCTGGTGGCCACGATGTCGAGGGGAGTAAAGAGCGGGAGCACCAGACGGCCCTGGCCAACGCCGTGGAGCAGCGCAACGGCGTCGCCATCGACCGGCTCCTGGGCTCGGCGGCGGGCAAGGCTCTTTTCGATCAGGAGCTGGTGGTCCAGGGGCGTTTCGACGGCCGGATCGTGCTGCGCAACGTCCAGCTCTATCAACTCGCCCTGGTGCTCCTGGTCCTGCGCGACCTCGACGAGGGGTACGTGCAGCTCGGATCGGGCACCACTCGCGGCAACGGTTGGGTGCGGGCGGAGGTGCGGGAGATCGTGATCGAAACCCGGCGGGGCAAGAGCGCTCCCGGCACCCTGAGCGGCGTCGGCCGTCTTCTGCCGGAGGCTCGTTCCTATGATCTTTTCGATGGGGACGAGGTCGCGCTTCCCGCGGGGATCGAGCCGAAGGACCGCCTCGTCTGGCACCAGGTGACGGTCAAGGCCGGCGCTGTCGACGCTCTGGCCGAGGCTCTGGTGGCGGGGCCGTGGTCCGCCTTCCTGGAGAAAGCGCGAGGCCGCCCATGGCGCGCGTGAACGAGGGCGTCGAGATCCGCTATCTCACCCCCGAGCAGCGGGAGACGGAGCTGGCAAAACTGATCAATCCCTGGATCGGCGATGAGGGACCGCTCGACGCCGGTTTCCGGCGCGGCCTCGGAGACGGACCGCTCAGAGCACGCGGGGTGGCTTTCGACGATCGCACGACGGTGGTGTGGGACGAGGCCGGCGTGCAGGTCCTCCAGGCCGGCGAGGCCAAAGGGGAGATCGTGGCTCTGTGCAGCCCGGTCCTCCTTCATAACCGTTTCAAGGAGAAGGGTCCGAGCCTGTGCCGTATCGACTATCTGTGCCGCGGCGCTCTCCTGGGTAGCCGCTTCACCGCGGAAGGAGAGAACGATGCGTGATCCGGAGCAATATAAAGAGCACGGCCGGAACGATCCGCTCTCGCCGGATCAGCGCCAGGAGCATCCCTACGACTTCGTCTCCCTCCCCGAGCAGCCGGCGCGCGGGCAGGCGGTGGGGCACGACCGCTTCTTCGCCGACCGTCTGACTGGCCGTCTGACACTGGTCTACGAGACCCTCACGCCGCTGCACGTGGGCAGCGGCGTCTTCGAGACCGCCGCCCAATGCGGCCTCACGGGAGGCGCCACGCCCGTCCGTGGCATCGTGCGCAAGCTGGGCAAGCCTGTGTTTCCGGGCTCGGGATGGAAAGGAGCGGTCCGTGCCCGTTTCGAAGCGATCACGCGCTCGCGGCTGGGGCAGGAGACCCGACTCTCCAAAGTGGAAGACTGGAAGCTCCCAGGCGAGTTGCGGCCCGGTGGAGGCAAGGTCAAGGTGGATCTCACCGATCGCCGGGTGACGGACACTTTGAGGCCCGGAACGGTGAATCGGGGGTTTCGTGAACCGGACGATGGAGTCCGGGAGAAGATCAATCAGCTTTCCCCGGCGGAGGCGGTTTTCGGGGTCCTGGGCTATCGCGGTCGGGTCCACCTGTCCGACGGCGTGATCGAAGGTCCGGCAGCCCGGGAGCCGCTGACGGTCCCTCCCCTCGAAGGGCCGGCCGCCCACCGGCTGGCGAAACCGGGCGCGGCTCGCAAGACTGATGACGGCCGCGTCGAGATTTCGGAAGTGGAAGGCCGGAAGTTCTATTACGACGGCCCGCTGCTTCAATCCCGATCCAAAAAGGGAGAGGAAGACTGGCGGCCGGTGAAGGAGCTGATCGATTCCGCCCCCGCGGGCTGCACGATCACGATCAACGTCCAGGTGGAGTCCCTGACTGAGGCCGAGCTTGGCGCTCTCCTGGTGAGCGCCGGGTGGGGCGAGGGCGTGGGAATCGTCCGCTTCGGCGGCTACAAGCCGGCGGGTCTGGGGAAGGTGCGGCTGGTGAAGGTGACCGGCGAGGTCCGATGGGGCGCGACCACCCGCCACTGGCAGCGCCCGGCGGGCGAGACTGTCGAGCCGGCCCGGGCCGTCGAGACCGCGCGCCGCGAGGGCTTGATCGACGCGGTCTCCCTAGCCGAGCTTCACGAGGTCACGACCCGGCTACGGCCGTAGCGGAGACATGCGCCATGCTGACCACCGATCAGATGATGTCGCGGGCCGAGGCCCTGGCCCGCCAGGCAGCCGGGGCGGGCGTCCACGACGACCAACTCTCGCTCGTCCTCGTCCATCTCAAACGCCACCGTGACATCGCCGCGACGCTGGCGCTCCTCGTGGAGCTCAAGAGGAGCTCGTTCGCGTACCGCAGCCGCTCGACGCTGGAGCAGCTCAAGGCGCTCGAAGAGAGCGTGCGCCCCGCCCTCCAGGGGGTTTCCGCCTGGGAGGACGCGGCCGGGATCGTCGGCTGGGCCCGGCGGCTCGTCACCTATTATCAACCCTTACGATTCCGGAGCCGGCCCCCCGAGGGAGGAAGATACCCGCGGACTTGAGCGATCACATTTTCTACGTTCTCGACGTCCTCTCCGTGCCCCGCCCCTGGAGGGAAGTCCTCACCTCCCATCATCCCCCACCTGCGCCTCCAGGTGACGCTCCAGGCCGAGGAGCCGGCTCGGGTACCGGGTTCCAGGGGTCGTTGTTGCGGGAGCGCCGGCGCTGCGCCGTCTGGTGTGCGCCTGAGTCCGGGTCAGGCCTGCGTCAACTGTCCGTTGCGACGCGCGTGCGTCTACACCCGCCTGTTCGAGCCCTTTGTCGAAGGGGAACTGTCGCCCCGGGCTGGAGCCAGTGCCAGAACACTACGATGACCCTCGCCCCCCGCCACCGACCTCCTCCGCCTCGCCGAGATCATCCCACCTCGGCAAGAGCGCGACGTTCGGCTTGGGCAGACTGGCTGTAGAATCCGCCACCCTGCCGAGCTGACGACCGAGCGGAATGCGACGCCTGGCTGCGGCGACCTGCCCACATCGTGTGGTTATATACAAATTCTCGATGGAAAGGGTATAGAGGGAGGAGAGGAGGGAGGGTTCCAGGGTGCGCTCGACACTGTTTGTCACGGTTCGGCGTTTCGCTGCACTCTCCTAGCATAGGGTTGGGGAAAGGTGATCGGAGATGATCGAACGGATGGCAAATTACGAATACGATGTTCCACCCGGGGTCGCTGAGGTGGCGGAGGCTCTCCCGGCCGGAACGCCGGGGAAGGTCAGCGATGGGATCCTCGCCACGATCGGGGGAACGCCTCTGGTCCGTCTCCGGCGGTTCATCCCCCAGGCTCGGTTCGGTCTTTTCGCCAAGCTGGAGGCCTTGAACCCGGGCGGCAGCATCAAGGACCGGCCAGCCGTGGCCATCCTGGAGGACGCGCTGCAGGCCGGGGCCGTCGGCCCGCAGACACTGGTCATCGAATCCAGCTCCGGCAACATGGGGATCGGGCTGGCGCAGGCCTGTCGCTATTACGGTCTGCGCTTCCTGTGCGTGACCGATCTCAAGACGGCGCCGGCCAATCTGCGGATGCTGCGGGCCTATGGGGCGGAGATCGACATGGTGCTGGAGCCCGATCCCGAGAGCGGCGAGTTTCTCCAGGCGAGGCTCAACCGCGTGCGGGAGCTGGTCGGCCGCAGCGATGACGCGTTCTGGCCCAATCAGTACGCCCATCTCAAGAACCCGCGCTCACACTACGACACCACGATGCACGAGGTGGTCTCGGCGCTCGGCGGCCGCGTGGACTTCCTGTTCGTCGCGACCAGCACCTGCGGCACGATCCGGGGTTGCAGCGAGTACGTCCGTGATCACGGGCTCGCAACGCGGGTGATCGCTGTCGACGCCGTGGGGAGCCTCATCTTCAGCGCTGTCAAATCCAAGCGGCTGATCCCGGGCCTCGGCGCCGGCCTGAAGCCACCGCTCTGCGATTTTTCCATGATCGACGAATGCGTCCACGTGACCGACCTCGACTGCATTGCCGGGTGCCGGCGACTGGTGGCGCGCGAAGCCATCCTGGCCGGCGGCTCCTCCGGCGGCGTGCTGGCGGCGGTGGAGAAGGCCAAGGACCGCATTCCCGCCGGTGCGGCCTGTGCCGTCATCCTGCCGGATCGCGGGGAGCGGTACCTGGAGACCGTCTTCTCCGACGAATGGGTGCGCCGGCATTTCGGCGACGTCGAGCACCTCTGGCGCGACGCCGGCTGACGTTCACGAGCGCCGCAGGCCGGCCCAGCGCGCGGGATCGGCGAAGAGGTGCAGCGGCGACGGCGCGACACGCACCTCGGCCCTGGCGCCGAAGGGGAAGCGGTAGCTGGTGCGCGCGCCGTCGAGGAAGAGCCAGCCGTTTTCCATCCGCGATTCGACGACGAGCGTCTCCCCCGGAGGGACGAAGCCGCTCGCCAGCCCGTAGGTGCGGCCGGGCGCGCGGTACAGCTCGCGGGCGCGGAATTGGAGGCGCCGCGAGAGCAGCGGCGTGCGCCGGCCGCCGGCCGAGGCGATCCCCGCCGTCGAGCCGGCCGGGCCCGCGATCCACAGTCCGGAGCTGCGGTGCTCCTCCTCCCTCTTCCCCAGTTGCAGACAATAGCGGCTGGTGGCCGCAGGATGCTGGTGGACCGCCAAGACGTCGTTGAGCGCCGGCTCGGGAAGTTGCTGCCCGTCGAGGGTGACGGCGAGCCGGGCGACGGCGAGGGGGCGCATCTCTCCCCGCCGGATGCGGTCGAGGATTGCGGCAAAGGTCTCCAGCGTGGCCAGGGAGAAGAAGCCCACGCTGTCGGCCGGGGCGGAGTTGACGGCCAGCAGGAGGCCGTCGCGCACCCAGTGCGAGGCCGTCAGCAGGGTGCCGTCGCCGCCCACGGAGACCACCAGCCGCGCCGCGGCAATCGCCCGCCGCGCTGGGGCGCCGAGAGCCTCGACCTGCACCTGGCGGCAGGCGATGCCGCGCTCGGCCAGGGCTGCGAGGACGGCGGCGAGCGTCTGCTCATGGGTCTGCGCCGCCGCCGCCAACTGCCGCGCGCTGGCCTCCCCGGCCTGGGCGAGGCGCGCCGCCTCGCCACTGCGGGCCACCACCGGGGTCTTCACCACCACGACGCAGGGCGAGAGGTCGAGGGGGAGGGTGGGAGTCATGGAGAGGTCGAGGAGGAGGTCCGTGGAGGAGGACCATACCATGGCGGGCCGGCCGCATCGAACGGCCAGCGAAGGCTCTTGATATGCTCTGCGGATGAGCGAACCCCGGCGTGTGGCGGTGGTGAGTGGCGGCGGCTCCGGACTGGGGCGGGAGATCGCCGTGGAGCTGGGCCGCCGCGGCTATGACCTCGTCCTCCTCGGCCGGCGGCAGGGGCCGCTGGAGGAGACGCTGGAGCTCGCCGGGGGGCGCGAGACCGGGATCGCCCTCCCCGCGGACGTGCGCGACGCCGGCGCCATGGAGCGGTGCGCCAAGGAGGTGCGGGCGCGCTGGGGGGCCGCCGACGTCGTGGTGCCGGCGGCCGGCGTCGGCGCCATCGCGCCGGTCGAGCAGACCCCGCCCGACGCATTCGCGGCCGTCCTCGGCACCAACCTGACCGGCGTCTTCCTCCTCCTGCGCGCCCTGCTGCCGGCGATGAAGGAGCGCGGCCGCGGATGGATCTTCCCCCTGCTCTCCGTGGCCGCGCGCCGCGCCTTCCCGGGCTGGGCCGGCTACTGCGCCAGCAAGTGGGGGCTGCGCGGCCTGGTCGAGGTGCTGCGCGAGGAGCTCCGGGGAACGGGCGTGCGCATCACGGCCCTCTACCCGGGAGCCACGGACACGCCGATCTGGGACGCTCTCCCCGGCGACTGGAACCGCGCCGCCATGGTCCCTCCGCGAGAGGTGGTGCGGGCCCTCTCGTATGCCCTCGACGCCGATCCCTCCACCCTGGTGGAGGAGGTCCACCTGGGCCCGGCCGGAGGAGCCCTGTGAACGTGAACGCGGCCGTGCTGCTGACGGTCTTCCTGCCCCTGCTGGCCGCCGTGCCCGGGGGGAAATGGGCGCTGCCGCTACTGGCGCCGCTGACCCTCTATTTCCCCTTCCGCGAGCGGGTGCGGGAGCGGGACTACTTCGGCGCCTGGACCCTGAGTCTCGCCTGGGCATTCCTGCTCAGCCTGGGAGTGATCCTGCTCGTCTTCTGGCTGCCGGACGCGGCGCGTACGGGCATCCTCCACGGCGAGGACTATCGCCGGCAGATGTTCGGCTGGGTGGCGACGGGCGAAGCGCCGGAGAACGACTGGCGCCAGTTCCTGCCCCAGCATCTGCTGCATCTCGCCATCTTCCTGGTGCTCACCTGGACGACCGCCGGCTACCTGGGCCTCGCGCTGGGCGCCGGGCTGGTGGCCTACATGAGCTACTTCGTGGGCAGCTATGCGATGGCGAGCGGCCACCCGTTCCTCGGCGCGCTGGCCGCCTGGGTGCCATGGTCCGTGTTGCGGGTCTGCGCCTTCGTGCTGCTGGGATCGGTCTTCTCGCGCCCCCTGCTGGTGCGCCGGGTCTGGCCATTCGAGCGCGAAGAGTACCGGCTGATGGGACTCGCCTTCTCCGGGATCGTGGCCGACCTCCTCATCAAGGCCGCCTTCGCGCCCGGCTACGGGATCTTCCTACGGCGCATGGCGGCGAGCCTGCTCACCCGCTAGGTCACCCGTCAGACGAGCCGCCGGATCGACTTGACGTTGTCGCCGACCGCACCCGTGCCGGTGCCGCCGCCGCACTGGCCGGTCGAGGTGGCGATCCCCAGGGTCTCCCAGCCGCCCGGCGTGGGCTGGTCGGCACAGACGACCATGGCCGAGCCCGGGGCCTTGTTGGTGAAGGTCTCGACCACCCAGACCTCGCCGGCGGGGCAGGCCGAGGCGTCCGGGCGGGCGTCGACCTTGATCCAGCCCACGGGAATGGGATCGCCGGGGCAGAGCACCTGGCGGCCGGCGACCTGGGCGGGGGCCTGCACGGCCACGCAGAGGATGCAACCGAGGGCCAGGAATGTGAACCGGATGAGATTGCGTTTCATGGTGCTGCCTCCTTCTTCCTCCCCTTCCGCCCGCTCGCCATGGAGAAGGAGCTGCAAATCGCTGGCCAGGCCGATTGACTCCAATTGACTCCCTGGTGAGCGGCTCCCTATACTCACCCCTCCTGAAAGCCGGGGCTGACCGTGCCGAACTTGAACGACATCCGAGAGACCAGAGGGGAGCTGAGCGGCGCCGGACGGCGTTTCGGCATCGTCGCGTCGCGCTTCAACTCGCGGCTCGGCGACCTGCTGGTGGCCGGCGCGGTCGATTGTCTGCGGCGGCACGGGGTGGCGGCGGCGGACGTCCATCTCGTCTCGGTGCCCGGGGCGTGGGAGATCCCGCAGGCCCTGGAGGAGCTCGCGGTGGCCGGCGGCGTGGATGGCCTGGTGGCGATCGGGGTGGTGATCCGCGGCGAGACGCCGCACTTCGACTACCTCTGCGCCCAGGCGAGCCGCGGCATCGCCGGCGTGGCCGAGCGGCACCGTGTGCCGGTGGGCTTCGGCCTGCTGACCTGCGACAGCTCGGAGCAGGCGGCGGAGCGGGCCGGGGGCAAGGCCGGCAACAAGGGTTGGGAGGCGGCCCTCGCGGCGCTGGAGATGGCCGACCTCTTCGCCCGGCTGCGCGGCGGCCTTTGAGGCGAGGCACATGACTGCGGGAAAGCGGCGCACGGCGCGCGAAATGGCGGTCCAGATGCTCTATCAGAGCGACTTGGGAGGCAGCCCGCTGTCCAGCATCTTCAGCACCTTCGATCTGACCGAGTACCTGGCGCGGGAGGCTCTCCCCGTCGCCGAGAAGCGGCGCGGCCAACCACTGGCGCCGTCGGACGAGGTGCCCGATGACCACGGCCAGCGACGCCAGCGGGTGGAGGAGGCGTTCGAGTACGCCCAGGAGCTCGTCCGCGGCACGATCGACAACCAGCAGCGGATCGACGACCTGATCCGCAGCCAGGCGGACAACTGGCGGCTGGAGCGGATGCCGGCCGTGGACCGCAACATCCTGCGCCTCGCCGTCTACGAGATGCTCCACGAGCGCGAGACGCCGAAGCTCGTGGTGCTGGACGAGGCGATCGAGCTGGCGAAGAAGTTCGGCTCCGAGCAGTCGGGCCGCTTCGTCAACGGGCTGCTGGACGGCCTGCTGAAGCAGCACACCTTCCCGGGCAGCCTCACCTAGACCTGATGGCGGGGTGATGAGGGCTGGAGAGAGAGCAGAGGAGCGATGAGCACACCCTACGACCACAAAGCCGTCGAGTCCAAATGGCAGGACCGCTGGGAGAAGCAGCGCGCCGCCGAGGTGGACCTGCGTCACGGCCACGGCAAGTACTACATGCTGATGATGTTTCCCTACCCCTCGGGCGACCGGCTGCACGTCGGCCACGGGCGCAACTACATCCTGGGCGACGCGCTGTTCCGCTTCCTGCGCATGAACGGCAAGCGGGCGCTCAACCCCATGGGCTGGGACGCCTTCGGCCTGCCGGCAGAGAACGCCGCCATCCAGCGCGGCGTCCATCCCCGCGACTGGACGCTCGCCAACATCAAGGTGATGAAGGAGCAGTTCCGCCGCTGGGGCATCCTCTACGACTGGTCGAAGGAGATCGCCTCCTGCTTCCCCGAATACTACCGGTGGAACCAGTGGCTGTTCCTGCGCATGCTGGAGAAGGGACTAGCCTACAAGAAATTGGCGCCGGTCAACTGGTGCCCGAGCTGCCGCACCGTGCTGGCCAATGAGCAGGTGGTCGACGGCGCCTGCGAGCGCTGCGGCACGCCGGTCGTGCAGCGCGACCTCGAGCAGTGGTTCTTCCGCATCACCGACTACGCCGACCGCCTGCTCGAGGGGCTCGACTCTCTGGAGGGGTGGCCGGAGAAGGTCAAGGTGATGCAGCGCAACTGGATCGGCCGCTCCGAGGGGGCCGAGATCCGTTTCGAGATCCCCGCCCTGGGCGAGCCCGTGATCGTGTTCACAACCCGGCCCGACACGATCCACGGCGCCACCTTCCTGGTGCTGGCCCCCGAGCACCCGCTCGCCGGCCGTCTGATCGCCAAGCACGGCCAGCGCGCGGAGATCGAGGCCTGGATCGAGACGGTGCGCAACACCCCTCGCATTCAGCGCTCGGACGAGGGCAATCCCAAGGAGGGGTGGGATACGGGTACCACGGCCGTCAATCCGGCGACCGGCGAGGAGATCCCCGTCTGGCTCGCCAACTACGTGCTCCCCGAGTATGGCACGGGGGCCATCATGGCCGTGCCCGCCCACGATGCCCGCGACCTGGCCTTCGCCCGCCAGGAGGGGCTGCCCGTGCGGCTGGTCTACCACCCGGAGGAAGGAGATGCGGATCCGGCCTCCCTCGTCGAGCCAATCCTCCACACCGGGGTGATCCGCAACGCGCCGCCTTTCGACGGCCTGCGGGACGGACCCGAAACCATCGCCCGCTTCATCGCCTGGCTGGAGGAGAAGGGGTGGGGGAAGGGGCGGGTGGTGTACCGCCTGCGCGACTGGCTGATCTCCCGCCAGCGCTACTGGGGAACGCCCATCCCCGTCGTCTACTGCGACCAGTGCGGCCTGGTGCCGGTGCCGGACGCTCAGCTCCCCGTCGAGCTGCCCTACGACGTCGAATTCACCGGCCGGGAGGGCAACCCCCTGTCGCGCTCGCAGGCGTTCGTGGAGACGAAGTGCCCGCAGTGCAAGGGCGCCGCCCGCCGCGAGACGGACACCATGGACACCTTCGTGGACAGCTCCTGGTACTACCTGCGCTACCTCTCGTCGCGCGATGCGACGAAGATGTTCGACTCTGAGGTGGCCAACCGCTGGATGCCGGTCGATCAGTACATCGGCGGCATCGAGCACGCCATCCTGCACCTGCTCTACGCGCGGTTCATCTGCAAGGTGCTGCACGACTTCGGCATGGTGGGGATCGAGGAGCCGTTCCAGAACCTGTTCAACCAGGGGATGATCACCCGCTACTCCGAGAAGTCGGGGCGCATCGAGAAGATGTCGAAGTCGAAGGGGAACACCGTCTCGCCCGACGAGCTGATCGAGGAGATGGGGGCGGACACCGAGCGCGTCTACACCCTCTTCATCGGACCGCCGGAGAAGGAGGCGGAGTGGAGCGACGAGGCGGTCTCCGGCGCCCACCGCTTCCTGCAGCGGGTGTGGCGGATGCTGGAGAAGCTCCCCGAGGCGCCGCCCACGGCGCCGGCCGACCCCGAGCTGGAGCGGGATCGCCACGCCACCATTCAACGGGTGACCCACAGCCTCCAGCGTTTCTCCTTCAACACCGCCGTGGCGGCGCTGATGGAGCTTTCCAACAGCCTGTCCAAGGCGCTGGAGGAGAAGACGGCCTCGCGGCTGCGCTGCGAGGAGACGTTCGACACGCTGGTGCAGCTCCTCCACCCCTTGGCGCCCCATATGACCGAGGAGCTGTGGGAGCGCCGGGGCTACACCGAGAGCCTGCTCGAGACCACATGGCCGGAGCACGACGAGGCGAAGCTGCGCCGCGCCCGCATCGAGCTCGTGGTGCAGGTGGACGGCAAGGTCCGCGACCGGGTGGAGGTGGACGCCACGGCGGACGAAAAGCAGGTGCGCGCTGCCGTCCTCGCCAGCCCCAGGGTGAAGGACTTCCTGGCGGGCCGGGAGGTGGCCAAGGCCGTGCTGGTCCCTGGGCGGCTGATCAACCTGGTGACGCGGAAGTCCGCATGATGGAGCGCTTTATGAAGAGGACGAAGAGACTCCTGCCGGCAGCCCTGCTGCTGGTCTCCGTGGCCGCCCTCGCCGGCTGCGGCTACGCCTTGGTGGGCAAGGGGAGCAACATCCCCGACGACGTGCGTTCGGTCTACCTCCAGCCGCTCCAGAACCGCACCCCGCGGCAGCAGGTGGAACAGGAGCTGACCCAGGCGATCGCCCAGGAGCTGGTGACCCGCCAGCGCTTCGCCGTGGTGGGCAACGCGGCGGAGGCGACGGCCGAGATCACCGGCGCGGTCACCGGCTTCGGCGTGACCCCGGTGACCTTCGACAACACGGGCCGTGCCACGGAGTACGAGATCTCGATCACGGCCCAGATCGCCTTCAAGCGCACGGGGACGGAGGGGAAGGTGCTGTGGAAGAGCGACAACTACACCTTCCGCGAAAACTACCCTGTGGAAGCCACCCAGGCCGCCTACATCGACCTCGAGAACGGGGCCATCCAAAAGGCCTCCAAGCGCTTCGCGGAGACGCTGGTGACGAGCCTGCTGGAGGGGTTCTAGAGGGGAAAAGGCTACTTGCCGAGGGCGGCGACCTTCTTCGTGAGGCGGGACTTGTAGCGCGATGCCGTGTTCGGGTGGATAACCTTCTTCTGGGCGATCTTGTCGATGATGCCCAGGGTCTGCGGCAGCAACTCGGCCGCTTGGGCCGCGTCGCCGGTGGCCACCGCGGAGCGGAGGCTCTTGATGGCGGTACGCAGGCGCGAACGCTGCGCCCGGTTGCGCTCTCGCGCCTGGAGATTCTGACGGTTGCGCTTCTCAGCCGACTTGGTATTCGCCATGATTCCTGAATGCTCTCCAAAGAAAAGTCGCACCGGAGTGCGACGAAGCTTTATAGCATCGGCCGCTAGCGGACGTCAACTCCGATCTCGCGCAGCCGCTGCCGCGCCAGGTTGGCCTCGTCGCTCGTGGGGTAACTCCGCAGGACGTGCTGGAGCTGGACGACCCCTTGGGAACGCTCGCCGAGCTCGAGGTGGGCGTAGCCCTTCTTGAGCAGGGCGCTCGCCGTCTTGTCGCTGCGCGGGAAGCGGGTCAGCACGGCGTCATACTGCTCGATAGCCTGACGGTAACGCTTCTGGCGGTAGTAGCCCTCGCCGATCCAGTAGGTGGCGTTGTCCGACAGGTCGGTGTTGGGGAAGTTCGTCAGATACTCCTGGAACTCCCGCATCGAGAGGTCGTAGCTCCCCTTGAGGAAGTCGCTGTAGGCGGCGTCGTAGAGGCTCTTGGGATCGGCGCCGCCGCCCCCTCCTCCGGGTGGCGGCTGCGGCGGCGGGGCCGTCATGCTCCCGTCGGGCGCCGGCACTGCCGCCGCCGGTCCCGCCGGCGCCTGGCTGTGGAAGCTCTTCAGCTCCTGGTTGGTGGCCGCGATCTGCTGCGAGAGCTGCGACAGGCGGTAGTTGGTGTCCTCCAGCTTGGCCTGCAGGGCCTCGATCTGGCCCGACAGGTCCTGGAGCTTCACCTGCATGTCCGCCTCGGTCTTGAGCAGCCCCTGCATCTGCTGGCCGACGCTCGACTGCAGGTTGGTGACCTCCTGCTTGCTGGGGGCCTCCTGGGCTTGCTTCTCGAGCTGGAGCATCTGCTTCTGGACGTCGGAGAGCTGCGACTGCAACCCCTGGATGTCCTGCGAGGAGACGCACCCCGCGGCGGCGAGGGCCGCCGCGAGGCTGACGGTGAAGAGGAGGGAGCGCGATGCTCGCAGGGGGCTCATGTCACCCCACGTTGGCACGGCCGGTGATGATCATGTGCGCGCGGCGATTCTGCGACCAGCAGCTCTCCACCTCCTCCGTGCAGACGGGGCGCTCTTCACCGTAGGAGATGGTGCGCACGCGGTTCGCGGCCACCCCCAGGGAGGAGAGATAGTCCCGCACGGCGTTGGCGCGGCGCTCGCCGAGGGCGAGATTGTACTCGTTGGTGCCACGCGAGTCCGCGTGCCCCTCGATGGTCACCGAGAACTGCGGCTGGCTCTTCAGCAGGTCGGCGTTGCGCGACAGCTTCTGCCGGGTGTCGTCGGAGAGCGTGCTCTCATCGTAGTCGAAATAGACATCCGGGCTGAAGCCGCGGCGGCGCAGCTCCTCGTTGACCACCTGCAGGTCGTTGGAGAGCAGCGGGTCCTCCTTCTTGTCGACCACCGGCGGGGTGGGCGGCGGTACCACCTCCTCGCCCCGGACGGTAGGGGGCGACGCCGGCGGCGCGGGCACCGTCGTCGTCTCCACGTTGAGGTCCGGTGGCGGCGTGTGGGGCTTCTTCTTCGGGCAACCGTACATAAAGGTCAACAGCGCCGGAACCACGATCCAGGCCATCCACTTTCGGTTCATGCGATCTTCTCCTCGATTCTTTCGTCGTGCCGCGTGCGATTCGAATACCACTGTACCAAATTCCTCGCTACTGTGGCGGTGCACCGCGCGACCAGTCGGCCATGTCGTTGCCGCCCTCGGTGGTGATGGGCCGCTGGTTGCTGCCGTCGAGCTCCATGACGTAGATCTGCTTGCGGCCGCTGCGGCGGGAGGTGAAGGCGATCTTGCGCCCGTCGGGCGAGAAGGTGGGCGACTCGTTCTCGCCGGGGCCCGAGGTCAGCACCTGGGTCTCCAGGGTGCCGACGTTGGTGATGGCGATCTGGAACTGGCCGTCGCGCCGGCTGGCGTAGGCGATCAGGTCCCCCTCCGGGCTCCAGGCGGCACCGTCGTTGTAGGTGCCGTCGAAGGTGATCCGCCGCTGGTTGGCCCCCTCGGCATCCATCAGGTAGATGTGCGGATTGCCGGCGCGACTGGAGGTGAAGGCGATGTTGCCCCCCTTGGGGCTCCACGCCGGGTTGGTGTCGATGGCGGGGGAGTTGGTCAGCCGCCGCAGATCGCCGCCGTCGAGGTCGGTGGTGAAGATCTCGACGTTGCCCTCCAGCGAACGGGCGAAGGCGATGCGCCTGCCGTCCGGCGAGAAGCTGGGGCTGGTATTGAGCGAGCCCGAGGTGACGACCGGCCGCTTGCGGCCGCTCGCGAGGTCCGCGAGGTAGAGGGCCGGCGGGCCGTTGAAGAACGAGGTGTAGGCGAGCGCGGTGCCGTCCGGGCTCCAGGCCGGCGACATCGAGGTCGAATGGTGGCCGGTGATCTTGCGCGGGTTGGCCCCGTCGTAGTCCATCACCCAGATCTCCTTGGCACCCGAGCGGTCGGAGGTGAAGGCGATCGAGGAGAGGGCGATGCCGGGCTTGCCGACCAGGGTGCGGATGACCTCGTCGGCGAAGGTGTGGGCCATGCGCCGGCTGACGGTGTAGGGGCCGCGATAGCGCTTGGCGAGCGCGGCCTGGCCGCTGCCGGCGTCGAGCACGCGGCCGTCGAAGACCAGCCGGTCCTCCTCGTTCTTGACCTCGCCCAGGAGGATCACCTCGTTGCCGGTGGACTTGTAGGCGGCGAGGTCCTTCTGCACGTCGCCGGTCAGGTGGAGGCCGGAGAGCACGTCCGGGCCCTGGATCTCGAAGTAGCCGGAGGCGTCCAGGTCGCGCCGCACCGTCTCCTCCAACTCTCGGGCCGCGGCGGCGCCGTCCCCCCCGAGCTGGACGCGGAAGGCGGGGAAGGCGATCTTGACCTTGCGCGCCCCGGCTCCCCGGTTGAGCTCGATCGTCACTTGACTCGGAGGCTGGCCCACAGGGGGCGGCGTGGCCGCCGGAGCCGGCGGCTGCTGGGCCACGGCGAGCGCCAGCGCCAGGGGAAACAGGATGAGGAGGACGGGGAGGGCGGCGGATCTCGGTCTCATGGCACCTCGTTCAAGTCACCGGACGATCAGGTTGACGCCCAGGGAATCGTTCCGGTACGCCCGCGGCAGGGGAGGGAAGGGGGAAGCGTTCTGCACCGCCCGCAGCGCCGCCAGGTCGAAGGAATTGTAGCCCGAAGACGTGGCCACCGTCAGCTCGGTGATGCTGCCGTCGCGCTGGATGCGGAAGGAGATGGTGGCCCGCACGTTGTCGCCGAGGGGCGGCCGCGCCCACTTGGCGTCGATGGCCGAGAGGAGCTGGTCGATGTAATAGCCGAACTTGAAGTCCGGATTGTCCAGCCCGGCGATCTCCGAGCCGAAGGCGGAGGTGCCGAGGGGCTTGCCGGTGGGCGAGCCGCGCCGGCCGGCTTCGCCCTCGGGGGTGCCGAGGGGCGCCGTGCCCGCGGGGTTGCTGCCCATGCCGCCGCTGGCGGGAAGCCGGGGCGCGGGAGTCGGCGCCGGCTTCTCCGGCTTCTTCTTCGCCGGCTTGTCGGGCAGCGTGGGCACGTCGTCGCGCGGTTTGGCAGCGATCTTTTCCGGTTTGGGCTCGGGCTTGGGGGGCGGCTCGGGCTTCACGGGCGCCGGGCTCGGCTCAGGACGGCTCGGCTCCGGGGCGGGCAACGCGGGAGCCGCGGCCTTGGGACGGCTGGCCGGCCGGCGTACGCCGAGGGCCGCCGCGGGGATGATCTGGACCGGCACGAAGGTCATTGGCGGGGGCGGCGGCGTGAGCCGGGGGAGCAGGAGGGCGAGGGCCACGGCCCCGCCGTGGAGCAGGGCGGCGAGGGCGAGGCTCACGGCTTCCGGCCGCCGGCTGTCGCGCCGGGAGCGCTGCGCCAGGATGCGGTCGACCGCCAGGCTCACGTCCGCTCCCGCTTCCCCCGATCGCGGTCGGTGACCATGCCCACGTGCACGATCCCCCCCTGGTGGAGAAGGTCCAGCACCTCGATCACCTTGCCGTAGGGGACGTCGCGGTCCCCCTTGAGGAACACCGTGTCGTCCCCCCGGGCGGCGATCTGGGCCTTGACCCGCGACACCAGCTCCTCGGTCTCCACCGCCGACTCCCGCACGTAGACCCGACCGTTGCGGTCGATGGAGACCACCAGCGGGTCCTGGACGCGCAGGGGGAGGTTCTGCGCGTTGGCCTTCGGCAGCGCCACCTCGACCCCCTGGTGGAGCATCGGCGCGGCGATCATGAAGATGATGAGCAGCACCAGCATCACGTCCACCAGCGGCGTGACGTTGATGTCCGCCATCACCGGGTCGTCGTCGCCGCCATTGCCCAGGTTGAAGGCCATCTGCTTCCCCTAAGTGAATTTCCCCTAGGTGAAATTCCGCTCGGCGAGGTTCAGGAACTCGAAGACGAAGTCCTGCATCCGGGTGCGCAGCCGGCGCAGGTGCTGGGAGAAGTAGTTGTAGGCGATGAGGGCCGGAATGGCGGCCGCGAGGCCGGCGGCGGTGTTGATCAGCGCCTCGGCGATGCCGGGCGCCACGGCGACGATCGAGGTCGAGCCCTGGAGGCCGATGTCGTTGAAGGCCTGCATGATGCCCCACACCGTGCCAAAAAGTCCGATGAACGGCGTCGCGGCGGCGGTGGTGGCGAGGAAACCCGTCCAGCGGGTCACCGTCTGCAACTCGACGTTGACGGCGCGGGCCAGGGTGCGCTCGAGGGCGGTCAGCGAGGTGATGCGGTAGGCCCGCTTCTCCCCCGGCCGCTCCGGCTCCGGGGCGTTCTTGATCTGGCTGTCGATCTCGGCGTAGCCGGCCTGGAAGATGCCCACCAGGGGCGAGGCGCCGAGCTTGCCCGCCACGGCGTTGACCTCGCTGAAGCGCTGGCTGCGGTGGAAGGCCTCCATGAACTTCTCGCTCTGCCGGTCGGCGCGGTTGAAGTGCACCAGCTTGCCGAAGATGATGGCCCACGAGCCGAGAGAGAAGAGGACCAGGGCGCCCAGGACGAGCTTTGCCATCGGGCCGGCCTGGAAAAAGAACCGGAAGATCCCGGGCCCCTGCTGGGCGCCGAATTGAATGAACGTCAAGGCCGTCGTGAACATGCGCGCTCCCCAGTCTCCCTTCTACTTCTACGCTTGCCGCCGGGCGAACGTACCATGGCCCCGCGGCGCCAGCAAACGCCGTGCCCGGAATCATTTCACGGCGGGTGGACCCTCCGGGCCGGGCTTGTCGAGGGCTGGGGGGAGGAGGACGCGGTTGCGGCGCAGGAAGTCCTCGAGGCTGCGGGTGACCACCTCCAGGGCCTCCTCCACGGTGTCCACCCAGTGGACGACGTCGAGGTCGCCGGGCGAGGCGAGCCCGCGGGCCACGATCTCCTGCTCCACCCATCCGCGCAACCCGCGCCACATGGGACCCACGAAGATCAGGGGGCGGTCGCGGAGCATGCCCACCTGGAGGAGCTGCCAGACCATCGTCGCCTCCAGCGTGGTGCCGATGCCGCCGTCCATGACGAGGCAGGCGTGGGAGAGGCGGATGAACTGGTGGAGCCGGGAGAAGAAGGTGGAGTGCTGTTTGACCTCGTCGAGGAACGGGTTGGGCTGTTCCTCCAGGGGGAGGAGGATGGTGAGGCCGAACGAGCGAGTCTTGTAGTGGTAGGCGCCGGCCCGCGCCCCCTCGTTGGCGGCCCGCATCAGCCCCGGCCCGCCGCCGGTGACGATGTCGCACCCCATGTAGGACAGTTGGCGGGCGAGCTCCTTCACCTGGGCGTAGGCGGCGTCCTCCGGCTGGATGCGGCTGGAGCCGAAGATCGCCACCCGGAAGTAGCGCTTCTCGATGGGCGCCCGGCGGTCGAGCCAGGAGATGAGCCGGTAGAGGGAGAGGATGGCGCGGTCGAACCACCGCAGCACGTACGTCCGCCGCTTGCGCCGCCAGCGCTGTTTCCGAGTCTCTCGCGGCGCGACGGCGGGGGCGGGTGGGAAGAGGCGACGGGAGGGCATGGCGCCGGGATTGTAAACCGGCGGAGGTGACCTCAGAAGGTCAGAGTAGAATTACCGTTCCGTTGCAGCCATTCGAAAACGAGATCGGCAAAGTCGGCGAAGATCAGGTCGTCCTCGGCCAGGCGCGCTTCCCGGCAAAGAGCCGGAAGGTCCTTCCGAAAGGCCAGATAACGTTCTCCGATGACCTTGCCTCCTGGAATGTCCGAGCGATGAGACTCGCTGCGCAACCAGTTTCGGACGACGCGAATGACCTCCAGTGGATCATTTCTGTGCTCCCGGACGTCCTGGCCGGAGATGTCGGACAAGAAGACGCGATACCTGTATTTCTCTCGATCCATGATGAGGCAGCGCTTTTCTCTGTGCTTGCCGTCACCGAAGCGGCGGGCCCCCAGGAAGATCCCGAGCTCAAGCGCCATGTTGAACCTGGGAAGGCTCGTGGCAGCGTCGAGATCGGTGCGTGAGAGGTCGCTGATCCCGAAACGGCAGTCGGAGATGATGCCCAGGATCTTCTCCAACCGAACCTGCCCCCCATCGTCAGCCTCCAGAGCGCAACGAGGGCTGAAGCCACAGTCGAAGACGGCGAATACGATCGCCTCGAAGAGGGCACCATAGGCGCCGTCGAAAGGGCAGTTGAGAAAGACGCTCTTATTGTACTCGGGAGGCTCGACCATCGACGATGGCCGATATGGGAGCAGAGAACCTGGACCGGGACTGGAGGTCGGCTCCACTACGCATTTTTCCCCAAGGCCTGTTTCTGGCGCGGAGTAGACGCGGTCTTCCCGCCTTCTCTCAGGGCGGCGACCTTCTCGACAGCCGCCCGGATGGCAGCCCGATGAGCGGAGCGAGTTACGGGAGGGATGAGGATTCGCTTTTCCACGGAACGTAGTCTCCCTCGGGATGGCTGGGGCTCTGCAACCTCACCTGCGCTCGCATTCGCGAGCAACGCCTTCGTCGCGTCATCCCGTGCGTCCATGACTGCACGGACCGCAGCTCGGAACTCCTCAGGAGTCCTGGAGCCTGGCTGAAGAGGAGAGAGGATGACTCGCCTTTGCATGCCCAAAGAGTACATCTTCCCCCTTCCGGAGTCAAGCCCCCACCCTCTCTCCATTCTCCCCCACCCGTGATACTCTCGCCCCCGCTCCGCCACCGCACCCACAGGGCCGTGGCAGGGTGTTTCTCGCAGCACCAACCCAGGAGAGCACATGAGCGGCAGAGTCCTCATCACCGGCGCCGGGGGCGCGCTGGGGCGCAGCGTGGTGGAGCGCTTCCTCGACGGCGGAGACCGTGTGCTGGCGGTAGACCACAACGAGGGGCATCTGGCGGAGCTGACCGCGCTGGCGCCTTCGGATGCCCTGTCCGTCCGCAAGGTGGACCTGGGGTCCTCGGCGGACGTGCAGAAGCTGTTCGACGAGGTGGAGGCGGCCTCGGGAGTGCCCCGGGCGGTGGTCCATCTCGTGGGCGGCTTCCGCTATGGCCGCTTCGCCGATCTCTCCGACGCCGACTGGGACTTTCTGATGAAGGTCAACCTGGACACCACATTCCGCATCTTCCGCGAGTCCGCCCGCCGCTTCGAGAAGGCGAGCGGCGGCTCCGTGGTGGCGGTGTCGTCGCCCGCGGCTCTGCTGGGCGAGGCCGGAGTGGGGGGCTATGCCGCCACCAAGGCCGGCGTCCTGCGCATGGTCGAGGCGCTGGCGCGGGAGATGGCGCCCTTCGGCAGCCGGGCCAACGCCGTGCTCCCCGGCACCATGGACACCGCCGCCAACCGGGCCTCGATGCCCACCGCCGATCCGGCGAAATGGGTCACCACCGCCGCCGTCGCGTCGGTTGTCCACTATCTCACCACTCCTGCGTCGGTGGCCATCAACGGCGCCGCCGTGCGAGTGCCGGGGCCAACTCTATGAGCCAAATGAGCCCATCGCTGGACTGCCAGATCTTTTTCAATTCGACGCGTCACGCCGAGCCGCCCGTCGGCTATGGTGATCGCATCGACCTCGCCGCCGCGCCGGAGGCCGCCGCCCCGCTGGAACGGCTGGGGATCTCACCCGAGGTGGACCTCCCGGCCGTGCTGCTCAGCGAGCCGGATGGCAAGGTGCGCATCGTCGGCGTGCGCCTCACTTCGGAGGAGGCCGCCGGGCTGGCCGGCGGCGTCGGCATCGCGGCCCGCAACCTCGTCATCTACAGCTCTGCCTGGTGCTCCGACTGCCGCCGGGCCAAGCGCGTGCTGGAGGAGGCCGAGGCGCGCTTCGACGAGGTGAACATCGACCAGGACGCCGGCGCTGAGGCCGTGGTGCTCGCCAGGAGCGGCGGCCGTCGCGTCGTGCCCACACTGCGGTTCGATGACCGGGTGTGGGCCTTCAATCCCGCTCCGCCGGTGTTGCGCCGGCTGCTCAACGGCCGGGCGACGCAGGCTTGAGACGTCCCAGGGCCAGGAGACCTCCCCATGAAGATCGCCGTCTGCATCAAGCAGGTCCCCAACACCGAGGCCCGGCTGCGCGTCCGCCGCGACGGCCGGTGGCTGGAGGAGGAGGACCTGCCGTTCATCATCAACGAGAGCGACGAGTACGCCCTGGAGGAGGGCCTGCGCATCGCCGAGAAGACCGGCGGCGAGGTCGTCGTCTTCAGCCTCGGGCCGGAGCGCGTCAAGGAGGCCCTGCGCAAGGCCCTGGCGGTGGGGGCGGCGCGGGCCGTCCACCTCTCCGATCCGGCCTTCGCGGGCGGTGACGCCCTGGCCACGGGCCGGGCGCTGGCGGCGGCCCTGAAGCGCGACAGCTTCGACCTGGTGCTCACCGGCTCGCAATCGGACGACGTGGGCTACGGCGGCACCGGCTCGGTCGTCGCCGGCCACCTCGGCTGGCCCCACGTCTGGCTGGTCATGGGCGTCGAGCTGGAGGAGGGGAACCGCTCGGCTAAGGTGACGCGCGAGATGGAGAGCGGCGTCAACGAGGTCTCCCGCGTCCAGCTTCCGGCCGTGCTGGAGATCCAGGCGGGCCTCAACCATCCGCGCTACGCCTCCTTGAAGGGGATCATGGCGGCCAAGAAAAAGGAGATCGCCACGGCGACTCCCGCCGACCTCGGGCTCGACGCCGCGCAGGTGGGGGAGGCGGGCTCGCGGCTGGAGATCGTCTCCGTCGCCTTCCCCGAATCGGGCAAGGGGGCGCAGATCCTCCAAGGGGATGCCAAGGCCGCCGCCACGGCCCTGGTGGAGAAACTTCAGAAGGAAGCGAGGGTGCTCTGATGGCTAACGGGGTCTGGGTCGTCCTGCAACACCGCGAGGGGCAGGTCTCGCGCATCTCCTGGGAGGCCGTCGGCGCGGCGCAGAAGCTCGCCGCCACCCTGGGGGGTAAGGCGGAGGCCGTGCTCCTGGGCTCGGGCGTGGGTCTCGCCGCCGCCGAGGTGGCGAAGAGCGACCTCGCCGCCGTCCACGTGGCGGATCACGAGGCCCTCCGGGCCTACACGCCGGGGGCGTACATCGGGGCCCTCGCTCCTGCCATCATCTCGGCGGGGGCAGCGGCTCCGGCCTTCGTCGTCTTCCCTCACACCTATCAGACCGTCGACTACATGGCCCGCCTGGCCCAGGCGGTGGGCGCCGGGCTGCTGCCCGAGGTGACCGCCTTCCAGAGCGAGGGCGGCGGCCTGCTGTGGACCCGACCGGTGATGAGCGGCAAGCTGCAGTCGAAGGTGCGCGTCAAAGGCGAGGGAACGGTGCTGGTTTCCGTTCAGTCCGGCGCTTTCCCGGCGGACGGCGTAGTCCGCGGCGAGGCCCCGGTCAAGCCCCTGGAGGTGGACCTCGCGGCGGTGAAGCCGGACCGCGAGATCCTCGGCTACGAGGAGGTGGGGGGCGATACGGTCGACCTCACCAAGGCTGAGATTATCGTGGCCGTGGGGCGCGGCATCGGCGGCGCGGACAAGATGGCGCCCGTCGAGGCCCTCGCCAAGGCCCTGGGAGCGGAGATCGGCGCCAGCCGGCCGGTGATCGACAACGGCTGGCTCCCCCGTGATCGCCAGATCGGCTCCTCGGGGCAGACGGTGGCCCCCAAGCTCTACATCGCCGCCGGCATCTCCGGGGCCATCCAGCACCTGGTGGGGATGAAGGGCTCGTCGGTGATCGTGGCGATCAACAAGGACCCCGGCGCGCCCATCTTCACGGTGGCCGACTACGGCATCGTGGGCGACCTCCACGAGGTCCTGCCGGCCCTGACCGAGGCGGTGCGGGCGGCCAAGGGGTAACCGCGGGTGGCCACCCGCTGGGTCGTCCTCAAGTTCGGGGGCACCAGCGTCTCCACCCCGGAGCGCTGGCACACCATCGCCGGCCTCGCCGTCCGCCGGATCGCGGACGGGCTGCGCCCGCTCATCGTCTGCTCGGCCCTCTCCGGGATCTCCAATCAGCTCGAGGCGCTCCTCGGCCTCGCCGTCGAGGGTCGCCATGAAGAGGCCCTGGCGGCGCTGCGGCAGCGCCACCTGGAGCTGGGGGCGGGGCTCGGGGTCGACGCCGCCGAACGGCTGGCGGACGACTTCGAGGAACTGTCGCGTCTCGCCCTCGCCGCCTCGCTGCTGCGCGAGGCCGGGCCGGCGCTCAAGGCGCGGGTGATGGCCTTCGGCGAGCTGATGTCCACCCGCCTCGGCGCCGCCTTCCTGGAATCGCGGGGGATCGCGACCTCCTGGCTCGACGCCCGCACGGCCCTGGAGGCGCGGGAGGACCCCGTGGCCTTCGGTCCTCGCGCCTACCTCTCCGCAACCTGCGATTTCGAGCGCGATATTGAGCGCCATATTAAGTGCGATATTGAGCTGGCGGCGCGCTTGGCAGCCCTGCCCGGAGATGCGGTCCTCACCCAGGGGTTCATCGCCCGCAACCGCGAGGGGCAGACGGTGCTCCTCGGCCGCGGCGGCTCGGACACTTCGGCCTCCTACTTCGCGGCGCGGCTGGGGGCCGAGCGCTGCGAGATCTGGACCGACGTGCCCGGCCTGTTCACGGCCAATCCGTCGCTCCTCCCCTCGGCGCGGCTGCTGCGCTCTCTCCACTACGAGGAGGCGCAGGAGATCGCCAGCATGGGCGCCAAGGTGCTCCATCCGCGGTCGATCCCGCCGTGTCGCCGCCACCGCATTCCGCTGCACATCCTATCCACCGATCGCCCTGACATCCCCGGGACCGTGATCTCGGACTCCGGCCCGGTGGCCGGACCGCAGGTCAAGGCGATCTCGTCGCGCAGCGGCATCACCCTGATCTCGATGGAGACGCTGGGGATGTGGCAGGAGATCGGGTTCCTCGCCCGGGCCTTCGAGGTCTTCGCCCGGCACGCCCTGTCGGTCGACTCGGTCTCGACCTCCGAATCCAATGTCACGGTCTCCCTCGATCCCGGGGCCAACGCCCTGGAGGACGCGGTGCTCAACGCCGTGCTGGCGGACCTCGCGGCGTTCTGCGAGCCCCGAGTGATCGCGCCCACGGCCTCGCTCTCCCTGGTGGGGCGGGGCATCCGCGCCATCCTCCATGAGATGGGGCCGGTGCTGGAGGCCTTCGAGGAGCTGCAGATCCACCTGGTGACCCAGGCGGCTTCCGACCTCAACCTGACGTTCGTCGTCGACGAGGAGCAGAGCGAGCGGCTGGTGCGCCAGCTCCATGGCCTTCTTTTCGGCCAGCAGGTGGAGGGCCCCGTCTTCGGCCCCACCTGGAGCGAGCTGTTCGGCCGCACCGGCCGCCCCGGAGAAATGACGGAGGTGGCGGTCGGCGTCGTCCGTCAGTGGTGGTCGCGGCGCGGACCTGAGCTGCTCGCCCTTGCCGCCGAGCGCGCTCCGGTCTACGTCTACGACGAGCCCACGCTGCGCGGCTGCGCCACCACCCTGCGCTCCCTGTCGGCGGTGGACCGGCTGTTCTATTCGCTGAAGGCGAACGCCCATCCGGACGTGCTGCGGGTCTTCCACGCCGAGGGCTTGAGCTTCGAGTGCGTCTCGGCAGCCGAGCTCGACCACGTGCGTTCGCTGTTTCCGGATCTCGACGGCTCGCGCCTCCTCTTCACCCCCAACTTCGCGCCGCGCGAGGAGTACGAGCACGGCTTCGCGGCCGGCGTCCGGGTGACGCTGGACAACCTCCACCCGTTGCGCGAGTGGCCCGAGGTGTTCGCCGGGCGGGAGGTCTTCCTGCGGCTCGACCCGGGCCGGGGCCGCGGTCACCACGCCCACGTGCGCACGGCCGGGGCGCAGTCGAAGTTTGGCATCGCGCCGGAGCAGTTGGACGAGATCCAGTCTCTCCTCGCCGCCTGTGGGACCCGGGTCGTGGGGCTCCACGCCCACGTTGGCAGCGGCATCCGCAGCCCTGAGGCCTGGCAGGAGGTGGCCCTCTTCCTGGCTGCCGAAGCCGGGCGCTTCCCCGAGGTGCGGGTGCTGGACCTGGGTGGCGGCCTTGGCGTGCCCGAGCGGCCGGGGCAGAGCGGCCTCGACCTCGCGGCCCTCGACGAGCTGCTGCGGCTCGTCAAGACCGTGCGCCCGGAATTCGAGCTCTGGCTGGAGCCCGGCCGGTTCCTGGTGGCCCAGGCCGGGGTGCTGCTGGCGCGGGTGACACAGGTCAAGACCAAGGGGGAGGTGACCTACGTCGGCCTGGAGACGGGGATGAACTCGCTCATCCGGCCGCCGCTCTACGGCGCCTACCACCCGATCTACAACCTCACCCGCCTCGACGAGCCGCCGGCCATGGTCGCCCACGTCGTGGGGCCGATCTGCGAGACCGGGGACATCCTCGGCCGCTCCCGCCGCCTGCCCCCCACCCGCGAGGGCGACGTGGTGCTGATCGCCAACGCCGGCGCCTACGGCAGGGTGATGAGCTCGCATTACAACCTCCGTGAGCCGGCGGGGGAGGCGGTGCTGGGCTGAAACCCTCCTCCCCGCCTCCTCGTAGTCCCCAGCGAGGAGGAGACGACCATGACCCTCGATCCAGAGCCGCAACCCTCGAGCTTCCCCGGCGCCCTCGCCCGCTTTTTCCGGGCGCCGTTCCAGTTGCAGACCTACTCCAACCTGCTTTTCCTGGCCCTCGCCTTCCCGCTGGGGCTCGTCTACTTCATCTTCCTGACGGTCGGGCTGCCGCTGGGCTACGCTCTGATCGTCGTCTGGGTGGGCATCCCCATCCTCGGCCTGGTGTTCGCCGGGAGTTGGTGGCTGTCGGCGATGGAGCGCCAGCTCGCCATCCGTCTGCTGGGCGCCGCAGTGCCGCCCATGGCGCCGCCGCCGAGCGCGGAGGCCGCCGGCTTCTGGCAGCGGGTGCAGGCCTTTTTCTCCAATCCTGTGACCTGGAAGGGGATGGGCTACCTGCTGCTCAAGCTCCCCCTGGGGGTTGCGTCTTTCACCGCTCTCGTCACGCTGCTCTCGCTGTCGGCGTCCTTGGTGCTGGTGCCCGTGCTCTGGCCGTGGGCCGATATGAATCTCGACGTCGACTTCGTGATCTGGCAGCCTGCGACCTTCGGCGACGCTCTGCTCTGCGGGCTTCTGGGCGTCATCCTCATGCTCGTCTCGCTCAACCTGCTCAACGGTTTGGCTTTCGTCTGGCGGCAGGCGGCCACCTGGCTGCTGGGCAGCTCGCGTTTCGCCGCTCCCGCACCTCCGCCGCCCGCGCTGACCGGGGAGGCCTCGCCGGTCGCGGCCTGACGGTGGACCCGCCGGCCGCTCTGCGTCAAGATCGAGGGGTGCGATTCCTCGTCGCCTGTCCTCAGTGCTGCCGCCAATTCGACGTCACGGGCCGTCCCGTGGGGGCGGCCTTCCCCTGTTCCTGCGGCACCACGGTCACCGTCCCCCAGCCTCAGGCGCATGATGCGGCGGTGGTCCGCTGCTCCGCCTGCGGCGCGCCGCGCGAGGGGGACGAGCCCGCCTGCCGCTACTGCGGCTCGGAGCTCACCCTTCACGAGCGGGACCTGGACACGATCTGCCCCGGCTGCATGGCCCGGGTGAGCGGACGCGCCCGCTTCTGTCATTGCTGCGCGACGCCGCTGCTCACCAATCAGGCGGAGCCGGGGAGCGCCTACCGTTGCCCCGCGTGTCCCGGGGAAAGGGCTCTGATCAGCCGCCGGCTGGGCGCGGCCAGCGTCGCCCTCTTCGAGTGCGAGGCCTGCGGCGGCCTGTGGATCGACAAGGAGATCTTCGAGGTGCTGGCCGGCCGGGCGCGGACCGGCAAGCTGCCCGTGGGGTTCGGAGGAGGCGTGCCCGTCGCCGCCGGAGCCCCGACCGCGGAGCCGAGCGTGAGGTACCGCCCCTGCGTGACCTGCGGCGCGCTGATGAATCGCCAGAACTACGGCCGCAAGAGCGGTGTCATCGTGGACGTCTGCGCCCGCCATGGCCTGTGGTTCGACCTGCACGAGCTGGACCGCCTGCTGCGCTGGATTCGCGAAGGGGGGGAGGAGAGGGCGGAGAAGCTCCAGCGGGAGCAGGAGCGCATCGAGTCCCGCCAGAGGGTCCTGAGCGAAGGGCTCCAGCCCTGGAGCCAGCCCGAATCCGAGCGGCTGCTCTTCACCCCTGGCCGCCCTCCAGGGGGCTGGCTCGGGGAGCTCGTCGCCGGCCTGCTCGCCGGCGGCATCCGCCGATTTTTCGAATAAGCCCTAGGAGCCGGCGGCGATCCCCAGCTCGCGGCACGCCGCCGGCAACACCCCTTCGGCGGGTACGCGCAGGCCGGTGATCCCCGGCAGCGGCGGCGCCGCGGCCGGATCGATGGAGAGGACGGGCACCCGCCAGCCGAGGGCCTCGCGCAGCACCAGGGCCGTGACCCCCACCGAGAACGACGTCCCGGCAAAGAGGACGACGCCCATCCGCTCGAGCGCCCCCCGCACCCGCTCGAAGCCGTAGTCCACGTGCTCGTCATAGAGCTCGTCGAAGAGCAGGGCATGGGCCCGCAGCAGGGCGCCGCAGGCCGGGCAGCGGGGGAGGGTGTGACGGCCGGGATCGCGGCGGAAGGCGGCGAGGTCGACCTCGGTGCGGGGGAGCGAGCCGGCGGGCGCGCCCAGGGCGCAGCCGTCGCGGGAGCAGCGCAGGCGGTCGGCGGTGCCGTGCACCTTCACCAGCCGGCGGGAGCCCGCTCGCTCGTGCAGGGTGTCGATGTTCTGGGTCACCAGCAGGAAGTCGCCGCCGCGGCCGAGCTGCCATCTTTCGAGGGCTGCCAGGACATTGTGCGCGGGGTTGGGCCGGGCCTCGTCCAGCCCCGCGAAGGCGTCGAGGAACCACGTCCACCAGGCCACCGGGTCGCGCTCGAAGAAGCGGCGGGTGCCGATCTCGGTGACGTCCCGGTTCCAGATCGCCTCGGGATCGGTGCCGCGGAAGGTCGGCAGGCCGCTGGCGGCGCTGACGCCGGCGCCGGTGACCACCAGGATCAGCCCCTCCCCGGCCCGTTCCAGGGCGCCGGCCAGCAGGCGGGCATCCTTTTCCATCGCCGGCAGGATAGCATTGAGGGGTTCCCTGACCCGGTCCCAGCCATGAAATCCCCCACCCTCGACGAGCTCGTGATGCTGCCCGAGCCTCTGGCACTGCACCGCCAGCTCGACGCCCGCAACTACCGCACCTTCCGCTGGCTGCTGGTGGTGGTGGCCCTGTGCACGCTCGCCGGAATCGCGGCCTCCGCCGACCTTCACGACGGCTGGGGTCTGGTCCTCTATCCGGTCGACCTGATCCTCTGCACGGTTCTCTTCGTCTTGCGCGACCGGGATCTCTTCGCTCGCAACTTCCGCCAGCTCCTGCTGGGCTTTCTGTGCCTGGAGATCTTGGTGCTGAAGCTCGCGGCGAGCCACATCCCGGCGGGGGATGGCGACGTCGCGCTCTTCATCATGGTGGTCTTCCTGCTGCTGGCCTTCCGTCTGCGGCTGGCCGAGCACGTCATGTTGTATGGCTTCCTGTGGGTGGTCGCCGTCTTCCCGCTGAGCTGGGTGGGCCTGCGGCCTGCCGGGGCGGCTCCGGTGGACCAGGGGGAAACGGTCGCCGTCTCCATCCTCTCCGTGATCTGCCTGGCGGGGGCCCTCGGCCTGACGCAGCTCGAACGGCGCCGTTTCCTGGCGGTCTGGCGCCAGGAGCACTCCCGATATCGCGAGCGGCTGCGCATGCGCGAAGAGATCGACTACGCGCGCAAGATCCAGCTCAGCATGCTCCCTCAAGGCTCGCCCGAGGTCGACTGGCTGGAACTGGCGGCCGCCTCTCTCCCTGCCACCGAGGTCGGGGGGGACTACTACGACTACTTCCTGCTCGCGCCTTCGCAACTCGCGCTCGTGCTGGGCGACGTCTCCGGTCACGGCCTCGCGAGCGGCCTTCTCCTCTCGGGCGTGCGGAGCTGCCTCTATCTCCTGGAGCCGAGCCTGGGCGCGCCCATCCCGGTCTTCGAGAAGCTCAACCAGATGGTGCGGCGCACGACCGAGCGGCGCACCTACATGACCCTGCTCTGCGCCGTCCTCGACTGCGAGGCGGCCACCCTGACGGTGACCAGCGCCGGTCATCCGCCGGTGCTGCGCTACGACTCCCGGCAACGCTGCTTCGAGGAGATCGGCCAGGGCTCCCCGCCTCTCGGCACCTTCCTACAGGCCGACTACGTGGAGGACCGGCGGCCGGTGGCGTCCGGCGACCTGCTGATCTTCTGCACCGATGGCCTCGTCGAGGCTCGCAACGCCCAGGGCCAGGACTACGGCGACGACCGTCTGCGGCGGGCGGTGGCCCGGGCTGCCGACAGCCGGACGGCGCGCGAGGTCCGCGACGCCATCCTGGGCGACCTCTCGAACTTCAAGGGCGACGAGGAGCAGTCGGACGACATCACCGTCGTCGTCGTGCGCCTGCGTTGGCCGGCCCGGGACGTGAACTCTGATCCGCCGTCGCCGTAGGTATCCCCAGCCTCTCCCGTCACGGCGACCGGACCCGCGATGAAGCTTCCGACCTTCGACGACCTCGTCCTCCTGCCCGAGAGCGAGGCTCTGCAACGGCACTTCGACGGCCGCGACTGGCGGGTCCTGCGCGGGGTCCTCTTCCTCGCCCTGGTGATCTCGCTGATCGGCGTGGCCGGCACCATCGACCAGGGCAAGCCGCTGGCGTTCATCCTCTACCTGCTCGACCTCGCCGCCACCGTCGCCCTCTTCGGCTCGCGCAAGGAGCCCTGGTTCGAGAAGCACTACCGGCAGGTCCAGACCGCCTACCTTCTCCTCCAGGACCTGGCCTGGAGCCTCGTCAGCTTCGGCCTGCATCGAGAAACGGGGACGGTGGGCCTGCTGCCCTGGTTCTTCCTGGCGCTACGCCTGCGGCCGGTGGACGCGTTGCTTCTGTACGGCGGCTACTGGGTGCTTTCGAGCCTCCCGCTCGCCGCGCTGGCCTTAAGCGGGCCAACGGACTTTTCAATCGGGCGGACCGTTGCCGCCGTCCTCCTGCTGGCCTGCAACCTGGCCTGGACCCGGCGTCAGAAGAGGCTTTTCCTCGCCCAGTGGCGCCGCGAGCATCCCAGAGCCCTGGAGCGGTTGCGGATGCGGGAGGAGATCGACACCGCCCGCCGTGTCCAGTTGAGCATGCTCCCCCAGGGCCCGCCAGCCGTGGAGTGGCTGGAATTCGCCGCGGCCTCGCTGCCGGCGACCGAGGTCGGGGGCGATTATTACGACTACTTCCGCCTCGGACCCTCGCGGGTGGCGCTGGTGATCGGCGACGTGGCGGGCCATGGGCTGGCGAGCGGGCTCTTGCTGTCGGGGGTGCGGAGCTGTCTCTACATCCTGGAGGATGACCTCGCCTCGCCGGTCCGGGTGCTCGAGCAACTGAGCCCCATGGTACGGCGGACGACGGACCGGCGGATGTACGTCACCCTCCTGGAGGCCGTCCTGGACCGCGAAGCCGGCACCCTGACGGTGGCCAGCGCCGGGCATCCGCCCCTGCTGCGGCGGGGGAGCGACGGCTGGGAGGACGTGGGAAAGGGGGCGCCGGCTCTGGGCACCTTCCTCGACGCACGCTACGAGGCGGAGACGCGCCCCTTGAGCTCCGGCGACGTCCTGGTCCTCTACACCGACGGGCTCACGGAATCCCGGGACGACGCCGGCCGGGAGTACGGCCGCGACCGGCTGGTGCGAGCCCTCGACCGCGCCGGCAAGGGAGCGCGGGCGCAGGAGATCCGCGAGGCCGTGCTCTCCGACCTCGGCCTTTTCCGCGGCGGTGCGGAGACGGAGGACGACATCACGCTGGTCGTGGTGGTGGTGCGGTAGGTGAGGGCTCTGCCAGTACGCGGATGCCGAAACGTGCCGCGACTCTCAGGATCAGGGCTGCTCATCCAGGGTTTCAGGAGAGAAGCCGCCTGTTCTCTCCGGGATCGTGGCCCATCGTCGAGCCGTCGCCTGCTGCTTTTCTCCGGCATGGTCATACAGAATGATTTTACGTCAACTCGACACCAACCGTCCTCGCGGTCCGGCTGGTCTTGACGGTGGTATCGTACTGCGTCGATCCGCAGCAAGGAGGCTCGAAATTCCCATGGCCCGTTTTTTCGTCCCTGGTCTACTCGCGTTCCTCGTCGTCGCACCCCCCCTCGCCGCCCAGGCGCCGCCCCCGGCCCCGCCGGCGGTCACGGTCCACGACGAACCCATTCCTCCCGGCGAGCCGGGGGGGCCGGACCTCTGGGCTCCGGACCGGGCCGAGCCGGGGAGCGTCGAGAAGATCAAGGAGTACACCACCGCTCCCGAGTTCCTCCCCGAGTCCGTGGCCTACGTGCCCGACTCGGCCACCGTGCCCTCGCCCGCCAAGGTCCTGGGCCACCTCGTGGGGGCGCCGGACGAGCTGTCCCGCGTCGCCGACGTCCATGGTTACTTCCGCAAGCTCGCGGCGGCGACCGACCGCGTCCAGGTGCGGACCATCGGCACCAGCGAAGAGGGACGGGAGATCCTTCTCGTCCTCGTCTCCGACGCGCAGAACCTGGCCGGCCTCGACCACTACAAGGACGTCACCGCCCGCCTCGCCGATCCCCGCCGCACCTCGCGCGGCGAGGCCCACCAGCTCGCCGAGCAGGGGAAAGTCTTCTACTGGCTCACCGGCGGCCTGCACTCGACCGAGACCGGCAGCCCCGAGATGCTCATGGAGCTGGCCTACCGGCTCGCGGTGTCGGACAAGCCGGAGATCCAGACGATCCGCAGCAACGCGATCGTCCTCATCACCCCCATCCTGGAGCCGGACGGGCGCGACCGCCAGGTGGACTGGTACTACCGCCACGTGCGCAGCCGCAAAGGGCCGATCGAGGACTTCGACGACATCCTGTCGCCGCCCTATTGGGGACATTACGTGTTTCACGACAACAATCGCGACGGCATGCAGGTCACCCAGGCCGTGACCCGCGCCTTTCATGAAACCTTTTTCGATTTCCATCCGCAGGTCACTCACGACCTCCACGAATCGCTGCCGCTGCTTTACATCATGACCGGCTACGGCCCGTACAACCGGGCGATCGATCCGGTGACGATCAGCGAATGGACACAGCTCGGCTTTCACGAGGCCGGCGCCCTGGCGGCGCAGGGTCTGCCGGGAGTGTGGACCTGGGGCTTCTGGGACGGCTGGTGGCCGGGATACCTCAACTCGGTGGCCAATACGCACCACTCCGTGGGACGATTTTATGAGACGTTCGGCAATGGCTCGGCCGGCACTTTCGAGCGCGATCTCTCGAAGATCCGATTCGTCGGCCGGCCGGTGACGGACGTGCAGTGGTACCGCCCCATACCACCCAGGAAGAAGCTCCGCTGGTCGCTGCGCAACAATACGAACTACATGGAGGCGGGCGTGCTCTCCGCCCTCGAATATTCGGCTCTCCACAAGGCTGAGCTGCTGGAGGATTTCTGGACCAAGGGGAGCCGGTCGCTGGCCAAGGGACGGAGCGAGGCGCCCTATTCCTGGATTTTTCCGGCGGGTCCGCCGGGTCCGCCGGCAACCGGCCAGCGCGATCCCGCCCGCCTCGCCTATCTCCTCAACCATCTGCGCGAGCAGCGGATCGAGGTCCATCGCCTGGGGTCGGAGCTGAAGCTCGGCGCCAGGACCTGGCCCGCGGGAAGCTATGTGGTGCGGCTCGACCAGCCCTACCGCGAGGCCGCCATCTCCTTCCTCGAAGAGCAGAAGTTCCCGGCCGACGAGCCCAACCGGCCGTACGACGACGTGGCCTGGACCTGGCCCCTCCTCTACGGCGTGACGGGCGAGCCGGTGGCGGATCGCAAGGTGCTCGATGCCGCCATGGAGCCGGTGACCGCCGACGTCGTTGCCGAGGGGACCGTGCGCGGCGAAGGCGACGTCTTCCTGCTGCGCGACACGGGCCAGACCGCGCTGCTCGAAGCCCGCGTGCTGCTGGGGACGCACCAGGTGGACGCGGCGGAGACGGCCTTCAACGCCGGCGGCGAGGCCTATCCCGCCGGGAGCTGGATCGTCCAGGCGCCGCGCCCGGCGGTGGAAGAGGTCGCCCGGCAGACGGGGCTCTCCTTCACGGCCGCCGCCGCGCTGCCCGAGGTGCGGCGCCATCTCCTGGACCTGCCGCGCCTCGCCCTGCTGCACAACTGGATCGACACTCAGGACGCCGGCTGGGCGCGCTACACCCTGGACCGCGCCAAGGTGCCCTACACCCTGATCAACGACGACGACGTGAAGCGGGGCGGCCTCGCCGAGCGTTTCGACGTCGTCCTCTATCCCGACACCTTCGGCGATCTCTCCGCGCTGATCCACGGCATCGACCCCAAGCTCGGCCCCCTCGCCTACACCCGCACCCCGGAGTTTCCCAGCCTGGGCATTCCCGACGCTTCGGAGGACGTCACCGGCGGTATGGGTTTCGCGGGGATGCTCAACCTGCAGCGCTTCGTCGAGGGCGGCGGGACACTGATCGCGCTCGGCAACGGCGGCCGGCTGGCGGTGGAGGGGGGGCTGGTGCGCAGCGTCTCCGCCGGCTCAGGGGGACGCGGCAACACCCACGGCTCGGTGCTGCGGGCCAAGGTGCTGCGGCCCGAGCATCCGCTCGCCTACGGCTACGAGGAGCGGACCACGATCTTCCTCGGCAACAGCCCGGGCTTCGACGTGCCCAAATCCGAGCGCGGCCGGGTGATCGTGCAGTTCGGCACCAAGCGGCCGGACGGCGAGGACGAGGAGGGCAAGAAGGCCGGAGGGAGCGGGATCGAGGTGGAGGACCTCGACGCGCCACCGGCCACGCCCGCGCCTGCCAAGGCGACTGACGAGAAGAAAGCCGAGAAGAAAGAGGACGCCCGCCTCGTGCTCTCCGGCGCCGCCAAAGGCCTCGACGAGATCGACGGCAAGCCGGCCATCCTCGACCTGCCGGCGGGCAAGGGTCGGGTGATCCTGTTCTCGTTCAACCCTCTGTACCGGTACCTCAACCTGGCCGATTTCCGCTTCGTCTACAACGCGTTGCTCAACTGGAACGACCTGCCGAAGTGAGCGAGCCCGCGAAGCCCGAGGAGCCCGAAGATTACCTGGGGGAGGAGCCGGCGTCTCCCTCTCCTCCCCCGGCCCGCGCGAAAAGCGGCGCCGTCATGGTTTTCGCGGGCATCCTGCTCAGCCGCCTGATCGGCTTCGTGCGCGAGGGGACCTTCGCCCGCTTCTTCGGCGTCAGCCCCTACCAGGACGCCCTGTCGGCGGCCTTCCGGGTGCCCAACATCCTTCAGAACCTGCTGGGGGAGGGGATCCTCTCGGCTTCCTTCATCCCCATCTACAGCCGCCTGCTGGCGGCAGGGAAGGAGAAGGAGGCCGGCCGCTTCGCAGGGGCCATCTTCGGCCTGCTCCTGGCCGCGGCGACCGGCGTCGCCCTGCTGGGCAACCTCCTGGCTCGCCCGGTCGTCCTGTTCCTGGCGCCCGGCTTCCGGGGCGATGCCGCCCGCGTCGCGGCGGGGACGCTGGCGGTGAACCGCTTCGACCTCACGGTGGCCGGCGTCCGCATCCTCTTCCCCATGACCGGCATTATGGTCCTCTCGGTCTGGGCGCTCGCCGTGCTCAACAGCCACCGGCGGTTCTTCCTGCCTTACTTCGCGCCGGTGCTGTGGAACGCGGCGATCATCGGCACGCTGATCTTCGCCGGCCGGCACGTCATCGTGGGAAGCCACATTGTGGGGAGCCACGGCTTGCGGGACGTCGCGGCGCAGACCGGCCTGTTCCGGGCCGCCTGCTGGGGGGGCTTTCTCGGCGGCTTCCTGCAGTTCCTCGTCCAGGTGCCGGGAGTGGTGCGCGTGGTCCAGGGATTCCGCCTGTCGTTCTCCGTCCAGGTGCCCGGAGTGCGCGAGGCGCTCGCGGCGTGGTGGCCTGCCGTGGCCGGCCGCGGCGTGGTGCAACTCGCGGGCTACGTCGATCTCTTCCTCGCCAGCCTGCTCGCCCCGGGCGCGCAGTCGGCGGACCGCTTCGCCCAGACGTTCTACCTCCTCCCCATCGGCCTCTTCGGCATCTCGGTGGCGGCCTCGGAGCTGCCGGAGCTGTCGCGCCTGCGGGCCGGGGGGGCGGCGGCGATGCTCGACCGCGTCCGCCGGGCCCTGCGCTACGTGGCCTTCCTCAATGTGCCGACCGTGGTGGGTTATCTCGCCTTCGGCTACCTGGTCATCGGCCTCTACCGGCGGGGGAGCTTCGGCGCCGGGGCCAACTGGCTCGTCTACCTGGTGCTCTGCGGCTACTCGACGGGCATCCTCGCCACCACCACCTCGCGGCTGCTGCAGAACACCTTCTACGCCTTGGGCGATACCCGCTCGCCGGCCCGCATCGCGGCGATCCGCGTCGTCACCTCCGCCCTGCTGGCCCTGCCGCTGATGTATCTGCTCGACCTCTTCCCGCTGTCCGCCCTGGTGGGGCCGCTGCCCGGCCGACCCCTGTACCTGGGATCGGTGGGGCTCTCGCTGGCCTCCGGCTTCGGCGCATGGATGGAGCTCTACCAGCTTCGCCGGGCGCTTCGGCGCCGGCTCCCTGACTTCGAGCTGCCCTGGCGCGAGGATGGCCGCATGGTGCTCATAGCGCTCGGGGCGGCCCTGCCGGCGGCCGTCCTCTGGTGGCTGCTGCCCCCTCTCCCCTTCGTCCTCAGGGCCGGCGTGGTGCTGGGAACGTACGGCCTCGCCTACCTGCTGCTCTGCCGTCTGGCCGGAGTCGAAGAGGTGGAGGCGTTCGTGGGTGGATTGCGGCGGCGCCTGAAACGCCGCTGACGATGACGTTTTTGGCTTGTTTTTTGCTTCTTCTTTCCTGGATCGCTTCGGGCGACTTCGGTCCGAGCCAGACAAGGAGTGTGCAGTGAATCCAGGCACCGAAGAATGCCCGTCGGCCGCCGCCCCTACCCTCGCCGGCCTGCGGGTGCTGGCGGTGGACGACGATCCCGACACCCTCGATCTCGTCGCCGAGCTGCTGAGCCTGCGCGGCGCCGAAGTGGTGCCCGCGCCCTCGGCCGCAGCGGCGCTCGCGGCCCTCCAGCGGTTCGCGCCGGACGTCCTGGTCAGTGACATCGGCATGCCGGATCGCGACGGCTACGACCTGATCCGCGACGTCCGCGGCCTCGGCCACGGCCCGGACGATCTCCCGGCGGTAGCGGTCACCGCCTTCACCAGCGCCGAGGACCGCCGCCGTGCCCTCGAAGCCGGCTTCCAAGTCCACCTCGCCAAGCCCGTCGATCCTGGCGTGCTGACGGCCGTGGTGGCGCGGCTAGGACGGGGGACGGTGGAGTCGGGATGAAGACTCCCGGAGCGTGCCGGCGACACGCCCCGGGTTTGCTGCTTTGAAGCCTACACTGACGGCTTGGGAGCCGGCGGCGCCGGGGTCTCAGGTCCCGGCGGCGGCGTCAACGACCGGGGTGGAAGCGGCTGCGACTGAGTTGGGAGATGTCCTGACCGAGATCAGGACGGCCGCGATCTCGCCGCTGGTGGGTGCGACTCCGGCCGCAGAGTCTGCGACCGGCAGCATCGCTGCAAAAAGCGTGGCGGGCTATCCCGCGGGGTGTGCTTCCGTGGGCCGGATGGGCCCGCGCACCGCCAGCGACCGGGAGAGGAGCTGGGCGCTGCGCCGCAGGAGCTCCGGCACCCTGGCCTGGAGCTCGGCGGATCGCCGGCACAGGCGATGGCCCCGCTCGCGGGCCGCCGAGCACCGCAGACGCTGGAGCAGGACCTCGATCTGCGTGGCCTTGCGCCTGGCTTGCGTGACGTGATGCCGGGCCTCTCCGCGCTCGTTGCGGCTCAGGAGCCAGATGGCATAGGAGAGCTCGTTCAGGAAGCTGAGGACGAGGTCAGGCGCGCCGTCCAGGCGGGCCCGGCCCTCCTCGATGCGCGCCATCAGCTTGTCGCACCCGTGAGTCCGTCCCGTTGCCGAATACTGCAACGCCAGCTCCAGGAGCAGATGGCAACGCGGCCATTCCATGGCCCAGTTGACGGCCTCCATGGGAGGACGATAGCACCTCCGGCGGTTGACACTCCGATCCGGCAATGCACATCATGGGGCTGGAGGACGCGAGAGAGGAGGGTGTCATGTTCCGCAAGATCCTGGTCCCCGTCGACTTCACCGACAAGAACGAGGCGGCGCTGCGCACCGCCATCGAGATCGCCGGCCGCGCAGAGGCCGGCTGCGAGGTCACGCTGCTGCACGTCATCGAGGCCATCGAGCACCTGGAGCCCGGCGAGATGGCGGACTTCTACCGCAGCCTGGAGACGCGGGCCACGGCGCGGCTCTTCACTCTCCATGACCGCTTCAAGGAGGCCGGCGTCGCCGTGCGCCAGGAGCTGCTCATCGGCCGGCGGGCGGAGGCCATCGTGCGCTACGCCGAAGACAACGACACGGACCTGGTGATCCTCTCCTCCCACAAGGTGGACCGCGACCATCCCGCCCTCGGCCTGGGGACTCTCAGTTACCGTATCGCCATCGTGGTGCGGTGCCCGGTGCTGCTGGTGAAGTAGGGGGAGTCATGGACCTCGGCGAAGCGCTGCGAGTCCTGGCGAGCCTCGAAAAGGAGAGGGTCGAATACGTCCTGGTGGGTGGTGCCGCGGTGACGATACATGGGCTGGTGAGGGCGACGGAAGACCTCGATTTCTTCGTCCGCCCGACGGCGGAGAACGTCGACCGCCTGCGCCGGGCCCTGAAAGCAGTCTACGACGATCCGAGCATCGACGAGATCTCGACCGAGGAGCTGCTGGGAGACTATCCCGCGGTCCGGTATTATCCTCCTGAAGGCGAGCTGTTCCTGGACATCATGACCCGGCTCGGGGAATTTGCCACCTACGAGAGCCTGGAATTTCAGGAGATCGAATACGAAGGCGTCAAGGTGAGGGTCGCAACCCCCAGGATCCTCTACTGGATGAAGAGAGGAACGGTTCGCGAAATCGATCACTCTGACGCCGCGAGGCTGAAAGAGAAGTTCCAGCTCAAAGACGACGGATGATCCGTCGAAAGGACTCCATGCCCTTTCAGAAATTCCGCAGCGTTGAGGACATGCCGCCGGTCCCTCCCTGTGAGACCGTGGACGAGGACTGTTGGCGCAGGATCGCCGCGCTCTGGGCGCGAGCGTCGGCCTGGAGCGGCATGGTCTATCCCCGCGGGGTCTTCAAGTTCAGGTCCATCGAGGAGGCGCAGGCCGCCCGCGAGCGCGTCACTCAGGAGAACGTCGATCGGCTCCGCAGGGAGCGCGAGAAGCCCTGATCAGAAAAGCCAAAGCAAGGGCATAAAGGACAGCAAGGACGTCAAGGACGAGCTCGGTTCAGGCGGTGTCCTTGATGTCCTTGCTGTCCTCGGTGTCCCCCAATCCAAAATCCAAAATCGCCATGCTCCGCGCCGTCGCCACCGCCTACCGGGACGCCTTCTCGGGCTTGAACCGCAACGTCTGGCTGCTCTCCATCGCGTCGCTGGTCAACCGCAGCGGCACCATGGTGATGCCGTTCCTGACCCTGTACCTCGTCGAGAAGCGCGGTTTCACCACGACGCAGGCGGGGCAGGTCCTGGCCCTGTATGGCCTGGGCGCCATGGTGGCCTCGTATGCGGGTGGGTGGCTCTGCGACCGCTTCGGGTCCGTGCAGGTGATGCGGGTCAGTCTGGGCCTCACGGGGTTGAGCTTCCTGCTGCTCGGTCACCTGCGCAGCCGGCTGGCCATCACCGGCATGGTGCTGGCCCTGAGCCTGGTGGGGGAGGCGTTCCGGCCCGCCAACCTGTCGGCGCTGGCGGCGGCGGCCGGGCCGGAGCTGCGCGCCCGCGGCTTCGCCCTGCTGCGGCTGGCGGCCAACCTGGGGATGACGCTGGGACCGTCGGTGGGCGGGTTCCTGGCGCTCCACGACTATGGCTGGCTGTTCCTGGCCGACGGCGCGACCTGTCTGCTCGCCACCGGTCTCCTCTTCTTCATTCCGCCGCTGCGGTCCGCCGCACCCGCGCCCGGCGAGCCCGTCCGGCGGCCGGGCGGCGGCTCGTCGCCGTGGCGGGACGGCCCGTTCCTGGCGATGATGGGCCTGATGTTCCTGATGACGGTCGTGACCTTCCAGATCGTCAGCACGTTCCCCCTCACGCTGCACGACCTCTACGGCTTTTCGGAGGCGAAGATCGGCCTGACGCTGGCCGTCAACACGCTGATCATCGTGGCGTTCGAGATGGTCCTGGTGCACTCGCTGTCGAGGCACGATCCCATGGCGGTGGTGGGGGCCGGCGCGCTGATCTTCTGCGGCGGCATGGCCCTCCTCCCCCTGGGCTCGAGCTTCCTCTACGTCGCCTTCACGGTGGTGGTCTGGACCGTAGGGGAGATGCTGGTGTTCCCGATGCTCAGCGCGGTGGTGGCCGACCGGGCGGGAGCGGACAGCCTCGGCCGCTACATGGGCGTGCTCAATCTCGCCGCCGCCATGGCTTTCGTGGCGGCGCCCCTGGCCGGCACGTGGGTCTACCAGCACTTCGGGATGCGGGCGCTGTGGTTCGGCTGCGGCGGCTTAGGGGTCGTCGCCTGGGCGGGGTTCCGCCTGCTGGCCGCGGGGGCCGCGGCCCGCCGCCAGGCTCCCGGCCAGGAGGTGGCGGGAGTCTGACCTCAAGCCGGCTCCTCCTCGTGCAGGTGCAGCTTGCGGTAGCCTCGGTTCCAGTAGACGAGGGGCGGTGCCTCCTCCTGCGTCACCCGGCTGGCCACGATCTCGCCCACGTAGATGGTGTGCGAGCCGGCCGGATAGCGAGCGTGGATGCGACAGTCGAGCCACGCCAGGGCGTCCACCAGGATGGGCGCGCCGGTCTCGGCCGTGGACCAGTCGCCCATGGCGAAGCGGTCCTCGTCCTTCACCCAGGCGAAGCGGTTGGAGAGCTCGGACTGCCCTTCGCCCAGGATGTTCACCGCGAAGACCGCCTCGGGCTCCTCCAGCAGGGAGTGGGCGTGGTGGCGGTTCTCGATGATGATCATGATCAGCGGCGGCTCGGCCGAGACCGAGGCGAAGGCCGAGACGGTGAGGCCATGGCGCTTCTCGCCTGCCTGGACGGTCACGATCGTGACGCCGGCGGGGAAGTGGCGCAGGGCTTTGCGAAAGTCTTCCGACGAGATCACTTTGAATCTCCTTCCCAAGAGAGGTGCTGCCGCTCGCACGAGAGCACCAGCGATTGTCCCACATCCGGCCGGCTTCATCGTTCCCGGCCCATGGCATTTGGCTTGCACAAAGCAAGGTGCACCCCGGAGCCGCCCGGGGGACACGATCATCGACCGCAACCGGCGGCCGCCTGCCGCCAGGAGGACGAATAGCCATGAGCCTCAAGAAGAATGTCAAGGGTGTGCTGAACCAGCGGGTGCGCGTGGGGCTGTTCACAGTGCCACTGTGGGTAGTGGGCGCGGTGTTCCTGGCGCGCCGGCTGCGCAACCGCCGGCAGTACGCGTAGGGCTGGTTTTCCCTGGGAGCGCCGGCATCCTGCCGGCCTCTTCCCCCTCTCTCCCTTTACTGCGGAGCGGCATGCATCTAAGCTACCCGTAGCTCTCGTCGTCCGCTCAGGGGGAGGTCCCGTCGAAAATGGCGCTGTCTAAGTGTTTTGAGAGGTGTTGCATCCTGCTCCTCATGAGCGCGGGGCTGTGCGCTCCGGCCGTCCGGGCCCAGCAGGATCAGCCGGAGCCGGAGAGCCTGAAGCCGAAGCTGACCTTCGGGTTGGAGGTGAAGTCGAATTTCCGGCACAGCGAGGACAATCGCTTCGCCGTCCCCTTCCCGTTCCCTCCCAGCCAGCTTCCGCCGGGACAGACCAAGGCTTTCGAGGAGACCGTCAACCCCGGCAATCACCTCGAGCTGTCGAACGTGGGGCTGCTGGTGGACGCCGTCTGGGGGGACGGCCTGACGGCCCACAGCCGCATCAACTTCATCGACCTCTACAACCGAAATCCCACCTCGACCGACCGCAACGTCGACGTGCGCGAGGCCTACGTCCGCTTCGGCATCGAGGCGGCGCCGGCCACCCTGCCGCCGCGTGGTGGGATCTATCTCAAGGTGGGCAAGTTCCCCAAGCTGGAGCGCCAGAACGACCGCCACCTGGAGAGCTACGGCGTGGTGGCGACGGCGTTCAACCGCTTCGAGGATGTCGGCGCCGAGCTGGGATTGAACCTCGGCCGGCACCTCTATGCCAAGCTCTCGGCCACGCAGGGCAATCCAGTGTTCATGCGCGACCCCAATGCGCTCGCCGGCGACAACGGCACGCCCGAGCTGCTGGAGCCCAACCCGGACCCGGCCCTCCACAGCGGCATCGTCATCCTCTACGATGCCAAGATCGAAGACCTCGGTTTCACCAACCCGCAGAGCGGCGCGGCCCTCGGCTGGCGCACGGCGGACGAGGCGGGGAAGAACGGCGTCGACGCGATGGTCTGGGGCTATCAGCGCAAGCTCGCGAAGACCGTGCCGCGCGACGGCTCGTTCTATGGCGGCGACATCGACCTGCTCAATGGCCCGGGGGATGGCCGCATCCTCCCCCTCACCAACGACGACAAGAGGGAGGCCGGCGCCAATCTCTGGGTGTATCTCGGCGGCCTCTCCCTCTTCGGCCAGTACGTGGACCAGAAGCTCGCGGGCCTCCCCCGCAAGGGCCTCGAGGCGGAGGTGGCCTGGCAGCTCGACCTGCCGCTGGTGTGGGCGGTCGGCGGCCGGCAGCTCTTCACCTTCATCGCTCCCGCCGTGCGCTACTCGAAGCTCACCAACGACTTCAAGAACATCCCGCCGACGCCCAGCCCGAGCTTCGCCTGGAACTGGGAGAAGATCGACTCCGGCCTGCGCTTGGGGCTCTTCCCGGGGGTCGACCTGACAGCGGAATACGCCCTCAACCGCTTCGTCATCGGCAACGGGACGAAGCACGAGAACAACGAGTTTCTGACGACGCTGCGGTGGAGGATCTGAGGGTGCGAGCCAGGCAAATCCCCGTCCCTCCTGTCGTTGTCGTCCTTTTTGTCCTTGTCGTCCTTGTTCTTCCCAATGCCGCCCGGGCCGAAGACCTCCACGGCCGCATCCAGCTTCTGGCCAAGGGGAAGAAGGGGCCGGACAAGGGGAGCGACGTGCGGCAGGCCGTGGTCTGGTTCGAGCCGGCGGGTCCGCACCCGGTGCGGCCGGCGGCCGAGCCCTTCGAGATGGTCACCAGGCGCAAGGAGCTGGTGCCGCGGGTGCTGGTGATCCCGCGCGGCAGCCGGGTGCGCTTCCCCAATCAGGACCCCATCCTGCACAACGTCTTCTCCGTCTCCTCCCCCAACCAGTTCGACCTCGGCCTCTACCGGGAGGGTCCGGGCAAGGAGAAGCGCTTCGAGGAGCCGGGCCTGGTGCGGGTCTATTGCAACGTTCACCACGACATGGTCGCCTATATCCTTGTGCTCGACACTCCGTACTCGGCTGCGCCCACCGCCGGCGGCGATTTCGTCCTCACCGGGCTGCCGAAGGGACCGGGGAAGCTGACGGTGTGGCACGAGCAGGGGGACCCCTGGACGGGCACGGTGGAGCTGCCGCAGAAGGCGCCCGTCCAGATCGGTCTCGAGATCGTCCGTCCATTGATCCCGGCCCATCTCAATAAACAGGGACAGTCCTACTTCCGCTCGCAACGTGACCGCTACGACAACCGCTAGCCGCCGCGCCGGCCTGTCGCTGGAGACCCGGATCTTCCTGGTCACCTCGCTGCTCATCGCCCTGCTGGTGGGCGGCGCGGTGGCGGTGACGTCGGTGATGCTGCGGCGGATCGCCCGCGGCGCGGCCCTCGAATCGCTGAAGAGCAGCGCCGCGGCCCAGAAGGCTTTTCGCGACCAGGGCTACCGGCAACTCCGGCTGATGGCGCGGCTCTTCGCCGCCGAGCCGTACCTCACCGCCTACGTCTCCGAGGCCGCGGACAAGCGCGACACCCGCTCCATCCTCGACCTGCTCAACGAGCGGCGGAACGATTTCAAGTACGACTTCGCCATCCTCCTCGACCCCAACGGCAGGGTGATCGCCCGCACCGACCAGCCGCAGGCCACGGGCCAGGACCTCGCGCACCGGGCCCTGGTGGAGACGGCTCTGCGCAGCGACAACCGGGAGGGGGAGGGCGTCTGGCAGGAGGGGGACGACCTCTATTACGCGGTGCTCGTGCCGGTGGTGAAGGACTTCACCCCCTTCGCCTACCTGGTGACGGGCTTCCAGATCACCGACGAGGCCGAGGGGGTGCGGCAGGTGCGGGAGGTCAGCGGCGCCGACGTGGCCTTCGTCTCCAACGGCGCCCGCGGTCCCCAGATCGTGGCCTCCACCCTGCCCCCGGCCACGGCGAAGAGCCTCGCCGCGGCCCTCGGCTCGGGCTCCCTGGGCGCGGCCCTGCGCGCCGGCAAGGGAGTGCCGCAGACCGAGGTGTCGCTCGGCGGCGCGCCGTGGCTCGCCCTGGAGGCGCCGCTGCTCGACGCCGCCGGCAACCCGGTAGGCGCCACCGTGGCCCTGGCCTCTCTGGAGCACGCGCTGGCCGTCTACCGGCAGATCCAGAACGTGCTCCTGGGTGCGGGCCTCGCGGCCGTGCTGATCGCACCGTTCCTCTCCTTCGCCTTCGCCCGCCGTGCCCTCCAACCCGTGCGCCAGCTCCTCACCGCCGCCGAGGCCGCCCGCCAGGGGAACTACGACCAGCAGATCGAGACCGGCCGCCGCGACGAGGTCGGTCGCCTCGCCCAGGCCTTCCAGGAGCTGATGGCGGACCTGCGGGAGAAGCGGGACATGGAGCAGTACGTCACCGAGCTCTCCCGCAACCTCCCCGAGCCGCAGCAGGCGCGGGCCCTGCTGGGCGAGCCACAGAGCCGAGAGGTGGTGCTGCTGGGCGTCGAGCTGCGCCGGTACGCCCGCGCCGGCGGCGACCCCAGGGAGACGCTGCAGCGGCTGGCCGGCGACCTCGAACGGGTGACCTCGGCCGTGGCCCGCCGCCGCGGCCTGGTGGAGGCCGTCGCCGGTCACCGGATCGTCGCCCGCTTCGAGGGCGACGGGCGGGGGTACCGGGCCCTGGCCGTGGCCGCCGAGGTGCTGGGTGCGCCGGCCACGCCGGCCACATCGGCAGAAACCGAAGGCGACGAGGCCGAGGCGCCGGTGGTGGCCCTCGCCGCCGGCCGCGCCGTCACCGGCCCCGTCACCTGGGGCGAGCGGGCCGAGCGGGCCCTGGTGGGCCTGCCCGTGCAGGTGCTCGAGAGCCTGCTGCGCGAGGCCACCCCCGGCGAGCTGCTGCTCTCCCGCGAGGTGTACGCGGAGCTCAAGGAGGCCTTCGAGCAGGCCGGCTACCGGCTGGCGCCGCGGCGCGGGGTGATCTCCCCCCAGCCCCTCTACGTGGTCAGCGGGCGCATGGCCACCAGCGTGACGCTGGAGCGGACGGTCGACGCCGAGACCCTGGGCGCGCCGGCCCGTGCCACCCTCTCCGGCATCTCGCCCGGCGCCCTGCTGGGGCAGCGCTTCGAGATCCTCTCGGTGCTCGGCTCCGGCGGCATGGGCATCGTCTACAAGGCCCGCGACCGGGAGCTGGACGACCTCGTGGCCCTCAAGATGCTGCGGCGGGAGCTGTGGGGGGACCGCAACCAGCTCGACCGCCTGAAGAGCGAGATCAAGCTGGCGCGCAAGATCACTCATCCCAACGTCCTGCGCACCCACGACTTCGGCGAGATCGACGGCGTGCCCTACATCTCCATGGAGTACGTCCGCGGCGTGACCCTGCGCTACATGCTGGACCAGACGAGCCGGCTGCCCTATTCGGCGGGCCTGCGCCTGGCCAAGCAGCTCTGCGCCGGCCTGGGGGCGGCCCATGCCGTGGGCGTGCTGCACCGCGACATCAAGCCCGAGAACATGATCCTGGAGCCCACCGGCAACGCCAAGCTCATGGACTTCGGCATCGCCCGGCCCATCGACCGGCTCGCTCCGGCGCAGACCCAGGCCGGCTTCATCGTGGGCACCCCCCAGTACCTCGCCCCCGAGGTGCTCCAGGGTCAGGAGGCCGACACCCGCACCGACCTCTACTCCGTCGGCATCGTGCTCTACGAGATCTTCACCGGCGAGCTGCCGTTCGACGGGCCAACGATCATGGAGGTGGTGGTCAAACACCTGCGGGAGGAGCCGGCGCCGCCCAGCAGCCGCTGGCCGGAGATCCCGCCGGTCCTCGAAGCGGCGATCCTGAAATGCCTGAGCAAAAACCCGGAGCAGCGCTACCGCTCGGTGGCGGAGCTGCTCCGCGACCTGGAGGGCTTGAGCGCCTGAGGGGATTCCCGGTACGGGGGCGTTGTTGTGAGGTCGAACGGATGAGGGAGGGATCGATGATTGCGGCGGAGCCTTCAGAATCTGGAGTTCCGGCACCCGGGGCGTCGCTCGAGCCGGCCCGCCGGCTGGCCGAGTACGAGATGCTGTTCGAGGTGAGCATCCAGCTCTCCGGCACGCTCGACCTGACGACCGTGCTCGAGCTCGCCCTGGAACACGCCGAGCACGTCTGTCAGGCCGAGACCAGCTCCATCTGGGAGCTCGACGAGGAGCGGCGGGACCTCTTCTTCCGCGTCGTCCGCGGGCGGGCGGCGGGAGCGATCCGCGGCATGCGCCTGCCGCTGGGCGAGGGGATCGTCGGCAGCGTCGCCTTGTCGGGCGAGGCCGAGGTGGTCAACGACGTCGGCGCCGATCCGCGCTGGCACGGCGATCCCTCGGGCGCCTTCCAGACCCGGGCCATCCTGGCTGTGCCGCTCCTCGCCCAGGGGAGCATCATCGGCGTCGTCCAGCTCCTGAACCCCGTGGACCGCGACCGCTTCACGGAGGGGGACCTGCGGCGCATGCGCCAGTTCGCGGCCATCCTCGCTCCGGCGCTGCAGAACGCGCGGCTCTACGCGGCGCAGCAGCGGCAGTTCCTGAGCATGGTCACCTCCCTCGCCGAGGCGCTGGAGAAGAAGGACTCCTACACCCGCGGCCACGTCCGCCGCGTGGTCGGCTACTCGATCCTGCTGGGCCGCGAGATGGGGCTCGGCCGCGACGAGCTGCACGACCTGTGGCTGGCCGCCACCCTGCACGACATCGGCAAGATCGGCATCCCGGACCGCATCCTCGGCAAGCCCGCGCCCCTGGACCCGGACGAGGCCGAGGTGATGAGGCGCCATACCGTCTTCGGCGCCGAGATCGTGACGCCGCTCGCCAACCCGCAGGTGCTGGTCGGGGTGCGCGACCACCATGAGCGCCTGGATGGCAAGGGCTATCCAGACGGCCTGCGGGACCCCGAGATCCCGCTCGGGGCCCGCATCATCGCCGTCGCCGACACCTTCGACGCCATGACCACCAGCCGTCCCTATCGCGCCGGGCTGCCCAGCGAGCGGGCCGCCGCCGAGATCCTCGCCAGCTCGGGCACCCAGCTCTGTCCGCGGGTGGTGGCGGCCTTTCGCCGGCTGTTCGAGGCGGGACGGTTCACCCCCGAGGAGGCGGACCGTTTCTCCGGGGCGCTGCTCGAGCCGGCCCTCACCTTCTGACCCCTGGAAGCGCCGGCATCCTCGCCGGGCCGGCCCTTTCTTCCCAGGAGGGCCTGCTATCATTCCTCACTCCATGCTGCGCCTGCGTTACGTCGTCAACGGCGAGGATCGGACCGCCCCCCTGACCGGCGGCAGGGTCCGCCTGGGCCGCGGGAGCGACAACGACGTCGTCCTCTCCGACGTCTCCGTCTCCCGCTACCACGCCGAGATCCTGCGCGAGGCGGAAGGCTGGTCCGTCCACGACCTCAAGAGCACCAACGGCGTCGAGGTCAACGGCGTGCCGGTGGAGAAGGCGCCCCTGCGGCCGGGGGACCGCATGGGCATCGGCGCTTTCGAGGTCCGGATCGAGGCGGAGCCGCAGAGCGTGCGGCCGAAGCCGGTGTCCAGCGATGGCGATGACGACGAGGGCTCTCTCCTGGGGCTGGGCAACGCCACCATCATCCGGCCGCTCTCCGATTTCGCGGCGGATTATGGCCTCGACGGGGGCCTCGACCGCCCGGCCACGCTCCCGCCGCCGGGGGCCGGGAAGGACGAGCAGGCCTACGTCCATCGCATGTTCGGCTTCCTCACCCGCCTGGCGCGGGTGCTCACGGTCGCCGACTCGGTGGACGAGGTCCTCTCCCGGGTGCTCGACCTGGCGTTCGAGGCCTTCCCTGTGGACCGCGGGTTCATCCTGCTGTCGAACGATACTGGGGGGGCAGGCGAGCTGGTCTGCGAGCTGGCGCGGGTCAAGGAGCGGGTGCAGTTCCGCCCTTCCGGCGAAGTGCCCGTGTCGCGCACCATGCTGCGCACGGTGATGCGCGAGCGGGTGGCCCTCGTCACCTTCGACGCGCAGTCCGATCAGCGCCTGTCGGGAGGCGAGTCGATCCGCCTGCACCAGATCCGCTCGGCGATGTGCGCCCCCCTCTGGTCGGGCGATCAGATCATGGGCGTCATCCAGGTGGACTCCCCCTTTCAGGTGGGGGCCTTCGGCGAGCGGGACCTCGACGTGCTCACCACGCTCGCCAACTACGTGGCCGTGGCCGTGGAGCGCATCCGCTATGCGAAAAAGGCCGAGTTCGAGAGGCTGGTGCGCACGCGCCTCGAGCGCTACCACTCGCCCGGCGTCATCGAGGAGGTGCTGCGGCGCGGCGACGAGGGGATGCAGCGCCTTCAGAGCGCCCATGCCACGGTGCTCTTCGCCGACCTGGTGGGCTTCACCGCCTTCGCCGAGAACGCGCCGCCGGAGGCCGTGGCCGAATCCCTCGATGCCTTCCTCGGCCTCTCGGTGGAAGCCATCTTCCGCGCCGGCGGCACGCTCGACAAATTCATCGGCGACTGCGTGATGGCCTTCTTCGGCGCTCCGGTGGCGCAGCCGGACCATGCCCTGCGGGCGGTGCGCGCGGCCGTCGAGATCCAGGAGGGGCTCGACCTCTGGAACGCCGGCCGCGCCGCCGAGGGGCTCCCCGGCTTCAAGGCCCGCGTCGCCGTCAACAGCGGACCGGTGGTGGTGGGCGACATCGGCAGTGCCCGCCGCGTCGACTACACCGTGCTGGGCAACACCGTCAACGTGGCAGCCCGCCTGGAGGCCTTCGCCGCCCAGCCTGGCGACGTGGTCCTGGGTCCGGAGACCCAGCGGCTGCTGGAGGGCGCCATTCACACCGAGCCGCTCGGCGAATTCCAGCTCAAGGGTCTGCAGCAGAAGATCCGCGCCTACCGGGTGGCGCGGCAGTGAAAATGAGGCACGCCCGGGCGTTCCCCATGAACGCGCCGGGCGCCGTCAGACGGCTCGAAGGAAAAGGTTTCTGTCTGATTGCGCGTGTGGATCGATCGCGAGCTGCCTACTGGCCCGTGCCACCCCCACCGGTCCCGCCGCTGCCGTTGAAATTGTTGTTCAGGAAGCTGGTGATGACGTCGTTCACCCGGCCGCGGCCGGTGTCGGCGCTGAAGAAGCTGAACGTCCGGGCGACGCTGGTCCCGCTGTTGCTGTCGGGATTGATGAAAACGGTGATCGTGGTCATCGGCGTGTCAGGCGAGGGCTGCGCGCCGGCCCGGCCGCCCTGGCGGAAGGCCCCGGCGCGGCGCAGGTCGCGAATCAGCGCGAACACCTGGTCGCTGGTCCCCTGCGAGAACTGGATGTTGCTGGTGCCGGTCCCCAGCCCGCTGTTGCCGTTGCCCGACCAGACCGACAGGCCGTTGTTGTATACCACCAGCGAGCTGATGATGTTGTCGCCGGCGAGCGTGCTGCCGAAGACGGTGTAGATCAGGACGGGCTGCGGATTGCTCAGCACCGTGGAGCTGAACCCCCCGTTGTTGCCGCCGTTGCCGGTGCCCCCGCCCGTTCCGGTCTGAGCGAACGCCAGGGCGGGGATGCCAGTACCAGCAAGAGCATCAGGACGGTCAGTGTTCCCCAATTCAAACGGCTTTTCATGGATGTTTCCTCCTTCGCGAGTATGTGCCGCCTGCGCGAGTTATTGAAGCAAGAAAGTTCCAATGTTGAAGCTCCAAGGCGCGCCGGAGGCCGGGCGAACCGCGCCGTCCCGAATTTTCAAGACGGCGCGAAGAGGTGCGGGAAAAAGTGGAAAAACTAGCGGGCGGGGATCGACAGCACCTGTCCCGGCTTCAGACGGTGGGCCCGGACGCGGTTGGCCTGCTTGATGCGGTCGACGCTGACGCCGCTGCGGTGGGCGATCTTCCACAGGCTGTCGCCGCGGCCGACGCGGTATTTCTTGCCGCTCTTAGCATGCCGGGCCTGCCGGCCATGGCCACTGCGCTTGGCGGCGAGCACCGTGTGCGAGCGGCGGTGATGCGACCGCCGGGAGATGGCGTGGCGTGCGTGGACCGGCGGATCGTCGGCGATGTCGACGTCGGCGACCTCGACGCGCGGCAGCTCGCCGGAGCCGATCGAGCGCAGGTAGGGGTTGGGGTAGAGCGCCACGTGGTAGTGCGGCGGGTACTGCTCCCGGGTAGCCTCCAGCACGCCCCTGCCCTCGAGGTCCAGCAGCGTGGCCTCCAGCCAGCTCCGGCAGGCCGTGATGTTGCTGCGGCGCAGGTCGGCCGCCATGCCGGTGGGGTGGACAGAGATCACCGAGGCGTTGTGGGGCTGGCGCGTGATGGGCCGGGTGAGGCTCGTCACCACCAGCTTCTCGCCGCAGGCGCTGCGGTACTGGTCCGAGAGCCGCTCGATGAACAGCTTGACCTCGGGACGGGCGTAGGGGAAGGAGACCTCGTCGGACTCGACGTCGTAGTCCGCGTTGCCGCGCAGGCGCACCAGCACGCCGCGCTTGGCGTAGTCGCGCACGTCGGCCGCGGTCCGCAGGTAGGAGAAGCCGTGCGCCTGCGCCTGCTCGTTCTGGCGCAGCAGCGATTCCCGAGAGCCGAGGAGGCTCTGGGCGTCGCTCAGGGCAGCGGCGGGCAGGGTGAGCAGGCAGAGGGCCGCGACGCGGCGGCGCAGACGGATTCGGGATACGCGAGAGCTATGCATGGGCGTTCTCTGGAAACTCCATACGTCGTTGTTGGGGCCCCATGCGCCAAAGGCGCGGATTTCATGGTATACGCCATCCCGGCGCCCTGAGGGTACCACAAAAACTCTGATTTTCAAGGGGTTTATCGGATCTCGTGAAAAGGGTGTGACCCTCTCCGCTCAGCGGGTACGTCAGGGACATGGAGCTCGAAACCGTGGTGCGGGAGCTGGCTCCCCAACTCCTCCGCTACTCCCTCGGACGGACCGGCGATCCTGCCCTGGCTGAGGAGGTCGCCCAGGACGCCCTCGCGGCCCTCGTCCAGCGCTGGCGCCGGCACGGCCCTCCGGAGTGTCCGGCGGCCTTTGTCTTCGCCATCGCGCGGCGGCGGGCCTTCCGGCTGACCTTCCAGCGGCGCCTGATGGCGCCTCTCACCGTCCTGCTCGACGGTCGCAGCCCGCTGCCCGGCCCCGAAGAGCGGGCGGTGGCCCGCACGGATCTCGGCCGCACGCTGGCGGCGCTGCGCCAGCTCTCCGGGAGAGACCGCGAGGCGCTGTTGCTGGTGGGAGTGGGGGAGTTGGGCCCGAGCGAGGGCGCGCGGGTCCTGGGCATCTCGGTGTCGGCCCTGAAGATGCGCGTGCACCGGGCACGGCAACGGCTGTACCGAATTCTGGAGGAACGCGATGGAACCGCTGGAAGGACTTCACGAGACGCGGCTGCGCCAGGCGCTGGCTCCCACGCCTGACGCCGTCGAGCGCGTGGTGCGGAGGGCTCTCGCCGCGCCGCGGCCGGCTCCCGTGCTACGGCTGCTGCCGGCGGCATCGCTCATCGCCGCGCTGCTGGTCGCTGCGGCGCTGCTGGTACGCCCTCTGCCCACCCGGCGACGCGCGGCGGCGTCGATCGAAACCGTGGGGGAGGTGCTGGTGACGCGGCCGAAGGACGGGCCGGTCTCCCTCATGAGCTCCGGCCTCGAGCCCTCGTCCCCGACAGGAACCCTGATCGTCATCTACGGAGGTGGCCAATGACTCGAAGGACTCGAAGCATCGGTGGCAGGAGATGGCTGGCAGCGGCTTTCGCCCTGGCCTGTCTCCCCGCGACTCTCCCCGTGAGGGACGCCCGCGCCGCGGAAAATCCCCTGGACGCGAAGATCAACATCGCGTTGCGCGACGCGGCGCCGGACGACACTTTCCGCAGCTTCGCCAAGCTGCTGAGCGCCGAGGCGGAGGTGGCTCCGGCGCTGAAAGGCAAGGTGACGGTCGAGCTCCACAACGTGCGCGTCCGCACCCTTCTCGACGCGGTCTGCGAGAGCATCGGCTGCCGCTGGGAGCTCCAGCCTGGGAATCCTCCGAAGCTACGGGTCTGGCTCGCGCCGGCCGGCAAGCCCGCTCCCGCCACGCGGCCGGTCGTCGACGAGCCCATTGATCTGCGGGTCACCAGCGCGGACGGCCGGGACGTCCTGAAGACGTTCGGCGAAATCCTCAGTGCCACGCCGGAGGTGGACCCGGCGATCGCCGGCAAGGTGAGCCTCGATCTTGAGAACGCGCCCTGCAGCCAGGCCCTCGACAAGGTCTGTCAGACCCTGGGCTGCAACTGGGAGCTGGTGGAAGGGCCGCCGCGAGTGCTCAGGGTGACGATGAAGGGGAGGAGGTAGGGGAGGGAGCGGTTCGTAACGTCCAGATTGGAATTGGCGCGAAACGGTTTCGCCGCAGCGGGGACGGCGGGGCGTCTCTTGCGTCACCCGCCGCCCACCCCTACGGTGCCCCCGCCCCTTACCGCCGCTTGCTGCGCGAGAAGAAGTCGGCCATCGAGCCGAAGCCGGAGCCGCTGCTCGCCACGCTCGCGGCGGACGAGGCGCCGCGGCCGGCCGGCTCGTACTCCTCCCGGCGGTCGCGGTCCCGGCGATCGTCTCTGCGGTCGTCCCGACGGTCGTCTCTGCGGTCGTCGCCGCCGCCCACGGCCGACATCGACAGCGAGATCCGCCGCCGGGCTGTATCGACGCCCAGCACCCTCACCTGCACCTCCTGGCCGGGCTGCACCGCCTCCTTGGCGTGGTTCAGCCGGCGTCCGGCGCCGATCTCGCTGATGTGCACCAACCCCTCGAGGCCCGGGGCGAGCTCGACGAAGGCGCCGAACGTCTCGGTGCGCATCACCTTGCCCGTGGTCTCCGTGCCCTCGGGGAAGCGGGACACGGCGTCGCGCCAGGGGTCCTTCTCCAGGGCGCGGCGGGAGAGGGAGATGCGCTCGGGGCGCTTCTCGTCCTTCCCCTTCTCGATCTTGATCACCTGGACCTCGATCTCCTGGCCGACCTGGAAGACGTCCTGGGGGTGGGCCGTACGGCTGTGGCCGATCTCGCTGACGTGGAGCATCCCCTCGATGCCGCCGAGGTCGACGAACGCGCCGTAGGTGGTCAGCGAGGTCACCCTGCCGTTGAGGATGGCGCCGACCTGGAGCTTCTCGCGGGTCTCCGCGGCCTTCGCCTGCTGCTCCTCTTCCAGCAGGGCGCGGCGGGAGAGCACGATGTTGGGCCCGCGGCCGCCACGGTTGCCCTCTTCGAGGCGGGAGACCTTGAATTGCAGCTTCTGCCCCACGAACCGCTGCGGATCCTCGACGTAGCGCAGGTCGAGCTGCGACAGCGGACAGAAGGCCCGCATGCCGGAGATCTGCACCTCGGCGCCGCCCTTGTTGAGGCCGGTGACCAGCCCCTCGACCGGCAGGCCGCTCTCGTACGCCTGCTTGATCTCGGCCGAGACCTCGGTGCGCTTGCCCTTGCCGCCGGCCTTGCGCTTGAGCAGCAGGGCGCCCGACTCGGGATCGGTGCCGGTGACCGTGGCCTCGAGGGTGTCGCCCTCCTTGACCGTGAGGTTGCCTTCGGCGTCCTTCAGCTCGGCCGCCGCGATCCGGCCTTCCGACTTCCCGCCGAGATCGACGAAGACCCACTCCTCGCCGAGCGAGAGGACCTTGCCGCTGACCTTGCCGCCCACCGCCGGGCCCTCGCGCTTCGCGGGTGCCGCCTTCTCGAAGGCGTCCAGGATCTCGCCGAAGCCCTGTTTCTCCTGGGCGGGCTGCAGGTCCTGGGCAGGCTGGGCGGCCGTCTGGGTCTCCTCCGCGGGCTGAGCGGCGTTCTGCGTTTCCGGGGCGTTCTGCGCTTCCGGGGCGGGCTCCCTTGTCTCCTCAGTGGGCTGGGCGGCGTCCTGTGCCTCCGGAGCAGCCTCCCGGGTCTGGGCTTCCGGGGCTGCTTCTGCCTCCGGGGCGGCCTGGGCCTCCGGAGCGTCCTGGCCCACGTCCTGTGTCTCCTGGGTTTCCTGATCGTTCATTTCTTCTCCACTGTTCTTGGGGATTTGCGGCCCGGACGCGTCGCGGTCCAGCGTGCCCGGCTGTTCAGCCGGGACAGGTGAACGCATGAAAAAATCATGCCCACTGTGCCTGGGGTTGCAACGCTTGCGAGCCTTCCGGAATTCCGGGCCATCCTCCCCGGGGGAGCGGGGCTCCGTTCCACCCCGCCTCGCTCTTAGGGTATGCGTGCCGGCGCCGCCGCCGGCCGCTGTGCGGGACTGAACGGAGCCCCGCTTCGGAGAGCCCCCCTTTTGCGGGCCTCCATTTTCGAGGCAGAATAGCAGGCGCCCGGCGTCCCGCCAAATCTGCGACGATATGCGACGAGAGGTAAGAGATCATGCGCCCATTCTTTGTGCCATTCCTGCTGGCCGGCCTCCTCGGCTCCGGCCCGGCGACCGCTGCGACCGCTGCGACCCCTGCGGAGGACACTCTCCATCCTCTCAAGGTGCCGCCGCTCGATCCCCGCGAGTCCCACCTCAGCGGCCTGATCCAGCTCACCCATCGCGGCGAGAACGCCGAGGCCTACTGGTCGCCGGACGGCACGGAGCTCATCCTCCAGTCCACCCGCCCGCCCTATGCCTGCGACCAGATCTTCCGCCAGCGGGCCGACGGCACCGGCACGCCCATCCTCGTCTCGACCGGCAAGGGGCGCACCACCTGCTCGTACTTCATGGCCGACGGCAAGCGGGTCCTCTTCTCCTCGACCCACGCCGCCGGCCCCGAGTGCCCGCCCAACCCCGACCGTTCCCATGGCTACGTCTGGGCCATCTATCCCACCTACGAGATCTACAGCGCGAAGCCGGACGGCTCGGACCTCGTCCGCCTGACCGACAATCAGGCCTACGATGCCGAGTCCACCGTCTGCCCCAAGGACGGCTCGGTGATCTTCACCTCCACCCGTGACGGCGACCTCGACCTCTACCGCATGGACGCGGACGGCCGGAACGTCAAGCGGCTGACGAACACCCCGGGCTACGATGGCGGCGCCTTCTTCTCGCCGGACTGCAAGCAGATCGTCTGGCGGGCCTCGCGCCCCAAGCCGGGGCCGGAGCTGGAGGAGTACAAGCGCCTCCTCGCCCAGGGGCTGGTGCACCCCACCCAGCTCGAAATCTGGATGGCCAACGCCGACGGCAGCGACGCCCGCCAGGTGACCTACCTCGGCGCGGCGTCCTTCGCGCCGTCGTTCTTCCCCTCCGGCAACCGGCTCCTCTTCTCCTCGAACTACGGCGATCCCAAGGGGCGGGAGTTCGACGTCTGGGCCATCGACACCGACGGCACCAACCTCGAAAGGATTACCTGGACCGCCGGTTTCGATGGCTTCCCCCTGTTCTCGCCGGACGGCACGCGCCTCGCCTTCTCCTCCAACCGCAATCAGAGCGAGCCGGGGGAGACGGACGTCTACGTGGCCCGCTGGGTGGACCACCCGGCGGCCGACAACGCGGCCACCGGTCCTTCACTGACCGCTGCGGCCGAGCGCTTCCGCGACGACGTGCGCTGGCTGGCCGACGACGAACGGGAGGGCCGGGGGATCGGCACGGAGGGGCTCGACGAGACGTCGCGCTGGCTGGCCCGCCGCTTCCGTGAGCTGAGCCTCGAGTCGGTGGGGGGAGAGGGCTACTTCCAGAGCTTCGAGGTGCCGGTGGCGGTGGCGGCCAGGCCGGGCACGGCCATGACGGTCGACGGCGCGGCCGTGGCCCGCGACGCTTTCCAGCCCGCCGCCTTCTCCAGCAGTGGCCAGGCCGCCGGCCCCGTGGTGGCCGCCGGCTACGGCATCACCGCCTCCGAGCTGGGGATCGACGACTACAAGGGGATCGAGGCGAAGGGGAAGATCGTCGTCGTCCGCCGCTTCACCCCCGAGGGAGGGCCGTTCGCCCAGAAGGATGCGGAGCAGCGCTACGGCGACCTGCGCTACAAGGCCTGGAACGCCCGTGAGCACGGCGCCGCCGGGCTGATCGTCGTCGACGCGCCCAACGGAAGCACGCCGCCGGCCGAAGCGCCGCTGCCGAGCCTCGCCATCGACCGCAGCGAGGCCGCCGGCGGCGACGCCGGGCTGCCGGTGGTGACCCTCAAGCGGGACGCCGGCTCCAGGCTCTTCGCCGGCAGCCACCAGGCGGTCCTGAAGATCGACCTCGAACGCCAGACCAGGCCCGCCGTCAACGTCGTGGGCGTTCTCCGGGCCACCGGCACGGACCGCCTGCCGGGAGCGGTCCTGGTGGGCGCTCACTATGATCATCTGGGGTTCGGCGGCTCGGGCTCCGGCTCGCTGGCCCCCGACTCCCACGAGGTCCACAGGGGCGCCGACGACAACGGCTCGGGCACCGCCGCCCTGCTGGAGGTGGCACGCCAGCTCGCCGCCCAGCGTAACCACCTGCGGCGGGACGTCTACGTCGTGGCCTTCTCGGGCGAGGAGGCCGGCGTCCTGGGTTCCACCGCCTTCACTCGCAAGCCGCCGGCCGGGCTCAAGCTCGCGGACCTCGTGGGCATGCTCAACATGGACATGGTGGGCCGGCTGCGGGGCAACCAGGTCGCCGTGCTCGGCGGCGAGTCGGCGGCGGAGTGGAAGCGGATCGTGCCGCCCGTCTGCGACCACGACGGCATCCTCTGCACGCTCTCGGGGGACGGCTACGGGCCCTCGGACCACAGCTCCTTCTATGCCGCCGGCGTGCCGGTGCTCCACTTCTTCACCGGCGCCCACGAGGACTACCACAAGCCCTCGGACGACGCCGCCAAGATCAACGCCGCGGGAGGCGCCCGCGTCGCCACCCTGGTGGCCGACGTCGCCGAGACGCTCGCGAACGATCCCGGCCGCCCCACCTACAAGAGCGCGCCCTCGCCCGCCCCCCGCGGGGACTCGCGCTCCTACGGCGCCTCCCTCGGCACCGTGCCCGACTACGCCGGCGACGGCCGGCCCGGCGTCCTGCTGGCCGGCGTGCGCCCGGGCAGCGGAGCCGAGCAGGCCGGCATCCAGAGAGGAGATCTCCTGGTGGAGCTGGGCGGCAAGGAGATCCGGGACATCCACGATTTCATGTTCGTCCTCCAGCGCGCCAAGCCCGGAGACAAGACCACCGCCGTCGTCGTCCGGGATGGCAAAAGGAAAACCGTCGAGGTGACCTTCGGAACCAGTCGCCGGTAACACCCTCCCTCAGTCCCATGGGGTCCCCCTCCGGGCCACCCCTGGGACCGCCGGCGTCCCGCCGGCCTCGCCGCAGCCGCAGGCTGCGACGACCGCAGATGGCCTGACTCTCCCATACAATCCCCCAAGACGTGGTGTGTCCACCTGTATTCCGATAGAAAG
>DATARR010000150.1:0-47419 GCA_036264085.1 Thermoanaerobaculia bacterium | reverse complement strand
CCTTGACCCAAAGGTCCCCTCGGTGCTCTTCTCTACCATGGCGGTGTCTCCTTCCTGGCCGGATTCCCCGGCCGGTCGTCGCTGACCGGGAAGGTTATGCCGCCTTCAGCTCATTTCCACACTTTTTGAGGGTACCTCCGGTGGGATTGTGACGAAGTGCATGCGCCGTTACAGTTGCTCCACTCGGAGCACTGGTCGGAATTGACCAGGGTAGGACGGTGGGATTGTGACTTCTCGTCGTTCAGGTACGCTTTGACGTAATCCATCGCTATGAGGGTGGGTGCCAGCGAACCTGGTGGGGGAGATTGACCGCTACGCTGCCGAGCATCACATGACGCGGAGCGGGTTCCTGGCCAAGGCGGCGCAGCAGGCTATCGGCAATGGTAGGTGACGAAAACTAGAACCCTCGCTACGTCCGCCGTTGGCCCATAGAGCGATGGGACGGGGATCTCGTTCAGCAGCAGGTAGACGGTGAGTTGGCCGCGGACCGCGTTCCGGCCTTTGGTGTCTCAAGCGACTCCGTCCAGCGTCCCCTTGGCCGGCGAGACGCCAGCGGTCCCAGGTACGTCAAGACTGCCTCAACCGGCCCAGCCTGGGACCGCTGGCGTCTCGCCGGCCAAGGAAACGACGAACGGCGTCGCCTGAGACACTGCGCTCTGTCAGGCGCGCAGCGTGACGGTCGGGTTGCGCATGAAGCGGGTCCGGTAGGGCAGGCGGTCGTTGAGGACGAGGAGGAACCGGAACAGGCGCGGGCGCTGGATCCAGAGCAGCTTCCAGCGCAGGCGCAGGCTCCTGCGGCGCAGAGCCGCGAAGTGGTTGACCGCCTGGAGAGCAACTCGCGCTCCCTCCCAGTCGCGCGCCGAGCAGGCCCGCACGTAGTCGTCGAGCGAGGTGAGGAAGAAGCGCGGCGCGATGGCGTTGCTCACGTAATAGCGGAACATGCGCGAGTCATCGGGGAGGATCGCCACGAGCTTCGCCGCGTAGCGCAGACGGCTGGCCAGGAAGCGGGGGGAGGTCGAGGAGCCCGTGGCGTGAATCCGGAAGCGCAGCAGCGGACGGTCCACGAAGACGTGGTCCCAGCCGAGGCGGAAGAAGCGCACGAACAGGTCGTCGTCCTCGTAGCCACAGAGCGTCTCGTCGAAACCGCCCGCCTGCTCGAAGGCGGCGCGCCGCATCACGCTCGCCGAGGGGAGCACCATCAGGTCGCCGGCCACGCAATCGTAGATCGTACGTTTGGGATGGGGCACGCCCTGCGCCCGGATGAACGCGCGGGTCACCAGGTTGCCGTCGAGGTCCATTTCGTCGAAGTCGCAGTAGGCCCAGCCCACGGCGGGGTCGGCGGCGAGCGGCGTCACCAGCTCTTCGAGGTGGCGCGGATGCCAGGCGTCGTCCTGGTCGAGGAAGGCCAGGTACTCCCCCGTGGCCTCGCGGACGGCGGCGTTGCGCGCCGCGGACTGCCCGGCGTTGGCCTGGCGCAGGATGCGCACGGGGAAGGGCGTCGGGGCGAGGCCGTCGAGCTCCGCGAGGGAGCCGTCGGTGGAGCCGTCGTCCACCACGATCAGCTCGCAGGGGGGGAGCGACTGCGCGAGCACGCTGCGCACCGCGCCGAGCAGGAAGCGGCGGCCGTTGAAGACCGGCAGGATGGCCGAAACGCGGGGCTGCATCAGGGCGGTCCCTCTCGCGGGGCCGGCGCCACGCGCAGGCCCGCGACCGGGTAGCGTCGCGCCCGCTCCTCGCTCGCGCCCACCGCCAGGGGCCAGGCCACGGCGCCGGGCGGGATCTCTTCCACCTTGCGGGCCAGGATCTCGGCCATCGCGTAGGCCGGGACGGTCGGCATGTCGAGATGCCGCTGCCGCCATTGCGGACCGGGGATCATCGCCACCGGACCGGCGTCCCGGGCGGCCAGCACCTCGAAGCCGCTCGCCGGACCGAACAGCGCGCGCAGCCCTTCAGCCGACATGCGCCAGAAGTCGTTTGGCTGCGCGTGGGCGGGCCAGGCTCCGGGCGCCTCGTGATAGACCAGACCGCCAGGCTTGAGGACGCGGTTGACCTCGGCCGCGAACAGCCACGGCGCCTGCAGGTGCTCCAGCACCGAGCCGGAGACCACGGCGTCGACCGAGCGCTCGCGCAGGAAGCGGCTCAAGGTATGGGCGTCGCCCACCAGGTCGACGTAGTGTCCGGGATGGATGTCGAGCCCGGTCACGGGGCCGCGCAGCAGCGGGCGCGGCGGCATCCCTTCGAGGCCGGCCGGGGTGCGCGATCCGACCTGGAGCACGCGGCCGCCGCGGGCGTTGGCGAGCTCGACGAAGCGCCGCAGCATCGGGGATAGGACGTCGTAGCCGTCGTCGTCGCCGGGGGAGGCGGGCCAGGGCGGCAGGGGCCCTTCGGGCAAGGGGAGCGGGAGGCTTGCCGGGCCGCCGTCGGTCTCCAGAGTCAGGTGGACCGGATGGCCGGGAGGGCAGGGGAGGTAGACGGCGAAGCCGCTGTGCCGGACGTGCTCGTGCCCGGGGTAGAAGGCGAGCAGGTCGGGCCGGTCGGCGAACGTGTCCACGCGGGTGGAGCGTCCCGCGGATTCCACTCGTAGCGCCCGCACCCGGTGCTCGTGGGCGTGCACCCAGCCGCGCAGGTAGAGGCCGTGGGGATCGCACCAGAAGGCGTCGAGCCTATAGACGGCGCGGACTCCGAGGCCGGCGGGGCCGCCGGCGGGCGCGACGCGGAACGCCGCGATGCCGCGCTCGTCGGGGAGCGGGTCCGCGGATGTCCGTTCGCCCTCGCCCCGGCAGGCGAGGGTGATCGGCGGCCGGCCGGCGGCGACGGCGCGGACCGCCCGGAGATCGGCGGCGAGCGGCGCCTCGGCTGCCCCGGAAAGGTCGAGGACGCCGAGCAGGAACGGGGTGCCCGCCGGGGCGTCGAACGGCGCGAAGTGCAGGCGCAGCGACTCCTCCGGCGAGAGGGGCGGACTGGACAGGGTCGCGGCGCGGTAGTCGTGCGTCGCGTCCGCGCCGTCGATGGCGAGGACGAGCCGCAGCCGCGCCGCCGGCCGGCGCGCGATCACGTCCAGCGGCAGGACCACCCCGGAGAGCCGCGCGATGGGAGCGACGAAGCGCTCGGCGATCAGGAGAAGCCGGCGTTGGCGCAGACGGGAGAAGAGCCGGGCGGCCAGCCCTGCGATCACTCCTGTCTCGGGGCGAAGAGGGGCTTCGATCTCGCGCACCGTCCGCTCCCGCTCCATCGCCGGGCGCGCCGCGAGCGCCATCGGCAGGTGTTTGCGGCTCTGGGCCAGGAGCGCTTCGGTCTCGCCGTCGCAGAGCCCGAACGGGTTCTGGCTCTCTTGCAAAAGGCTGCCCGCCGCGATGGCCGCCGCGAAGGCTGCGGCGGCCTTGTCCGGGCGGCGGAGGCCGTTGAGCTCCAGGATACCGGAGAAGAAGAGAGCGCCCGTGAGGTTGAAAGGGAGCCTCCGGCCGGCTTCCAGGGCCGGCTTCTCCAGGTCGAGGTCGAAGCGTTCGCGGTAGATCCGCGCCAGCCGGGTGCGGCTCGCCGCCGCCTCGTCGTGGAGCCCGGCGTTGACGCACTCCTTGAAGTGTCGATAGGCCATGCCGCAGGCGAGGGCGGAGGCGGGAGGAGCGCTCTCGGCCCGGGCCTCGAAGTAGCCGCGCAGGAGGGCCCGCTCCGCGGGCGGATCGGCCGGCCGCAGACGCGCCAGCGCCGCCGGAGAGCGCGCCGCGAAGGCGCGGAGGGTCTCGGGCGATTCCTCGACGTGGACGGCGGCGAAGCCGGCCTGCTCGAGGACCCGGACGAGAGCGCGGCGATCGTAGAGCACCAGGTGGAGCCCCGGGCTGAGGGCACGGCCGAGCGCGCCCTCAGGCGTCTCCGGCCGGACCAGCGCGAGGTTGGGCGTCGACAGCACGAGGAGCCCCTCGGGGGAGAGCCGGTCGTGGATCGCGGCGAGCAGGGCGTGAGGCTCGGCGATGTGCTCCAGGACCTCCGAGCAGACGGCGAGCTCGAAGGGCTCGGGGCCGAGGTCGAGATTGGCGCTGAAATAGGAGCGGCGGACGGGCAGGCCCAGCGCCTCGGCGCCCGCCGCCGCGAGCGGCGAGGGGTCCACCCCGAGCACCTCCCAGCCGAAGGCGTGGCGGCTGAAGTCGAGCGCGAAGCCGAAGCTGCAGCCGACCTCCAGGCAGCGCCGGATCGACCGGGGGGGCAGGCGCAGGAGCGGCGCCACGATGAGGTCGATTCCGGCCCCCTGCTCGACGTAGTAGTCGAGCATCTCGGCCATGCCGGTCTCGTAGTCGGGCGGCGTCAGGTCCTGGAGGAAGGCGGCGCCGCAGGCCGGGCAGCGCAGCAGGGTCACGGGCGGCAGCCCGGGCAGGACGTGATCGGTGGACAGCACCGCGCCCTTCTCCCCCTCCACACCGCAGAGCGGACAGCGGGCCTGGACTTCGTGCTGGAGCCAATGGCGATGCATCGTGGGAAAACCGGGCGCAGTATACCAGCCCCAGCCGCTCTAAGCCGGGGGCGCGCTTCACCCGGGAGGACAAGGCGCGGGCGATCGACCCAGACGCTGAAAAAAGAACCCACCAGCCGAGGTGCCCAGCAGGCGTGCCCCGCCGAGCTACGAAAGCCAGCGAGTTTGTCGCCTACTTCGAGGGGCGAGCCGCATGCCCCGAGTTGCGAGCCGCAAGATCCTCGGATTGAGCCGCAAGGTCCACGCTTCGAGCCGCAAAAAGCTCGAAATGGAAGGCCGGACTCGCGATGCAAGCCTTCCATCCCAAGAATTCAGCCGCAAATAGAGGCCGCGTGAGCCGCTAGTTACGAAGTGAATGGTGCAAACATCTTCCATTTTGCGGCATAATCGAGGTGCGTCGGTATCTGCGACCTGAGGCGGAGCCGCCGGGAGCGAGAATTTTTGCGGCAGATTGTCGCAGAGCCGCTGCTCGCCGGCCGGAGCAGGTGGTGGAGCTCTCTGAATTTCGCGATAGAAATCAGATAATATGCAACAGAAAGGTTCGAGTTTTGCAGCAGAAAGGACGATGGCCATGCCGTCGGACGCTTCCCTCGCGGCGGTTGTCTCGAACCTGGCCGGCGGCACCTGGGACCGCCGGCGTCTCGCCGGCCAAGGAAACGACGAACGGAGTCGCCTGAGACACCGCGGCTCTATCAGGCGCGCAGCAGCGGCGGGGCCTTCGCCGATAGGGGTGAGAGAGCCGCCTGCACCACCAGCCGAGGGTAGGGCCGTGGACGTTACTGCACGCCGGCCGGCGGTCGCACGCCGCCGTAGTCGTAGCGGATCGTCAGATGCCTCTTTTCGCCGCCGCCGACGTCCACGTCGCTTTCGCTGCGCAGGGGCAGGCCACTGCGCTTGGACAGCCACAGCGTCGATTCCGACTTCCCATCCTCTGTCTCGGCCTGCGAATGGTAGACGGCCGCGGCTTCTCCGTTGACCGCCTCGTCGCGCAGGTAGCGGCAGGTCATCGACTTCGCGTTGCGCACGTTCTCTTCCCGCTGCTTCTGCATGTCCTGAATCGACATCGGGCTGCGTTTCCACTGGCCCCTCACCTGGATGTAGATCGCGCCGCCGGCATAGATCGATTCCGTGGCCTTGGGCTTGCCGCCGCGGAGCGCCATGACCTCCGTCGCATAGAGGTGACTCGGCGTCGCGGTCTGCTTCGCCATCGCGTCGAGCACCAGCTTGCAGAGCGGGTCCGCGGCGCGCGCAGGCTGCCCCGCGGCGGCGGCGATCAGGATGGCGATCACGCTCGCCCGAACCATGCCTTCAATTTCCTGGCTCATCTGGGTCTCCTCGATTGGCAAGAAGGGGGGATTACAGCTTCGCGATCAGGGCGCGGGCCACGCCGGCCAGCCGCTCGTCGAGCGCTGCCGCGCCGGGGTCGGGACCCACGGTGGCGCTCACGGTCACGTGCCACGGGCCCTTGCGCGCCTCCAGGATGCGGCCACGCGCCGAGAAGCCCGGCCCCATGTTGACCGAGGCCACGTTGGTCGCGAACGCCCAGTCGCCCACGTTGCTCACTTCGTCGAGCCCTTCGATCACGCCGTGGAGGCCGCGCTGCTCGGGCGCCAGGGGAGCGATGGCGCCCCGCACCGTCCCGCCGGTCTTGGCGTAGATTGCCTTCACCGCCTCTTCCGTCTGATCGTCGCGGCTGGCGTCGACCGTGACGGTCATCTGGTCGCCCATGATGCTCGCCGTCTTCTGCTGACCGGCTCCGGCCTGCATCATGCCCTTCATGAAGCCGTTCAGGTCGCCTGCCGCGGCGCGATTCGTGCTCTCTGCGAGCTGCTTCTGGCTCTCGGCCAGCGCCTTCTCCTTGGCGGCTGGATCGAGGCCGTAGGTACAGCCGTCCTGGATCAACGTCTTGCCCATCACCGCGCTCACCTCGGCGGCCGAGAGGAGGGTGCAGACGTTTACCTTGGGCGCCGCCTGCGGGGTGGTCTGCGCGTCGGTCGCCGCCGGCGCGTCCGGCGCGGGAGTCGTCGAGGCAGTCTCCGGTGACTTCTGGCAGGCGGAGGCGGCGAGGACCGCGAGGGTGAAGACCAGGGATCGAGTCGTGAGGTTCCGTTTCATGATGGGGTCTCCTCTTCGGTTGTCTTGCGCCTGTCTCAAGGGGCCGACAGGGCCATGGCTGTACGAAGAGGGTAGGTCCAGGGGCTAAGATTGTCCTGGGCGAAGGTTCTCCGCTCGTTCTCTTTTCTTTCGCCGGCAGCCGGAGGCGCCTGGTTTTGACCGAGCTGGAATCCCAGAGCTATCGTTTCGGCAGCCACACGCTCGAAGCCCGCGAGCGTCGCCTGCTCGCCAATGGCGTCGCCATCCCGCTCAAGCCGCGCGCCTTCGACACCCTGCTCTACCTGGTCGAGCGGGCGGGCCACCTGGTGCCGAAAGAGGAGCTGCTCGCACGGCTCTGGCCCGACTCGGTGGTCGAGGAGAGCACGCTCGCCAAGAACGTCTGGCTCATCCGTCGAGCCCTCGCGGAGATCGACGGCGAGGCCCCCTTCATCGAAACCGTGCCGCGGATCGGCTACCGCTTCATCGCTCCGGTCGAGCGCCTCGCCGTGGAGCCCGCCGCCCCGCCTTCCGGACCGTCTCCAGCGGTGAGCCGTTCCTTGCGTCTCGGCGCGGTCGCGGCGGTCCTCGGCCTCCTCGCATTCCTTGCCGTCGGGGCCTTCACCGGCCGCGTGCATCCGCGATCCAGCCCGGGCACCTCGGGCTCGGCGGGCCCGCCGCCGCGCGCTTCGATCGCGGTCCTGGGCTTCGCGAACCTGTCGCGGCGGAGCGACTCGGCATGGCTGTCGACGGCGCTGGCGGAGATGATGAGCGCCGACCTCGCCGCCGGCGAGAGGCTGCGCCTGGTCCCCGGCGCCGATGCCATGCGGCTCGCCCGCACGCTCCCCCCGGCGCCCGGAGTGCTGACCCGCGAGGCGCTCGCCGCGGCGCGCTGGCAGCTCGCGGCCGACTACGTGGTCCAGGGCTCGTACCTGTCGCTGCCGGGCCCCGAGGGCGAGGTCCTGCGCCTCGACGTGGTCCTTCAGAGCACGGCCTCGGGCGACACCCTCTGTACGGTGTCGGGAACCGGCGCCTCGAACCGGCTCTTCGCGCTCGTCGACACCGCCGCGGCCAGGCTCCGCGCCAGGCTCGGGCTGGAGCCTCCGGCGCCCCAAGCCGCAGCGGCGGCCGCCGCCGCGTTTCCCGCTCGGCCGGAGGCGGCGCGCCTGTATGCGGAGGGGCTCGAAAAGCTGCGGCAATACGACGCGCTCGGTGCCCGGCCCCTGCTCGAGCGGGCGATTGCGCTCGAGGAGCGGTTCCCGCTCGCCCACGTGGCGCTGAGCCAGGCGCTGGCCGCCCTGGGCTACGATCCGCTGGCCATCGCCGAGGCGAAGCGGGCTCGGGCGCTGTCGGGCCCCTTGAGCCGGGCCCAGCAGCTCGAGATCGCGGCCGGCCTGGCGGAGGCGCAGAAGGACTGGACGACCGCCGCCACCACGGACCGCTCCCTCCTCGCCTTCTTCCCCGACAACCTCGAATATGGGCTGAGCCTCGCGCGCACCCTGACCGCGGGCGGCAAGGCGGCGGAAGCGCTCGCCGTCATCGCCGCGCTGCGGCGACACCCGCGGCCGGCGAGCGAGGATCCGCGCCTCGACCTGGCCGAGGCCGCCGCCAGCGGCGCGCTGTCCGATTGGCCCCGGGAGCTCGCGAGCGCCCGGCGCGCCGCCGCCGCGGCCCGGTCGCGGCATCTCGGCCTGCTCCTGGGCGAGGCGTTGCTCGACGAGGCCGCCGCCGAGAGCAATCTCGGCCAGGCCCAGCCCGCCCAGGGCGCCCGGCTCGAGGCGGCCCATCTCTTTCACGACCTGGGCGACACCAACGCGGAGGCGGGCGCGCTCCTCGGCATCGCCAACGCCAGGGGCGACCACGGCGACTACGACGGCGCGATCACCGGCTACCGCCAGGTCCTCGCCACCTTCGAACGCACCGGCAACCGCCAGGGCGTCGCGCACGCCTGGAGCGACATCGCGAACACGAGCTGGATGGAGGGGAACGTCGAGGAGTCCCTGCGCAGCGCCGAAAAGGGGCTCGCGCTGAGCCGCGAGATCAACGACCGCCGCGGCATCGTCTGGGGATTGGGGGCGATCGGCAACGCCCTCGCGGACCAGGGGGAGATCGAAAAGGCCCTCCGGATGCAGACCGAGGGGCTGGCGATCAGCCGTGAGATCGGCGATCGCGGATACACGGCGTTCTGCCTCGGATCCCTGGCCGATACCCATTTCGCCGCCGGCGATCTGGAGACGGCGTACCAGGGGTACCGCGATGCGCTGGAGCTGAGCCGGAGCCTTCACGATGCCGGCGGTGTGGCGCGGCACGAGGACGACCTGGCGACGGTGCTCCTCGCCGAGGGCCGCCTGGACGAGGCGGACCACCTCTTCCAGGGCACGCTCGCCGCGCGCCTGAGGTTGGGCGACGAGGACGCCGCCGCGCAGACGCGGATGAACCTGGCGCTGGTGCGCACCGAGCAGGGGCACCCTGCCGAGGGCCTCGCCCTCGCCCGGCAGTCGACCCAGGCGTTCACGGCGATGCATCAGTCGGGCAACACCGCCCTGGCGCTCGCCGCCGGCGCGCTCGCCGAGGTCGCGTTGCATCAGAACGCCGCGGCGGCGGCGGACTGCGAACGGGCGCGCACCGTGCTTCAGGGCAATCGGCAGAACCAGCCCAACCTCTTCGTCCTCCTGGCCCAGGCCCGTGTCGAGATTGCCGGCGGTCACCTCGCCGGGGCGCGCTCGCTCGCCGAGGCCGCACGCGCGAGGGCCGAGAAGGCGCGCTCCCTCGCCTCGGTCTTCGAGGCGAGGCTCGTCCTGGGCGAGATCGACCTACGCGAGCATCCGCAGGCGGACATCGGGATGAAGCGCCTTCAGGCGCTGGCCCGAGAGGCGAAGGCGAAGAGCTTCCTCCTGATCGCGCGCAAGGCGGAGGGCCTGGTCGCCGGGGCTCAGACCGCCTTGCGCACCGCCTCTTCGCTGAGACCGCTGGAGTGACGGATGTCCCGGCCTTCGACGTAGTAGATGACGTCCTCGGCGATGTTGGTCGCATGGTCCGCGATGCGCTCCATGTTGCGCGAGATGAGCAGCAGGTGGAGGGCGCGGCTCACCGTCTTCGGGTCTTCCATCATGTAGGTGAGCAGCTCGCGGAAGAGCTGCTTGTAGAGGCCGTCCACCGCGTCGTCGGACTGGCAGACCTCGGTGGCCAGGCGGGCGTCCCGGCGCACGAAGGCGTCGAGGCTCTTGCGCACCATGTCCTGCACGAGCTGCGAGAGGTGGGGCAGGTCGATGTAGGGCTTGAGCGGCGGCTGGTCGTTGAGCTGCAGCACGGACTGGGCGATGTTCACCGCCGAGTCGCCGATGCGCTCGAGGTCGCCGTTGATCTTCATCACCGCCACCAGGAAGCGCAGGTCCACCGCCGTCGGCTGCTTGGTGCCGAGGATGAGATGGCACAGCTCGTCGATCTCGATCTCCAGGTGGTCGACGTCGTTGTCCCCGGCGATCACGTCGGTGCTCAGTTGATTGTTGCGATCGAGCAGGGACTGCGTCGCCTGGGCGACCATCCCTTCCACCATGCCGCCCATCCGCAGCAGCATCTGGCGTACGCGATCGAGGTCCTGGTCCAGTCGTCGTTCCATGAGAAGCTCCTTGCCAGGGCATCTTAAACCCCTGAGCCGGGAGAGGAAAGCGCGGCGTCCCGCAGGTCTGTGACAGGTTGCCGTCAACGGTGTGACGGCGCCTGGGCAGAGACCGTCTCAGGAGGCCGCGGTGGCGGCGACGCGGGAGGCGAGCTCGCCATAGGTCACCGGCACCCGGTCGGCCAGCGCCTCGCGCAGCAGGGCGACGAGGGTGCGCCGCACCGCGGGCTCGTAGAGGTCGCCCGGATGGACGGCGATGCGCAGGATGGGCGCCTGGCGGCTGGCGGCGAAGCGCAGCCGGCCCGCCAGCGGCGAGACCACGCGGTGCCAGAGGTTGTGGGCGTCGAAGGACACCACGGGCGCGGCGACGCGCCGGTCCTCCTGCAGCAGGTCGAGATGGCGGAGGGTGACGGCGTAGCCGAAGCCGCGCTGGCGCAGCACTTCGCGGGCGGCGGCGCTGAGCCGCCAGCGCGGCGGCACGAAGCCGCGGACCGGACACCCGAGGTCCGCGAGGAGGCCGGCCCCCTCGCGCACCTTGACCTCGGCCCGCCCGCGATCGATGCCGTGGAACTCGCCCCGCGCCGCCCGGTGGGTGAGCCCGTGCAGGCAGACTTCGTGGCCGGCCTCGGCCAGGGAGAGGAGCCAGCGGCGGAAGAAGGGCCGCTCCTCGATCGACTCGAGGTCGTGCCAGCGGGGGACGACGAGGAGCGACATTCGCTCGACCCCCAGCTCGGCGAGCTGGGCGATGAGCTCCTGGCAGGGCCGCTGCGAATGGGGGGCCAGGTCGTGGAAGGAGACGACGAGCCAGCGTCCGCCCGAGGAGGGCGCCGGGGCGGCAGGGGGCGTTTCGAGAGGCGAGCGGATCATGTCACGTCCTCGCGAGTCGGAGCCTTGGGGTGCGACGAGTGTCTGCTGATGATTGTACGGCGTCGGCGGGCCCGGTGTTGGGTTTTGCCGCAAGAAGCCTGCATTTCAGGCGGTGCGCAGGCCCTCATCACCCCGGCCCTCTTCTCCCAGCCTCCCCCCCTTCCGCCGGGAGAAGAGGGAGTGGTTAGCTAAAAGAAGAAGCAGCGTGAAGGTGCGCACAGAGGCCCTACAAAGCCCCCTCTCTCCCGGATGGCGGGGGGGAGGCTGGGAGAGAGGGGGTTGGGGGAGTGAGGGCCAGCGGCAGCTTCACCCGGAAGGTCGAGCCGCGGCCGATGCGGCTCTCGACTTCCACCTGGCCGCCGTGGGCCTGGGCCACGTGCTTGACGATGGCGAGGCCGAGGCCGGTGCCCCCCTCCTCGCGGGCCCGGCCCTTGTCGACGCGGTAGAAGCGCTCGAAGAGACGGGGGATGGACTCGGGGGGGATGCCGATCCCAGTGTCGCTCACCTCGATGACCGCCTCGGTCGCCTCGGTCGCCTCGGCGTCGGCGCCGGAGAGGCGGAGGGTGACCTTGCCCTCGGGACGGTTGTACTTGATGGCGTTGTCGAGGAGGTTGAGGACCAGGCGCTCGAGGCCGTCGGGGTCGCCCGGGAGGGGCGGCACCGTCTCCTCTTCGACCACGATCTCCACCCGCTTCTCGCGGGCCTTGGCGGCGATCAGCTCCACGGCGCGGCGGACGACGGCGCCGAGGTCGACGGGCTCGCGCTCCAGAGCGGGGGCGACCCCCTCCAGGCGCGAGAGGGTCAGCAGGTCGTCCAGCAGCTCCTGCAGACGCCGGCACTGGTTGAGGATGCGCTCGGTGAAGCGGCGGGCCGTGGCGGGCTCCTCCAGGGCACCGTCGCGCAGCGTCTCGGCATAGCCGCGGATGGCGGCGAGCGGCGTCTTGAGCTCGTGGGAGACGTTGGCCACGAAGTCCTTGCGCATGTCCGCCACCCGCGTCAGCTCGGTGGTGTCGCGGGTGGCCACCACGGCGCCCCGCTCGCCGCCCGGGCTGCCGGTCCCGCCGGTCCCGCCGGTCCCGCCAGTAATGGGCGAGCTGGCCAGCAGCAGGGTGCGCCGCTCGGGGGTGGCCAGCTCGATCTGGACGCTCTGCGGCTCGCCGGCGCGCAGGGTGTCCTCGATCAGGCGGCTGAAGGCCGGATGGCGGATGATCTCCAGAACCGGCCGGCCGGAGAAGTCGCCCCGCAGGTCGAAGAGTTGATGGAAGGCCGGGTTGATCATCAGGGCGCGGCCGTCCGGTCCCACCACCAGGACCCCTTCCGACATGCTGGCGAGGATCTGCCGGAGCTGGTCACGCTCCTTGCGCACGACCTCGAACTGCTCCTCGGCGGTGGCGGCGAGGCGGTTGAGGGCCAGGGCCAGGGCCGCCAGCTCATCCTCGTCCGGCACCCGCACGCGGGCGACGCGGCCGGCGGCGATGTCGCGCGCGTCGGCGATGAGCCGCAAGAGGGGTTGGAAGAGGCGGCGGTCCAGCCACAGGGAGGTGACCAGGATGCCGCAGCCCGCCGCCAGCACGGCGAGCGCCATGGCCGCCGCCAGTTGCCCGCGCAACGCCTGGAGCTGCTCCAGGGGCTCGGCCAGGCGCAGGATGAGCGTCTCGCCGCGCGGGCCGGCCAGGGTCTGGGCGGCGTAGACGTAGGTGTCGCCGGTGGTGGCGCTCGTGCGCACCGACATCCCGAAGCCGCGGGCCAGGGCCTCCTCGACCTCGGGCCGGTGCCGGTGGTTCTCCATCGCCCCCACCTTCGCCGGCTCGACGGAGCTGTCGGCGAACACCACGCCGTCGCCGCGGATCAGGGTCACCCGCAGGCCGCTGTCGGCGGCGAGCTGCCGCACCCAGAGCCGCGGATCGGTCCGCGGATCGGAGACCTGGCGCTGGACGATGGGGGTGAGGATGCGCAGGGTGTCGAAGAGCTGCACCGAGGCCGTGCGCTCGAACAGCCCGGGGAGGAGGAACCAGAGGAAGCCGCTGGCGATGGCCGTGGCCGCCAGCGCCGGCCAGAGGGGAGCGAGCCGCAGCTTGGGCGGCAGGCCGAGGCGCCGCACGCGGGGTCAGGGCCTCAACCGATAGCCGACCCCGATGACGGTCTCGATGCGGTCGGCCTCGGGGCCGAGCTTGCGGCGCAGGCGCCGGATGTGGGTGTCCACCGTCCGGCTGTCGATGTCCTCGGCATAGCCCCAGACGTCCGACAGGAGCTGTCCACGGGTCTGCACCCGGCCGCCGCGCTCCATGAGCAGCCGCAGCAGGCGGAACTCGGTGGCCGTGAGCGGCACCTCCCGGCCCCGCACCCGGAGCTGGTGGCCGGAGACGTCGAGCTGGATGCCGCCGACCTCCAACAGATCGCTGACGGTGTCGTCGGGCTGCCGGCGGCGCAGCACCGCCTTGACCCGCAGCACGACCTCCCGGGGACTGAAGGGCTTGCTGATGTAGTCGTCGGCCCCCAGCTCCAGCCCGACGATGCGGTCCACCTCTTCGCCGCGGGCGGTGAGCATGACGATGGGCAGCCGCGAGGTGGCGGTATCCCGCTTCAGCATCCGCGTCAGCTCCAAGCCGTCGATGCCGGGGAGCATGAGGTCGAGCACCAGCAGGTCGGCCGGCTCGCGGCGCAGGGCCTCGAGGCCGGTGTCCCCCCGCCGCGCCACTTCCACCGCGAAGCCCTCTTTCTCGAGGTTGTACTGCAGGACCTCGGCGATGTCGGGCTCGTCCTCGATGAGCAGAATGCGTTCTTGTGCCATTGGCCAGAGGCTACCATGGAGTCTTCCACAAAGAATGCGGAAAACCCTGTGGAAAAGAGCCCTCAAACCCCCGGAACAGGCCGTGTTTCCGGGCCTTTCCCCGCTTTGACCAAGCTGCTGTGCAAAGCGGGCAAGCCGTTGATTTTATTGAGTTTGTAGAATTCACCGCGAGCGCGGGAAGGGGCTCGGAAGCGCTCTGTGGAGAGTTTTCCACAGAAACCGAGGTGAAATTCCCGTGAGAATCCTGTTAACTCTCTGTGACAGCGTGGTTTATGGGAAAGAAAACAGACCGCTGGCGCGAACCGGCAGGACGGGAGGTTCTTACAACCCGCTGTAGAAATTCGTACCCTCAGCCTGCCGCTGCTTCCAGACCCTGGCGCAGGCGGAGGGAGCAGTCGAAGATCGCTGCAAAGAATCTGCCATGCTCCTGCGCGGCTTCCAGCTCGAGGTCGACGGCGTAGCGCGACACGACCTCCAGGGTGACCTTGCGGCTTCGGATCGAGCCGTAGATCTCCTCGACCCGCGAGGCGTGGGTGCGGTCCAGGGCGTCGGCGACGCGCAGCAGGGCGGCGAGCTTGCGGATGATCCGCTGCTGCCAGGGCTTGAGAGCGGCGAAGGTGGGATGGCCGGGCTTGGGAGTCGCGCCCCGGTGATAGCGGGCGACGTGGGCGATGATCTCGATCTCCCGCGGGTCGAAGGCGTCGAGCACGGCGTTGGCGATGAGGTAGTAGGCATGCTTGTGATGGCCGCGGTAGTGGATGGAGTAGCCGATGTCGTGGAGCAGGGCGGCGTACTCCAGCCACTCCCGCTCGCGGCTGCCCAGGCCGTGGACCGAGGCGGTGACGTCGAACAGGCGGGTGGCGAGGCGCGCCGTCTGCAGGTCGTGGCGGTAGGCGGTCTCGGCGCGCTCGGCGAGGCGGAGCACCTGGCGCCGCCGCAGGTCGCCGGGCTGGCCGGCGGCGGGGATGGGCTGGCCGAGGGCCGCCAGCACCAGCCCCTCCCGCAGCGCCCGGTCGGAGACCTGGAAGCGGTCGACGCCGGCGTGGGCCACCAGCTCCTGGAGCAGCACGGCGCCGGCCAGCAGGCTCTCGGAGCGGGGGCCGCCCACCGGCGGCAGGGCGGCGATCTGGCGGCGCTTCAGGGGACGCAGCCGCTCGACGAGCAGGGCGAGGTCCTTGGTGCGCACCTCGCGCAGGCCGCCGGAGAGCTCCTTCCACGGCCGGCCGGCGAAGTGGTCGACGAGGTCGGCGCAGCAGACCGCCGTGCCGGAGGTGGCGACCAGCCGTTCCACCGGCCCTCGCGGCACGGTCTCGGCGAGGCGCCGGGCGAGCTGGCGGCGCAGGCGGTCGAGGTCGGCGCCGCCGGGCGGGTCCCCCGCCAGCTCGACGGCGCAGCGCAGGGAGCCGAGGGCGAGGCTCACCACCTGCTCGATCTCACCGCCGCGGGTGGCGATCCACTCCGTGCTGCCGCCGCCGACGTCGGCGATGGCGGCGGCGCCCGGCCCGAGGTCCACCACCTCCCGCACGGCGCGGTAGATGAGCTCCCCCTCCTCGACGCCGGTGAGGAGCTGCACGTCGAGGCCGGTCAAGGCCTTGACGCGGGCCAGGAAGTCGGCGCCGTTGGCCGCTTCCCGCACGGCGCTGGTGGCCACCGCCACCACCCGCTCCGCGCCCTTGAGGCGGGCGATGGTGGTCATCTTGGCCAGCGTCTCCAGGCCGTCCTGCATGGCCGTCTCGGAGAGGGCGCCGTCGCCGAAGCCGGTCTTGCCCAGGCGCACCATCTCCCGCTCGCGGCCCAGCAGGCGGTAGCCGCCGCCGGCCCCCACCTCGGCCACCACCATGTGGATCGAGTTCGAGCCGATGTCGATGGCCGCCAGGCGCTCGCGCCCGGGGACCGCGGCGAGCCCGGGGACGCCGGCGAGCAGGGGCTCGCCGGGGCTGGGGAAAGTCAGAGGCTGGACGACGACGGCCGGTGTGGAGCTCACGGGGTGATTGTAGCCGACGGTCCCTGGGCCGGCCGGCGGCGGCGCGCCTCGTCACCGGACTGTCATGGAACTGTGTCACCGGAATGTGTCAAGATTTGGGAGTCCTGGCGGGGCGACCTCGTCCGCCTGCCGGAGGTCGATCCCTGTGTCAGAGCCCAATCCATCGCGTCCGGAGCGCCTCGACGAGCGCGCCGAAGCCCCCAACCTAATCCTCAACCGCGAGCTCTCCTGGCTGGAGTTCAATGCCCGCGTGCTGCGGGAGGCGGAGGACCCGGACAACCCCCTGCTGGAGCGGCTCAAGTTCGTCGCCATCTTCGACTCGAACCTCGACGAGTTCTTCATGAAGCGGGTGGGCGGCCTCAAGCAGCAGCTCGCCAGCAACCTCCGCGAGCTGGGCGCCGACAGCGGCGGCACCCCCCGCCAGCAGCTCGCCGCCATCAACGCCGCGGTGCGGCCGATGGTGGCGCGCCAGCGGCGGCTGCTCAAGGACGAGCTGTTTCCCGCCCTGCGCCAGCACGGGCTGGAGATCGTTCGCTGGGGGGAGCTCAAGGCCGCCGAGCGGCGCCATCTCACCGAGGAGTTCGACCGCCGGATGTTCCCCATCCTGACGCCGCTCGCGGTCGATCCCGCGCACCCGTTCCCCTTCATCTCCAACATCAGCCTGTCGCTCGGCGTCTCCATCCGGCTCCCCGGCGACGACTCGCCGCGCTTCGCCCGGGTCAAGGCGCCGCACATCCTGCCGCGCTGGGTGCAGTTGCCGGAGCCGGTGCGCGACCGGCCGCTGCGCTACGTGCCGGTGGAGGAGGTCATCTCCCACCATCTGGACCGCCTCTTCCCGGGGGTCGAGATCGTCGAATCCCACCCCTTTCGGGTGACGCGCAACGCCGACGTGCAGCGCAACGAGGAGACGGCGGAGGATCTGCTGGAGGCCATCCAGGAGGAGCTGCGGGAGCGCCGCTTCGCCACCGTCGTGCGCCTGGAGGTAGCGAGGGGCATGTCGCGCTGGATGATCGACTTCCTGGGCGAGGAGCTCGAGGAGGTCGGCGAGCCGGAGATCTTCGAGGTCGAGGGGCCCCTGGCGCTCAAGGACCTGATGTCGCTCGCCGTTTCAGCCCCCCTGCCATCGCTGCGCTACCGCCCCTGGGCGCCGGTGACCCACCCCCGCTTCCACTTCGAGACGGGAGACGAGGCGGAGGTCTTCAACGCCATCGCGGCCGGCGACATCCTGGTCCACCACCCCTATGACTCGTTCGCCACCAGCACCCAGCGCTTCATCGAGGCGGCGGTGGTGGACCCGGCCGTGCTGGCCATCAAGCAGACGCTCTACCGCACCTCCGCCGACTCGCCGAACATGCAGGCGCTGATCCGCGCCGCCGAGGCGCGCAAGCAGATCGCGGTGACGGTGGAGATCAAGGCGCGCTTCGACGAGGCGGCCAACATCGAGTGGGCGGAGGCGCTGGAGAAGGTGGGCGCCCACGTCTGCTACGGGCTGGTGGGGTTGAAGACCCACGCCAAGATCGCTCTGGTGGTGCGCCAGGAGAAGGACCTCCTGCGCTGTTACACCCACATCGCCACCGGCAACTACAACCCCGAGACGGCGAAGCTCTACACCGACCTCGGCCTCTTCTCCTGCGACGAGGCCCTGGCCCAGGACGTGGCCCAGCTCTTCAACATGCTCACCGGCCTCGTCTACCAGCCGCAGTTCAAGAAGCTGCTGGTGGCTCCCATCACCATGCGCCAGCGCTTCATGGAGATGATCGCCCGCGAGGTGGCGCACCAGCAGGCCGGCCGCGGCGGCCGCATCATCGCCAAGATGAACGCCCTGGACGACAAGCAGATCGTCGACGCGCTCTACGACGCCTCGGCGGCGGGCGTCGAGATCGACCTCATCGTGCGGGGGATCTGCCGGCTGCGCCCGGGGCTGCCCGGCCGCAGCGAGACCATTCGGGTGATCTCCATCGTCGGCCGCTACCTGGAACATTCCCGGATCTTCTACTTTGCCAATGCCGGCGAGCCCGAATACTACCTCGGCTCGGCGGACTGGATGTCGCGCAACCTCGACGCCCGGGTGGAGGCGGCGGTGCCGGTCGAGGATCCCAAGCTCCAGGAGGAGGTGCGGGCCATCCTCGACCTCCAGCTCGCGGACAACTGCAAGGCCTGGGACATGCAGCCCGACGGCACCTACGTCCAGCGCCAGCCGGGCCCCGGCGAGGAGCCGCGCTCCAGCCAGGACCTGCTCATGCAGCGGGCGCTGGAGCGGGCGGGGCGAGCGGTGCCTTGACATCAACTTTTTCCCATGGGTGGATGGGTGCCTATGGGTAATACAAAAACCTTTTTATTCTGTCCCGAAAATCGTTTCTGCGGCAACTGATAGGATGAAGCGCCCTTTTTTCCGGCGCCTCATCCCCCATGCCGCGAGCCCCGCCGGACCCGAAGCGATCGAAACGGCGTCCCTCCGTCCAGGTGCTCCCGAGACCTACCCACGTGTCGACTGATCAAGGAGGTTGTCCGTGACGGATTCCGTTCGCAAGGCTCTCCGTTTCACCGTCCTCGTGGCCGCGGCTCTCTTCGCCGCCGCCGCGCCGGCCCAGGTTCCCAACCTCGTGGCCGTGCGCAGCGGCCCGCTGCTGATCCCTGCCACGCCCATGACTCCCGCTCCCGATGACGTCACCTTCTACGACCCGGCGGCGGGCACGCAGATCGCCCGCTTCCCGGCCCGCTCGGCCAATCCGAGCACCAACAACGCCGTCCTCTTCACTCCCGACCGCACGCGGGCGATCGTCACCGGCGGCACGGGAGCGGACTCGGTCCAGGTCTTCGACGTCACCGGGGCGCTGCCGGTGCAGATCGCGACCCTCGGCCTGCCGATGCCCCCCGCCGACGTCGATGTCACACCCAACGGGCGGTTCGTCATCGTGCGCACGGGCGCGCCGCGCAACCCCTTCGCCCCGACCACGGCCGTGGTCTTCCTCAACCCGGCGACCGGGGGGGTGGTGGCCACCTTCCCGGCCGGCTCGAACGGCGCCACCACGCGGGGACCCAATATGATCGCCATCACCCCGGACAGCTCGCGGGCCGTGGTGACCGGTGGCGTGGGGCCGGACGCGATCCAGGTGTTCGACCTGACGCCCGCCGTCCCGGTGCGCCTCGCCACCTATGCGCTCACCCACTCTCCCTATGACGTCGACGTCGCCCCCAACGGCAGCCTCGCCGTCGTGCGCAGCGGGCCGGCCATCCCGCCGATGACGCCACCGCCCCCGGCCAACGACAACGTCACCTTCCTCAACCCGGCGACGGGCGCGCTGGTGAGCCAGCTCGGCGCCACCTCGGACAACCCGCGCAGCTCCAACGCCATCTCCTTCACGCCGGACAGCGCGCGGGTGGTGGTGACCGGCGGCGCGGGGGCCGATGCCATCCGGGTGTTCAACCTGACGGGGCCCACCCCCGCGCTCGTCGCCGCGACTCCCCTCTCCCAGGCTCCGGGCGACGTGGACGTCTCGCCGGACGGGAAATTCTTCGTCGTGCGCAGCGGCCCCTCCTCGCCGGCTTCGGGGCCGGCGGTCGCCGACGCCGTCGCCTTCGTCAACCCGGTCACCGGCGCCGCCACTTTCCAGCCGGCGGCCTCGAACAACGCCCAGCACTCCTCGAACAGTATCGCCTTCAAGCCGGACAGCACGCGCGCCGTGGTCACCGGCGGCTCCGGGCAGGACGCGGTGCAGATTTTCGACCTCACGGTCGCCGTGCCGGTGTTGCTGGCCACCTTCCCGCTGACGACGCCGGCCGACGACGTGCACGTGGCGCCGAACGGCAGGCTCGCCGTGGTGCGCAGCGGCACCCCGCCCTTCCCGGCCTCCGGTGCGGCGGTCAACGACGCCATCGCCTTCTATGCTCCCGCCACCGCGACCCAGGTCGCCGTCTTCCCGGCCCCGTCCGGCAACCCGTGGGACGTCAACAGCATCGCCATCCTCCCCGACAGCTCGCGGGCGGTGGTCACCGGGGGCGCCGGGGCGGGCGCGGTCCGCATCTTCGACCTGACGGCCGCCCCCGCGGCCCCGACCCAGATCGCCAGCATCTTCCTCACCCACTCCGCCTACGACGTCAACGACATCGCCTCCCCTGAGGACCTCCACCAGCCGGATGCGGAGGACCAGAGCCAGCCGGGGCACGACGACCTGATCGAGGTGGATCACTTCGCCGACGGTGCCGCGGCGGTCGAGCTGCAGGGCCCGTTCGGCGTCAAGCGGGTGCGGCTGAACGGCGCGGCGACGGTCAACGTCTCCATCGGGCCCGACGGCGAAGCGCAGGACAGCGACGGCAACGGCCTCGACGACGTGCAGACGGAGATGGTCCAGCTCGACTTCACGGGGACCGATCCCGATCTGGGCGCGCTCACCCTGTCGCTGCGCGATCCGGCCAAGCCGCCGTTCCAGCGCTCGTTCGGGGAGATCGAGGAGGCGGCCAACCAGCAGCCGGGCCGTCTCGACGTGCCGCCCTTCGCCCCCTCGGGCACGGCGGCGAGCTTCTTCGACATCTTCTTCGAGCTCCGGGTGGCGGGGCCGATGGGCAACTTCGTCCTGCACAACGAGAACGCCAAGCGCATGCAGGCCGTCATCAATCACAAGCCTCCCGACGGGGGCACCATCTACGGCAACCGGGAGCGCACGCCGCTGGCGGACGAGAACCGCAATCCCGCCGGCGTGCAGGTCAACCAGGCGGCCCATCTCGCGGTCTGCCGCAAGGTGCCGCCGTTCTGCGGCGACCCGGTCCGCATTCCCAACGGCATCCAGGTTCCCGTCCAGGCGGCCGACAACGGGCTGTTCACCATCGAGGTGACGGAGCTGACCAACGCCACGATCAACCCGCCGATCTCCTTCCCGTTGGGCTCCCAGTCGCCGTTGACGGTGACCGCGCTCAAGAACGACCCCAACACCTGGTCACGGCTGGCATTGAAGATCACCGACCTCTGCGGCAACGTGACGCTCTGCGATCCCGCGGTCACGGTGGGGGTACGCGACCAGGGGAGGGCGGAGAGCCAGACGATCGGCGATCTGCCGCAATCGGAGGGCAAGATTACCGTGTTCAACGGCACTCCGGGGTTGAAGACTCTGCGGATCGACGTCAACGGCACGAAATTCATGCTCACGGCCTTGCGGGACGGCGAGCAGCGGACGCTCGACGTCTCCTCAGCGATGCGCCCGGGCAACGGCAACGCCATCACTCTCACGACGCTCGGCAAACCGGGAGGCAGCGCCGAGATCATGATTCACGACTGACGCTCCAGCTCTCCGCGCCCAAGAAGCGCGCCAGCCGGTCGAGGGCGACCTCCAGGGCCGCCCTTCGCCCCTGGCTCTGCCGTACTCCCGGCTCCCACCACAGCGCCCGAACCTCCAGCAACCCGCGCTCGCGGTGAAGCTTGGGGTCCAGCCGCCCTACCAGGCGCTCGCCTTCGAGGATCGGCAATACGTAATAGCCGTGCTGGCGCTGCGGGCCGGGCACGAAGGCCTCGAAGCGGTAGTCGAAGTTGAAGAGGCGCAGCGTGCGCCTGCGGTCGCGGAGGATGGGATCGAACGGCGAGAGCAGGCGGATGCGCGGCGGGGCGGCGGGCAGTGCCGCGGCCCGCTCCTCCCAGTCGGGGACCGCCCAGGCCTTGCGCGGCTTCGAGCCATCGGCGGTCGCCACCTCGACGGCCGCGACCTCCCCCCGCGCGGCGGCCCGCTCACCCCAGGCCCGCGCCGCCTCCAGGAGGACGGCGCGCCAGAAGCCGGCGAGCTCGTCGGCCGAGGCGACGCCCAGCCGCTCCAGGGCCGAGCGGCAGGCCCAGTCCACGTGCTCCTCCTCGCCCGGCGCCGGCGCGGCGTGGGCCGCCGGCAGGACGCGCTCGGCGAGGTCGTAGACCTTGTGGAAGTTGACCCTCCCGGCGATGGCGAGCTCGCCGGTGCGCCACAGGTACTCCAGGGCGGCCTTGTGGGGCTTCCACCCCCACCAGGTCTTGTCGGTCCCCGCGGGCCGCTCATCCTCGAAGTCCTTCGTCATCAGCGGGCCTTCCTGGACGATGCGCTCGCGCACGTGAGCGAACACCGGGTAGGGGTCCGGCCCCACGCGCTCCAGCCACCAGGAGTGCCCGAGCACCTTCTGCCGGTAGCGCTCGAACCGCGGCTTCCAGTGCGGATACCAGGCCGTGGGGATGGCCGAGGCGTCGTGGGTCCAGTGCTCGAAGAGCCGCCGCTCGCGCTCCAACAGCCGCTCCAGCAGGGCCGGCCGGTAGCCCTGGAGGCGGGAGGCGAGCGTCAGGTGATGGGCGCGGGCCACGACGTTGATGGAGTCGATCTGGACGAAGCCCATGCGTGCGATCAGGTCGTAGAGGACGTCCGGCGTCGCCTTGCGGCGGGGATCGTCGAGCAGCCCTTGGGCGCCCAGCAGCAGGCGACGGGCGGTGGCGGCCGGGACGAGAGGGAGTGGAGAGGTCTTCGCCATCAGGCGAGAGGATATCCTGGCGGCCCTATGCCGCCGCCGGCTCGAAGCGCAGCCGCGGATTGCGCCGTGCCCGCAGCAGATAGGCGGCGATCTCCTCCAGCAGCGGGGGGGTGGCGCGGTCGAGCTCGGCGGCCTGCTGGAAGACGGTGAGGGCGGCGGCGGCCTGGCGGTGGACGTCCTGGGCGAGGAAGACGGCGAGCATGCCGGCGGCGAGCTCGCGCACCTCGCCGTTGCGTCCCTGCTGGAGGTAGAGCTGCGCGAGGTCGAGGGTCACCAGCGAGGCGTCGTAGCCGTGTCCCTCGGCCAGGAAGCGCTGCCGCACCTCGATCAGGCTCCGCTCGGCCTCCACGAGACGGCCCAGGCGGGCGGCGATGCGGCCGTCCAGCCAGGCGAGGCGCAGCCCGGTCCAGGCGTCGGGGAACTCACGGTAGGTGTGGCGGAAACGCGCGAGCTGCCGCAGGGCGTCCTCGCTACGCCCGCAGTCGTTCAGGAACCAGGCGAGGTTGTGGCGCGCCATCAGCGCCAGCCGCGGCTCGCGCTCCCATTCCAGCAGGGCCAGGCCCTTGCGGATCTGGCGGATGGCCTCCTCGGGCCAGCCGGCGTGGCCCAGGAAGACCCCCTGGCTGATCATCGCGCGCCCCTGGCGGTGGGGCTCGTGCAGGTCCTGGTAGATGTCGATCACCAGGTCGAGCAGGTCGGCGGCCTGCTCGAAGCGACCCTGATCGCCGAGCAGGGAGGCCCGGAGGTCGAGGATGCGGGCCTCTTCCAGGGGATCGGCCGAGCCGCTCTCGGCCAGGAGCTCGGCCTGGTTCAGGGCCTCCTCGGCGCCGGCGAGATCGAAGGCGATGCGCCGGGCGTTGCCGAGATAGGCCCAGGCCCGCGCCTGAAGGTCCAGCACCACGGAGCGGCCGTAGTGCCCGGCGTCGAGGTGGCCGGCCAGCAGGAGACCCAACTCGGCCAGCTCCACCGACTGGCCCGCGTCGTGGAACCCCGTCTCGAAGCCGGCGTCGACGAGCAGCTCGCAGACTGCCAGGGTCTGGAAGCGGCAGCACTGGCGCACCAGGACCGGCCGCTCGGCCGGCGGATGTCCCAGCAGCTCCATCAGCAGCGGGGGCGCGGCGCGCCGCTCCGCCGTCACCAGGGCGAGACGCCGTTCGAGCTGGGCGAAGAGGCCTTTCCAGGAGGCGAAGCCCCCGTCCGCCGTGTCCGCGGCCGGCGAGACTTCCGGGGCCGGGCTCAACGTCCCCAGCAGGTGGTCCACCTCCCGCTGGCAGACCCGGCAGCCGGAGCGCAGGTGGCTCTCGATCCAGCGCTCCTCGGCGGCCGAGGCTCCGGCCCGGGCGAACCTCGCGAGAGTCTGCCGGTCAGGGTGATTGGCATCCATCTACCCTTAAGTTGCTGCTGGGCCGGAAAAAGTGACACCGGCGCGCACCGCGCCGGTGTCGGGGTGGAGTTTGATTGGTGCTAGCCGTTGGGATCCATGGTGCCTCCGGCGCAGGCGAAGAGCCGGAGCAGGAAGTGGAGGAAGCCGCCTTGGAGCTCGGTCCGTGGGTCGTCGGGAGACGTTCTGGAGATCATGGAAATTCCTCCAGGCCGGCGAGCGGGCGGTCACCACGACCGCGCGGAGTGTGCCGGCCTTCTATTTCTTAGGTGCCGTTTCAAAGGAAGGCGGAACACTGAAGAAAGGCTCGGCCGGCGTGTAGCTCTTGCAAGCTCCGCGGTACCCGTTTCCTGCGCCGTTTTCCCACTTCCGGTGAAGACGCTCGCCTCTTCCAGGGCGGAGAGCGTGTTCCGGTACGTGGTCCATGTCTTGCAGAATTGATGGCGCGAGAGAGGGGGAAACGTTCAGGTCCCATGTTTCAGAGCTTCTGGATGGCTGGCTTCGAGTGCTCCTGTCACCGTCGTCGCGATGACAGGCGTCTCGACCTGATCGCAGCAACGGGGCACGACCGCTTCGCCGCCGCCGACTACGCCCGCGTCCGCCACCTGGGAATGACCACGGTGCGCGACGGGGTGCGCTGGCATCGCGTGGAGCCAGCCCCGGGCCGGTGGGACTTCTCCTCCCTGCTGCCGCAGGTGCGGGCGGCCCGGGAGGCGGGGGTGCAGGTGATCTGGGACCTGTGCCACTACGGCTGGCCGAAGGATCTCGACGACCTCGACATCTTCCGGCCGCGTTTCGTGGACCGCTTCGCGGCCTACTCCCGGGCGGTGGCCCGGCTGATCGCCGCCGAGACCGACGAGCCGCCCTGGTACACGCCGGTCAACGAGATGTCGTTCTGGGCCTGGGGGGGAGGCGAGGTTAGCTGTCTCAACCCTTTCACCACCGGCCGCGGGTTCGAGCTCAAGGCGCAGCTCGCCCGCGCCTTCCTGGCCGGGGCGGATGCGGTGTGGAGCGTCGACTCCCGGGCTCGCGTCCTCTCCTGCGAGCCCGCCATCCACATCGTGGCCGGCGCGGACCGGCCGGAGCGGCGGGCGGACGCCGAGGGGCATCGCCGGGCACAGTTCGAGGCCTGGGACATGGTCCTCGGCCGGCTCTGGCCCCAACTCGGCGGCGACGAGCGCTACCTGGGCGCCCTGGGCCTCAACTACTACCCCGAGAACCAGTGGGTCCTCGACGGGCCGGGGGTGCGGTTGGGCGGCCCCCTCTACCGGCCGTTCCGGGAGATCCTGCGCGAAGTCTTCGACCGCTACGGCCGGCCCTTGATCGTGGCCGAGACCGGCGCCCAGGGGGACGCCCGCGCCGGCTGGCTGCGCTACGTCGCCGGCGAGGTGCTCGCGGCCCGCCGGCAAGGCGTGCCCGTCCATGGCATCTGCCTCTATCCCATCCTCGACTACCCGGGATGGGACGACGACCGCCACTGCTGCAGCGGTCTCTGGGGCTACCCCGGCGCGGCCGGGGAGCGGGAGATCGACCTCCCTCTCGCCCGGGAGCTGCGCCGGCAGATGGAGATCTTCCGCGGCGAGGCCGCGGCGACCGATGCCGATGATTTCAAGGATTCAGGCGATCCGGTGTCCGTGCCGGGCGAGGAGGAGAGCGAGCATGCAGCCTCTCAATGAGATCAACGAAGTCGATGAGGCCGTTCCCGGCGAGGCGCCCGGTCCGGCCTCCCGGCCGGACGTCGTCTGCCTCTCCCATCTGCGGTGGGACTTCGTCTACCAGCGCCCCCAGCACCTGATGAGCCGCTTCGCCCGGCAGACCCGGGTCTTCTTCGTCGAAGAGCCCGTCTGGGAAGACGGCCCGCCCCGCCTGGAGGTGGGCGAGCGCCCCGAGGGCGTGCGGGTGGCCGTACCCCACCTGCCCCACGGCCTCTCCCCGGAGGCGGCGGAGGAGGCCCAGCGCGCTCTCCTGCTGGGCCTGCTCGAAGACCACGCCGTGACCGACTACGTCCTCTGGTATTACACGCCCATGGCCCTCGGCTACTCCTCGGGGCTGGCGCCTGCCGCCGTGATCTACGACTGCATGGACGAGCTGTCGCTCTTCCGCGGCGCGCCGCCCACCCTGCTGGAGCGGGAGGCGCGCCTGCTGGCGCTGGCCGACCTGGTGTTCACCGGCGGCCAGAGCCTCTACGAGGCCAAGCGCGACCGCCACCCCCAGGTCCATGCCTTCCCCAGCAGTATCGACGCCGGGCACTTCGGCCGCGCCCGGGCCCCCCTGCCCGAGCCGTCGGACCAGGCCGCCCTCCCCCGGCCGCGACTGGGCTACTTCGGGGTGATCGACGAGCGGATCGACCTCGACCTCGTGGCCGCCGTGGCCGGCCTGCGCCCGGACTGGCAGCTCGTGATGGTCGGGCCGGTGGTCAAGATCGACCCCGAGAGCCTGCCGCGGCGCGCCAACCTCCACTACCTGGGGATGAAGCCCTACGCCGAGCTGCCGTCCTACCTGGCGGGCTGGGACGTGGCCCTCATGCCCTTCGCGCGCAATGAGTCGACCCGCTTCATCAGCCCCACCAAGACCCCCGAATACCTGGCGGGGGGCAAGCCGGTGGTCTCGACTCCCGTCCGCGACGTGGTGCGCCCCTATGGCGAGCTGGAGATGGTGGAGATCGCCGAGGAGCCGGCGGACTTCGCCGCCGCCGTCGAGCGGGCGCTGGCTCGTCACGGCGCAGGCGGCAGCGAGCGCGAGGCCTGGCTGCGGCAGGTGGACGATTTCCTCGCCCGCGGCTCCTGGAGCCGCACCTGGCAGAGCATGTCCGACCTCATCGACGCCGCCGTCCGGGACCGGCGGGGCGGTCGCCGGTATTGAGGCCGTGATCCTTGAAATGACGACAAGCCCGCAGCGGACGGCCGCTCCGAGCACAACTTGGAATGAACGAAAGGAGCCGGTTTCGATGTTTGACTACATGATCGTGGGTGCGGGGTTCGCCGGCAGCGTGCTGGCCGAGAGGCTGGCCAGGGGCTCGGGCAAGAAGGTCCTCCTCGTGGACCGGCGTCCCCATATCGGCGGCAACGCCTACGACCACTACGACGATACGGGGATCCTGGTCCACAAGTACGGTCCCCACATCTTCCACACCAATTCCCGGGAGGTCTTCGAATACCTCTCCGGATTCACCGGATGGCGGCCCTACGAGCACCGGGTGCGGGCGAGCGTGGACGGCCAGCTCGTCCCCATCCCCATCAACCTGGACACCATCAACCAGCTCTACGGCCTGAAGCTCAACAGCATGGAGGTGGAGAGCTTCTTCGCCTCTGTGGCCGAGCCGCGGGAATGCATCCGCACCTCCGAGGACGTGGTGGTCTCCCGCGTCGGCCGCGAGCTCTACGAGAAGTTCTTCCGCGGCTACACCCGCAAGCAGTGGGGGCTCGACCCCTCGCAGCTCGACGCCATGGTCACCGCCCGGGTGCCGGTGCGCACCAACCGCGACGACCGCTACTTCTCGGACACCTATCAGGCCATGCCCCTCAGGGGCTACACGCGGATGTTCGAGAACATGCTGGACCACGAGAACATCAAGATCCTGCTCAACACCGACTATCACGAGGTCGAGGGGGTCATCCCCTTCGACCGGATGATTTTCACCGGTCCCGTCGACGAGTTCTTCGACTTCCGCTACGGCAGGCTGCCGTACCGCTCGCTGGAGTTCCAGTTCGAGACCCTCAACCAGGAGTGGGCGCAGCCGGTGGCGGTGGTCAACTATCCCAACCAGCACCTCTACACCCGCTCGACCGAGTTCAAGCACCTCACGGGGCAGGAGCATGCGAAGACCAGCCTGGTCTACGAGTACCCCCGCGCCGAGGGCGATCCCTACTACCCGGTGCCGCGGCCCGAGAACGCCGAGCTGTACAAGCGCTATCAGATATTGGCCGAAGAGCGGCCCGACGTCCACTTCGTCGGCCGCCTCGCCACCTACAAGTACTACAACATGGACCAGGTGGTGGCCCAGGCCCTGGCCACCTACGCTCGCATCGTGGGCCAGAAGCGCGCCGAGGCCACCCGCGCAACCCTCATCACGCCGCGCAAGGACCGCCGCCAGCAGCGGGCCGTGCTCACGGAGACCCAGGCGGCGGTGCTGGAGCGCAAGGGGGCGTAAGCCCTCGTCATCCCCCTGAAAAGGCGAAGGGGACCGGTTTCCCGGTCCCCTCGAGTCTTGGCGCGCGGCGTATGCCGCGGTCTGGAGGGTTGGTACCGCGGGGCGAACATCCGCCGTGGGACCCCCAAAAACCGGCGGCGGACGCGCGCCGGTGGAGCCCCGGAAGGGAGAGTGGCCGCTTTCAGCGACCTCAGGGGAGGATTATACACGAGTGCGCATGTTTATGGGAACAGCATTTTCACCAGCCTCTTGCAGGAATCTTTGCAGAGACCCCCGGAAGCGCCGCCCCGCCCTCCGGGACTGATACATTCGATCCCATGGAGACGGGGTGGTCAGACTGGCTGAGGCGGGCGCGTGAATGGACCCGGTCGCTGGACTTCGCCCTGGCGCGGCGCTTCGGTCTCGCCAGCCGGGAGGACCGCCTCTTCTTCGTCCTCATCGCCGCGGTGGGCGTCATCGGCGGCCTGCTGGGCCTCGTCACCGACCGGTGCATCGCCCTCGTCCAGACCCTCCTCTGGGGGCGCTCCGGAGATTTCCTCCGCCTGGCGGCGCAGGTGCCCCGCTGGCTGGTGGTGGTGGCCCCGGCCTGCGGCGGCGTGCTGGTGGGGCTCATCCTCTGGCTGGGCCGGCGGCGGGCGCGCAGCGAGGCGGCAGGGGGCGAGGGGATGGCCATGCTCATCGAGGCCGTGGCCCTGACGGGGGGGAAGATCGCGCCGCGGCCGGTGCTGATCAACGCGCTCGCGGCCGTCGTCACCGTCGGCAGCGGCGGCTCGCTCGGCCGCGAGGGGCCGATGATCCGGCTCGGCGCCATGATCTCCTCCTGGCTGGGCCAGCGGCTCGAGCTGCCGCCCCACCGGCTGAAGATCCTGGTCGGCTGCGGCGCCGCGGCCGGCCTCGCGGCCACCTACAACATCCCGATCGGCGGCACCCTGTTCGCCATGGAGGTCATCCTCGGCAACTTCGCCCTGGAGATCTTCGGCCCCATCGTCGCCTCGTCGGTGATCGCCACCCTCATCGCCCGCTCCCTGGTGGGCAACGCCCCCCTTTACGCCACCCCCGACTACACCTTGAAGAGCGGCTGGGAGATGCTCCTCTACGCCGGCCTGGGACTGGTGGGCGCCGGCGCCTCGTTGATCTTCATGAACGGGGTGAGCTGGGGCGGGGCCGTCTTCAAGAGCCTGGGCAAGATGAGGCTCCTGCCGCGGCCGTTCCAGCCCGTGGTGGGCATGACCCTCGTGGGGGTGATCGGCCTCTGGGTCCCCTATGCCCTGGGCCGCGGCTACGGCACCATCAACCTGGTCCTCGCCGGCAAGCTCCCCATCCCCGCCCGGCTGGGAGGCGAGCCCGAGCTGGCCATCCTCTTCCTGCTGGGGCTCGCCCTGATGAAGCTGGTGGCGACGGCGCTCACCCGCGGCAGCGGCGGTGCGGGCGGGATGTTCACCCCGTCCCTCGCCTTCGGCGCCCTGGTCGGCAGCGCCTTCGGCACCTGGGCCCACTGGGCGTTCCCGCACATCGCCTCGCCCTACGGCGCCTACGCCGCGGTCGGCATGGCCGCCGTCATGGCGGGCACGAGCCACGCGCCGATCAGCGCCATCCTCATCCTCTTCGAGTTCACCGGCAACTACGACATGATCCTGCCGGTGATGGTGGCCGCCATCCTGTCGAGCACCCTGGCCCGGAGCCTGCGCCCTTACTCCATCTACACCGAGTCGCTGCGCGGCCGGGGGATCGACCTGCCGTCGCGGATGGAGGAGGCGGTGCTGGCCGGGCTCAAGGCGGAGGACCTGGTGCGCCCCGATTTCAGCCTCCTGCGGCCCGGCGACCGCTATGGCGACGTGGTCGAGAAGTTCCTGGCGACCCAACGCCAGCGGCTCTTCGTGGTGGGGGAGGACGGCCGGCTCCAGGGCGCCATCTCGCTGCATGACATCAAGCACGCCCTGGAGCAGCCCGAGCTGCTGACGGCGGTGGTGGCCCTCGACCTCATGGTGCCCGTCGACCGCGCCGTCCACAAGGACGAGCGCCTGCACCGGGCCACCGAGTACTTCGCCCACAGCGACTTCGAGCGCCTGCCGGTGGTGGACGGCGACGGCCTCTACCTCGGGATGCTGGCCAAGCGGGACCTGCTGGCGGTCTATGCCCAGGAGGTGCTGGGCCGGCCGGCGATGCTCGCCACCTTCGTCTCCGGCCAGGAGTCCCAGGCCAGCCGCCAGTACGTGGATATCCCGCCCGACTTCTCCCTCCGCCTCGTGCCGGTGCCTCCCGAGCTGGTGGGGAAGACGTTGGCCGAGGCCCGTCTCCCCCAGACCCTGGGCGCGCGGGTGATCGAGATCAAGCGCCAGGGCCGCTACGGCGAGGAGCCGGTGATCCCCGCGGCCGAGACGGCGCTCCTCGCCGGCGACCTCCTCCTCCTGCTGGGCCCCACCGAAAAGCTGGAAGCCCTCTCCCAGGGCAGCCACGCCGAGGAGGCTCTGGCGCAACACCAGGCGGAATGAGCGCCTCCGACCTCCCCACCCCCGCCGGCCTCTGCGCCACCTGCGAGCACCTGCGCCTCGTGGCCTCCAAGCGGAGCACCTTCGTGCGTTGCGGCCTGGCGGATACGGACCCGCGCTTCCCGAAGTACCCCGCGTTGCCGGTGGTCGTGTGCGGGGGATACCGGGCAAGGCTGGAGCCCTAGCCGATCCCTGAACGCTGGGTGGAGTATGATCACTCCATGAAACAGGCCACGGTGAACTTCCCCGAGGATCTGAAGGCAGACCTTGAACGTTTGGCCCGCAACGAAGGGTGATCGGAAGAAGACCTGATCCTGGAAGGCGTCCGCCACGTCCTCCAGGCTCACGATTCGCAGGCGCCTCGGATTCCCCTATTTTTCAGCGAAGATCCCACCCTTGCAGAGCGCTCCGACGAGCTCCTGAGAGGACAGGGTGTTTGGAAAGTTGGTTGCGACGCCCCTCCGCCCGGGCATGAATGCCCGGCTAAGAACAGCGCCGGATGAATCCGGCTTCAAGTCCCCTTCAGGGGGCGCTGTTCGTAGCCCGGCGATTTATCGCCGGGCGGGGCAGGCCGGCGTTCCGGGCTTTCCAAACAGCGATCGAGCTCCTCCATCTCCCGGCGTCGCTTCGCGCGTAGGTCGCGCAAGTCGAGGGGCAGGGAGAGAAAGTCGAGCAGGGATAAAAGGATCTCGAGGATCGCGGACATGGCATCTTCCCTCTTCTCCTCTACGCTCCGCCGGCTGTACCTGTTTCGTCCTGATTCTTGGTTGAGTCGAGGAGCTTTGACATCCCCTCCCCTCTGGGGTATCCTCCTCCTCGCATTACGAGCGGTCCGGCCTGCGGCCGGGCTCGGCAACCTGGGACGGACACCCAAGGTGCCCTCTCGCTCTTGAGCGAGGATGCGGTCGCCCCTGGTGACAATTAAGTGTCCGGAGCGGAAAGCCCGTCTCGTGATGCCCACGAGTCGGGCTTTTTGCTTTGCCCGAGAGGGAGGAGAGAGGTGAGCGATCCGCTGTACGACGTCCCCGTCCCGCCGCGCCCTGCCGACGTGGAGGAGCGCACCGCGCGCCTCCTGGCCGCCCTGGAGTCCCGCGTCCTGGTGCTCGACGGCGCCACCGGCACCGCCCTTCAGGCCGCCCAGCTCACCGCCGCCGACTTCGGCGGCCCCGAGCTCGAAGGGTGCAACGAATACCTCTGCGTCACCCGCCCGGACGTGGTGGAAGGCGTCAGCCTGGGCTACCTCGCGGCCGGCTGCGACGTCGTGGAGACCGACTCCTTCGGCGGCACGCCGCTGGTGCTGGGCGAGTACGGCCTCGCCGATCGCGCCTTCGAGCTCAACCGGCTGGCGGCATCGCTCGCCCGCGCCGCCTGCGCCAGGTACGAGACGCTTGAGAAGCCCCGCTTCGTCTGCGGCTCCATGGGGCCCACCACCAAGGCCATCTCGGTGACCGGCGGCATCAGCTTCGAAGGGCTGATCGAGAATTTCCGCGTCCAGGCCCTGGGGCTGATGGCCGGCGGCGCCGACTACCTCCTCCTGGAGACCCAGCAGGACACGCGCAACGTCAAGGCCGGCCTCATCGGCATCGAGCGCGCCTTCGCCCGGACCGGCTGGCAGGTCCCCGTCGCCGTCTCGGCCACCATCGAGACCACCGGCACCATGCTGGCCGGCCAGGACGCCGAAGCCCTGGCGGTCTCCCTGCTCCACGCCGACCTCTTATATATCGGTCTCAACTGCGCCACCGGTCCGGACCTGATGACCGACCACGTCCGCACCCTCTCCGAGATCTGCCGCACCCGGGTGGCCTGCGTGCCCAACGCCGGCCTGCCCAACGAGGACGGGAGGTACACCGAGGGGGCGGACGTCTTCGAGCGCGTCTTCACCCGCTTCCTCGATGCCGGCTGGCTCAACCTCGTGGGCGGTTGCTGCGGCACCACCGCGGCCCACGTCGCCGCCCTGGCGCGGCTCGTTCAGGGCAGGAAGCCCCGTGTCGTGCCTCATCACCGCCGCTCCCTGGTTTCGGGGCTCGAAGCCGTCGAGCTCTCCGAGGCCCAGCGGCCGACGCTGGTGGGCGAGCGCACCAACGTCCTCGGCAGCCGCAAGTTCAAGCAGCTCATCCAGGCCGGCCAGCACGAGGCCGCGGCCGAGGTGGGCCGGGCCCAGGTGAAGGCCGGCGGCCAGGTGCTCGACGTCTGCCTCCAGGACCCGGACCGCCCCGAGCTCGCCGACATGGAGGCCTTCCTCGACCGGCTGATCCGGCTGGTCAAGGTCCCCCTGATGATCGACTCGACCGACGCCGCCGTCATGGAGCGCGCCCTCACCTGGTGCCAGGGCAAGTCCATCCTCAACTCCATCAACCTGGAGGACGGCCGCTCCCGCTTCGAGCGCGTCGTCCCCCTGGCCCGGCGCTTCGGCGCCGCGCTGGTGGTGGGGCTGATCGACGAGAAGGGGATGGCCGTCACCGTCGAGCGCAAGGTCGAGGTGGCCCGGCGCAGCTACCAGATCCTGGTCGAGGAGATGGGCGTCCAGCCCGAGGACGTCTGGTGGGACCCTCTCGTCTTCCCCTGTGGCACCGGCGACGCCGCCTACCTCGGCTCGGCGGCGCAGACGATCGAGGGCGTGCGCGCCGTCAAGGAGGTCTTCCCGGACTCAAAGACCATTCTGGGGATCTCCAACGTCAGCTTCGGCCTGCCCAACGCCGGCCGCGAGGTCCTCAATTCCGTCTTCCTCTACCACTGCACCAAGGCCGGCCTCGACGCCGCCATCGTCAACACCGAGAAGCTGGCGCGCTATGCCGACATTCCCCAGGAGGAGCGGGACCTGGCCGAGGCGCTGATATTCCTGCCGCTGGGCGACGTCGAAGCCGGCAACCGGGCGGTCGAGACCTTCACCGCCCACTTCCGCGGCCGGTCGTCCGCCGCCGTCAAGCCCCGCGCCGAGCTGCCGCTCGAAGAGCGCCTCGCCCGCGCCGTGGTCGAGGGGAGCAAGACCGGCCTCGAGGAGGATCTGGACCTGGCGCTTGCCGATCCGCGCTGGCCGAACCCCATGGAGATCATCAACGGCCCCCTGATGGCCGGCATGAGCGAAGTGGGGCGCCTGTTCAACGACAACCAGCTCATCGTCGCCGAGGTGCTGCAGAGCGCCGAGGTAATGAAGGCCGCCGTCTCCCAGCTCGAGCTCCACATGGAGAAGTCCGACGGCTCCTCGCGCGGCAAGGTCCTCCTCGCCACGGTCAAGGGAGACGTCCACGACATCGGCAAGAACCTGGTGGACATCGTGCTCTCCAACAACGGCTTCGAAGTCGTGAACCTGGGGATCAAGGTCCCTTCCGAGCGGCTGATCCAGGCCGTGCGCGAGCATCAGCCGGACATCATCGGCCTCTCCGGCCTGCTGGTGAAGAGCGCCCAGCAGATGGTGCTCACCGCCGGCGACCTCGCGGCCGTGGGGATCGACACGCCCCTCCTCGTGGGCGGCGCGGCCCTCACCCGGCGCTTCACCCACCGCAAGATCGCCCAGGCCTACACCGGCCTCTGCACCTACGCCAAGGACGCCATGCACGGCCTCAAGCTCGTGGAGCGCCTGATGGACCCGGCAGCACGGCCGGACCTGCAACAGGAGGTGGCGGACCTGATCGCGGCCGACGCCGTCGAGGCCGCCGTGGAGAGGACTGAGGCGGCCGAGCCGGGCCGGACGGCCGCGGCCGAAGTGCGGCGGGACGTTCCCGTACCGGTGCCGCCGGACCTGGACCGCCACGTCGCCGAGCTCGACCTCGACAAGGTCTGGGAGTACCTGAACCCCCAGATGGTCTACGGCAAGCACCTGGGCCTCAAGGGCTCGGTCAAGCGGCTGCGGGAGGAGGGGGACGAGAAGCTCGCCAAGCTCGAACGGATCGTGGACGAGCTCAAGGACGTGGCCCGCCACGGCGCCATGAAGGCGCGGGCCGTCTGGCGTTTCTTCCCTGCCGAGGCGGACGGCAACCGGGTGACCCTGCGCGATCCGGAGACGGGCGAGCCGGTGGCCGCCTGGGACTTCCCGCGCCAGAACCGGGAGGGGGGCTTGAGCCTCGCGGACTACGTCCTGCCGGGCGACCACCTCGCTCTCTTCGTCACCACGTCGGGAGAGGGGATCCGGGAGCGGGTCGAAGCCTGGAAGCACCAGGGCGAATACCTGAAGAGCCATGCTTTCGCGGCCCTGGCCCTGGAGACGGCCGAAGCCGCCGCCGAGTGGCTCCACGCCTGCCTGCGCAAGCGCTGGGGCTTCCCGGACCCGCCGGACCTCGCCCTGGAGGACAAGCTCGCGGCCCGCTACCGCGGCAAGCGCTACAGCTTCGGCTACCCCGCCTGCCCGGACCTCGCCTTTCAGCGCGAGCTCTTCCAAGCCCTGCGTCCCGAGGAGATCGGAGTCCACCTCACCGAGGGCGACATGATGGACCCCGAGGCGAGCGTCTCGGCGTTGGTGTTCCACCACCCGGATGCGCGGTATTTTGGGGTGTAGGGGGGAGGGCGAGGCCGAGCAAGGGACATCAAGGACTCCAGGGACAAGAAGCTCCGGGGCTTGGTATGTCCTTCATGTCCTTGAGGTCCCTGGCCGTCCTTCACCCACCGCAGCCGGATCGGCGAGACGGTCCTGGAGTGGATCCCTCCCAGCGAGCTTGCCCGGCGAGTCGAAGAGGTCTTCGCGGTGGAGTAGGCGCGCCCGCAGTGGACACGTCTCATCCGCCGTTGCGCAGCCGCTCGATTTCGGCGCGCAGACGGGCGAGCTCGGCCTCTGCTGTAGCCGCCTGCTTTTCGGCGGCCTGCCGGGCCTCGGCCTCTACGGTCGCCTTTGCTTCAGCGGCTTGCCGGGCCTCGGCCTCCGCAGCCGCTTTCGCTTCAGCGGCTTGGCGGGCCGCAGCTTCGCGGGCGGCTTCGGCCTCACGGATCACCACCCGGTCCCCTTTCGGCGAGATGGAGAACCACAGATCCGTGGTCTTGGAGAGCAGCCGGCCGTGCTCGTCGGGAACGATCGGTTGGTAGGTCCCGGCCGGGCCCAGCCGGTAGCCGAAGATCCGGAGGCGGCCGGAGCTCTCGCGCGGCAGCTCCAGCAGCAGGTACTCGGAGACTCCGACCTGCTGATAGAGCTTCACCTTGTCAACTTCGTCGACCTCCCGGATGCGGGCGTCCTGCGGCGAGATCACCTCGAGGATCAGGCACGGCGGCACGCCCTGCTTGGCCAGGCTGTAGCTGCCTTGGATGCGCTCCGGATGGCGGGCGCCGCGGATGACCGAAACGTCCGGGGCGGGCTTGGGCAGGCCCCGCCCGAGAAGGTGCTGGACGTCCATGAGGACCACGAGCTCGGGCCGGGAGTCGAAGCTGCGCTGGAGCCGATCCATTAGATCCACGAAGGCCCTGCCGTGCGGTCTGCCCTGCACCCATTTGTCTCCGAGCCGCGGATTGAGGTAGTCCTCCGGGGTGAGCGGCAGCTCCAGCAGCTCCATCTTGCCGTCCGGACGTCGGACCCAGCGCAGGAGGAGGCTCCCGCCGGAGTCGGTCTCCTCCTCCGGCCGTCTCCTGCCAGCCCCTGAGCCGCCCTCGCGGTGCAGCGCTCTCCTCGTGGGCTCGGTCATGGTCCGAGTGTAGGGAGTCTTCCCGGTGGCGTCAAAGATAACGCATTCCGGGTACGTAGGGGAAGAGCCGGCGCGGAGGGAACGACGAGACGCACGATCTCTGGGCGCGCCCCCCTCCGGGCCCCCTGGGACCGCCGGCGTCCCGCCGGCCTCGTCGCCGCCGCAGGCTGCGACGACCGGCGATGACTCAGGAACGACACGCCGTTGGCAAGCGCTGGCCCGCCCTCGGCTCCGCGAAGCCAACGATGCGCTGGCGATGCCGATGAGGAGCTTCGCGAAGCCGGCATCGAGCCGGCCCGTCTCAGCGCCCCGGCCCCTTCCCTGCCGGCGCCTTGCGCATCGCCGTCGCGGACTCGATGACGTCCCGGGCCTGGCAGACGAACTCCGGGGGGGCGTGGAACTCGTCGTTGCAAATCTTGTAGTGGATGGCCTTGGCGGCGCCGATTTTCTCGGCTTCGGCCCAGGCGATGTCCGCCGTCAGGTACTCCACCGCCCGCGAGCCGCTGGCCTCCTGCTGATACTTCGGCTTGCTCATCACCACCGCCCGGCCGTCCACCACCAGGGTCAACCCGTTGCAGTGCGGATACCGCGCACGGTTGCCGTTGCCCAGCACGGCGAACGTCACCGAGCCGGGATCGTCCGAGGTCCAGACGAGGAGGGGGTCGAAGGTGTCGGGCTGGGGAGTGAGCCGCGTCTTCTGGACCACCACGCCGGTCGTCTTGTCCTCCTCCCGCAGGCTCTGGCCCTTCTGGCAGGACGGGGCCTGCTGGGCTGGCGCGGCTGATGCGGCTGACGAAGAGAGAGCAGAAATCAACAGCGCCAGCGCAAAAACTGCCAATCTCATCCCGAGCTTCCTCCGCAAGTCACCCGGACGATGCGGCCCAGGCGCCTGCATTCCGGGTAACGCGGCGGCGGGGGAGGGGGATTCCGTAGACCTGGCCCCGATCTTGCCTATCAGTAGTAGTGCGACTTGGGCGAGCTGCTCTCGCCGAGGTTTTCAATATGCCCCAAGGCCGCTACAGAAGTCTGGAGGACCCCGAGACGCTCCGGCAGTTCATCGCCAACCTGCGCGAGGGGATCTACATCACCAGCCAGGATGGGGACATCCTGGACGCCAACCCGGCCTGCCTGGAGATCTTCGGCGCCTCGTCGCTGGAAGAGCTGAGACGCTTTCATGCCCAGGACCTCTTTGCCAATCCTGAGGTGCGCAGCGAGGAGCAGGAGCGGCTGGCCCGGGAGGGAGAGGTGCGCGAGTACGAGTTCGTCCTGCGCCGGCCGGACGGCGAGGAGCGCACGGTGCTCGACACCTGCCACTGCGTCGAGGATCCGGACACCGGCGAGATTCTTTACCACGGCATCCTGGTAGACATTACCCATCGCAAATTGCTGGAGAGCCGTTTCCATGAGCAGAGCCTGCGCGATCCCCTGACCGGCTGCTTCAACCGCCGGTACCTGAAGGAGGTCGAGAAGCGGCTGGGCACCCTGGACACCTGGGGGGCCATCGTGGTGGACGTGGACAATTTCAAGGAGCTCAATGACGAGTGCGGCCACCAGAAGGGGGACGAGGTGCTGGTGCGCATCAGCCGCTTCCTGCTGCAGAACGCCCGCGCCGAGGACGCGGTGGTGCGCATGGGCGGCGACGAGTTCCTCCTCCTGCTGCTGGGCGCGTCGGCGCGCTTCGTGGCCGAGGTGGGCCAGCGGCTGCGGGTGACCGCCAGCGCCATCGGCATTCCCCCCTTCTCCGTGGGCTGGGCCAACCGCCACGGCACCGAGAGCCTGGAGCGCACCATCGACCACGCCGACCGCGAGCTCCTCCAGATCCGCCTCTTCGAGCGCCGCTCCCACCACAAGCGCGGCCGCGGCATGCGGGACCGGCTGATCGAAGGCGGGATGATCGGAGACTGACCCGCCGGCCCCTGCTCCCCGACGTCGCCCGAGTACCTCTCGCTACGCTCCTGCTACCATAGGGGACTGGACGCGGCTCGATCGCGGAGAGGAGGGCCCATGGCGCTTCTGCACGGATCGTTTGAAGAGAAGTACGAGGTGCTGGCGCGGCTGCGGCAGGGGGGGATGGGCGCGGTTTACAAGGTGCGGCACCGCCTGCTGGACGAGCTGCGGGCCGTCAAGCTGATCCGCTCCTGGGCCGTGGGCAACGACGAGGCCGCCGCCCGCTTCCTCCAGGAGGCGCGGGTGGCGAGCCGGCTGCGCCACCCGAACCTCGCGGTGCTCTACGACTTCGCCGTGGACGGCGAGGGCCTCGCCTACCTGGTGAGCGAGTACATCGACGGCTGGACCTTCCGCGAGCTCCTCCGGCGCCACGGTCCGCCGCCCCTCTCGCTCGGGCTGGAGATGGCCCGCCAGTCGCTCAAGGCCCTCGGCGCTCTCCACCGCAGCCGCATCGTCCACCGCGACGTCTCGCCGGACAACCTGATGCTGACCCGGGACGCCGATGGCCTCCCTCTGGTCAAGCTCATCGACCTCGGCATCGCCAAGGCCCTGGAGGACGGCGCTGCGGCCACGGACGCGGGCGTCTTCCTGGGCAAGCCCCGCTACGCCTCCCCCGAGCAGTTCGACGGCGGTCCCGTGGACGAGAGGAGCGACCTCTACTCCTTCGGCGTCGTGCTCTACGAGCTGCTGACGGGCCGCAGCCCCATCTCCGGCCACGACGCCCTGTCGCTGATGGCGGGCCACCTCAACCGGCCGCCCCTCGCCTTCGAGGAGAGCGATCCCGAGGGGCGGATCCCCCCCGATCTCCGGAAGATCCTGTTGGACGCCCTGGAGAAGCGGCCGGAGGATCGCGTCCCCACCGCCGAGGATTTCGCCGCGGCCCTCGCGGCGGTCCAGGCGCGATACCCGGTCTCCGAAGCGGACCTCCAGGCCCTGTTCGCGGTGCCCGGCGCTCCGCACCCCGCGGCCACCGATGCCGCCGATGCCGCCGATGCCGCCGAGGACACTGCGGCCGGAGAGACCGCCGCCGCCGAGCCTTCGGACACCCTCTACCTGCGCGCCGCCGAGTCGGACACCACCCGCTCCGGCGCCCTCCCCCTGGCCCTGGCGAGCGGACCGGGGGTCTCTGAGGTGGACGAGCTGACCTGGGGCTCTCCCGCTCCGCCGCCGGCCGTGGAGGCGGACAACTCGCCGCTCCTCTTCCGGCTGGCCCTGGCCACGGCGGCGCTGCTGGTGCTGTTCGTCTTCGCCCGGGCCTTCTGGCGGCCCTCGGCGGAGACGCCGGCGAAGGCTCCGGAGTGGGCCGCGGCGCCCCACGTGCCCGGTCCGCCGCCCGCGGCCGAGCCGGTGCCGGCAACCCCCCGGGTGGAGGAGCCCGCCGCCGTGCCCTCTCCGGAGCCCGAGCCGCCCGCCCGGGTGGAGCCGCCGGCGGTCCGGAAACCGGAGCCCGAGCCGGCGATCGCCGAGGTCCTGCCGAAACCGGTTCCCCCAGGGCTCGCTCCGGCGAGGCCTGTTGCGGCGAAGCGGAAGGTGCCGCGCGCCTCGAAGCCCGTCCCGGCGGCTGCCATGGTGCAGGCCCGGCGCGCTCCCCAGCCCTGGGACGAGGGGGGCCAGCCGCCGGACCTTCTCAAGCCCGGTCCCGGCGTCGAGGAGCCCGTGCCCCTGAACCTCCCGCGCTTCAGCTATCCGTCCGCGGCCCGCGGCTCCGGGGTGCGGGCCGACGTGCGCGTCGCCCTGCTGGTGGACGAGCGGGGCAAGGTGATCGACGCCCGCATCCGCGAGGGAGCGCCCCCGGACCTGGGCTTCGCCGAGACCGCCATCGCCGCCGCCAGGCGCATCCCCTTCCAGCCCGCCACCCGCCACGACGTGCCGGGCAAGATGTGGACGGAGATGATCCTGGAGTTCGCGGAGTAGCCCGCGAGCGAGGGCTTCGTAGGCCCCCCGGTCCCGAGCCTGCTATCATTCCTGCTTCCCATGGACTGCGGTCTCAACGGACGAGGCGGGACGAGGCGTGATCCTTCTCAACGAGCAGATCGACGGCAAATACGAGATCCTCGAGAAGATCCGCGAGGGCGGGATGGGGGCCATCTACAAGGTCCGCCACCGCCTGCTGGACGAGATCCGCGTCGTCAAGGTGATCCGCGCGCAGAGCGAGGCGGTGGGGGAGGCGGCGGACCGCTTCCTGAGCGAGGCCAAGGCGGCGATCAGGCTGCGCCATCCCAACGTCGCCGTGCTGCACGACTTCGCCGTGGGCGCCGACGGCCAGGCGTTCATCGTCATGGAGCACATCGACGGCTGGAACCTCCTGGAGGTGCTGAACGGCTATGGCCCGCCGCCCGTCGCGCTCACCCTGGAGATCGCCCGCCAGTCGCTCAAGGCCCTGGGCTACCTCCACCGCCACAGGATCGTCCACCGCGACGTCTCGCCGGACAACCTGATGCTCACCCGCGACGTCGACGGCAATCCGCTGGTGAAGCTCATCGACCTGGGGATCGCCAAGACCCTGGAGGGGCAGGGCGGGCTCACCACCACCGGGGTCTTCCTGGGCAAGCCGCGCTACGGCTCGCCGGAGCGGTTCAGCGGCACGGCCTGGGACGAGCGCAGCGACCTCTACTCCTTCGGCGTCGTGCTCTATGAGCTGTTGACCGGCCGCTGTCCCGTGGCGGGCACCGAGCCGGCGGCGCTGATGGCCGGCCACCTCTTCCGGCCACCCCTGGATTTCGCCGACACCGACCCCCAGGGGCGAGTGCCCTGGGAGCTGCGGGCGATCGTCCTCAAGGCGCTGGCCAAGAAGCCGGAGGAGCGCGTGGCCAGCGCCGAGGACTTCGTCTGGGAGCTGACGATGCTCCAGGACCGCTTCCCCCTCACCCGCGAAGAGACGGAGGGGGTCTGGCGCGTCCTGCTCCCCCTGGCGCCGGGGGAGGTGCAGGCCCAGGAGCCGCCGGGCTCGACCCAGGACCATCTCGACGTCCAGTTCGGCCTGGTGAGGACGCCCGCCACCGGCACGCTCACCGGCCAGGCCACCCTGCGCACCGAGGCCGCCGAGGCCCCGCGGACGGAGCTGGCGCCGGTCCTCCCCTTCGCGCCCGCGAGCCGGACCACGGCGCCCTCGCCGGGGATTCAGCCCACTCAGCGCATCGCCACGCCGGCGGACCTGGACTCCACCTGGGCCTCGCGCCCGATGCGCGTCCGCCCCGCCCCGACCCCCGAGCCCGAGAAGCCGCCGGCGCCGTTCGCCTCGCGAGTGCGGGAAGCCACGGCGGCAGTACCCGTGCGCCGGCGTTCCCCCTGGATCGCTGCAACGGCCGGAGCCGTGCTGCTCCTCGCCGTCCTGGGCGCCTGGATGGCGCGGCGGCTGGAGAGGGTGGAGACCGCGGAGCCCCGGCCGACGGCGCCGAAGGTCCTCCCCGCGTCGATCCAGGGCGCGACGGCGGTGACCCCGGCCGCTCCGACTCCGGGAACGCCGGTGCCGCCGCCGGCGGCTCCCCCGCGGCCGGCTCCGGCGTCCCCGGCGGTGCCCAAGGCCGCGCCGGCGCCCCTGGAGCCCATGAAGCCGGGGGACGTCATCCGCCGGGGCATGCCGAACGTCGAGGAGCCGGAGGTCAAGCAGCTTCCGGCCTATCCCTACCCCGCCGCCGCCAAGGGGAGCGGCAGGAAGGTCGCCATCCGCGTCGCCGTGCTGGTGGACGAGACCGGCCAGGTGACGGACGCCCAGGTCCGCGAGGGCGACAAGTCCGGCCTCGGCTTCGAGGAGGCGGCCCTGGAGGCGGCGAGGAAGGCGCGGTTCTTCCCGGCCACGCGGGACGGCATCGCGGGGAAGATGTGGACGGAGCTGTTGCTGGAGTTCGGGGAGTAGGCCCCCCGTCAACCGGCCCCGCTCACACCCAAGGCTCGATCTTCTCGATCACCCAGCTCTCCCCGCCGACGCTCACGATCTCGCCCGGCTTTTTGCCCAGCAGCTCCTTGGCCAGGTCGGATTCGTAGGAGATGACGTCCTCCTCGGGCTTGCTCTCCCAGGGGCCGAGGATGGTCATCACCCGCGTGCCGCCGCTCGGGTTGCGGAGGTGGATTCGCGAGCCGATGCGCGCTTCGGTGATGTCGGTGCCGGTGGTCTCGATGATCCGCACCCGGGAGAGCTCGGCGTTGAGGGTGAAGGCGCGGGCGTTCAGGTACTCGTGGCGCTGGCGCGCCGACTTGTACTCGAAGTTCTCGCGCAGGTCGCCCATGGCGCGGGCCTCTTCGATGGCTTTGCGGTTGGCCGGGACCTCGACGGTCATGATCTGGTGCAGCTCGGCGCGCTTGGCCGCCACCGACTCCGGGGTGGCGTAGAGGGGTGGCGGACCGGTCTCCTTGCGCAGCCCCTGGAAGCGCAGGTGGATGGCGTTGACGAGCTGCTCGCGCTGGTAGGGCTCGAGGTTGGAGGCGCGCTGGATGGCGTCCTCGGCCTGCGCCGCCTGGTCCTCGGTGAGGTGGGAGAGCAGGCGGGGGAGCGTGCTCCCGGACTCGGCCAGCACCAGCAGCCGCACGCGGAAAGGGGCGAACTCGTCGCGGTTGAGGACGGTGAGGATCTGCTGCAGCAGCCGCAGGGGGTTGCGGGTGCGCATCGCCTCGTCCACCGCCGCCCGCTCGGCGATCCAGGTGAAGGCCGCCGGGTTGCGGTGGGGCTGGGCCAGCAGGTTGTCGAGGAAGCGGTCGAGCTCCTTCGGCGCGCCGTGGGCCAGGCCGTCGGCCAGCAGATCGAGGGCGCGGGGATCGAGCTCGCGGGTCATGGCGTCGCGGTAGACGACGGGCCAGTCCTGCCGGCGCTCGCGCACCATGGCGTAGGCGCGCTCGCGCAGCAGCCGGTCCTCGATGCCGGCGAAGACCCGCTGCGGCTGTCCTTCCAGGAGGTCCTCGGGCGACCACGCGACGTCGCCTGCGACCTGCGAGCCGCTGCGCTCGATGGCGAACCAGATCTCGAAGGCGAGCCCGGGATCGGAGTCCATGGCCGCTTCGGCGACCGCGGCGAGGTTCTCCGCCATGCGGTCGCGCAGGCCGGCGTCGCGCGCGCCCTCGCGCTTCAGGCGCTCGATCCTGCGCCGCGGCGACGCCTTCTCGAAGGCCTTCCAGACCGAGTCCATAGCGTCGCCGCTGCTCTCCGCCCAGTGGTAGGTCTGGCGCGCGCCGGCGCCGCTCGCCACCACCTGGGGGTGCTTGCGGGCGGCGCCCCACCAGGCGGTCCACTGCGCTTCGGAGACGATGCCGGCGAGGATCTCGCGCACCTCGCCGGCGGTGAGCGCCCGGTCGTAGCTCTGGAGGGTGGTGCGCAGCAGCTCGGGGGGGGTGAGGGCCTTGAGGGCCTGGGGGTGCTCCAGCTTGCGCCGCAGCACGTGGTCCGGGGCGAGGGGGCGCAGCAGCTTGGGCGCGGCCTTGAAGCCCACGGTCAGGCCGCGGATGCGCTCGAAGTCCACCTTGAAGCTCTCCAGCCCGAGGTTGGCCTCCACCACCCGGCCCACGCCCTTGCCCTCCATGGCGACCACCGTGCCGACGTCGAAGGCCAGGAGCCCCTCCAGGCGCTCGACCTTCTCCCAGGTCTTGGGGATGTCGGTGGGCGCGCGGTGCAGCCCCACGGCTTCGTACAGGGCCTTGTAGGTGGAGCGGTCGGCGTAGAGCTTGCCGAGGGTGGAGGAGACGGTGGGGTGGAGCTTGTCGGCGGGCAGGAAGAGCGCGCCGGCGCGTTTGAGGAGCTGCAGGCGGACGGCCCAGCGGCCGCCCTCGCGGAGCTGATCGTCCAGGATCTCGAGCAGGGAGCTGGCGCGGGACTCCTCGCCGGTGCCGATGAGGGCGCGGGCGACGCCCACGAAGTAGTCGAGGTCCGCCGGGTCCTTTTCGAGCTGCGCCAGCCATTCGCCTTCGATGGCCTCGAAATCGCCCTTCGACAGTTGGTTCTGTGTGGTCCTTGTGATGGTCATAGGGGAAGTGCACGATAGCAGATCTTCCGCCGCGCCGGGCGCGCGTTTTGCTGGAAGAGTGTGAGAGAGTCGCAGGGGCGGGAATTTGACCCCGGGGGAGCTGCCGCGTAAAGTTATGAGTCGCGTGCCCAAAAACGTGTCCAGACAAGAGAAGCCCCGCAAGACCGAGCCCGCCGCGAGCGCCGAAGGCGCCGCGGCGGATGGCGCTCGTCCCAACCGCCAGCCGCCCTGGGAGAAGGAAGCCGTGCACGGCGAGTCCAGCTCCTTCGGCGACTGGCTGCGGCGTCAGCGCGAGATGCGGGAGATCAGCCTGCGCGACATCGCGGACCGCACGAAGATCAGCCTGCGCTATCTCGAGAACATGGAGGCCGACCGCTTCGACCTCCTGCCCGCCCCCATCTTCGCCAAGGGCTTCCTGCGCGAGTACGCCCGCTACGTGGGGCTCTCCCCGGACGACGTGGTCAACCACTACCTCTCCGTGCACCATCCCGAGGAGCTGGAGGCCGCCGTCAAGGACGACACCAGGGTGCGCAGCCGGCCGAAGCCGCTGGACCCCGGGCAGCCGCCGGTGCGGCGCAACTGGAGCTACGGCCTGCTGCTCGCCTTGGTGGGGCTGGTCCTGCTCGTCCTGGTGGCGCTCGCCGCCTGGTTCGCGGACCGGCGCCACGACCAGCCGTCCACTTCGCGGCAGGCGCCGCCCCTCCTCGCCACTCCGCCGGCGCCGGCGCCCAAGCCCGCGACGCTCGCCGCCGCCACGCCGCAGCCGACCGCGCCACTGCAGGTCTCCCTCAACTTCAACCAGGACTGCTGGGTGGAGGCGATCATCGACGGCAAGAACAACTTCGCCGAGCTGCGGGTGCAGGGGGAGGCCCTGCAGCTCGAAGCGGAGAAGAGCATCGCGCTGAAGCTCGGCAATGCCGGAGGCGTCGAGGCGCAGGTCAACGGCTATCCGCTCGACCTGGGGAAGACGCAGGGGGACGTGGTGCGCAATCTGGTGATCGACCTCAATACGGTACAGGCCCTGAAAGCGAAGAAAGAGACCCGCTGAACGTGGCCGGCAGCTCGTCGCCCCTCCTCGAGCAGGTGCGCTCGGGAAACCGTCAGCTCCAGCTCCTCGCTGCCGAGGGGGTGCTCCCCCTGCCGCCCGAGGAGATGATCCCCCTCCAGGTCGACCTCGCCCAGGGTCTCGATCCGGAGGTGGCGGAGCTGGCGCGCAAGAGCCTGCGGGGGATCGACGTCCGCATGGCCCGCCCGTTCCTGGAGCGCGGTGCGAGCGAGGAGGTGCTGTCCTGGTTCGCCGAGGAGACGAGCCATCCGGTGCTCATCGAGGCCATCGTCCGCCGGCGCGACACGCCGCGCCCGCTGCTCGCCCGCCTGGCCCGCCGCCTGCCTCCCGACCTGCAGGAGATCCTCCTGCTGCGCCAGGACGCCATCGTGGAGCAGCCGGCGATCCTCGAGGCCCTGGAGGAGAACCCCCAGGTCTCCACCTACACCCTGCGGCGCATCGCCGAGTACCGCGAGCACCTGCTGCCGCGGGAGCGCAAGCCGGCCGTCGTCCCCGCGCCCGCCGTGGGGGAGGAGATGGACGAAGAGGAGCTGGCGGCGGCGATCGAGGCGGCCCGCGAGCTGCCACCCGCCGGCGAGCTGGAGCCCGAGAGGACCCGTCTCACCGAAGGGCAGATCCGCATGCTCCCCGTGCCGGCCCGCCTGAAGCTCTCCCGCGGCGCGCCGCGCACCCTGCGCGGCATCCTGCTGCGCGATACCAATGCCCTGGTCGCCGTCTCGGTGGTCGTCAACAACAGCCTCACCGACCAGGAGGTGGAGCAGATCGCCGCCAGCCGGTCGGTGGTCGAGGAGGTGCTGGGCCTGATCGCCAAGAAGCGGGACTGGATCGGCAAGTACAACGTGGTGAAAGCGCTGGTCTGCAATCCCCGCACGCCCACGGGCACGGCCCTGCGCCTGGTCCCCCGGCTGGCGGTGCGGGACCTGCGTGAGCTCAGCCGCGACCGGAACATTCCGGACGCGGTTCGCTCGACAGCCTTGCGTTTGTATAGAATCAAGCAGCAATAGGATCAGCGATGGCCAGGGACTTCTACGCCGTCCTCGCTCTGCCGCGGAACGCCAGCGAGGACCAGATTCGGCAGCGCTTCCGCGAGCTGGCTCGTGCCCGGCATCCGGACCGGTTCAAGGGCCAGGAGAAAGTGCGCGCCGAGAAGGAGTTTCAGGAGATCACCGAGGCCTTCAACGCGCTCGTCGATCCGGAGCGCCGCCGCCGCCACGACGTCGACCTGGTGCGCCCGGAGGAGCAGGGAGCCGCCGATCCGCGGGAGCTCTGCCGCGTCTACCTGCAGCGGGGGGTGAAGGCCTACAAGGAGAAGAGCTACCTGGAGGCGGCCAGCAACTTCGACCTCGCGACCCAGGCCGACGCCCGCAACGCCCAGGCCTGGCACCACCTGGCCCAGGCGTGCAGCCAGAACAAGAGCTGGCTCCTCCGGGCGGTGGCCGCCATCGAGCGGGCCTGCGCCCTGGAGCCCATGAACGGCGCCTACCTGAAGCAGGCCGGCCGCATCTTCGCCCTCGCGGGCCAGACCGACGAAGCCGTGCAGTACTACCGCAAGGCCCTCCAGTGGGGGGACGACGATCCCGCCGTGCGCGAGGCTCTGGAGGAGCTGACCCGCGCCGCCGCGATCCCCGGTCGCAGGGGCCGATTCGGAAGGGCCGGCTGATGGTGATGCGCGTCAAGGCCTGCGGACTCTCCGACGTGGGGCTCACCCGGGCTCACAACGAGGACTACTTCGAGATCGATCCGACGCACCGGCTCTACGTGGTGGCCGACGGCATGGGCGGCCACAGCCACGGCGAGGTGGCCTCCCGGATCGCCGTCGACACCATCCGCGAGTTCATCGCCAGCACCGCCGACCGGGACACCACCTGGCCCTTCGGCCTGGACGCCGGCCTGGAGCGCCACTCGAACCTGCTCAAGATGGCCGTGCGCAAGGCCCACGACCACGTGCTGCGGGAGATCACCCGGGACGGCTCGCTCTATGGCATGGGCACCACGGTGGTGGGCCTCCTCCTTGCCGGCCAGACGGCCGCCGTGGCCCACGTGGGCGACAGCCGGGCCTACCGGCTGCGCGGCGGCCGCCTGGAGCAGCTCACCCAGGACCACACCTGGGTCAACGAGCAGGTGGTGGCCGGTTTCCTCTCCCGGGAGCAGGCCCGTTCCCACCCGCTGAAGAACGTCGTCACCCGCGCCCTGGGTGGCGAGAGCGACGTGCTGGTGGACGTGAAGGAGTGGGAGGTGCAGTCCGGCGACCTCTTCCTCCTCTGCTCGGACGGCCTGACCGGCATGCTCTCCGACGCCGACATCCGCGACCGCCTGGCCTCCGGCCGCAGCCTGCACGAGATCTGCCGCACCCTGATCACCGACGCCAACGCCCGCGGCGGCATCGACAACGTGACGGTGGTGCTCCTCTCGGTGGAGGAGGACGACGAGGAGGAGGGGGAGGCGACGCGGTAGGGGCGGAAGAGCACGGACACACGGACACACGGACGAACACGGACTGACACGGACGATCATGGACACGAGAGACCCCGCTGAGAGTGG
>DATARR010000042.1:0-46883 GCA_036264085.1 Thermoanaerobaculia bacterium | reverse complement strand
GTGAAGTCCAGGAGGTCCTCGACGCCGGACCCCTCCGCGGCCAGGGCGCCGACCGCCCGGTCGACCTCCCCGCCGTGCCGCTCCCGCCACCGCGCGAAGGCGCCGCCCGCGTCGAGCTCGCGGGCCACGAGGCCCGGCACGCCCTCGACCGGGCGCTCGTCGTCGCCGAGGGGAACCCGCAGCACGTCGGCCAGGGAATGGGCGGGGTCCGTCGAAAGCAGAAGGATGCGCCCTCCCTGCCGCCGCGCCAGGGCGAGGGCCACCGCCGCCGAGCACGTCGTCTTCCCCACTCCCCCCTTGCCACCGAAGAAGAGGAGGCGGAGGGTGGGAGGGGCGAGGGTGTCGAGCCAGGCGAGGCTCTGGGGAGATTGCCGGCTCTGACGAGCCTTCAGATCGGACCTCTCGGTTGGATCGGTCGGATCTGTCCGATGGGGGGGGGGATGACCTTCCAGGTTGGCGCCGATCCGCCGCAACGCCCCCCGCCCCCGCGGCTCCTTCTCCATCTCCGGCAGAAACCGGATCTCGCGGTCCACAAATCTCTCCCGGATCTCCCGGATCGCCTCGGCCTCCGCCCGGCGGCGCGCCCGGCAAAGCGGACCATCGTCCCCAGGCGGCAGTACCCGGTTGACGATCAGCTCGCGCACCGCGATACGGGCTTCGTCCAGAGTCGCGAGGGCGTCCCCGGTCTCGGCCACGGAGAGGGCCTCGGGGAGCAGCACCCAGACGAGGGTGGTGGTCTCCGGATCGCGCAGCCTCTCCTCCAGGGCTCGCCCCTCGGCTTCGAGATCGGCGATCAGGGTGTCGGCGGCGTCGGGGTGCCAGGCGCCGAAGTGCGCGGCCATCTCCCGGTGCCGGCCTTCGAGGCGGTCGAGGAGGGCGGCGAAGCGGCGGAGGGTCTCGGGGCTGGCGAGCAGGCGCAGGGTGTGAGCGGTGGGCGCCGCGTCGACCACCACCTCGTCGCAGCCGGACTCCCGGGCCAGGCGGTCGACCTCCAGCCAGGCGATGAGCTCGTCGCCGCCGGGGGGCGTCAGGTCGAGGAGGCGGTCGACGTCCTCGCCGTCGAGGTAGGTGCCGCGCTCGGCGATCGTCCGCACGGCCTGCCGGTGCTCCGCCGTCCAGCGGGCGATGGCGGGGCCGGCGGCGAGCTCGGCAGTCCACAGCTCGCCGCGCCGGGTGGGGATACGGATGGGCTCGGGGCCCAGGCGGGCGGCGAGGATGTCGCCCAGGGAGTGGGCCGGATCGGTCGAGACCACGAGAATTCTCCGCGGCTGCCGCCCGGCCTCGGCGGCGGCAAGAGCGGCGGCGGCGGCGCAGGTCGTCTTGCCGGCCCCGCCCTTGCCGCCGAAGATGCGGAGGTTCATCAACGACCGGAGGGGGGCTCGTCGCCCTCGAAGGTCACGTCCACCTCGAAGCCGCCGCGGTCGAGGGAGACGGCGCCGGCCGGCCGCTCCTGGCGCAGGGCGCGCAGCCGGTCCAGGAGGTCGCGCTCGAGCGCCACGAAGTCCTCGTCGCTGATCTCCCCCAGCTCGAGCTGCATCTGGAGGGCGAGGATCTCCTCCTTGATCGAGCCCGCGTCGTCGCGCTCGGCGTCGGCCGCCGAGGCAATCTTGTCGAAGACGAAGCTCAGGCCTCCGAGGATCAGGCGGTCGAGGATGATCATGCGATTATTCCGGAATCACTCCGCGTCGGTCGCCCGCTCCAGCTTCAGGCGGATGTTGACGAAGTTGTAGGGCGGCCAGGGACCGGTGTACTTGAGGATCAGGTTCTCGTAGCGCGCGTCGATCTCCTTGACCTTGGCGTCGAAGTCCCCCTCGCGGTCGCGGGCGACGAGGAAGGCGGCGTTGAGGATCATCTTGTCGCCGATCGGCTTGTTGGTCCGCGAGGCCACGGAGACCGCGCCCAGGGTGTCGAAGATCTCCGCCACCAGCTTCTCGGAGCGCTCCTGGAGGAGCGAGTCGACGAGCCGTCCGTACTGCATGCGGGCGAAGTAGGTGGACCCCTTCTGGTTGGAGATCTCCTGGCGCAGCAGGCGGAGGTTCTCGTCCTCCTTCTCGATCTCGCGGATGACGGTCTCCGGCTCCCACAGCACCTTGAGGCCGAACTCCAGCTTGTCCTGCATCTTCACCAGCACGTCGCGGAAGGCGTCGTAGGCACTGCGCAACAGCTCGACGATGTCCTCGGACGTCTTGAAGACGGTGCTGAAGGACATGGGGATGACCGTGTAGTCGCGCATCACGGCCTCGTTGACCCGCTCATGGGCGAGGACGTTCTCCCGCGTCGGATCATAGACTTCGAGGGGAGTGTCGGAGACTACGGCGGCGATGTCCTGGTAGCTCACCGTGTGCACCTCGGCGGGATCGCTGCCGATGCCGATGGGGCCGAAGCGGCGGGGCTCCGTCGTCTGGATGATGCAGTAGACGTACTTGCCGCTGCGGCCGGCCGGGCGCGGGGCCTCCGGGAACGGCACCAGCTCCGGGCGCGGTGCGACGGGCGGCGCGGCCGCCGCGACGCTCTTGGCCGGCGAGGCCTTCTTCGCGGGGCTCTTCTTCGCGGCTCGGGATGCGGAGCCGATCGTCTTCTTCGCGGGGCTCATGGCTGGGCTTGACCCTCCGCCGGTCGCGCGGCTGCGAGCTGACGCCGGACCTCCTGCTCGAGGTCCTTGGGCAGGCACGGCTTGGTCACCACCGCGTTGCAGCCCACGTCGCGGGCCCGGTCGTGGGCGCTGGCCAGCGCGTGCGCGGTCAGCGCGATGATGGGGATGGCGCTGGTGCTCGGGTCCTGCTTCAGCCGCCGGGTGGCTTCCCAGCCATCGATGCCCGGCAGCGAGAGGTCCATCAGGATGACGTCCGGCAGCAGCTCGTGCGCCTTTTCGATGGCTTCCAGGCCGTCGGCGGCGGTGGCCACGCGGAAGCCGCGGAACTCGAGGTACTCGGCGAAGATCTCGCGACCGTGGTCGACGTCGTCGACCACGAGGACGAGCGGTGGGTGCTTCTTGTCGGAGGTCATGCCGGCCTCGAATTCGCGGGAAGGAAGAGCGTGAAGGTGGACCCCTCTCCCAGCCGGCTCGCGAGCGCGATGCGGCCGTCGAGGAGAGAGGCGAGACGGCGGCAGATGGTCAGCCCCAGGCCGGTCCCGCCCTGGCGGCGGGCGAGCGAGCTGTTGGCCTGCTCGAAGGCCTCGAAGATGGTCTTCTGGTTCTCCTCGGCGATGCCGATGCCGGTGTCGGAGACGGCAATCGAGATCTCGCCGGCCGGGCCGTGGTGATCCAGGCGGATGGCGACCGACCCCTCGGGGGTGAACTTGAGGGCGTTCGACAAGAGGTTGAGCACGATCTGCTTGACTTTCTGGCGGTCGGTCTCGATCTCCGGCAGCTCCGCCGGCAGGCTGCGGGTCACCGCCAGGCGGGTGCCGGCGATCACCGGCTCGACCTCGGTCATCACCTCGTCGATCAGCTCGGGCAGGCGGATGCGCTCGACCTGGACGGGCATCTTGCCCGACTCGATGCGGGTGATGTCCAGCAGGTCGTTGATCACGGCCAGCAGGTGGCGGGCGTTGGCGTCGACGCGGGTGAGCTTGTCCTGCTGGGCGTGGTTGAGATCGCCCGAGACCCCTTCGAGCATCAGGTGGGTGTAGCCCATGATGGCGTTGAGCGGCGTGCGCAGCTCGTGGGAGACGTTGGCCAGGAACTGCGACTTCATCGCCGAGGCCTGTTCGAGCTGGAAGGCCTGGCGGCGCAGCAGCTCGTTCTGCTCGGCGAGTTCGGCGGTCGCCTCCCGCACCTTCTCCCGCAGCTCCTCCGAGTGGCGCTTGACCTGCTCGTAGAGCAGCGCCTTCTCCATCGCCTCGGTCAAGTCGTGCAGGATGGTGACGACGGCCGTCTCCTCACCGTGCTTGGAGACCACCCGGCCCGAGATCGCCTCCACCGGGATGGTGGCGCCGGTGCGTGGATCGAGCAGGTTGAGCTCGCCCCGCCAGCGCAGCGACTGGCCGGCGTAGAGGTTCGAGACGAAGGAGGTGAACACCGCGTCGTTGGCCTGTACCCGGCGCTCCACCTCGTTGTCGCGGCCATCGCGACGAGCCGGGAAGGTGAACATCCGCTCCGCCGGCGGGTTCATGCGCACGATGTTGCCCGCCGGATCGGTGACCAGGATGGGCTCCAGCACCGAGTTGAGGATGAGGTCGAGCCGGTCGCGCTCGGCGCGGGTCGCGGCCTCGGCCAGCCGCAGCCGGCGGTAGTTCTCCTCGATCTCCTCGGTGGCCCGCCGCAGGTCGGTGACGTTGCGCAGGACGGAGACGATGCCGTTCTCGCCGGCGCGGATGGCGACCGGTGTGCTCAGCACCTCGAACAGCAGCTCCTGGCCCTCCGAGGGGTCGACCAGCAGCAGCTCGCGCCGGGTGGGACCGTTCTCGGCGGTGAAGAGCGAGGCCGAGAAGAGCATGTTGTTGAGCGCCACGGCGCGGCGCCACCCCTCGCGCTTCTCCTCGCCGGCGGTGAGCAGCGTCTCGGCGCCCGTGTTGGCGATCAGGATCCGCCCGTCGGCATCGGTGAGCAGGATGGGGTCGGTGACGGCGTGGATGACCGCCAGCAGCAGACTGCGCTCCCGCTTGTGCCGGCGCTCGTCGGCCTGGATGCGCCGGTAGCCCAGGGCGGCCAGCCGCGTCCCCAGCAGCTCGGCGGCCCACAGCACGTCCTCGGTCACCGGGCCGTCGCCGGCGCCGGTCAGCAGCAGCAGGCCGGGGCCCATCTCCTGGGGCGAGCTGCCGAGCGGCACGACGTGGAAGGAGCTGTGTCCCAGCGGCGTCTCGAACGGCCGCGGCACGGTCTGGCCGGAGTCGTGGAAGGCGACCGGCTCGCCGCCGGAGAGCGACACCACCAGCGGGTGGGTGCGGTCGGCGAGGTCGAGGCTGAAGGCTTCGACGGCGGCGGGCGGCACGCCCAGCCCCGTCAGGCCCGCCAGCCGCCCGCTCTCCGGGTCGGCCGCCACGCACACCGCCCGCTCGATGCCGGTGTGACGGGCCAGCCAGCGCAGGGCCAGCGTCGCGCAGGGCCGCGCCTCATGCTCCACGAGCAGGGCATCGACGAGCGAGAGCTTCGCTTTCGCTCCGATGCTGCCGCCACTCCGTGGCGCCGGGAGCACGTCGAGGTGCGCGACGCTGCCCATTTTCACACCTTCGACGAGGTGCGGGTCCGCCGCGCCGGCAGCTCCTCGCGGGCCATCGAGGCGGCGAGCTGAGCGCGCAGCGAGGCGTTCTCCGCCAGCAGGTCCTCGGACGTGCGGCTCTCGATCGCCGGCCGCGACACCGACGGCACCTGGGCGACGGCCTCCGAGTACTTGATGTAGGTGTCGATGGAGGCCACCACGATGCGGGCCTCCACGGTGAGCAGGTCGATACCGACCAGGGACACCCGGACCCAGGCATCGATGACGATGCCCTTGTCGAGGACGCGGTCCAGGACGTCGATGAGGCTGGTACCGCCAGAGGCTCTTTCAACCGGCATGATTCATTCCCCCTGGGTTCTCTTGACGGGCTTGGTCCGGCGCCGCGGCTCGGACGGTTGCGGAACGGCCAGCCGGGAGACCCTCTCCTCGAGGAGACGGACCTGCTCGCGCAAGGCGTCGTTCTCGAGCGAAAGCTTCCGGGCTGCGACGGAAAGATTGGGATCGTGGCGCCACCAGTCCAGACCGATCTGCTCCGCCTTGTCGATCGAGCAGACCAGCAGGCGGATGCGGATGGTGATCAGCTCGACCTCCGCCAGCGACACGCGAATGTCGCCGGCGATGACCAGTCCCTTGTCCAGGACCCGGTCCAGGATGTCGACCAGGCCGCTGGAGCGGCGGTAGGACGGTTCGATGGTAGAGCTGCTCATGGCCATACGGCGACTGACATACGGTTCGGGTCGCGATCGTAGCTGATAGCGGACGTACTTTTCAATGCAAGAGAGCTGCCGTGAGTCAGCCGCCGATCGCTGGTAGCATACCGCCTGCAAAACGATCCCGACGAGGAGGAATCGACATGGAGACTCTGGCGGTCCTGAGGCGTATCTCCTTGCTGCTGTTGGCGTTGGCCCTGCTGCCCCGGACGGGCGGCGCGGCGGAGACGGACACCTCCCGGGCCGACGTGGCCGCGGCCCGGGCGGTCTTCGAGAAGAACTTACAAGCCATTCGTGCAAGGGACAAGGCAGCCTACCTCTCCTGCTATCTCGACTCCGAGAGCCTGGCCCGCACCGGTTTCGAGGGTCCCCAGCTCGGCTACAAGGGCCTCGCCGCCAGCGCCGGCCAGGCGTGGCCCGACCACATCGACGCCGACGACGTCCACCTGACGCCCGTCCGCTCCGGGCTGGTCTACGGCACCTACCGCTACCGGGTGCGCTACGGCGGCCGCGAGGAGGCCGGCATCTCCGAGCGGCTGTTCGTCGCGACGCCGGCAGGCTGGAAGATCGCCGTCACCACCGCCTTCACCGCCCAGCCGGGGGTGCCGCCGCCACCCCGGGCCCTAGTGGGGGCGACGCTGGTGGATGGCACGGGCGCGACGCCGGTGGCCGATGCCGTGGTGGTGCTGCGCGAGGGCAGGATCGACTGCGCGGGTCCCCGCACCGCCTGCCCGGTACCCGCCGGCGTGGACGTCACGGACCTCAAGGGGCTGTGGATCACCCCGGGCCTGGTGGACGCCCACGTCCACTTCTCCCAGACCGGCTGGGCCGACGGCCGCCCCGATTCCATCGACGTGCGCCCCCACCACCCCTATGAAGAGGTCGTCTCCGGCCTCGCCCGGCACCCCGAGCGCTTCGGCCGCTCCTACCTCTGCTCCGGGGTGACGGCGGTCTTCGACGTCGGCGGCTATGCCTGGACGCTGGGGCTGCCGGCGTGGTCCGAGACGAACGTCGAGGTGCCGCACGTGGCCGCGGCGGGGCCGCTGCTGTCGACCATCGACCACTGGCTGAACCTGCCGGCGGAGCGGCAGTTCATGGTGCTGACCGACGCCGACGCGGCCCGGGCCGGGGTGCGCTACCTGGCCGACCGCGGCTCCGCCGCCGTCAAGGTCTGGTACATCGTGGACAAGGACCATCCGGTGGAGAAGTCCGCCGCCGCCGTCCACGCCGCCGGCGAGGAGGCGCGGGCCCACAAACTCCCCCTGATCGTCCACGCCACCGGCCTGGACGAGGCCAAGGAGGCGCTGCGGGCCGGGGCGAACCTGCTCGTCCACAGCGTCGGCGACAAGCCGGTGGACGACGAGCTCCTGGAACTGGCGAAGAAGAACGGCACGATCTACTGCCCCACCCTCACCGTCTTCCGGGGGTATCTGCGGATGAACGCAGGAGCCGCCGGGCACCAGGCGCCCAAGGTGGACGACCCCAACGGCTGCCTCGATCCGGTCACCCTCGCCCGGGTCGCCGAGACGGCGAAGTTGACGGTGACCATCCCTGACGCGCGCGTCAAGATGCTGGAGACCCGGGTCGCGAACGAGGAGAAGGTCATGGCCGCCAATCTCAAACGGGTTTTCGACGCCGGCATTCCCATCGCCATGGGCACCGACGCCGGCAACCCGCTGACCCTTCACGGCCCCTCGGTCTACGCCGAGATGGAGGCCATGCAGGCCGCCGGCCTCACGCCGCTGCAGGTGCTGACCGCCGCCACCCGCGGCGGCGCCCGGGCCATGGGACGGGACAAGGACTTCGGCACGGTCGAGAAGGGCAAGCAGGCCGACCTGTTGATCGTCGGCGCCGATCCCACGCGGGACGTGGCGAACCTGCGCCAGGTCCGCTGGGTGGTGCGCGGTGGCGTGGTGCGCTCGATCCAGGAGCTGCACGCGCTGGCGACGGCGGTGGCGAAGGAGGGTGGGGAGTAGGGTTAGAAAAGTTAGCAGGCCGGCGGGGACGCCGGCGGTCCCAGGGGGACTCCCAGGAATTCGGGCTCACGCCCCGGCGTTGCCTTGCCTGGGAGCTCTTACAATGGCAGATGTACCGATTACCGGCCCGACTGTTCCAACCCGATACTGGCACGCGCTCGACAACGGTCGCATCCAGTGCGACCTCTGTCCGCGCTTCTGCAAGCTGAACGAGGGTCAGCGGGGGCTCTGCTTCGTCCGGGGCCGCCAGGACGGCCAGATCGTCCTCGCCACCTATGGGCGATCGAGCGGCTTCTGCGTCGATCCCATCGAGAAGAAGCCCCTCAACCACTTCCTGCCCGGCACGCCCGTCCTCTCCTTCGGCACCGCCGGCTGCAACCTGGCCTGCAAGTTCTGCCAGAACTGGGACGTCAGCAAGTCGCGGGAGACCGACACCCTGGCCGACCAGGCGACACCCGAGGTCATCGCCCAGGCCGCCCGGCGCCTCGGCTGTGCCAGCGTCGCCTTCACCTACAACGACCCGGTGATCTTCCTGGAGTACGCGGTCGACGTGGCGGACGCCTGTCACGAGCTGGGCATCCAGGCCGTGGCGGTGACGGCCGGCGAGATCTGCCCGCAGCCGCGCGCAGAATTCTTCCGCCACATGGACGCCGCCAACGTCGACCTCAAAGGGTTCACCGAGGACTTCTACCGCCGGATCTGCGGCGGCGATCTGGGGACCGTCCTCGAGACCCTGCGCTACCTCAAGCACGAGACGGACGTCTGGTTCGAGATCACCACCCTGCTGATCCCCGGCGAGAACGACTCCGACCGCGAGTTGGACGCGATGACCCGCTGGGTGGTGGACGAGCTGGGACCCGATGTCCCCCTCCACTTCACGGCCTTCCATCCCGACTACAAGATGCTGGACAAGACCCCGACCCCGGCCTCGACCCTGACCCGGGCGCGGCGCATCGCCATGGCGAACGGCGTGCGGTATGCCTATACCGGCAACGTCCACGACGAGGACGGCGGCAGCACGTACTGCCACGCCTGCGGCGAGCGCCTCGTGGGCCGCGACTGGTTCGTGCTCAAGGAGTGGAACCTGACGCCCGAGGGCTGCTGCGCCACCTGCGGCACCCCCTGCGCCGGCCGCTTCCAGCCCCGCCCCGGAATCTGGGGCGCGCGCCGGGTGCCGGTGCGGCTGCGGGACTTCGCGACCTCACCCCCGGGGTGAGGCCCTACGGGAAGATCCCCAGGTCCTGATAGCAGGTGGCGATCTTGTCGATCGCCTCGATGAAGGCCGCTGTACGCAGATCGACCTTCTTGTCAGCGCGGATCTTGCGCAGGTTGTGATAGGCGGGTCCCATGGTGTCTTCAAGGCCGGATTTGACCAGGTCCGCTTCGTCGGCGCCATGGGCGAGAGCCCTCATCTCGTCTTCGGTGAACGACTTGCCGGTGCGGGCGCCAATCGAATTGAGGATTCGCTGGTAGGCCTGTTCCTCGAAACGCCGCTCCATGCGCCCAAAGCGGACGTGGGCGAGGTTCTTCAGCCATTCGAAGTAGGAGACGAGCACGCCCCCCGCGTTGGCGTAGTGATCCGGAACGACGAGCACACCTCGCTGGTCGAGCATCTCACTCGCGGCGCTGGTCACCGGGCCATTGGCGCCCTCGACGATGATCCTGGCCTGGATCCGCGGTGCATTCGCAGCCGTGATCTGGTTCTCCAGCGCCGCCGGAATGAGGATGTCGCACTCCAGCTCAAGCCCTTCGGCGGCGTTGCCGAGCTTCTGGACGCTCTCGGGAAGGACGAGCTTGTGGATCGACTTTTCTCTCCGCGGCTGGTCCCGCCACTGTTTCACGAGAGCAGCCGCGTCGAGTCCCTGCGGATCATAAAGCGCGCCATCGAACTCCAGCAGACCGACGATCGTCGCCTCCATCTCCTGGAGGAACGTGGCCGTGTAAGATCCGACGTTGCCGAGCCCCTGGATGATCACCCGCTTTCCCCTGATCCCCTTCGAGAGGCCGAGCAACGTCATGTCCGCTTCGACGCTGCAGACCTCGCGCGTTACGAAGGCCACTCCACGGCCGGTCGCCTCCTCACGGCCGCGGATGCCGCCCTGGGCGATCGGCTTGCCGGTCACACAGGCCGCGCCCTCCAGCTTGTCGTTCGCCAGGGCCGTATAGGTATCGACGATCCAGGCCATCTCCCGCGCGCCGGTACCGAAGTCCGGCGCCGGCACGTCGATGCCGGGACCGATGAAGTTCTTCTTGACCAGCTCGAAGGTATAACGCCGGGTGATCCTCTCCAACTCGTGCTTGTTGTAGGCGTTGCTATCGATCCGGATACCCCCCTTGGCGCCGCCGAAGGGAGCGTCGACCACCGCACACTTGTAAGTCATCAGGGCGGCAAGGGCCATCACCTCGTCCTCGCTGACGTCGAGGCTGTAGCGGATTCCCCCCTTGGTAGGGAGCTTGTGGTGGCTGTGCTCCGCCCGCCAGGCATGGATCACCTCCACCTCGCCGTTGTCGCGCTCCAGGGGGAACGTGAAGTGATAGACGCTGTTGCAGTTCTTGATGATGTCGAGGAGGCCGCGGGGATGACTGGTGAACGCGGCGGCCCGTTCGAAGTTGCGGTTCACCTGGTCGAAGAAGCTGACGTGCTCGGCCATGCGGGGTTTCCTCGGCTTGAAATCAGGACGGCTGAGTGGATTGCGAACGCGGCTCCAAAGCCTGAAGGACTGGCGACGGGAGTGATAGCATTCTTGCCGGTCCGCCGCAACCCCCTGACCTGCGGGGCGTCCGGATTTTCCGGACGCAGCGCCGCGGCGGACCGGCCGCTCGACATGGGATCCCGTCCTCTCGGACTCGTGCTGGTGATTCTCGGCGCCGCGCTGGCCGTCGCCGGGCTCCTGGTCTGGTCGGGCGCCCTGTCCTGGTTCGGCCATCTGCCGGGGGACGTGCGCATCGAGCGGGAGAACGTCAAGGTCTTCATCCCCTTCACGTCGATGATCCTGATCTCGCTGGCGCTCACCCTGATCCTGAACCTCCTGCGGCGGTTCTTCTGAGCCACGGCCGCTGAAACGATGCGCTGGCTCGCGACCACCTCCTTCCTGGGGAGCTCCCTGCTGCAATGGGCGGCCGCCGTCGGTATCGCCCTGGCGGTCTTCCTGACCCTGCTGCTGCTGCGCTGGCTGATCGTCCGCCGCCTGGGCCGGCGGGCCGAGCGCACACCCGGCGGCCTGGACGACATCGCCGTCGACCTGGCGCGGCGCACTCGGACGCTCCTGATCCTGGTCCCCGCGCTCTGGCTGGGGAGCCTGGACCTCCGCCTCGGCCCGGCGGTGAACCGGGTCCTCGGCGGGGCGGCCAAGGTCGCCCTCTTCCTCCAGGTCGCCCTCTGGGCGTCGCTCGCCATCGACCTCTGGGTGGCGCGGACACAGCGCCGGCGGCTGGAGCGGGACGCCACCTCCGTCGCCCTGGCCGGCGTGCTCCGCTTCGTGGGCAAGCTGGTGCTCTGGGCGATCCTCGTCCTGGCGGCGCTCGACAACCTGGGGATCAACGTCACGGCCCTGGTGGCGGGCTTAGGGATCGGCGGCGTGGCCGTGGCCCTGGCGCTGCAGAACGTCCTCTCCGACCTCCTGGCCTCGCTCTCGATCGTCTTCGACAAGCCGTTCGTCCTCGGCGACTCGATCACGGTGGGCGACATGACGGGCACCGTGGAGTCGATCGGCCTCAAGACCACCCGGCTGCGCGGCGCCTCCGGTGAGCTGCTCATCCTGGCCAACGGCGAGCTGCTGAAGAGCCGCATCCAGAACTGGAAGTGGATGAGCGAGCGCCGGGTCGTGCTCGCCTTCCGGGTGCCGCTCGAGACTCCGGCGGACGTCGTGGCCGGCCTCCCCGCGCGCCTCCGCAGCATCGTCGAGGCGCAGGATCAGGTGCGCTTCGAGCGCGCCCACTTCAAGGGGTTCGGCGAGTCCGCGCTCGACTTCGAGGCGGTCTACTGGATCGTCAACCCCGACTACGACCTGTTCATGGACCGCCAGCAGGCCGTCAACCTCGCCCTGCTGAAGATCCTGCAGGAGGAGGGGATCGGCCTCGCCGTTCCCACCCGGTCCCTCCTCCTGTCGCGACGTCCCAGGCCGCCGGTGGATCGCAACCTTTCTCCGCCCCGGCCGTAACACGTTCCCGGGAGAGCTCTCGTCTCGGAAAGGAGTTTCTGTGCGTAGATCGATCTATTGGGCGGCCCTCGCGGCGCTGCTGCCACTGATGTTGATGGCGATGCCGGGGATGGCCGGTGCGCAGCCGCAAGGGGACACCCGCCTTCTGCATTATCCCGACATCTGCAAGGACACGATCGCCTTCACCTACGGCGGCGACGTCTGGATCGCCGGCGCTCAAGGCGGCGCCGCCCGCCGCCTCACCTCCGGCGAGGGGGACGAGGTGTTCCCCAAATTCTCGCCGGACTGCAAGTGGATCGCCTTCACCGGCCAGTACACCGGCACCCGCCAGGTGTACGTCATCCCGGTGGACGGCGGCACCCCGCGCCAGCTCACCTTCCACAACGACATCGGGGTCATGCCCCCCCGTGGCGGCTTCGACAACCAGGTGATGGGCTGGACGCCGGACGGCAGGCAGGTCCTCTTCAATGCCCACCGTACCCCCTACAGCGACCGCAACGCCCGGCCCTACCTGGTGCCGGCGGCCGGCGGCATGGAGAAGCCGCTGCCCATCCGCGAGGGCTCGACCGGGGTCCTGTCGCCGGACGGCAACCGCTATGTCTTCGCCCCGGTGATGCACGAGTGGCGCAACTGGAAGCGCTACCGCGGCGGCCGCACGCCCGACCTCTGGATCTACGACCTCAAGGCCAACACCGCCGAGCAGATCACCAAGGACCCGGCGATGGACTACATGCCGGTCTGGATCGGCGACACCATCTACTTCGTCTCCGACCGCGACGCGAAACGGATCAACAACCTCTACGCCTACGACACGAAGAGCCGGCAGGTGCGCGAGCTGACGCATCACGACACCTTCGACGTCTTCTGGCCGAGCGGCGACCGCCGCATCGTCTACGAGAACGGCGGCTGGATCTACCTCTTCGATCCCGCCTCCGGCAAGAGCAACCGGGTGCCCATCCGCATCGAGGGCGACCTGCCGCGGACCCTGCCCTACTTCAAGAACGTCGCCGACGACGTCGAGTCCGCGTCCCTCTCCCCCAGCGGCAAGCGGGCCCTGCTGACGGCCCGCGGCGAGATCTTCTCCGTGCCGGCCGAGAAGGGGGAGATCCGCAACCTGACCCATTCTTCGGGCGTGCGGGAAGGGGGCGCCACCTGGTCGCCCGACGGCCGCTGGGTGGCGTATCTCTCCGACCGCAGCGGTGAGTACGAGATCTGGGTGCGCCCGGCCGACGGCTCGGGCCAGGAGCGGCGGGTGACCACGGACGGGCACATCTGGCGCTTCCCGCCCCAGTGGTCCCCGGACTCGAAGAAGCTCGCCTTCGGCGACAAGGACCGCAAGCTCTTCTGGGTCGACGTCGCGACGGGCAAGGTGACGGAGGCCGACCAGTCGGCACGCGCCGACATCCAGGACTACCGGTGGTCGCCCGACAGCCGTTTCCTCGCCTACACCAAGACAGGCGGGAACGCCTTCCCCTCGATCTGGATCTACGCCCTGGACGACGGCAAGGCCCGCCAGCTCACCAGCGACATGACAGCCGAGGCCGAGCCCACCTGGGACCCCACGGGCCGCTACCTCTACTTCCTCTCCAACCGCGACTTCAACCTGACCTTCAGCGGTTACGAGTTCGACTACGTCTACAGCAACCCGACCCGGGTCTACGTGGGCGTCCTCGCCAAAGAGGGACCGGCTCTCTTCCTGCCCGAGAGCGATGAGGAGGAGAAGGTGAAGCCGGAGGAGCCGCCGGGCACCGAGGCGCCGGCCAAGCACGCCAAGCCGGACACCAGGAACGCCGAGACGACGATCGAGAAGCCGGAGACACCGGGCAAGGCCGAGAAGCCGGAGGCCGCTCCCGGCAAGGCCCCGGTGCGGGTGAAGGTGGACTTCGACGGCTTCGAGCAGCGGGTGCGGGCCATCCCCGGGCCGTCCGGCAACTACCAGCGGCTCTCCGCCAGCGGCACGGCCGTCTTCTATCTGTCCCAGCGCACCGCCAACGGCGCGCCGTCGCTCAAGATGTTCAACCTGGAGAGCCGCAAGGAGGACACGATCCTCGACGGCGTGGCGGGCTATGACCTCTCCGCCGACGGCAAGAAGATCCTCTACCGCCAGGGCGAGAGCTTCGGCATCGTCGACGCCCGGGGCGGCCAGAAGCCCGGCGACGGCAAGCTGGACCTGGAGAAGCTGACGCTGCGCATCCAGCCGCGCGACGAGTGGCGCCAGGAGTACGTCGACGCCTGGCGGATCTTCCGCGACTGGTTCTACGACCCGGCCATCCACGGCGTGGACTGGAAGGGCATCCGGGACCGCTACGCCGAGATGCTGCCCTCCATGTCGACCCGCGCCGACCTCGACTACCTGCTGGGCGAGATCGGCGGCGAGGTCTCCGTCGGCCACGACTACGTGCAGCCGGGCAACGCGGCCGGGCCGAAGCGGGTCGAAGGGGGCCTGCTGGGAGCCGAGATCGAGGCCGACCCCTCGGGCTACTACCGCGTCGCCCACGTCTTCCCGGGCGAGAACTGGCAACGCGACTTCCGCTCGCCGCTGACCGAGCCCGGCGTCCACGTCGTGACGGGCGACTACATCCTGGCGGTGGACGGCCAGCCCACCAACGGCGTGGACAACTTCTACCGCCTGCTGGAGGGCAAGGCCGACCAGGTGGTGGTGCTGCAGGTGAACGACAAGCCGTCCACGCAGGGAGCGCACTTCGAGAACGTCCGTCCCGTGAGCTCCGAGTACAACCTCCGCTACCTCGACTGGGTGCAGGGCACCCGCGCCAAGGTTGACAAGCTCTCCGGCGGCCATATCGGCTACATCCACCTGCCGAACACGGCGGTCGAGGGCAACCGCGAGCTGTTCAAGAACTTCTACCCGCTGTCCACCAAGGACGCCCTGATCCTTGACGACCGCTGGAACGGCGGCGGCTTCGTCCCCGACCGGATGGTCGCCCTGCTCTCCCGGCCGCTGCTCGGCGGCTTCGTGGGCCGCGGCGGCGTGTTCAATCCCACGCCGCAGTTCGTCAACACCGGTCCCAAGGTGGCCCTGATCAACGGCCAGGCGGGCTCGGGCGGCGATGCCTTCCCTTACTTCTTCAAGGAGCTGGGCCTGGGACCGCTAATCGGCACCCGCACCTGGGGCGGTCTCGCGGGGCTCTCGGGCAACCCGCCGCTGGTGGACGGCGGCACGCTGACCGTGCCGACCTTCCGGTTCCTCACCAAGGAGGGGGGCTGGGCGGTGGAGAACGAGGGCGTGGCGCCGGACATCGAGGTGATCGACGCTCCCGACGCCCTGGCCCGGGGCGAGGACCCGAGCCTGGAGCGGGGGGTGAAGTACCTCCTCGACCAGCTCGCGAAGAACCCGCCGAAGAAGATCACCGTGCCGCCGCCGCCGAAGGGAGGGGCACCGCGGTAGGGGCTACGGCATGTCCCTCTCTTCTCCCGGCGTCCTCCTCGCGGGGGGCGCCGGGCCCCTCATCACCCCGAGTCTCACTTGACAACCCTCCGGTCCGACGGCATCATCCAGAAATGCATCAAAGGATCAGCACTGAGCTCGACGAGAATCTGGTCCGCCGAGCCAAGCTCGAGTCGGTACGTCAGGGAAGGCCCTTGGATGAAATTCTGAAAGAGGCTCTGGAACGCTATCTCGGCGAGACGGCTGCCCGGGCTCAGGGAAACGAGGGTGTCGTGAAGAAGAGCTGGGCCTCCATCCCTATCGGGAAAGAGATGCTTCGCAAGATTCTCGAGGAAGAGGATGGCTTCCTCGACGCTTGACCAGATTCCAGACGGACAACGCGTCTTCATCGACGCCAGCATCTTCATCTATCATTTTACCGGCGCCTCGCGAGACTGCCAGACGTTTCTCGAGGGTTGTGAACGGGGGCGTGTGACGGGATTCACATCGGTCACCGCGCTCGCGGAGGTTACTCACCGCCTAATGACGGTCGAGGCCGTCGCCAAGGGGCTGGTGTCACCCGGCAACGTTGTCCGCAGGCTGCGGGAGAAACCCGCAATCGTCCGCGAACTCCACTCCTATCAGGAACAAGTCGAGCTGATTCCTCTGATGGGAATTGTGGTCATCGACCTGGACCTCGAGATCCTGAGCGTTGCCGCCGGAATCCGATACCGCTACGGCCTCCTAGTCAACGACTCGCTCTTGGCGGCCTCAGCGATCTGCCAGGGGATCGCTGCGATGGCCTCCGGCGATTCGGATTTCGAGCGAGTGGAACAGCTCCAGCGATTCGGGCCCACAGATCTTTAGAAAGCCGCCCGGAGTTTCTGCGCCCCCAAGGGGGCGTCTTCCTCACCGTCCCGGAAAACTCTCCAGAGCCGCCAGCACCGAGTCGACGTCGTGGGGCGTGTGGTCCGCCGAGATCTGGAAGCGGATCGACTCGTCGCCCCGCGGCACGACCGGGTATTTGAGACCGGTGGCGAGGATGCCGCCCTGGCGCAGGTGGGCCACCAGGGCCGTCGTCTTCGCCGTGTCGCGCACCATCAGCGGCGTCACCGGGTGTTCGCCGGGGATCGTCTCGTAGCCGAGGCGCAGCAGCCCCTGCTCGAAACGGGAGGTCATCGCCCGGAGATGATCGAGGAGACTCGCGCCCTGCGGACTGTCGAGGATGTCGACGGCCGCCAGGGCCGCCGCGCACTCGCCCACCGTGATGGGGTTCGAGTAGATGTAGGTCGGCGAGGTCTCGCGCAGGTAGTCGGTCAGCACCTTGCTCCCCGTCACGTAGCCGCCGTTGACGCCCAGCGCCTTGCCGAGGGTGGCGACCAGCACGTCCGCCGGACCGGAGCCGGTCGACTCCTCGGTGCCGCGCCCGGTGCGGCCGAAGGCGCCGACGCCGTGGGAGTCGTCGACCATCACCACCACGTCCTCCGGGAAATCGCCGTCGTGGCGGCGGGCGATCTCCAGGATCTCCGGCAGCGGCGCGTGGTCTCCCCGCATGCTGAAGATCCCGTCGGTGACCAGGATCACCCGCCGGCAGGTGCCGGCGGCGGCGGCGAGCTTCGCGTCCAGGTCGGCGAGGTCGAGGTGCTTGTAGACCTGCTTGTCCTTGGGGCGGGAGAGGCGCATGGCGTTGATGATGCAGTTGTGGTTCAGCTCGTCGCTGATCACCACCGTCTCGGCCGTGGTCAGGGGGACGAGCACACCCAGCACGGCGGCATAGGCCGAGCTGAAGATCATCGCCGACTCGCGGCCATGGAAGGCGGCGAGGCGGGCCTCGAGGTCGACGTGGGCCTGGTAGGTGCCGCTGATGAAGCGCACGGCGCCGGGACCGACGCCGAAGGCGTGGGTGGCGGCCTCCTCGGCGCGGCGCAGCTCCGGACGCAGGGCCATCCCCAGGTAGTTGTTGGAGTTCATCTTGAGGAACGGCTGCTCCCCCTCTCCTGCGAGGAGATAGCGGGGACCGCGCTCGCCCGCGGCGGGCAGGACCCGGGTGATCACCGACTCGGCCCCCTTGAGGGTGCCCCGCTCGCGCAGGGCGTCGAGCTCGGCGGAGAGGGCCTGGTGGAAGCGCTCAACGGTCATTCGGGGCATCGTGGACCTCCTCGGCGGAGAGCTTCCTCTCCAGGTTCTCCAGCATGTCGCGGACCATGGCCGCGAGGTCGAAGTGCGGGTCCCAGCCCCACTCCTGCCGCGCCGCGCCGTCGTCGAGCGAGTGGGGCCAGGAGTCGGCGATGGCCTGCCGCGTGGGATCGATCTTGTAGTCGATGATGAAATTCGGGAGGTGCCTGCGGATCTCCGCCGCCAGCTCCTCGGGGGTGAAGTTCATTCCCGTGACGTTGAAGGCGTTGCGGTGGACGAGGCGGGCGGGATCGGCCTCCATGACGTCGATCGCCGCCTTGATGGCATCAGGCATGTACATCATGTCCAGGCGGCTCTTCGGCTTGAGGAAGCAGGTGTAGTGCCGGTGGCGGATGGCCTCGTAGAACATCTCCACCGCGTAGTCCGTGGTGCCGCCGCCCGGCGGCGCGCCGTGGGAGATGATGCCCGGATAGCGGACGCCGCGGGCGTCCACCCCGAAGCGCTGGTGATAGTAGTCGCAGAGCAGCTCCCCCGCCACCTTGGTGACACCATACATGGTGGTGGGGCGCTGGAGGGTGTCCTGCGGCGTGTGGTCCTGGGGCGTGCCGGGGCCGAAGGCGCCGATGGAGCTCGGCACGAACACCGCGCAGTTGTTGATGCGGGCCACCTCCAGGACGCGATAGAGGCTGCCCATGTTCACGTCCCACGCCACCTGCGGCTTGCTCTCGCCGATCGCCGACAGGAGGGCGACGAGGTGGTAGATGGTGCAGATCTGGTTGCGCTGCACGACGTCCTGGATCTGGCGCTCGTTCGTACAGTCCAGGAAGTCGAAGGGACCCTCCGTGCGCAGGAGCTGCTCGCGAGTCATCATGCGGATGTCCGAGGCGACGACCTGATCGGCGCCATAGCGCGCGCGCAGGGCGGGGACCAGCTCGGAGCCGATCTGGCCGAGGGCTCCCGTGACGAGGATCTTCGTCTTCATGTTCCTCCGAGCGGATGCGACGTGGATCACGAGCGGGGACGGCGTCGCGCCGGCGACCGCCGGCGACGGGCCCATGTTATGCGGCCCTCGCCGCGCGGGACAAGGGGACAGGCTATGCTGTCCCGAGGACGCGGAGGTGAGGCGTGGCCTGGATGATCTACGGCGCCAACGGCTACACGGGAGAGTTGGCGGCGCGTGAGGCGGTGCGCGCTAGACCCACCCCGCCGCGACTAGCCGCAACACACTGATACCCACTACCGCCCTCCCCTAGCTCACTTCCGACTCGTCGTCCTCTTCCGCCGGCGCGCTCAGCTTGGTGAACCCCCGGGTGACCATCTGATAGGTGAGGGCGGCCATGCAGCGGCGGGCGACCTTGCGGACGCTGGAGGGGTGATAGCCCATGCGCTCGGCCACTTCGCTGGAGTCGTAGCCCAGGCCGTAGCGCAGCCGCAGGAGCTTGCGGCAGCGCGGGGGCAGCTCCTCGAGGAGGTTGTTGAGGTCCCACAGCAGCTCCGCCCGCTCCTGGGGGGCCGCCACCGGCTCGGAGAGCAGCTCGAGGATGGCCGTGTCCACCGAGTTGTAGAGGTTGTTGCGCCGCTTGCGCCAGTAGACGACGCAGCGGTTGCGCAGGGTGACCAGCAGCCAGGCCTCGGGATCCTGGATGACCTCCCACTTCTGGATCGTGGAGATGAGGGCCTCCTGGACGAGGTCTTCCGCGTCGTGGGCCGGAATACGATATCGGCCGAGGACCTGCTTGAGCCTCGGGCGAAGCCGTCGCAGGAGCTGGTCCAGCGACTCTCTTCCTACCGGTTGATCCGACACTGCCATTTGCCGTTCTTTCCCTGCTACGAAGCTCTCGCTTCCGTCGCGTGCGGCAATGATAACCCGGAAGGGCCGTCTTTCCCACCCGGGCGTGGATTTCAGCCTTCTGCTCCTTCCTTCTCAGTGCCGCCAGAGGGGAAGAGCGGGGCTGGCGGAGGGAAATGATAGACTCCACCCCCGCATGGCTACCACCGTCCAGACCCGTTCCCGCGTCGCCCTGAGTGTGCGCCGCTCACCCGTCATCGGAGTGGTGCGCACCCACTCCCGCGAGGAGGCCGCCGTCCAGGCGCGGCTGCTGGCCGACTCCGGCCTCGAGCTCGTCGAGATCACTTTCACCGTGCCCGGCGCCGCGAGCCTCCTGCGGGAGCTGCTCGCGGCCCGCGGCTCGGAAGGCCCCCCCTTCTTCGGCCTGGGCACGGTCACCACCGCCGCCCGCGCCCGGGAGGCCGTCGCCGCAGGCTCCGAGATCCTGGTCAGCCCCAACGTCAACGCCGAGGTGGCGCAGGAGGCGCGGCGGGCCGGGACGTTCCTGGTCATGGGCGCCCTGACGCCGACCGAGATCGTCACCGCGCACGAGCTGGGCGCCGACCTGGTCAAGGTCTACCCCCTGCCGCCGGTCGGCGGGCCGGCCTACCTCCAGGTCATCCGCGGGCCGCTTGGGGACATCCCCATGCTGGCCGCCGGCGGCTTCGGCGCCGAGGAGATCCCGGCCTACCTCCGGGCCGGCGCCTCCGCCTTCAATCTCGCCGCGCCTCTGCTGGGCGCCGGCTCCGACGCAGGCGAGGTCCGCCGGCGCGTGGCCCGGGCCCTCGCCCTGGCCCGGGGACAGGACCCCGTCCACCCTGAGGAGGCCCACGAGGAGAACCGATGAATTCGACGACCCCGACACCCCCCCGGCAGGTGATCTTCGACCCCACGCCCGAGATCTTCGCCACCGACAGCGCGGGCTCCTTCACCTTCCCGCTGCTGGTCGCCGGCAAGACCTTCCTGGGGACCAGCTCCTACGACGAGGTGCGCTTCGTCTTCTCCATCTGGCACCCCTCGGGCCAGCGTACCATCGACCTCGACCGCGCCTACGTGGAGCTGCGGGCCGCGTTCGATCCGGACGAGGACCACTGGACGAAGATCGCCGAGATCGAGCCGGTCGTCCCTCCCTACGCCGGCGGCGAGAGCTTCGACGGCTGGATCGTGCTCCCCATCCTCGGCAGCTCGAGCGCCTTCGCCGTCGTGGGCAGCGGCTTCGAGCCCCGCGCCCGCCTGCAGATCCGCGCCAGCGCCTATTTCGTGGCTTGAGGGAGAGGAAAAAAGAATGAGCCCGAAGCGGTCGATGCGAGCCTACCTGGTCTTCACCGGCAGCGGTCCCATCCTGCTCCTCTCGACCTATCCCAAGCTGACCGACGAGCGCCTGGTGGACAAGCTCCGCTACAAGGGGATCGACAAGTTCATCGCCTACGAGGTCGACCTCGAAGCCGTCCAGCGGCGCTACGAGCACTCCTTCGAGACCGTCGCCAGCGACCTCGAAGGCGTCGAGGACCTCCGCGTCCTCGACTTCAACGGCCACCAGATCATGGCCAACTTCTCGCTCGACAGCCTGGGCGACCCGATCAAGTTCGGGTAGGCCCTCCTCTCAGGGCCTGAGGGTGAGCCGGTGCACCGCCTTGCCCGGCAGGAACGGCGTCGCCCTCCCCTCCTCCCAGTCCGCGTGTCCTTTCTGGTAGTACGGCGACAGCGGATGGCCGCTCTGGCCCACGGGCATGTGGAAGAGGCCCGTCTCCTCGTGCCCCGGTGAGACCACCAGCCGCTCCGAGGCGCCGGTGGCGCGGCCCTGGACGCGGGGCATGTCCTCGTCGCCGGGGAGCTGGCGGGCCGGCACGTCGAGCCAGCGGGCCAGGAGGGGGACCCCCAGGCTCAGGGGGTGCTGGATGTGTGTCGTGTTCCGCTCTCCCCAGGTGCGGCGGGCAAGGTCCGGCCCGCTCTCCTGGACGGAGTCGGCGATCAGGTCGTCCACCGCGGCCAGCAGCTCGCCGTCCCAGCTCTGGAATCTGGGGTCCAGGAGGTGGGCGGGCCGCTCGGTGACAAGCCGCCAGAGCGGACCCTCGAACTGCTGCGTGGGCCGGCCGAAGCCGCCGAAATGCTCCAGCTCGGACCGGCCGGCGATGCCGGTGATGGACTGGAACACCCGGTCGAGCAACCGCTTCCGGAACTCCCGCGTCATTCGATAGGCCACCGAATTCACGGAGGCCCGCCCCGTCCAGGTCGTCGCCATCAATCGTCGCAGCTCGGCCCGCCGGGCGTTCCCCTGGGTCGCGGCGGGCGTCAGCGTCCTCAGCAGCAGGTCCCGCCACCGCGCCAGGAACCGGGCCTGGTCGTCGAGCTGGATGGCCAGCAGGTCCCTGGGGCTGGCCTTCTCCAGAGTCAGCAGATCGTCGCGGATCTGCCTGGCCCGTGCCCCGAGCATGTAGCCGCCGTCCCCGAGCCTCGCCAGCGCGTCGCCGTCCATCGTCCGGGCGTTGGCCGTCCAGATCCGCCCCGACGGGGGATCGACGACGCGCGGATGCTCCTCGGGGGTGAGCCAGCCGTCCCAGCGCCGCGAGCCGTCGGCCCACGAGGTGGGGAGCCGGCCGTCGAAGCCCACCCGCCGCGGGATCTGGCCGATGATCGTCCAGCCGATCCGGCCCGTCTCGTCGGCCACGGTGAAGTTCTGGGGCGGGATGCCGGCGCGGTTGGCCACCGCCATGGCCTCCTCCAGAGTGCGCGCCGTCTCCAATCCCTCCAGCTCGAGGTTGACGGCTTCGGGGTGCTGGGCCGTCCAGGCCAGGGCGCGGGGACGGCCGAGGTGGTCATGGTCGATCACCGGCCCCCAGACCGTCTCCTTGACCTCCAGCGTCTCGTCGGGACGGCCCTTAACCTTGATCACCTCCCGCACCGTCTCGAACCGCTTCGGCCCCTGGGGCATGCGGTAGACCTCCGGGTCCGCGGGATCGGTCTCCAGCACCACGAGGTCCGTCCAGTCGCCGTAGCTGTTGGTGTAGCCCCAGGCCACGTGGCCGTTGCTGCCCACCGAGACGAGGGGCGTTCCGGGGAGGGTCACCCCGGTCATCCGCACCGTGCCGCCCCGGCCGTCCGGATGGACGATGGCGACCCGGTACCAGGTGTTCGGCACCCGGATGCCGAGATGCATGTCGTTGGCGAGCAGGGCCCGGCCGTCCGCCGTGTGCGCGCCGGCCACCGCGAAGTTGTTGCTGCCCGCGGCGGAGACCTCCTCCGGCAGGGGCGCGGGCCGCAGCGACGCGGCCTGCGGCAGGGCCGGCCGCGTCCTGAGGTCGAAGACCTCCGGTCCCGGGATGGGCGCCGTGGCGAACGCCTCGCCCAGGAGGGGGGCGTCCCATTCCGTGCCCACCGGCGCGAGGAACGCGAACAGCGGGGCCGGCAGCCGGTCGTGCAGCAGTCCCAGGTTCGACTCCCGGGACCCCGTCGAATCGTTGAGCTCGAAGAACATGGCGTGGACGGCGAGGATGGTGTCCTCCGGTCGCCAGGGCGCCGGCTTGACGCCCAGCGCCAGGTACTCGAAGGGCTTGTCGCCCAGCGCCGCGAGCCCCGTGTTGACCCCCTCGGCGTAGGCCGACAGCAGGGCGCGATCCTCGGATTTCGCCGCCGCCACGATCCGCCGGGCCACGTCGCGGAAGCGGTGCACGCGGTGGTCCCGGTCGACCTTCACCACCGCGGGACCCACGAGCTCCGCCAGCTCCCCCGCCGCCTGCCGCCGCAGCAGGTCCATCTGGAAGAAGCGGTCCTGCGCGTGGAGGAACCCCAGGGCCCGCACCCCGTCCAGCCGGCTCGCCGCCCGGATCGTGGGCACTCCCAGGTCGTCCCGCTCGACCTCCACCGGCGCCGAAAGCCCCGCCACCCGCCGCTCGCCGTCGAGCTGAGGCAGGCTGGCCGTCAGGCGGTGACGGAACCAGAGGCCGGCGACGAGGACAAGGGCGGCCAGGACGGCGAGCAGGAGGCCCAGAGAGAGGAGGATGCGGCGGCGGAGTCGGTTCATGGGCAGGTAGTATGATCGAATCTTCCCCCATGGACCTCCACCCCCTCGCCCGCACCCTCATCGACATCGACTCGACGACCGGCCGCGAGGCGGAGATTGGCGATTTTCTTTTCCGGTATCTGGAAGCCCTCGTCGACGGATCGGGCGGCGCGGTCGAGCGCATGCCGGTCGAAGGGGACCGGTGCAACGTCTTCGCGGCCTGGGGGGAGCCGGTGGTGGTGCTCTCCACGCACATGGATACCGTGCCGCCGTTCTTCCCCTCCTCCGAGGACGGCGAGCACATCCACGGCCGCGGAGCGTGCGACACCAAGGGCGGCATCGCGGCCATGCTGCGGGCCGTCGAGGAGCTGCTGGCGGAGGGGAGGCGCGGCTTCGGGCTGCTGCTGGTGGTGGGTGAGGAGACGGACAGCGCCGGTGCCAAAGTGGCCAACCTTCACCCCCGGGGCTCGCGGTACCTGGTCAACGGCGAGCCCACGGAGAACCGGCTGGCCCTGGGCTCCAAGGGGATGCTCTACCTGGCCCTGGAGGCGGAGGGGCGGGCGGCCCACTCCGCCTACCCGGAGCTGGGGGACAATGCCATCGACAAGCTCCTGGACGCGCTGGCCCGGCTGCGGAGCGTGCCCCTGCCCGCCGACCCGGTCCTGGGGGAGACCACCCTCAACGTCGGCACGATCGCCGGCGGCCGGGCCGCCAACGTTGTCGCGGACCACGCCCGCGCCGAGGTGATGCTGCGCACGGTGGGCGAAACCGCGGAGCTGCGGCGGAAGACGGCCGCGGCCGTGCACGCCGTGCCCGGAGTGCACATCGCCGAGATCCGCGAGACTCCGGCCATCCATCTCGGCGCCCTCCCGGGGTTCGAGACCACGATCGTCAAGTACACGACCGACGTCCCCCGCCTCGGCGCCTGGGGCGAGCCCTTCCTCCTTGGCCCCGGGAGCATCCACGTGGCCCACACCCCGGGCGAGCGCGTGGCGAAGCGGGAGTTGGAGGAGGCGGTCCGCCTCTACAGGGAGATCGTTTGCCGGTTGCAGGATCGCTAGAAATCGCATCTGTAGAATATCTCTCGACATAGCTCTATCTCTTCCAGGGATTCCAGGGAGCGCCTTACTCCTTGCTCTCTCCCGTCATTCGTTCCCACCTCTCAGGAAGCGAGGGCGAGGGTCCACGGCGCTCACGGCAGGGTGGAAGGGGGGTTGAAAATGTCTGCGGCGACCAGAGCGACTCCGGACAAATTGTACGCATGGCGTAGAGGCTTGACACGACTCCATGGTATGGGGTATGCTAGTTAGAGATAGAGGAGGAGCACGCAATGACGCTTACGCGAGAACAAGTGGAACGGACCGTAAGGCAGCGCTATGGCGAAGGGCAGAGGTTCCAGTCCAGGGAGGTGCGGGAGAAACTTGGCATCTTGGGCAGCGACCGAGACGGCATCTCTAGGCTACACAACTACTTGAAAGCAATGGAGAAAGACGGTGTGATTCAGAAAATACCTAGCGATCAGAAGCGCAACCAGTTTTTCAGGCTGAGCGTGGTTGAGGCTCAGATTCCCCCGACATCCGGCCGAGTTGTGCTAAAGGAAACCACTCCGAAGATGCCGCAGACGGTAAGTGATCGGCCAATTGACCGACTGGGACGCATGGAAGACACGTTGCTAGCGATGCAACAAAGACTTAGCTCTATCGAGAATAAGCTCGATAAGGCGTTAATGGTTTGGCTGTAAGCCCGAAAGGATGCAATTATGCCTCGATACACTAATTCTTTCAAGCGTTCAGAATGCCACGAGGAAGAGATTATCGACGAAAGCGGGAGGTTGATTGGTAGAATTCGGATTAAGCCATCTTCAGTGATGTGGAAGCCAAATGGGAGCCGTGCTTTTTTCTCTGTGGGCCTCGACAAGTTCATAGCGTGGATGGTAAGCAAGGACGCAGAAGCAACACGTACGAAGTTATGAGCGTTTCTGGATCTGAGGTCGACGGTATGGTGGATGTAACCTGTCGTTGGCGAGGGATTCCAGATAGCGCCTCGTGAGTCCGCGTCTCCCGGGGAATGGTGTCCCCACCGTCCGGATCCGCTAAACCATCGTACCTCCTGGCAGAGCGACCAGTCAGGCTGCGGGCGGAGAGGGCGTGGACCGCCAAGCGATCATGGAGTGGGATCTTCTCCCGGTCCGAGCCTCGTGGGACCATCCTGCTGGAAGGGTTGGCTCCAGGGAGATATCATAGGGCCGAGGGACGATCTTCGATGACCAGGCTTCAGGAAGCCGAGCGGCTGCTCTCCGAGATGACTCAGGGAGAGAAAGCGCAGCTCCTTCAGTGGGTTGTGCTCGATCTCGGAGACAGCTACCCGGGTATCGACGCCAATCCGGAGGTCTGCGGCGGCGACCCGTGCATCGTCAGGACCCGGATTCCGGTCTGCCTGCTGGTCCAGGCGAGGAGATTGGGGACGAGCGAAGCCGAGCTCCTGCGGGCGTATCCGACTCTTCGGGCCGGGGATCTGGCCAATGCCTGGTCCTTCTGCCAGGGACATCGGGAGGAGATCAAGCGACAGATTCAGGAGAACGAAGCAGCCTGAAGCATGGATTCCGGGGCTGTGCTAAACCCTCGAAGGGGGGCACTGAGGTGAGACACTATGAAGGATCGTGACATGGCTCTGCGCTCTTCGGAGATCACCATCCCCAACGTGCGGCTCGGCCTCGAAGATCTCCTCGCCGTCATTCAGAGCCTCGATGAACCGTCCCGGGCTCGTGTGGCCCATGCTCTTGCCGAGACCGAGATGGAGGCTCGCTTCAAAAACCTGATTGCGCAACTGGCCGAGCGAGCTCCGGCCGAAGACATCACAGACGCCGACATCGATCGCGAAGTGCAGGCGGTGCGCAATGCCGCCCGGCTGGCATGAAGCCAAGAATTGTCGTCGACACCAATCTTTGGATCCGTGCACTCCTCGGTGGTCCCGCCACCTTGCCGGTGCTGGAGGCATGGCGAGCCCGTAAATTCCTTGCCGTCATCAGCCAACCCCTCCTTGACGAACTCGAAGAAGTTTCGCAGCGGCCACGCCTAAGGCGAGGCATCGACCCGGTGCTTGCGAAGGCTCTGGTAGAGCAGTTGCACTGGCGAGGCCAGTGGGTGGAAGCCACGGCCGTTCCACCGCGCTGAGATGCGGCGGCGGAGTCGGTTCATGGGCAGGTAGTATGATCGAATCTCCTCCCATGGACCTCCATCTCCTCGCCCGCGCCCTCATCGACGTCGACTCGACGACCGGCCGCGAGGCGGAGATCGGCGATTTCCTTTCCGGTATCTGGAGGCCCTCGTCGACCGGATCGGCGCTGGCGCGGTCGAGCGCATGCCGGTCGAGGGAAGCGAAGAGACGGAATCGTCAAAAGGCTGCCCGGTGCCCCGCGGCCCCCCGCGTCGCCCGCCCGCAGGGCGACGTGCGGGACCGAGCTTCAACTCAGGCTTTGGGTTACGCGACGTTGAGCACCTCGGCGGCGAGGCGGTTCAGGTTCTGTTCATTGGCCTCCTCTACGAAGTGGGCAATGCGCGCCCGGTGAGCCGCTGTGTCGAACACTTGCCGCCAACCGACCAGGGTTTGGTTCCCTTGCGCAGTGAACGTGATGGTCATGAAGAAGTGGTGCCCTTCTGAAATGTGCTCAAAGAATACGCGATCGGGAGCAACGATCTCGATGAACACGCTTTCATTCGGGTAGTCTTTTCCATCAGGCCCGTGCATGACGAAGCGCCAGCGCCCGCCAGGACGAAACTCGAACACTTCGAAGGTGCTCGTGAACCCGTTCGGGCCCCACCAGCGTGCGAGGTGCGCCGGGTCAGCGAACGCTTTGAAGACGCGCTCCCGGGGCGCGTCGATCAACCGCGAATGAACGAACTCGCGGTCGGCTGTGGATTCAGAGGCAGGATTCTCGTTCATGGGCGTTGTTACTCTGAGATCTCTGCCTCGACGAGTTGCGCCAGCAGCGTGAGCGATTCCTGCCAGCCGAGATAGCAGGCCTCGGGTGGAATGGCTGCGGGTACTCCTTCCTGCACGACGTTGAGCTCGGTGCCGAAGGACACCTGCTTCAAGGAAATCGTCGTCTGCACTTCTCCGGGCAGGTTGGGGTCATCGAATGTGTCCGTGTGCCGGATGCGTTCGTTGGGCACCAGCTCCAGGTACTCGCCGCCAAAAGAGTGGCTGTGACCTGTGGTGAAGTTCGTGAACGACATTTTGTAGGTGCCGCCAACTTTGGCATCAAGATGATGAACCCTACCGGTGAAGCCGTGCGGTGGAAGCCATTTGGCCATTGCGTCGGCATCGAGGAATGCTCGATAGACTCTTTCCGGTGTCGCACGAAGCACACGGTGAAGTCGGATGGCGTTTGTGGGCATGATTACTTGTCCTTTCGATGTGGGCGTGTAGGGAGTTGGACTTTGGACTTGCAGAGGATCATGAGAGAGCTCAGCCCATTCCGCTTGGATCGTATGCCCGCTTCCCTGTGCTCGTCAATGGTCTGACCGCTCCCCGCTCGCAGATCTTGTGGCTTCTTTCAGGATCGCCGAGAAGTTTTTCAGGTGGCGCCGAGAACTTTCCGCGGCGCTGGGAAACTTTCCCGGAAACCTGGGAACCTTTTCGCGGGCCGTGAAAATCGTCTCCGCTTTCTGGGAAGCTTTTCCCACGATCTGAAGACTTTCACGGCCGCGCGGGAACCTTCTCCGGGGCCTGGAAAAGTTTCCCGTTGGCGCGGGGACCTTTCGGCGCAGGCTGAAAAACTTTCCGGCCGGCTGAGAACCTTTCCCGAGAAGCTGAAAAACTTCTCGGCGCGCTGGGAAACTTTCTCCGCAAGCTGAAAGGTTTCCCCGCCGCGCGAGAACCTTTTCCACGGTCCGGAAAAGTTTTTCAGCGGCCTGGAAAGTTTCCCGGCCGGCCTGAAAACCGCTGCGAAGACAAAAAAAGGGGGACGTGCGCCGTGCCGGCTTCCGGTTGCGCCTTCACGGTCGGCCCCACATCTCCTTCTCGGACTTGGGGACGGCCGGCCGGCGGCGGTCCTTGCCGAGGATTGACGAGATGTCCGCCAGGGTGGGGGCGAGGGCGGCGTTCTGCGCCGCGGCCAGCTCCCCGATGCCCTTGAAGGCGAGGTCGACCAGGGCGTCCAGCTCGTCGCGCCGGAAGCTGCGCTTCTCGCCGGTCCCCTGGATCTCCACCAGCGAGCCGCCGGCGGTGGCCACGACGTTCATGTCCACCTCCGCCACCTGGTCCTCGACGTATTCGAGATCGAGCAGGGGGACGCCGCCCACCAGGCCCACCGACACGGCGGCGAGCTGGTCGCGCAGCGGCCAGGCCGGGATCTCGCGGGTCATCAGCAGCCGGGCGAGCGCCAGGACCGCGGCGACGTAGGCGCCGGTGATCGCTGCCGTGCGGGTGCCGCCGTCGGCCTGGAGGACGTCGCAGTCCAGGGTGAGGGTGCGCTCCGGCATGGCCGAGAGGTCCACCACCGCCCGCAGGCTGCGGCCGATCAGTCGCTGGATCTCGGCCGTCCTCCCCGAGGGCTTCCCCTGGTTGACCTCGCGGCCGGAGCGGGTGTGGGTGGCCCGCGGCAGCATGGAGTATTCGGCGGTGAGCCAGCCTTCGCCCGAGTCCTTCTTGAAGGGGGGCACCCGGTTCTCGACGCTCGCCGCGACCAGGACGCGGGTGTCGCCGACCTCGATCAGGGCGGAGCCTTCGGCGAACTTGAGGACGCCGGTCTCGATGCGGAGCGGACGCAGGGCATCGGTGGCCCGGCCTCCGGGACGGACGTGGGGATCGGTCGTGTTCATGGGCGGCATTGTATCCGCACCATCTTCCGGTCTTTCTGCAAAGACTTCACCCGCCGGTCATCCGGTCTGCCCCCCGGTTGCGTAATCCCGACAGAGAGGGCTCCCGCAGCCGAGCCCGAGAAAAACTTCGAGAGAGGAAAAGGAGGAGGACATCGTGAAGAGGAGAGTGGTTCTTGCCCTGTTGATCCTGGCCGCCGTCCTGGGTCTGGTTCCGGCCTACGCTTCCAGCCACCGGGAGGCGCCCGCCATCGCCGGGATGCCCAAAGTGGACGGGACCGATTTCTACATGTTCAACAGCTACGAGCCGGGGCGTAGCGGCTTCGTCACCCTGGTTGCGAACTACGTGCCGCTCCAGGATGCCTACGGCGGTCCCAACTTCTTCGCCCTGGACCCGGACGCCCTGTATCGGATCCTCGTCGACAACACCGGCGACGGGGTGGAGGACGTGAGCTTCCAGTTCCACTGCGGCCAGTCGCTGGCGGACATCAAGCTGCCGGTGGGCGGCCAGCAGGTGTCGGTGCCGCTGATCAACGTCGGGCCGATCTCGGGTGGTCCGGACCATCCGGACGCCACCCTGAACCGGCGCGAGACCTGCTCGCTGGGCGTGGCTCGCGGCAGGCTCAACGCCAGGGCCCGCTTCCAGGCCGTCACCAACGCCTCCACCCACGAAGCCACCTTCGACAAGCCCGTGGACAACATTGGCGAGAAGTCGATCGCCGACTACGCCGCCTATGCGCGCCAGTTCATCTACGACATCAGCATCCCCGGCTGCACCGGCAATGGCCGGCTGTTCGTCGGCCAGCGCAAGGACCCCTTCTCGGTCAACCTGGGCGAGGTCTTCGACCTGGTGAACATCGCGAACCCCCTCGGTCCCCGCGATGCCGAGCCCGACGCTCTGGCGGACAAGAACGTCACCTCCTTCATCCTCGAGGTCCCGGCCTCCTGCCTGACCAGCGGCAAGGGCCCCGTCATCGGCGGCTGGACGACGGCCCTCCTGCCCCGCCAGCGCGTGCTGCGCGACAAGCCGACCTTCGACAGCCCGGCCTCGGAGCACGGCGACTTCGTCCAGGTCTCGCGCCTCGGCATGCCGCTGGTCAACGAGATCGTGATCGGCCTCAAGGACAAGAACCTGTTCAACGCCTCCACTCCCGAGGGCGACGCGGCCCTCGCCACCTACGTGACCAACCCGACGCTGCCCGCGATTCTGGAGATCCTCTTCGGCGCTGCCGGCGTCAAGGCGCCGACCAATTTTCCCCGCAAGGACCTGGTGGCGGCCTTTGCCACCGGCGTCCAGGGCGTGAACTTCCTCTCCGACGGCAAGCCGCACGAGATGATCCGCCTCAACACCTCCACCCCGCCGACGCCGGCCGTCTCGCAGAGCAACCTCGGTCTGCTCGGCAATGACGCCGCCGGCTTCCCCAACGGCCGCCGGCCGGGCGACGACGTGGTGGACATCGAGCTGCGGGTGGCGATGGGCGTCCTTTGTCATGCCTTCCCCGGCGTCTTCTGCAATCCGTCGGACGCACCCTCGGGCAACCTGCCGTTCACGGACGGCACGCTCCAGGACGTCAGCCAGTTCGACACCACCTTCCCCTACCTGCGGACGCCGCTGCCGGGCTCGCCCAACGGCCCCAACGGTATCAAGTAGTCTCTCTTCCTGCTCTCCTCCCTCCTCTCCCTCGGGGAGGGGAGGGACGGGGGGTGGGGATTGGAAACGGACATGAAGACCTTAGCGCAAAGATTCCAGCTCGCCGCGCTGCTGGCCCTGCTCACCGCTCCCGCGCTCTCGGCCCACGACTTCTGGATCGAGCCCTCGGCGTTCCGGCCGGCCATCGCCCAGCGCCTGGCCGTGCGGCTGCGGGTCGGCCAGGAATTCAAGGGCGATCCGGTGCCCCGCGATCCGAGCCTGCTGCAACGGTTCGCGCTGGTGGGACCGGGCGGCGAGAGCGCCGTGCCCGGCGTGCCCAACACGGAGCCGGCCGGCTTCCTCTCCATCCCGGCTCCGGGCCTGTACACGATCGTCTATGCCAGCAACCCCGAGCCGGTGCAGCTCGACGCGAAGAAGTTCAACGACTACCTGAGCCAGGAGGGGCTGGAGAGGATCCGCGACCTGCGGGCTCAGGCCGGACAGAGCGACGCTCCGGACCGCGAGGTCTTCTCCCGCTGTGCCAAGGCGCTGGTCGCCGCGGGCGGCGGCGAGGCCGGGGCCGGGTGGAACCGGGTGCTGGGGCTGCGCCTGGAGTTGGTGCCGGAGGCGAATCCGTATACGCTCCCCGCAGGCGGGGTGCTGCCGGCGCGCCTGCTGTATGAGGGTAAGCCGCTTCCGGGCGCCCTGGTGACGGCTTTCACCAAAGATCATCCGGAGCGGAAGGTCGCGGCCCGGTCGGACGCCAGGGGCCGGGTGGCGCTGAAGCTCGATCATCCGGGAGTGTGGCTGGTCAAGGCCGTGCACATGATTCCCGCTCCCAGGGAGTCCGGCGCCGACTGGGAGAGCTTCTGGGCTTCGGTGACTTTCGAAGTCCCGGGACGTTGAAAGCGAAGGGGACGTTCAGCCAGCCTTCATGGACGCAAGGGACGCGGAGGATCGGAACCTCATGAGCCGTGTGGCAGCCCACGACGGCGCGGCCTTCACGCGTCTGTTCGAGCTCCATTCGCCCGTCACGCTGGGCCTGTTGAGCCGTATCCTGGGCCGGCGGATGGAGGCGGAGGAGGTGCTGCAGGAGGTCTTCCTGCAGATCTGGACGCAGGCCGACCGCTACGATGCGGACCGCTCGACGCCCCGCGGCTGGATCCTCATGCTCGCCCGCTCCCGCGCCCTCGACCGCCTCCGCCGGCGCGACGCGTCCCGGCGCCGCGAGGAGGCGGTGGGCGCGGAGCAGGACGAGGCCATCTCGCCGCTCGGCACCGAGCGGCTGGAGAGCCTGGAACGGCGGCGCCAGGTCACCGGCGCCCTGGACTCGCTGTCCCCGGAGCAACGCCGCTGCATCGAGCTGGCGTTCTTCGAGGGGCTCACCCACACCCAGATCGCCGAGCGCCTCGAAGCTCCCCTCGGCACCGTCAAGTCCCGGATCCTGCTGGGGATGAACAAGCTCCGGCAGACCCTGAGCGCGGAGCTGCAATGACCGCCCCGCCACACTCCGCCCGCTTCGAGGAGCTCCTCCCCGCCCATGCCCTGGGCGCGCTGGACGGCGACGACCTGCGCGAGCTGGAGGAGCACCTGGCCGCCGGCTGCGCCGAGTGCCGCCGCCAGCTCGACCTTTGGCACCGGGAGCTGGAGGCGCTGGCCGGTTCGGTCGAGCCCGTCGCGCCTTCGGAGACCACCCGCGCCCGGGTCCTGCGGATGACCGCTGGCGCCGCGGGCGCCGCCGCGGCGCCGGCTCCCCGCCGCCTGCCGCGGTGGCTCTCCCTGGCCGCGGCCGCTCTGCTGGTGGCGGCCGTCTGGGGGGTGGCCGGCCAGATGCGGCTGCGCGGCGAGCTCGAGCGTCTGACCGCGGAGCGGGACCGGCTGGCGCGGCAGGTCACGGCGCTGGACCGCGAGGTGACCCTGGCCCGCGACGCGGCGGCACGGGCGGCCCAGGCCCTCCAGGTCGTGGCCGCCCCAGGCGTCAAGTCGGTGGTCCTGGCCGGTCTCGCCGCGGCGCCGCAGGCCACGGGCCAGACCTACGTCAACCCGCGGCAGGGGGGCGCTCTCTTCTACGCCTTCGATCTGCCGGCCCTGCCGCCGGGCAAGACCTACGAGCTCTGGTACATCGCCGCCGGCAAGCCGGTGCCCGCGGGGACCTTCGCCGTCGACCCGCACGGTGCGGCCACGGTGCAGGTCGAGCGCGTGCCGGACGCGGCGAGCATCCAGGCCTGGGCGGTGACCGTCGAGCCCGCGGGGGGCGTGCCCCAGCCCACGGGCGCGATGGTGCTCAAGGGGTGAGAAGACAGGGGTGAGCCCGCCCCCATCTGCTACAGTTGCCGCCGCGTGGCCGAGACGCCGAACCCCCTCGCACGGCTGAGAGCCCGGGCTGCCGCGGCGCCGAGCCCGGCGGTCGTCGTGCTCGCCGAGGGCGGCGACCCCCGGGTGGTGGCCGCGGCGGAGCGCGCCGCGGCCCTGGGTCTCTGCCGGGCCGAGCTGGTGGGGGAGCCGGCCGCCGTGGCCGCCACCGCCGCGGCCGCCGGGGTGACCCTCACCGTGCCGGTGCTCGATCCCGCCGCCGATCCCGGCCTGCCCGCGCTCGCCGCCTTCCTCGGCGCGCGGCTGCCGGCCCTCGATCCCGCCCAAGCCGCGGCCCTGTCCCGCGATCCGCTCTACTACGCCGTGCTGCGGGTCGCCACCGGACGCGCGGATGGCGCCGTGATGGGAGCCCTCGCCACCACCGCCGACACACTGCGGGCGGCCCTGCGGGGCGTCGGCCCCCGGCCCGGCCTCAAGGTGGTCTCCTCCTGCTTCCTCATGGCCCTGCCCGACGGCCGCAACCTGATCTACAGCGACTGCGGTGTGGTGCCGGACCCCGATCCCGAGGAGCTGGCGGACATCGCCGAGGCGGCGGCGGCAAGCTGCCGGGTGCTCCTGGGCGAAGAGCCGCGCGTGGCCCTGCTCTCGTTCTCCACCCGGGGGAGCGCCAAGCATCCCCGGGTGGACAAGGTGCGCGCCGCCGTCGAGGTGCTGCGCTCGCGGCGGGTGGGGTTCGCCTGCGACGGCGAGATGCAGGCCGACGCCGCCCTGGTGCCCCATGTGGCGGCGCGCAAAGCGCCGGGGAGCCCGGTGGCGGGGCAGGCCAACGTCCTCGTCTTCCCGGATCTCGACGCCGGCAACATCGCCTACAAGCTGACGGAGCGGCTGGCCGGCGCGCGGGCGGTGGGGCCGCTGCTCCAGGGGCTCGCCCGCCCTGTCAACGACCTGTCGCGGGGTTGCTCCGCGGAGGATATCGTCGACGTCATCGCGGTCACCGCCGTCACCGCGGCCGAGGGGAGGCCAGCATGAAGGTCCTGGTGGTGGGAGGCGGCGCGCGCGAGCACGCCCTGTGCTGGAAGCTGCGGCAGAGCCCGCTCTTGACCGAGCTCTACTGCGCCCCGGGCAACCCGGGCATCGCCGCCCTGGCCGACCGGGTGCCGCTGGCGCCCGAGGAGGTGCAGCGGCTGGCCGACTTCGCCGGCGAGCTCAAGGTCGACCTGACGGTGGTGGGGCCGGAGCTCCCCCTCACCCTGGGGATCGCGGACGAATTCGCCAACCGCGGCCTCCCCCTCTTCGGCCCCACCCAGCGCGCCGCCGAGATCGAGGGGAGCAAGGTCTTCGCCAAGCAGTTCATGGAGCGGCACGGCATCCCCACGGCGCCTTCCGAGGTCGTCCACGACGCCGCGGCGGCCCGCGCCGCCGCCGGACGTTTCGGCTATCCCGTGGTATTGAAGGCCGACGGGCTCGCCGCCGGCAAGGGGGTGATCATCGTCCAGGACGACGCCGGGCTCGCGGCGGCCGTCCAGGCCCTGTTCGAGGAGCGCCAGTTCGGCGCCAGCGCCGACCGCGTGCTGGTCGAGGCCTTCCTGCCGGGCGAGGAGGTGTCGTTCATGGCCCTCTGCGACGGCGAGCGCGTGCTGCCGCTGGCCACCGCCCGCGACTACAAGCGGATCGGCGACGGCGACACCGGCCCCAACACCGGCGGCATGGGCGCCCACAGCCCCTCCGGCGGACTGCCGGCGGAGGCCGGGGCCACGGTGGTGGAGACCATCCTGCGCCCGGCCGTCGCCGGCCTCGCCGCCGAGGGGCGCCCGTTCGTGGGGGTCCTCTACGCCGGCCTGATGCTGACCCCGGAGGGTCCCAGGGTGCTGGAGTTCAACGCCCGCTTCGGCGATCCGGAAGCCCAGGTCGTCCTGCTGCGGCTGGAGGACGACCTCCTCCCCATCCTGGCCGCCGGCGCGGCCGGCAGGTTCGACGCGCGGCGCCTCTCCTTCCGCCGGGAGGTCGCGGCGTGTGTCGTTTTGGCCAGCCCCGGCTATCCTGGCCGGCCGGTCCTGGGCGAGACGATCCGCGGCCTCGACCGCGCGGCGGCCCAGGGCGGCGTCGAGATCTTCCACGCCGGCACCGCCCTCGCGGACGGCGAGGTGGTGAGCGCCGGCGGGCGGGTCCTCTCCGTCTGCGCCCTCGACCCCGGCCTCGCGGGGGCGCTCAAGAAGGCCTACGCCGCGGCGGCCGAGATCGACTGGCCCGGCAAGGTCTACCGCCACGACGTCGGCCGCCGCCTGCTCGACCAGGCCTCCCTCGGGGGATCGTGATAGCGTGCTGAAAGCGAGGCCCGGCGATTGACGCCGGGACTCGCCGCTGCAACAATGGGACTCAGCGGCTCCGAGCCTCTATAAATCCGTCGGCCCGACCGGGTGGGCCGACGCGTCCGCGGGCACCTGGTACTCTTCCTGCATAGGTTGTCAGGTCGCTGTCGCATGGAACGGAAGTAACCATGGGTGGATGTAGCGGTTGTGCTTTCAAAGGGATGTCGACGGCGGTCGAGGACGCGTTCGTCGGCGTGCGATTTCGGGAAGAGACCAATCTGACGCTCTGCTCGACGGGAGGGCGGACCTACGCCCGGGGGGACAAGGTGGTGGTGGAGCTTGAAGCGGGGCCGGCGTTCGGCCATGTCGAGCAGTCTCCCATGCCGGTGTTCAAGCCGTGCCAGAAGTCCAGCGCCCGCCCGATCCTGCGCCCGGCCGACGCCGGCGACCAGGCCTCGTACGACCGGCAGTGCCAGAACGAGTTGAGCGGCAAGCTCTACGCCCAGGAGCGCTCCCGGGCCCTCGGCCTGGACATGAAGATCTCCCTGGTCGACTTTTCCCTCGGCGGCAAGAAGGCGACTTTTTACTTTACATCTGATGGCAGAGTGGACTTCCGGCAGCTCGTACGCGACTTGTCGAGCCGGTTTTCCGTGCGGGTGAAGATGGTGCAGGTGGGGGCGCGGGACGAGGCGGGGCTGATCGGCGGCATCGGCATCTGTGGCCGCACCCTCTGCTGCTCGACCTGGCTCAAGGACTTCCGGCCGATCTCCATCCAGATGGCCAAGCGCCAGAACCTCAGCCTGAATCCGTCGAAGATCTCCGGGCAGTGCGGGCGGCTCCTCTGCTGCCTGGCCTACGAGGACGACCAGTACAAGACCCGGACGCCGGACGACCGGTCTGCAACGGCCCCTCCGACAGCCTAGGACTCACATCGCCCAATGGAACCGAAAATGGCCAATCGCAAACTGATACGCCCGGACATGAACGAGCTCAAGAAGGACCTGCCTTCGCGCAGCGTGCGGCGCAAGCAGACGCCGCCCGAGCAGACCAACGCCGAGGAGTTCTACTACCTCAAGCAGATGGCCGCGAAGACGCCCATGGTGGTCATCCTCACCGACGGCGAAGAGCTGCGGGGCTGGATCGAGTGGTACGACAAAGGCGCCCTCAAGCTCAACCGGCATCAGGGGCCCAACCTCCTCATCCAGAAGCACTTCATCCGCTACATGTTCAAGGAGGAGGAGCTGAAGCGGCGGGGCAAGCGGACCAACGGCAGCGACGAGGACCGTGACCGGGCCTGAGGCTCCGCCGCCGGCGCGGCCCGTCCTCGCCCTGACTGCCGGGGACCCCGCGGGCATCGGTCCGGAGATCCTCCTCAAGCTTTTCCTGGAGCCTGCCGCCGCGCTCCCATGGCAGCCGGTCCTGGTGGCGGAGCGGGCGGCCCTCGAAGCCCTCCGCCCCTCTCTCCCCGGCGTCCCCTGGGACCGCCTGGTCTACCTCCCCGCCGCTCCCGCCACCCGCCGGGGCCTCCCCGACCTCCCTGTCAACGGCATTCCGGTGCTGGACCCGCTGGGAGACCGCCGCGTCCTCACCCTCGGCAGCTCGGGGCCGGCGGACGCCGCCGGGGCCATGGCCGCGCTCGATGCCGGCATCGAGCTGGTGGACTGCGGGGTCGCGGACGCCCTGGTCACCGCGCCGGTGAGCAAGGAGTCGATCGCCCGTCACCACCTCCCCGGCTTCAGGGGGCACACGGACTATCTGGCCGAGGTCTGCGGCCTCACGCACTACGGACGGGACTACCTGATGGCCTTTCTCGCCCCCGAGCTGCAGGTGGCCCTGCTCAACGTCCACCTCCCCCTGCGCGAGGCGCTGGACGGCATCACCGGCGAGGCCGCGGGGGAGGCCCTCGACTGTCTCCATCGCCACGCCGGCGGCCGCATCGCGCTGGCCGGTCTCAACCCCCACGCTGGGGAGGGCGGGCTCCTGGGCAGCGAGGACGACGACGTGCTCCGTCCGGCGGTGGCGGCGGCCCGCGAACGGGGCCTCGACGTCCACGGCCCCGAGAGCGCCGACTCGCTCTTCGCCCGCGCACGGCGCGGCGAGTTCGACTGGGTGCTCGCCCTCTACCATGACCAGGGGCTGATCGCCGTCAAGACCTCCTCCTTCGGCCTGGCCACCAATTGGACGCTGGGCCTCCCCTTCCTGCGCACCTCCGTCGACCACGGCACCGCCTTCCCCCTCGCGGGGAAGAACCTGGCCGACGCCGCGCCCCTGGCGGCGGTGGTGGAGACGACGCTGAAATTGATCGCGGGGAAGCTGCCGCGGCGACGTTAGCGCGGCCGCTTCGCCACCGCCAGCAGCGAGTCCCCGAACGCCGGGGTGTGCACCACCCGGCCGATCACCCGCAGGGGCTTCAGGAACTTCGTCCCCTCGCCCACGGAGCAGAAATTGGACTCGGTGATCAGGGTCTCGACCGCGAGCCCCGCGCCCTCGAGCCCCGCGCGCAGCATGCGGGGGGTGAACATGTGGACGTGGGTGGGGTCCTGGTACCAGGCCCAGCGCCGGCCGAGGAGGGGGCGGGCCAGGCTGTGGGCGTTGAGGGTGATGACGAACAGCTTCCCCCCGGGCTTCAGGCATCGCCGGCAGCTCTCCAGGGTGGCGGCGTAGTCCTTCAGGTGCTCGATGACGTCGAGCAGGGTGACGGCGTCGAAGTGCCCGTCGGGAAAGGGGAAGGGCTCCTCGGCCCCCTGCTCGACGATCTGACCCCGGGTCCGCCGCCGCGCCTGCTCCACGGCGTGGGCGGAGACCTCGATGCCGGACGCCTCGTAGCCCGCCTTCTCCAGGGCCGACAGGAAGAAGCCGTAGCCCGCGCCCACGTCGAGCACCCGGCCGCCGGGGACGCCGTGAGCGCGCAGGAGCCCCACCAGGTAGTCCAGGTACTTGACCTTGCCCGGGTGGAGCTGGAAATACTCGCGGTCGAAGTAGCCGGTCTCGTCGGCGGCGTGGACGTCGTGCACGGGCGGGGATGCTAGCACCGGCCCCCGGCCTGTGCTAACAATCCCGCCCATGTTCTGGCTCGACCTGGTGGGAGCCGCGGCGACGCTCGCCGCGCTGGGCTTCCTGTTTCTCGGCGGCTATCTCGCGGCCCTGCGGCTGCTGGGGGGCGACGCCGCCCGCGATCCGCTGGCCCTCGCCATTGCCACGCTGCTCCTCGCGACGGCCGAGGCGGTGGGGATCGGCCTCCTGCTGGGCGGGCTCGGGTTGCTGCGGTTCGACTTCGCCCTGGCGCTCCAGGCCGGCCTCACGCTGGTCCTGCTGCTGGGCTTCCGCAAAGTGTCGCCTCCTGGCGGAGTGGACGGGCCGGCGCGGGCCATCGCCCGGCGCTCCTGGGAGATCCTCCGCGCGCACCCGGCGCTGTCGCTCCTCACCCTGCACGCGGTGGCCATCGAGGCGTTGCGGGGCCTGATCCGTCCGCCCCTCTCCTGGGACAGCCTCATGTACCACCTGCTGCTCGCCGGCACCTGGCTGCGCGACCGCAACCTCTTCCCGGTCTTCGGCAACATCCCCGTCAACTACTACGGCTACGTCCCCGCCAACGGGTCGATCTGGTTCTGGTGGTGGATGGCGCCGTCGCACAGCGAGCTGTACGTCAACCTCGCCGCCCTCCCTCACTGGCTGCTCCTCGGCCTCGCGGTGGGCGGCGTCGCGCGCCAGCTCGGGGCGCGGCGCCACTGGCCGCTGGCCTCCTTCCTGGTGCTGCTCACGCCGACGGTGATCCGCTTCGTGGCCACCGAGTACGTGGACATCTTCCTGGGTGCGGTCTTCCTGGCCGCGGCCTTCTTCGCTCTGCGCTGGCTGCGGGAGCCGGCCTGGAGCTTCGCCGTGTTGATCGGAGCGGGCCTCGGTCTCGCCGCGGGCGCCAAGGTGCTGGGCGTCTTCTACGGCGTCGCCCTCGCCGGCCTCGCGGTGCCGCTGGCGCGGGGTGCCTGGGGCCGGCGCGCGGGCCAGGTCGTCGCCGCGCTGCTGGTGGCCGGTCTGCTGGGGAGCTTCTTCTACCTGCGCAACGTGGCGCTGGGCGCGGACCCACTGGCCATCCAGTGCGAGGAGACGTCGAGCGGCCCGGAGAACGCCAACACGCCCACCATCCCCCGTAAGAACTCGGTGGTGGACCTCTGGGAGCCCATGCTCCGGGAAGGGCAGCTCCTGGACTCCTTCCTGGGCATCAGCCGCCCCCAGTCGCAGGAGCTGGGCGTGGGGCCGCAGGCGGTCGTGCTGCTGCTGGCAGCTCTCGTCCTGCCCTTCGGTCTCGGGCGAGAGCGGTGGCGGGAGAGCCTGCTGGTGACGGGGCAGATGTGGGCCCAGCTCGCCTTCTGGCTGATGGTCCCCTTTGCCAAGAGCCATCACGTCTTCGCCAATGTCCGCTACCTCATCCCGGCCATCGGGCTCGCCTTCGCCGGCAGCGTGGCCCTGGGAGAGAAGAAGGGTGTGCGCGACCGCTGGCTGGAGGGGATCGCCATCGCCCTGCTCGCTCAGGGCATGCTCCAGCTCCACGCGGAGATGCCACGCGGTGTGCGGCTGGCCCTGGCGGCGGCGGACCTCGGCGCCGTGGCCCTCGCCCTCTCCCCCGGCCTGCGCGCCTTCGCCGTCCGCCGCCGCCGCGAGCTGGCCATGGCCGCCGTGGCGCTGGCGATCCTCGGAGCGCCCTCCCTCGCCCGCTTCCGGGTGGAAGACCGGGCGCGGGCCCTGGGCAAGGAATTCACGGCCCACCAGACCACGGCGCGTTTCTCCGCGGAGGCCTGGGGCTGGCTGGAGGAGAACGGCGGGGACGGCAACGTCGCCGCCGTCAGCTCGCCCAACAACTACTTCATGTACCCGGCCATGGGGACCCGCCTGGAGCGGGACGTCCGCTACGTCAACTTCAACGCGGCCAACCACCCCCTCGCCGTCCAATACCCGGAGTGCCAGCCGCGGGTCGATCCCTCGCCCCAGGCCTGGATCGTCAACCTGGAGGCGCGGCACATCCGGTGGGTGCACCTCTCCCGGTTCCCGCGCTTCGACTTCCCCCTCGAGCGGCAATGGGTGGACGCGAACCCCCGGCTCTTCGCCCTCCGCTATGCGGACGACAACAACCTGATCTACGAGCTCCTATCCCCCCAGCCGCCCCCGTAGCCGCAGCCCCGCGGGATTGGCCGGGTCCAGCTCCAGCAGGCGCCGGTTGAGCTCCCTCGCTCCCGGGAGGTCGCCGCGGCGGGCGAGCAGCAGCGACTTGTTCTGGAGCGCCGGCAGGTTCTGGGGATTGAGGGCGAGGGCGCGGTCGAGGTGCGTCTGGGCCTCTGCGAGGTCGCCCATCGCCAGGTAGACGCCCCCCTGGTTGCTCTCGGCGTCGTCCGACCGCGGCTCGAGGGCCGCCGCGCGCTGGTAGAAGCGCAGGGCCGTGGCCCACTCCCCCTGGCGCGCCGCGAGGTTGCCGAGGTTGAGGCAGGCCAGGAAGTCCCTGGGGTTCAGCACGAACGCCGCCTGGTAGTGCTCCTGCGCCGCCGCCGGCTGCCCCTGCTCCTCGTAGAGCCGTCCGAGGTTGTACTCCACCAGGTCCATCCGCGGCTCGAAGCCCACGGCGCGGGGGAGGAGCAGCGCCGCCAGCACGATCGCCGCGAGCCCGGGCCGCCGAGCCTCGGCCAGGCGGGCGAGCGTCACGCCGCCGAGGACCAGGAGGGCCGGCACGGCCGGCAGCCGGTAACGGGCGAAGAGGAAGAAAGCGACCGTCGAGAGCATCCACCCCAGAGTGAAGAGGAGGACCGGGGCGAAGGGGTCGAGATGTCTGCGGGCGCGGGCGCGGGCGAGGACGAGCCCGGCCAGAGCCAGGAGGACGGCGCCGCCGAATTCCAGCAGCGGCAGCCGGAGGACCGAGGACAGGGTCTTCACATGGTAGTAGTCCACCGCGTCCGGCCACTCGTACCAGCTCCAGAACATGCCGAGCTTGCGGACCTGGAGACGGAGGAACGCTCCCGGCTCCCGCCGCGCCCAGGCGAGCGACCGGCGCAGCCAGTAGCGGGAGACCTCGCCGCCGGTGAGCCGCCGGCCCGCCGCCTGCTCGGCGATCCGCACCGGCTCCCGCCGCTCCAGGGCCGGGATCTGCTTGCCCGGGACGATGGGCTGATAGGTGCCGTCCGCCTGCGGGTTGTTGCCGATGTAGAAGTTCACTCCTCCCTGGAAGGTGGTGGGGAGGAAGTCGCCGCCGACAACCCCGTTGCGCAGCGCCACGGGCAGGAGGGCGAGGACGAGCCCCGCGACGAGCGCTCCGCCCCGGCGCAGGAAAGCTCTCGCCCCTCCCTCCCGGCTCCAGGCGAGGGGCACCAGGAAGGGGAGGAGGAGGAGCGCGTTCTCCCGCAGCAGCGCCAGGACCCCCAGCAGCGCCCCGGCTCCCAGCCACCGCCAGGTCCCTGGTCGCCCGCGCGCCGCGGCCAGGACCCAGAGGAGGAAACAGGTGACGGCCACGGCCGGCGACTCCTTGGCGAGCTGCGCGTCATAGAAGAGGAAGGGGCCGTAGAGGGCCGCCAGCAGGGCCGCCCCCAGCCCCACGTTCTCGCCCCCCATCTCGCGTCCGGCCCGGTACAGGGCGTGGCATCCCGCCACGGCGAGACCGATCTGGACCAGGTAGACCGCGTCGAGGCTGCGGCCGAACACGGTGTAGAGGGCGGCCAGGAGGTAGGGATAGAGGGGAGCCTGGAAGAAGACCTGAGAGCCGAGCCAGTCCCCGGCGGCGATCTCCCGCGCCCAGCGGTCGTACTCCTGGCTGTCCATGGCAAGCCAGGCGAAGAACGGCTGCTCCCGCACCGCCCACCAGTGCGCGAGACGCAGGGCCAGAGCCAGCGCCAGGATAGCGCCGAGGGCCAGGGTGTGCCGGGGGCGGGGCGCTGACCACGGCTCTGTCGGGCAATCTGGCAAAGTAGAGCTACTCTGGCACAGATCGCGCACGGGCTGGAGAGGGGAGACGAATGGCATCGCCCAAGGAATCACCCAAGCGCCGCAAGCCCGAAAAGCGCAGAATCGGCCGCACCGAGATCAACCGCAGCGATCTCGAAGGTCTCCAGCGCGCCTGGCGGGAGAAGGACCTCGTCCTGTTCCTCGGCGCCGGCGTGTCGCGCCCCTACGGCATCCCGACCTGGAAGGACCTCGTCCTGGAGATCCTCTTCGACCAGACCGACGTCGCCCGCCGGCTGGAGCCCATCGACCTGCCCTCCCGGCGCTCCCTCGCCGCTTGGCTGGTCGACTACTACGAATACGATCCCATCATCCTCGCCCGGGTGGTGAAAAACGAGATCCGGCGCCGGGCCCGCCGCTCCGGCGAGAGCTCCGACGGCCGCGACCTCTTCCTGGAGAAGGTCCGGGAGCACCTCTACCCCGACCATCCCCCCGAGCCCCGGGAGCCCACGACCCTCACCGCCGTCGCCGACCTCGTCAAGCGGTCGGGCGAGGATTCCGGCGTCGCCGCCATCGTCTCCTTCAACTACGACGACCTGCTGGAGCGCAAGCTCGCGGGAAGCGTCGACTTCCAGCCGGTGTGGAACGCCCGGCGCCGCCGCGACAAGGGCCTCCCCATCCTCCACCCCCACGGCTACCTGCCGCGCGAGGGCGACCCCGAGGTCTGCGACATCGTCTTCACCGAGGACGACTACCACGACCTCACCACCACCGTCTTCCACTGGGCCCTGACTTCCATCGTCGGCTATCTTCGGCACAACACCGTCCTCTTCATCGGCCTCTCCATGCTCGACCCCAACCTGCGCCGGCTGCTCGACGCGAGCTACGTCCACGGCGACGTCCCCGCCCACTGGCACCTCCAGCGGCGGCACACCATCGAGCCGGGAGAGGTCCGCGACGTCCTGCGCGACGTCCGCAACCGCGCGCGGCGGTTCCGCAAGGAGCTGCGCATCCCGCCCCCGCAGGAGATGCCGCCCCTGGAGGAGGCCATCCGCGCCGTCCTTCAGCAGGCGGACACCTACGACCGCAACCTTTTCGAGGCCATGGGCGTCAAGACGATCTGGCTCGAGGACTACGACGACATCCCGCCCCTGCTGGACCAGATCGCCGCCGGCTGACCCGCCCTGTCCACCCTCCAACATCCGCCGTGCTACCATTCCGCGGTCACTTTCATCTCGGAGCAAGGCGAGCACCATGGCGAACATCGAATTCACGGGGAATTACGACGACCTCTCGACCGACCGCGGTTATCAATTCAAGTTCTACTGCGAGAAGTGCGGCAACGGCTACATGTCGACCTTCCAGAGCTCGAAGCTGGGACTGGCCGCCTCGGCCGCCTCGGTGGCCGGCAATCTCTTCGGCGGGCTCTTCGGGCGCGTCTCCGATACCGCCTACGAGATCCAGCGCGCCGTCGGCGGCCCCGCCCACGACTCCGCTCTGAAGGAGGCGGTCGCTGAGATCCGCCCTCTGTTCAAGCAGTGCACGCGTTGTGGCCGCTGGGTCTGCGGCCCGGTCTGCTTCAACGAAAAGGCCGGGCTCTGCGAATACTGCGCGCCCGACATGGACGAGGAGATTGCCTCCGCCCAGGCTGAGGCCGCCAAGCAGCAGGCCCTCGAGAAAGCCCAGCAGGTGGACTGGATGAAGGGGCGCGACCTCGGTCAGGTCACCGGCGTCGCCTGCAAGTCCTGCGGCGCCAGGCTCGCCTCGGGAGCGAAGTTCTGCCCCGAGTGCGGCACCTCGACGATAGTGAAGAAGACCTGCGGCGGCTGCGGCGTCCAGATCGAGGGCAGCCCCCGGTTCTGCCCGGAGTGCGGGCAGAAGGTGGCGTAGGCGCCATCCAACGAAGCCTCGACATCCAGCAGGCCTTCGACACAGCCCGTAGGGCGGCGTTCCCGTAGCCCGGGTGCAACCCGGGGAAAATGGGTCGCAGGCCTTCCCATCCCCGGGTTTCTACCCGGGGCTACGGGAACGCTACGGGCTCGCAGTATCGATGACTCAGCTCTCTGCGCGAGCCCCTCTCCGTCCTCCCAGCCACCGCGCCAGGAACGGCACGGCGAGCAGCCCCAGCCCCACCGCGAACCACAGCGTCGCGCCGCGGGTGACCAGGGTCACCGAGCCGGCGTCCGCCGTGTCCAGCCCCTGGGAGTGGAGGAGGGCGGCGAGGGCACCCTCGGCGGCGCCCAAGCCACCGGGGAGCATGGAGAGGGCGCCCAAGAAGGTCGAGCCCGTGTAGTTGAAAATGGAGAGGAGCAGCCCGGCCCTCGGCGCGTACTGTCGCACCACCAGGAAGAAGCCCACCCCCTCCGCTCCCCACGCCAGCACCGCCAGCGCCAGCGCGAAGAGCAGCAACCCCGGCGAGAGGAGCGACCGCAGCCGGTCGTAGACCTCCACCAGATGCGGCACCCGGGGACCCGCGACTGGCAATCTCCCGAGCACCCGGAAGAGCAGCTCCGCCAGGCTCCTCCAGGTGAGCACCGCCACGGCCACGGCCACCCCGGCGAGCCCGGCCGCCGCGATCCAGGGGCCGCCCGGGAAGGGGAGCGAGCCCAGCGCGATCAGCAGCGATACCCCCAGCAGGTCCGTCACCCGCTCGGCCAGCACCGCCGGCACCACCCGCAGCGCCGGCCCGCCCCCCAGCTCCCGCACCAGCCAGGCCTTGCCCAGTTCCCCGGCCTTGCCCGGCGTCACCGAGAGCAGGAACCCGGCGAGGAAGACGGCGAGGCTGCGGCCCCGCGGCAGCCTCGCCTCCAGCCGGCGGAGGTACACCTCCCAGCGGACGAAGCGCAGGGCGTAGTTGAGCAGCGACAGGGAGAGGACGGGGATCAGCAGCCGGACGTCGAACCCCCGCAGGCTGCGGGCCAGCGCGGCCGGATTCGCCGAGAAGGCCAGCCCCGCGACCACGAGCACGCCCAGGCCGAGCGGCACCAGCAACCGCCGGCCCAGCCGCTCCAGGCCGGTGCCGCTCCCTTCCACCTCCCCGGCGTTCAGGCGGCCTTCTCTTCTTCCCGCACTGCCTCGGGGTACTGCTCGAAAAGGCGCATCCACTTGCTGGTCTTCTTGTAGTGGTCGATGCGGCGCTTGCCCACCGTCGGGTACCAGGCGAAGTCGTGGTAGAAGTACGAGCCGAAGACGAAGAAGTAGACCAGCGGCGTGCGGAACAGCAGCTTCTGGATCCCCTTGAGCGGCCCGAACCACACCAGGTCGCCGAAGCGGGAGACCGCGTTGTCCCCCACCGAGAAGTGGAAGTTCCATTTCGAGATGTCCTCGCCGACCACCTCGATGTCCCGCGGATCGCCCACGCCGAGACCCGCGTCATGGGCCAGCCGGATGTACGGGATCGACAGCGGATCGAAGCCCATCATCTTCGCTGCCACGGCGTCGATGGCCACCTGATCGCCCGAGGCCATCATGAAGTCCTTCTCCACGGGGATCATCGTCCGCGGCCCCGGGCCGTTGCCGCAGGTGGTGCCGTCCATCACCGCGAAGAGGCCGGAGTGGATCTCCTTCTGGATCGTCAGCAGGTCCACCAGCGTCTCGTGGATGTACGAGTGCGTGTAATGCCGGCGGGTGTTGAGCAGGCCGCCGAAGGCGTTCTTCATCGCCCCCGTGGTGGTCGTGTAGATGTGGCACTTCACGGTCGGCAGGTGGACGATGTTCTTGCCGAGGAAGAACTCGGGGATGGTGATCCCCTCCGGGTAGATCTTCGGCAGCACCAGCATCTTCCCCTTCGGCTGGTAGGTGATCCACTTGAGGTCGTTCTCGAAGCAGTTGTAGCGCACCGGCACGCCGTACTTGTCGAGCACGGGCAGGTAGCGGTTGAGCCGCTCGCCTTTCTTCGGATCGGTCACCACGGTGTTGTTCTGCACGCAGACCTGATCCGTATAGCCGTCGGCGCGGAGCTTCTGGATCGTCCCCTCGAGCTGCCAGGGGGTGGTGTTCGCCCCGGGGAAGGGGAAGTGCCAGGAGATGTTGTCCTTGAGGATCGTGGTGGCGCCCGCGGCGAGGTGCCGCCGGACGTCCGCCATCTCCATCGTCCGCCCGACGTCCTCCAGGACGCTCTCCGGCTGGGTCTTGAGGACGGCTACGCGGGCTTTGGCCATATGAGAAGTGATCCGGTGGAATCGAATTCAGGATCGCGCCGCCGTGCGGCGGGTAAACGATTATAACCGGCGGAGCCGGCCAGGGATTTCACGCCGCCTTTTCATCCCGCGTAGGGCACCCGCTCGCGGATCTTGTTGAAGCCGAGCCGCGCGAACAGCGCCTCGACCTTCGCCGCGTCGCCTCCCCGGTACTCCAGGCCCTTCAGGTCGGCGCTCACCCCCGGCACCTCCCGGGCGACGGTCGAGAGCTGCTTGGAGAGGAAGGCGATCTCCCGGTTGGCGGCCAGCTTGGCGTGGAGCGACTTGGCGCCGCGGATCGTTGACCAGGGGAGCTCGTCCAGCCGCGCGTAGAGATCCTCCAGATGGCCGAAGCGGCC
>DATARR010000159.1:0-1657 GCA_036264085.1 Thermoanaerobaculia bacterium | reverse complement strand
CTCTGGGACATCATGCGCCGCTGCGAGCCGGTGCTGAGAGGCTTGCGCCGTGCCGGCTTCGTCGGGGGATGGCTATGACCTCGGCGACGTCCGCAGATGCCCGGCCGGGGCCCTACACCCCTGCGGGCGACACGTCCAGCTCGCCGCTCCTGACGGCCTTGATGAAGACCCCGTAGTCGCGCTCGCACTGGTCGGCGTGGGCGACGGAAAAGTCAGCGACGGCCTCATCAAATTGGGGTTCATCCGGGGGAAGCGTCCCGGGGGTTGAAGAAGGGCGGACATGCTGATTCCCTTTGGAGTTGCGTTAAAGGGCTCCAAGAGGGGAGGTCAGCATGTCCACCAGCCTGTTGTATCGCGCCTTCGGCGTGCGCGGGTACGAGTACGTCCGCACCGAGTATCAGGGCGGCCGGACCACCTTCACGATCCGCCAGGGCGGCAAGGCCCTGCGGTGCCCGATTTGTGGCTCCAGGGACGTGCGGCCCAAAGGGCGGGTCGAGCGCCGCTTCCGTTCCCTGCCGATCGGCGGCCGGGCGACGGTCGTGGCCCTGCCGATCCCGCGAGTGGCTTGTGAGGCCTGCCACGTGACCCGCCAGGTCGAGGTCCCGTTCGCCGACCCGCGACGGAGCTACACCAAGTCCTTCGAGCGGTACGCCCTGGAACTCTCGCGGCGGATGACCATCCTCGACGTGGCCAAGCACCTCGGGGTCGGTTGGGACGTCGTCAAGGACATCCAGAAGCGCGACCTGAGCCGCCGCTATGCCAGGCCGAAGCTCAAGCACCTGCGGCGGATCGCCATCGACGAGATCGCCGTCGCCAAGGGGCACCGCTACCTGACGGTCGTCCTGGACCTGGAGACCGGGGCGGTCGTCTTCGTCGGCGACGGCAAGGGTGGCGACGCCTTGAAGCCCTTCTGGAGGCGGCTGCGCCGCTGCGAGGCGCGGATCGAGGCGGTGGCGATGGACATGTCCCCGGCCTACCGCGATGCCGTCTCCGCCCACCTGCCGGGGGCGACGATCGTGTTCGACCACTTCCACGTCATCAAGCTGTTCAACGACAAGCTGTCCGACCTGCGGCGATCGCTCCACCGTCAGGCCGACGAGGCCCAGAAGAAGGTCCTGAAGGGGAGCCGGTGGCTGCTGCTGAAGAGCCCCGAGAACCTCGACCCGGAGCGCGACGAGGGGGCCCGCCTGGAGGAGGCCTTGAAGCTGAACGGGCCGCTGGCGACGGCCTACTACCTGAAGGAGGACCTGCGGCAGTTCTGGGAGCAGCCGGGCAAGCGGTTCGCCGCCGCATTCCTCGATGGCTGGGTCCGGCGCGCGGAGGCCTCCGGGGTGCGTATCCTTCAGGAGATGGCCAAGACGTTGGAGGCTCGCCGGGCCGGGCTGCTGGCGTACTACGACTACCCGATCAGCACCGGCCCGCTGGAGGGGACGAACAACAAGATCAAGACGATGAAGCGGCAGGCATACGGGTTCCGCGACCAGGAGTTCTTCAAGCTGAAGATCCTGGCAATCCACGAGGCCAGGTACGCTTTAGTCGGATGAACCCGATTTATACCATCCTCGCGAGTGTCGCAGCCGTAGCGGCGACGGCCTTGATCGGCGTTGCGTTGGGCGACGATGAGAATTCCATGCTGGGCGGCGCCTTGTGGTTCGGC
>DATARR010000016.1:0-76680 GCA_036264085.1 Thermoanaerobaculia bacterium | reverse complement strand
TCGGACAGCCACACGGCGGCTATCGGGGGTGGTGTGGAGGTAGGCAGGGACTCGCGCGAAGCCCCTGCCAGGGATTGAATCCCCATAGGGACCGCCCCGGACTCGCCCGCGGCTTCGTTCAACCTGGCGTCTATCTGAAATCCTCCCCGGACCGGAGGAGGACTTCGGTGGACTTCGCAGGGAGGACTTCAGATAGACGCTTAAAGGTTGGGCGGCACTGCATCTCCCGCACCGCCGGCCATGAGGAACATAATTTATGGATCATTTAAGCTTTCCGCAACTTGGAAAGATCGATTCCTTGGGGCTCCTCTTCACACTGCTGCCGGGGCTTTTAACATATCTGATCTTCCGAGCACTGTCTGCCCGTGGGGAAAAGATTGATGCAGTCGAGGCGGTTTTAGATGGTCTGGCTTATACGCTAGTTGTCCACGCGCTATGGTTCAGCCTGAAGCAACTTGGCTCATGGATTCCTACGCCAGATCTCCTTGGCCTCTCGCTTACTGCTGTCGGTCTCGGGCTAAGCCTAGCGACCGTCTATAATTCTGGAACTGGTTACAGAATGCTTCGGCGGCTCCGTCTTACCGGTGAGCCTTCGTGGTTAACTATCTGGGAGACAGCATTCAGAGAGTTTCGTGGGGTTCAAAAAGGTGAGTACGCGGTCTTGCATCTCAACGACGGCAGGAGGGTGATGGGAGCAATCAGAGGCTTTTCCTCTCAGCAGAAGAAGGGGCACGTGTGTCTCGCCCGCGTCCGGTGGTTCTCCGGTACAGAAGCTAGTGAGGAGCATCCCGGCCTCCATCTATTCAACGCCGGTGACATATGTGTTGTCGAGTTCCTACCACCTGAAAAAGGAGCTACTTATGCCCTGGGACAGGCCCAGTCCTCCCCCACCGCCACCGCCACCGCGGCCGGACCGGGACAGGAGCACGTGGTACGATCCACCAAGGACGGACCCACCACCTCCTCCGCCGCCTCCACCACCTCCTCCAGACAGGACGAGGTAGCTGGTTTATCGCCCAACCCGGCTGCTTCAGCGGACCGAAAAGCTGCGCTTTCCGGTCGCTGAGCAGCAGAACCGTTGGGCGCACGAATTGCGGGAGTAGCTATGCAAACGACAGACCTGCTTGTAGAGCGCTTTCATCGGTACTTTCACCACCCGGATCCATTTCATGACATTCTGACTCAAGGCGACCATGCCACAGCTTGTCGCAACCTAAGGGACGCTTTAGCTTACATCGATGTCTCTGTACATAGATGGAAAACTGATACTCCCGAACTTTTCGACGAAGAGCTTTTTGAAACAGTTCAGAAATTCCAACGCGACTACCATCACCCAATCGTAGATGGTAAGGTCGGCCCTAATACTCGACGCCGCCTGATCGGGGAACTACTGACAAGACATGGGCCTGGCATTTTCGCTAGGCTTCGAAAAGACGACGCAGACAAGACACCTTCAGTCTTCCTGAGCTATGCATGGGACGACTCTGACAAGGTCGATAAGGTTGACCAGTGGCTTCGAAATAATGGAGTACGAGTGCTGCGCGATCGCGACTTCTTCGTTGCCGGCATGACAATAGATGAAAACATTCGCTCTGCGATTTCGCGAGCTGACAAGATCGTTGTCTTCTACTCGGTCAATTCGAAGGAGCGTAATTGGCCGCATCTTGAGAGGACTATTGCTGAGGAAGTCGAGCGGCGTCTCGATAAACGAATACTGATCTACGTACGTCTCGACGACTCTCCACTGCCAGCCCACGACCCAACGCGTTTGGCCGTCAACGCCGCCGGCCAGCCGCTGCGCGCTGTGGGCGAAGCAATACTTCAAGCACTCACAGGGGCAGGATTGTCGCAACGTACGATCCCTATTGATGAGAACGAGCCATTGTAGGGGAGATGCTTACCAAAGGCGACAGGCGAACTGTGACCCAGGCGCCCAACCCAGTCAGTCGAGCGGACGGATACCGCACTTTCGTGCGATCCCGCCGCTCACCGTTACCACGTTGGGCGGCGAACACAATTTGAGGAGGAGGGCATGGACAGATTAGTGATGCCAAGAGGAGCTTTCGCTAGCACCGCTATCAGCTTACTCGTACTCGTCGCTTGTAGCAGGGCAGGCGACCTCTCTGCCGGGCCTGAGGAACAGGAGAAGTCCGGCAAGTCCGCTTGGACGACTACACTAAAATCTGGAGTTCAGGCGAAAGTGCTCAAACTAAGGTCGTACCGGCCACCGGCTCCCAAGTTCAAGCTGCTAGAAAGTTTGCCTGATGAAACCTACTACTACCTGCAAATGGATGAGGTCAGCCTCGGGGGTGGTCCCTCGGTCCTTTTAGCTTCTGAGGGTCAGGAAGATTCCCGTCACTTAGTTCAGACAAGCACCAGGTTTTCAAGGCATTGTATCAAGCTTAGGCCACCGAAAGGTCGATGGATCGAGACGCTCGTAGTATTCGAGAATCGGGGGACGCACGAAGCCCGCCAGTCACTCTCATCGCCGCAGAAAGGTCGCCTTGCGGCCGAGCTCATACCAAGGGGCAGCTCCGCGGTGCCTGCGGTCGACTTCTTGGCTGCTGGTCTATCCAACTCCAAGTTCGACCACCTTAAGCAATTAGATAGGGAGGGTCTCACGGTTGTATCCGAATTCGATGGCGATGTGCAATTGTATTTGGAACCCGGCGGAAAGACTTGGATGATCCTGCTTTTCGACATTCCAGCGACAGCACGGTCGGCGAGCCTATCTATCGATGGGGCAGCACCTATTGAGTTGTCTTGGTGAAAGAGGCGCCGGCGCCCAACCCAAGCGCTCAACCGGACGAAACCGCGCAAGCGTGGTTCCGCCGGTTAGCTTCCAGACGTTGGGCGTTGAAAGGCTTCATAGCGGAAGGAGTCGTAGCTGTGGGCTATCCCGAGCTTAAATCTCGAGTCGGTAAGAAGGGCGCGATTACAATGCCCGAGGGAGACCGGTTGGGCTTCGAGGTTCTGGACGAAGTCCGGGTTCCCCAGTCCGATCTTCCAGGGAAAATCCTTTGCTTGGAGCTAGTTGAGTTCGAAGACGGTAGAAGAGAGACTCGGCTGGGGTACTACGTAATCGGCAAGAAGCTAGGGAAAATCGGTAAGTGGGTCTGGGGCCAGTATGCTCCCTTTATGCCTCTCGAAGATCTACGCATGTTGGTTGCCGGCGCCGAGGAGAGAAACTGGTTTAAGACCATTCAAGAAGGTGTCCCGCGCAGCGGAGGGAAGCAGTGAACGGACAGGGGCAGACTTGGCAGTGGCAAAGTGGGATCGGCCAGAGCGTCCAGATAGGTGCTATCAATCGGAACGGTCAACGCTGTTGTGGTCACCGCGGGGTTCCCGGAACTGATCATGGCCAGTATGCCTACAAGGTTGAGTGCGCCGTCTGCGGTTTCGTTTACGGTGCTAACGGATCTGATATGCATGAGCGTCTTTGTCCGGAGTGCCAAGGTGGTGCATTGGGAATCAGGTACTGGCAGATACCGTGACAGAGCGAGTCCTCGCTATGGTTCGGCGCCCAACACAAGCAGTCGAGCGGACGGAAACCGCAAACAGCGCGGTTCCCGCACGCTCACCGCTATAGGCGTTGGCAGTCAAACCCAGGCGGTGGCTATAAAAGCGCTCCGTCGACGGGTATGGGTATTCGCTGCTTGGCGCCTCCGCTGCGCTACGGTGCCAAACAGCCCGGACCGCCGCTCCAAACATCCTGAAGAGACTCGAGCCAGCTTTGAGCCTCTGCTGCGCTCCGGCTCCAAACTGGCCCTGCTCCTCAAGTTCTGACCCGAGAATAAGTGTCAGGGACTTTTTGAAGAGGAAGGCCTCTGCAGGGCCGGCGTCGCCTCCGCTGCGCTCCGGAGGCGTCGAGTCCCCGGAATTTTAGCCTCGCCGTTTTATTCGCGTCGTTCGGACACACCTCAGCCAACCCGAGCTGAACTGCTCAGTCAATGGGCCCTCAGCGGGCGGCGCATCTGTCAAGGATCGGGTCCCAGAAATAAGCGTTAGGGACTTTTTGAAGAGATGCGGCTCTATAGGTCCCACCTCTCGCCTCCTCCCCGCTCCTGAGGTGTCGAGTCCCCGGGATTCTGCCTCCCCAACCCTTTTCTTTGCAAGGTTCGGATACACCTCCGCGTCGGCGAGCGGGACGCCAAAGCGCTCGCCGAGGGCCTCTCCTTCTTCGGCCCGGGGATCTCCTCGGCCTCCGGGTGGGAGAGGCCATAGCCCGGATTGAGAACGCGACGGGCGATTGCAACCTGCGGACGCGGCTTCTCCCGGCCGTTTCCTCCGATGTCGTGAGGGGACGGCGGGAGGCGATCGTCGCGAGATCGTGGGCGCTCTATGCCGTCCGGGGCTCGCGGCTTTCCTCTTCACGGAGCAGGAGAGACTTAGCCAGGAAGACATCCTGGCGCGAGTGGGTGAACGGGCGAGAGGAGTTCGTCACACTCGCCTCTGCCAGAGCGTCTCAGTCGCCGGAGAACACAGGCGAGATCTATTGAGAACTAGCTATTTGACTCTCCTCATCTGTCCCCCTTACACTCTTCTTACAGCCAAGCACCCAGGTTCGGCCCGCACAAGCTTGCCTGACCGACAGGAATAAGGAGGACACGATGAGCATCAGAATTCAGCGATTAGTGATCCTTGCGAGTGTGCTGGTTTTGTCCTCCTCGGCCACATTGGTCCGCTGCGACCCCCAAGAAGAGACCTCTGTAAAAAGCCAAGGCAATACCGCCACCATTTACCTGTACCGCCCGCAGCGAATCGGGACCTACGTCTTGCCATTGATATTGGTCAACGGCAAAGAGGCAGCAATATTCGCTCCTCACCGTTATGTCAAGATAAATGTTGAGCCAGGAATCGTACAGATAGCTATGAGCGTAATCTTGCCTCTGCCTCCTTTCACTGTGGAGAATCTTGAAACGTTCTTCCGCGAACCCAGGTCGATCACAGGCCACACGGAGATCAGCGCTGTAGCCGGGCAGAGCTACTTCGTGCGTTGGGAAGCTGGCGAGGTGCCAGTACCGATCATAGACGATCCAGTCGAGGGCGCAAAAGAGGTGCGAAGGCTTACCGAAATCAAATGCTCGTTCGTGCCTCTGAGGCAAATGCTGGCAGCGATGCAAAAGGCACGAGATGAGGGGCACAAATTAACGATAGACCCGCTTCACCGTGGCTTCCTACAGGGTGGAAGGACCTCCGTTTGCCAGGATCAATGATCGGGGGGCGGCGCTGTTCTCTCGCTTTGTCTCCGTCTCTGGCATGTTCTTTCTCTCCGATCGTGCAACAAGGAATCTCGCCAGATCGCGTTCAGATCTTTTGGAGGAAGTCATGGACGCACGATGCTTCACAGGACACGCCAGTATTGTTTGGGATGTAGCTGTTTCACGCGATGGGCGTCGCATACTTTCCGGCGGTAATGATAAGACGGTTCGCCTGTGGGACGTGGCTTCTGGAAAACAAGTGCACTGTTTTGAAGGAAACACAGGCCCTATTAGAGCCGCCGCACTCTCTCCTGATTGGTTGGGTGTTTGGGCAGGAGCCGATGGAGCGTATGGCACCCTCCAAATCTGGGACCTTATATCAGGCCGCAAGATTCACACCATGAAGGGCCATTCTTCGTTCATCTATGCGCTTGCGATATCCAATGACGGTAGCAGAATCCTATCCGGTAGCTCGGATGGGACGGTTCGCCTGTGGGATCTGGAGACAGGGCGGCCTATTCGCTGCTTCGGTGGGTTTTTCAGTCACAAGCAGGGAAGGTCTGTGGACGTAGTTGCTTTTTCTCCCGATGGTCAAGTCGCGCTTTCCGGTGGCCGCGTCATAAAAGATGTCACGCTTTGGAACGTTACAACCGGAGGGCGCTACGGAAAGCTCGTGGGGCACACATCCGGGATTAGGAGCGCAGCGTTTTTCCCTGACGGGCGTCGTGCAATCACATCGGGCCAAGAGGATGGAACCGTCCGCATCTGGGATCTTACGACTTGTCGCGAGATACCAATCCGCGACGAGCGCGTCTGGGACCCCGCAACCCTTCGCAAAGTCGATGAGGCCCGCAGAAACCTTCCTTATATAGACTATCCGGTTATAACAACCTTCACCTTGTCACCTGACGGCCAACATCTCTTATCACCCTACGGGGACGAGCTTGCATTGTTTGAGGTGGCCAGTGGTCGCCATCTTAGGAGCTTTACAGGGCACACGGCGGCTGCGAGCAGCATAGCGTTTTTTGCCGATGGCCGCAGAGCAGTCTCCGGGAGTTACGATCGCACCGTACGTACGTGGGTGTTGTAGACCACTAACCAAGGCCCGCAGAAATAAGCGTCAGGGACTTCTTGAAGAGATGCGGCTCTATAGGTCCCACCTCGCCTCCTCCCCGCTCCTGAGGTGTCGAGTCCCCGGGATTCTAGCCTCCCAAGCCCTTTTCTTGCAAGGTTCGATACACCTCGGCCAATCCGAGGAACTCCGCTCAGTCAATGGCCCTCAGCGGGCGACGCATCTGTCAAAGATCGGGTCCCGGTTTGACTATCCGGCGACGAAGGGCAGGGCCGGAGGGAAGCAGCCGGCGGGGAAGGGAGCGGAGCGATCTCCTTTTCGCAGCTTCTCGGCCGCGTCGCGGAAGGCTGCCACGAACCAGGAATAGGCCTCTCGGAATGCCTTGCGCGCCGCCTGAGTCGCGGCGTGCACCAGAGGCGCGGGCGAGCGGGCGAGCTTCTTGGGACGGTACAGGGGATCTTGAGCGAGGATTTTCTTGACTCCCAGGACCCGAGCCCCCGTCGCTTCTCTCGCGGCGGCAGCTTCGGCTTCGACTCTCTGGAAACGGAAAAACTCGTTCCCGTCGCTCGGCTGACTGTGCCCGCCGGAGATTTCCGGGCTGGGCTCGGGTCGGTCAGCCCCCGGCCAGCCCCCTTCCAGAATCAGACCCCCAGGCACCTGGACCGCCGCGAAGCCGCCGACTCTGCGGCGCGTTCATGGCCTTCGGATGGACGCGCTGAGCGTCGCGACAATGCGAGCGGAGGCATCTCGCCGTCGCCGTCCGGCGCACTTGTCACAGGATCGTAAGGTGGTCTGTAACTTTTCTCGTCTATTCTAAGGCTCAGGAAACAAGCCATGAAAGGTAGGTGTAGCCTGCCACACCCCGAGCCCAGCTCGACATTGCATCCTCTGACGTTCCGGGCGGGGGCCGCGGAGCGCCCCACCGTGCTGCTCGCGGATGACCATCCCATGATGCTCGAAGGATTGAAAAAGCTCCTCGAACCAGGGTACGAGGTCATCGGCGCGGTGACGGACGGCCGCACCCTTCTCGCCATGGCGGAGCGGCAGCGGCCAAACCTGGTCATCACCGACATTTCGATGCCCGAGATCGACGGCATCGAGGCCACCCGCCGGCTCCATGCGACCGTGCCCGAGACCCGGATCGTGATCCTGAGCTTCCACGCCGAGCCTTCCTGGGTAAGGGCGGCATTCGACGCCGGCGCCTGGGCCTATCTGACCAAGAGCTCCGTCCCCGAGGAGATCGACGTCGCCGTCCGGGAGGTGCTCCAGGGCCGCTTCTACGTCAGCCCGAGGGTGGCCCGCGGCATCGTCCTGCCCGTGATGGCGGCGCCGGCAGCAGCCGAGGATACGCTCACCCCGCGCGAGCTCGACATCATCTTCCTGTTGGGCGCGGGGCTGGGCAACAAGGAGATCGCCCGGCGGCTCGGAGTGGCGGTGACGACGGTCCGCACCCACCTGAACAGCGTCTACGACAAGCTGGGATCGGCGAGCCGGGTGGAGCTGGCGCTCTACGCCGCGGCGCTGTACGCCCCGCAAGCCAGCGGCGCCGCACTGTGAAATGACGCAGCCGAAGGAGGACGACCTCGCGGCGAACCGCTCCGGGCTCCGCGGTGCCGATGCTCGCCGGGTCGCCGGCGAAGAGGAGGCGCGGCGCCGGATGTCCCGCGAGATCCACGACGACCTCTGTCAGCGGCTCGCCGCCCTCGGCCTCGAGCTCAAGGTGGTGCGCCGGAAGCTGCCGGAGAGCGATCCCCGGCGTGGCGAGCTCGACGCCGTCAGCGCCCACCTGGCGGAGCTGGCCGAAGACCTGCGCCGCCTGAGCCACGATCTCCACCCCGGGGTCCTCGAGCGCAGCGGCCTTGCCGAGGCCCTCCGCGATCACTGCGCGGAGATCGAGCGGCGGCACGGCCTGCCGGTGCGGCTCAGCCTGCGCGACGCCGCGGGCCCCTTCCCGCCGGACGTCGCCCTCGGCCTCTACCGCATCGCCCAGGAGACCCTGGCGAACGCCGTCCGCCATGCCGGCGCGCGGGCGGTCCAGGTCAGTCTGTCGGCCGCCAAAGGCACGGCTCACCTGGCGGTGACCGACGACGGCGCCGGTTTCGATCCTGGCGCGGCGCGGCGCGCCGGCGGACTGGGGCTGGCGAGCCTCGAAGAGCGGGCCCGGCTGCTCGGCGGCCGCAGCCGCATCGACTCGGCCCTCGGCGCCGGCACCCGGATCGAGGTCACCGTGCCGCTGCCCGCGCCCGAGGTCCACCACCTGCGCCGGCTGCTGCGCCGGCACCGGCAGGGGATCGCAGCGTCGGCGCTGGTGATCCTGGTGCTCGCGGGAGGCCTCGCCACCACCGTCCTCGAAGCGCGTCAGGCCCGGCAGGAGGCGACGCGGGCCGACGAGGTGGCGCAGTTCCTGGAAGACCTGTTCCAGGCCGCGAACCCGCGGCAGGTCCGGGGAGGCCGGCTGCCCGACGCCCGCGAGCTGCTGCGACGCGGCACGGGCCGCCTCGCCACCGAGCTCAAGGACCAGCCGCTCCTGCGCGCCCGCCTGCTCGACACCCTGGGCGGCATCCACACCGATCTGGGCCTCTTCGACGAGGCCCGGCCGCTGCTGCAAGAGGCCCTCGCCATCCGCCGGCGCAGCGGCCGGCCTCTGGAGATTGCGGAGACCCTCGTCCGCCTCGGCGCGCTCGCCCACCTCTCCGGGAAAGGCGAGGCCGTGCCCCTGTTCCAGCAGGCCCTCGCCATCCGCGAGGCGCGCCTCGGACCGGAGAGTCCCCTGGTGGCCGACGTGCTCAACAAGCTCGGCGCGGCGCTGGCGGCCCGCGGGCGCTTCGACGAAGCCGAGGCCACACTGCGGCGGGCCCTCGCGCTCGACGAGCGGCTGTGGGGAGAGCGCGATCCGCGGCTGGCCAAGGTCCTGCACAATCTGTCCGGCATCGCCCTCCACAGCGGCCGGACGGAGAAGGCCGAGCGGCTCCTGGAGCGCGCCCTGGCGATCCGCGAGGCGACTCTTCGGGAGGACGATCCCGACCTGGCCGGCAGCCGCGAGGCCCTGGCCCTCCTGTGGCAGAGACAGGGCCGCCCGGCCGAGGCGGCACAACTGCTGGAGCGGCTGGCGGCGACCGCGGAGAAGGTCTACGGCCCCGAGCACCCGGAGCTTGCCCGCACCCTCCTCAACCTCGGCATCGCTCGTGCCGAGACCGGCGAGGACGCCACCGCCCGCCAGCTCTTCGAGCGCGCCCTCGCGATCGAAGAGAGGTCTCTCGCGCCCGACCACCCGCAGCTCGTGCGGACGCTCGCCGCCCTGGCGGACCTCGATTGCGAGCACGGGCGCTATATCGTAGCCGAGCCCCTCTTCCGGCGGCTGCTGAAGCTGAAACAGGAAGGCGCGACCTACGATCAGTGGGACAAGACGTTGGCCAACTGGGATCGCCTGCTGCGTGCTACGGGACGGGAGGGGAGGGACAACAGGGACTTCAGGGACACGAAAGGGCCAGAGAACAGCTCTCCTCGTCCCTGAAGTCCCTGCTGTCCCTGAAGCCCCTGCCTTTGGCTCCCGCCCCTGCCGTCTAATGCCGCGGCTGGCGCAGGTCGCTCTGGAAACGCGGATCGATCTCCGGCGTGTCGAACTCGTCGCTGAAGCCGGTGACGGACAGGAGCTGGCCCGGTGCCAGGCCGCTCAGGTCGATGCCGGTCGAGGTGTTGACGAAGATCCGGAGGGGGCCCGAGCCGTCGTCGACGATCACCTGGGTGCCGAAGGGCGGGTCCGGCAGCACGGGCTGAGTGATCACGCCCACGACCCGCACGAGCAGCCCCTGATTGGCCGGGCCGACGCCGCCGGTGCGCAGCCAGAGCGGCTTCACTCGGCGCCCCGGGCCGCGGACCTCCACGTCGCCGGTGCTCGCAGGGACGAGGAGCAGCAAGCCGTTGCTGTCCGCGAGTTGGCCGGTGACCCGCACGCGCTGGCGGAGCGTGATTCCCAGGTTCGTCGCGACGCTCACGTAGATGCCGCCGGTGTGATCCTGGATGGCGAAGCCTTGGTCGAGGGTGCCGCCGGACGAGAAGAGCCCCGAGGGCACGGTGACCGCTCCCTCGACCGTGACCACGGTGCCCGCAGGCATCGCGCGCGCATCGTGAATGTCGATCGGCCGCGGCTCGTGTCCGGCGGCGAGGGCGGGGAGCGCAGCGAGAACGAGACCGAGGACGAGGAGGCGCGAGGTTCGGACCATGGGAAGCTCCTTTCGCGTCGATCCTACGGCAGCGGCATGCGCTGGTAAAGGAACCCATTGAGATAGCTGCAATCGAACGTGACGGCGGGAGTCGAGCCGGGGTTGAACGGGTCCACTCCCGCCGGAAAGATCTTGCCCTGGCAACTCGCCGCGATGGTGCGGAAGTTGGCCGAGAACTGGTAGACGTAGTCCACCACCGCCGTGCCGGTGAAAGACGGCGGTCCCGTGACGTCGAAGTTGAGGTTGAGGAAGCGCGCCGTGAGCTTGCGCGGCCCGGCGACCTTCCAGGAGCCGAAGCTGTCGCTGAAGGTGAAGCCGCCGGCGCCGGAGGTGACCTCGTCCGACAGGGTGATCAACGCCGTGCCGTCCTGGTGAATCTGAAGGATCTCGGCTCGGTTGGGGAGCGAGGCGAGATAGGTGCCGGTGAAATCGCCGTTGCCGCCGTCGGCCGCGGCGAGGCTCGCCCCGAGGACGAGCAGTCCTGGGAGCGCAAGAAGATGGATCAGCTTCATGGAATTCTCTCCTTTCTTGTCTGGCCGCCAGGCCGGCCCCGCCGCCCTATGGATGCGGTTACGGCCCTGGTGCTTCGCCTGGTACAACGCCGTATCCGCGGACGACGGTCGCCGTCATCCGGCCGGCGCCTTGGTCCACAAGGCGCCGCGATAGTGCTCGTGGATGTCGCCGTCCTTGGTCACCAGTGGCGCCTCCTGCAAGGAAGCCTGGCTGACGATGAGCCGGTCGAAGGGATCGCGCGTCCAGCTCAGAGCGAACGCGCGCCGCGCGACCTCGGGAAACGGCAGATCGCAGACCTTCAGGCCGAGGTCTCGGGCAAGGATTTCGAGCACTTGCTCGACCGGATCGGTGAACCGCCCGATCTCAATGAGGTACTGCAACTCGACGAGCACCATCGGCGAGACCAGCAGCTCGCTCTCGTTGATGGCCTTTCGGGCTGCGGCGGGAATTCGTTCGATCTGTCCGGCGTAGAGCCACACCACGACATGGGTGTCGAGGTAGATCAGGGACGCCATTCCTGCGACCAGTCCATATGGACGATCTCTTCCGGGTCGCCGACCAGACAGTTTCGCCGCTTCAGGTTGTCGAGCTTGTCGTGCGGCGGCTCCAGGGCGATGCGCAGCTTCCTCCCTTTGCGCTCGATCTCCAGTGGCACTCCGGTGTCGAGCACTTGGTCGAGGAGCTGATAGATGTTCTGGCGCAGCTCGGAAACGGTCACGGTAAGGACCTCCTCATGAGCCCCAGGCTAGATCGGAGTCGTACGATTGTCAAGGGCTCGATCGTACGACGGCAGGGAGGGGGGGAGCGAGCGCCGAAGAGAAAGGCCGGGCCCTCGCGAGGGCCCGGCCGAAGCTGGCTGCGCAGCGCTGCGGAATCCTGCTACTTGCCGCAGCTCGACCGGCCGGCGGCGGAGACGAGGGCGTCCTTCTGCGCTTCCGTGATCAGCCCCGCGTTGACGAAGCTCTCGGAGGTGTGGGCCACGCAGGACACGTACTTGCCGTGGTTCTTCCACGACCCCGCGCAGGGGCAGAGCTGGGAGATCGAGCAGCCGTTGGCGTCGACCGTCTCGCCGGCCGGGGTGCCCGGGCAGTTGTCGTGGTTGTTGAGCACGCCGTCATGATCGCTGTCCTGCTGGAAGACGATGCCCCAGGGGCGGGACCCGGTGCCGAAGGTCGAGGTCACCGTCAGGGTCGCCGTGTCGATCACCGAGATCGAGTTGCTGTTCCCATTCGTCACATAGGCGGAGGCGCCGTCCGCCGTGAAGGCGATCGCCCGCGGGAAGCTCCCCACCGGCACGGTGGCCACCACGGTGTTCGTCGCCGTGTCGATCACCGAGACGTTGGCGGTCGTGATGTTCGCCACGTAGACGAAGCTCCCGTCCGGGGAGATGGTGGCGGCCCCCGGGAACGTCCCCACCGGGATGACGGCGACCTGGGCGTGGGTGGCCGTATCGATCACCAAGACCCGGCCGCCGCTGCCGTCGTTGACCGCCAGGTAGGCGAAGGCGCCGTCCGGCGTGAAGGCGATCGCGTTGACATTGAACAATCCACCGAGAGGGAAGGTGGTGAAGGTATTGGTTGCCGGGTCAATGACCGCCATCACGATGGCGAGGGGAGGGAAGGTCAGCGAATTCGCCCAGACGGCGCTGCCGTCGGGGGTGGCGGTGATCGCCCCGCAGAAGATCGGCAGGGTGGAGACCACCGTGTAGGTGGCCGGGTCGATCACCGAGACCGTGCCGAGGTTGTTGTTGCAGTCGTAGATGAACCCGTTGGCGGCCTGGACGACGCCGGTCACGATGTTGCCGGCTGGCACGCTGGCGAGCACCGACTTGGTCTGGGTGTCGATCACCTGGACGGAGTTGGACCCCGCCGAGAAGAGGAGGTGGCCGTCGCTGCTCAAGCTCAAGTTGCGGCTGCCGGTGCCGCCGATGCTGGAGGTGAAGGTGTTGGTGGACGGGTCGAGGACGTCGACCCGGGTGGAGCCGCTGATCGCCACGTAGCCCTCGTCGACGACCTGCGCGCGCGCCGCGGCGGCGCCCAGCCCCAGGGCCAGGAGGCAGGCCAGGAGACATGTCTGCAAAATCTTGGTTCCTCTCATCGGTCTCTCCTTGAATCTGAAATCGTCAGAGCCCGGCTTCCCGCCATTCCTCGTGGAGTGGCCTGCTTTTCGATCCGGGTGCCGGGTTCGACTTCAGGGTAGCGGCGTGGTGGCGGCTTGTACATCCTCTCCAGGGTTGATTTTGGTGGCCTCGGCCTCCTCTCTAGAGAGGAGGCCGGAGCCCTCAAAAATCCTCCCTGGAGAGGATGGACAAGGCCATCTGTCGGGCGTTAGGGTGGAAGAAAGCAATTCCTAAATTGGAGTCTTCCACGGGAGGGAGGCGTCATGAAGAAACCGGGGATCGTTCGCCATGGGCTGATCGCCCTGATCGTCATTGCGTCCGCCGGGCTGGCTCTGGCCCAGATCGACGGCATCCTCGGTAGCTCTCAGGAGCCGGCGTCGTGGTCCCGCATGCTGCCGGCTCGCATCGACGTGCTCACCGCGCCGGGCAAGAGCCTGGGCGGCGTCGCCAGGAACTTGGGCGATCCCTGGCGCCTGTTCGACGGCGACACGGAGCGCGGTTTCGTGTGGAGCGGGGAGGGCGCCGTCCGGCTCAGGCTGACGCTGGATGGGCCGCACACCCTCGCGGCCGTGGGCGTGTTCGGTCCGGCCAACGGCCGTCTCACGGTCTGGGCCGAGCAGGAGTGGGCGCCGGCGGCGGTCCTCGACCTGGAGCCGCGCGGCAAGGGTTGGAACCGCGTGCCGGTGCCCACGCCCTTCGCCACCCGGGCGTTGCTGCTGGACTGGCAGCCGGCCTCCCCGGGCGCGGCACTGCCCGAGATCGAGCTGTGGAGCGCCGACTCGGCCGGGCGGGACGATGGTGGGACGGAGGGCGACGGCTCACACGTTGCCCTGGGCTCGCCGGCCGCGCAGAGCATTGTCGAGGGCACTGAGGGCGCCGACGGCACCTTCCGCGTCCGCATGCCGGTCGATCCCTCGGCCGTGTCGCGGGCCTTCCTCTCGTATGAGCTGGCGGGCCTGTCGCACTGGTCCGCGGCGGTGCGCTCGATCAACGGTCACTCCCCGCAGGGATTCGGCGCCGTGCCGTCGGCCGACGCCGCGCTGCAGGTGGAGGAGATCGATCCGGCCTGGCTGCGGGCAGGGGTCAACGAGATCCGCTTCGCGCCGGCCCGCGCCGAGGCCATGCCCGAGGCGATGGTGGGCGAGCAGGGGAGGCCGGCAGGCGCGGCGGCGGACACGGCGGTCGCGAGCGTGCCCTACGAGGTGCGCAACCTGCGGCTGGTCCTGGTGGGCGAGCCGGGGCGCACGGTGGCGGGCGCGTGGGATGGCGCCAGCCCGCTGGCGCTGCCGCTGGCGCGGCCGTCCCAGCCCTATGCCCTGGAGGTCACGGTGGCGGCCGGGGCGCGCGGCGTGGTCAGCGCCCAGGGTCGCCTCGCCGGCGGCGGCAGGGTGGCGTTGCGGGAGTCGGTGGACCTGGGCGCGCTGGGCGCCGGCCGGCACCTGCTGCCCCTGCGCGCCGGCCTGCCGGCCGCGGTGGCGGTGGAGCTCGCCTGGAGCGCGCCGGCAGCGCCGGAAGGAGGCCGGGGCGCGGCGATCGAGAAAGTCGCCCTGCTGGCGAGCCCCGTGGGCCGGCGGCCGGGGCCGCGGCTGGAGCTGACGCATCCGCCGGCCGGCGATGCCGCGGTGGAGGGCGCCTATCTGCGCGGCTTCGTGGACGGGCCGGCTGGCGTGGCCGGACCGCCGGAGCTGTTCGTCAACGGCTCGGGCGTGGCCGGCGCGGTGGCGGCGGACGGCGCGCTCGGCGTGCTGGTGCCGCGGCCGGCGGGGGAGGAGGGTGCCTGGGACCTGTCGCTGGAGCTGATGTGGCCGGACGGCACCCGCCTCACCCGTCTCCTGCGGCTGGGCCAGAGCGCGGCGGATGCCGGCAGCTCGGCCGGCAACCAGGGCGAAACCGCGCGCGAGGCCACGCCGGAGAAGTCGCTGGCGCTCGCCGCCAAGGGGGCGCGCCTGGACGTTCCCCCCGGCGCGGTGGACGGCAAGGTCAAGCTCACCCTGAAGCCGCTGGCCGTGGACGAGCTGCCGGCGCTGGACGCGGGCATGACCAACGTCACGCCCGGCCGCGGTGGCTTCCGCTTCGGCCCGCACGGCCAGAAGTTCAAGAAGCCCGTGCAGCTCACCCTGCCGTTCGACCCGGCGCTGATCCCGCAAGGCATGGCGGCGAACGACGTGCGGACCTACTACTTCGACGAAGGAGCCGGCCGCTGGATCGCCGTGCCGCGCTTGAAGGCCGCCGGCGCGACGATCGTCAGCGCCACCGACCACTTCACGGATTTCATCAACGCCACGCTGACCCTGCCGGAGGAGCCGGCGGGCGCCAACTACAGCCCGAATTCGCTGCAGGACCTGGCCAAGGCGGATCCGGCGTCGGAGATCGAGCTCATGGCAGCGCCCGAGGGCGGCCCCATGGGCGACGCCGCGCTGAGCTATCCCCTGATGGTGCCGAAAGGCCGGCACGACCTGCAACCCGAGCTGGCGCTCTCCTACAACAGCGGCGGGGCCGCGAACGGCAACGGCTGGCTCGGCCTGGGCTGGGACCTGATGCTGCCGAGCATCGAGATCTCGACCCTGTTCGGCGTGCCGCGCTACCACCCGGCGCTGGAGACGGAGACCTACACCCTGGAAGGGGACCAGCTCGCGCCGGTGGCCAATCCGGCTGCCCCGGCGCCGCGCCAGGCCGACCGCGTCTTCACCCGCCGCAGCGAGCAGAGCTTCCACCGCATCGTGCGCCACGGCAGCGGGCCCAACAGTTTCTGGTGGGAGGTGACGGACCAGAACGGCGTGCGGTCGATCTTCGGCCAGACCGCCCAAGCCCGCCTCGCCGACCCGGCCACGGGCAACGTCTTCCGCTGGCTCCTGGAGCACGTCGTCGACCTGCACGGCAACTCGGTGGACTACACCTACACGCAGGACGCGGACAGCAGCGGCGGCGAGCCCTGGGTGCAGGTCTATCCCGCGGCCATCTCCTACACCGGCGCGCAGGCAAGCGGCGGCTTTTACCAGGTGCGGTTCACGCTGGACGACGGCCAGCAGCGGCCCGACCGCATCTCCACCGGCCGGCCGGGGTTCAAGGTGGTGACGAGGCGTCGCCTCACCCGGGTGGACGTGCTGGCGGGCGCGGACCTCGTGCGCAGCTATCTCTTCACCTACCAGGAGGGGGACTTCCGCAAGAGCCTGCTGGCCGCGGTGGCGGTGACCGGCGAGGACGGCACCACGGAGCTCGCCCGCCACACCTTCACCTACCAGCACGCCAGCGCCGCCTTCGGGCCCATGGAGACCTGGGGCGGCGTCAGCTCCACCAAGGACCTCAACGACTCGGCCAACGTGGGCGGCAGCTTCCACGTCTACGCGGGCCTGGGGCTGCCGGAAGAATGCTTCCCGGCGGTGGGGGTCCAGGCCGGCGGCTCGGTCAGTGGGACGACCCAGTTGCAGAGCTTCATGGACCTCAATGGCGACGGCCTGCCGGACCGCATCGACAATCAGGGGCACGTGGAATTCAACCGCCAGGGTTCGTTCGAGTCGGCGAACGTCTCGGGCGTGAGCGACATCGGGCGCACGATCGAGTACGGGTTCGACGTTTCGGGCGGCTTCCGCGCCGACCTCGCCGGCCTGCTGCCGGTGTCGGGGGGCGCGAGCTTCGCCTACAGCCATGCCAACGAGGACCGCACTTTCCTCGACCTCAACGGCGACGGCTTCCCGGACCTGGTGAGCTCCGACTCCGGGTTCCAGGTCCACCTCAACAACGGCTCCTCCTTCCAGCCGGCCTCCACCTGGGGCGGCTACGGCGCCGGCGGCGTCGACCTGCGGCGGCCGGGCGAGGAGGACGAGGTCCTCTCCAACCTGAAGCTGTCCGACACGCTGCGCAAGCTGATCCTGCCCTTCAGCGGTGCCGTCACCCTGGACGGCGCCATTCAGAAGAAGCAGGCGGGCGGCGACGGGGTCAAGGTCCAGATCTTCAAGAACGGCTCGCAGCTCTGGCAGCGGACGTTCGCCGCCGGCGATACGGCGGCCTGCGTGCCGGGCGACGGCGACTCCTGCGGCGGCGGGCTCACTTTCAGCGTCCAGGCCGGCGACCGGCTCTACTTCCTGGCGGATTCTCTCCGCGACACCAGCAACGACGCTCTCCTCTGGGCGCCGCGGGTGACCTACACGGGCCAGGACGCCGCGGCGCAGGAGCCATGGGGCGCCAACGTCTTCGTGTTCGACGGCGGCGCGGACTTCCGCCTCGCCGGCCCGCCGGGCGGCCCCTGGCTCGCCACGGAAGCCGGCACCGCGCAGGTCCAGGGGCCGATCGTCAAGCAGCCCACCGCGGACGACGTCACGGTCACCGTGGTGAAGAACGGCGATACGAGCCATCCCATCTACCAGCGCACCTTCGCCGCCGCCGAGACCGGGAGCTTCGACGAGGTGCCGCCCATCCCGGTGGCCCAGAAGGACGGCCTCGCCTTCCAGGTCTCCTCCAAGACGCCGGCCGATCCCAACCGCGTGGCCTGGACGCCCCAGGTGACCCTGGGGAGCAACGCGCCGCAGCCGGCGCAGGTGCTCTACGCGCTCTCGCCGCTCGCCCCCACGGACCAGCCCACGCAGTCGTGGACCGCGCCGGCGGGCTGGGATGGCACGCTGCACGTCGACTACACCCCGGGCAGCGTCGCGGCCACCCTCTACGTCCAGGGAGTCAACCGTCTGATCGACCGGCGGGACCTCCCCGGCGCCACGAGCTTCGATCTCAACGTGACCGCCACTCCCGGGGAGCCGCTCTTCGTCACCCTGCTCGGCGCCAGCGCCGGGGACGCCGGCAGCCTGACCGTCACCGGCAATAATCAGGGCAATAATGAAACGCTCCCCGTCAACCCGCGCCACCCGGCGCCGGCCTCCCTGGAGTACCTGGCCGGCGGCTGGCACGGCTGGTACTACGGCATCTGGAACGGCAACAAGGCGTTCAGCGAGGCGGGGACGGCCCAGCCGCAGAGCAAGGACGACTCGCTGCCGGACCTCCTCCCGGCGGTGGCCAACGCGCAGGGGGCCTCGGGCTTCGCGCAGCCGGCCTGGACGGGTGGCGGGCCGGACCTCTATGAGGCCGCGGAAGGGGTCAAGCCCTCGCGCCAGGGCGGCAACGCCGCCGGCAACCTGGACCAGGCCGCGGGAGCCGGCGGGAGCGGCGGCGGACTCCAATACCTGCGGGTCACCACCGGCCGCACCGGCGGCTTCAACCTCTCGGCCGGCATCAGCCTCTCGCTCACCCTGGGCGACAACGAGAGCGAGCTCGACCTGATCGACATGAACGGCGACAAGTACCCCGACCAGGTGTCGGCGAGCGGCGTGCGGTACTCCGACGGCCATGGCGGCTTCGGCGACCAGCAGCCGTTCCCGGGCCTGAGCTCGGCGGTCCGCCGCACCGAGGACGCCAACGTCAGCGCCAGCGTCGGGCTGGGCATCCCCTACTCGAAAAAGGACTCGGAAGGCAAGACCAAGGGGACCGTCGCCAACCTCCCCACGGTGGGCAACTCCGTGTCCCTGACGCAGACGCGGTACGACCTGATGGACGTCAACGGCGACGGCCTGCCGGACCGCGTGGCCATGGACTCAGGCGGCACGGCCGTGCTCGTGCAGCTCAACCTCGGCTACCGCTTCGGCGCGCCCGAGGTCTGGCCGCTGCCGGCCTGGCAGAGCGGCGGCGGACCGGGGAGCTGCACCGATCTCGTGGACACCATCGGCAACGGCATCGGCTCGCTGATCACCGACCGCAATTCCCCCAACGCCCTCTCCTTCACCCGCAGCTCGGCAGTCCACGCCGGCTTCGCCATCGGCCCGATCGGCGGCAACGCCTCCACCTCGCTGGTGCGGACCCTGGTGCAGCTCGTGGACGTCAACGGCGACGGCCTGCTCGACCACGTGTCCAAGGAGGAGGGCGAGGACTTCTTCCGCGTCAAGCTCAACCACGGCGACGGCTGGGACCCCGAGCAGCGCTGGCCGGCGCCGGCCTGGGCCACCTCGCTCGGCGGCACCTACGTCATCCCGGGGGTCAACCACTGCCTCGACGCGGTCAGCAACACGGGCAACATCGCGGCCGACGCCTCGATCGGCGTCCCGCTCTGTCTCACCCTGGTGCCGCCGGTGCCGGTGGTGGGCCTGGAGCTGGAATTCTCCGGCCAGATCACGGGCAACGGCGGCGGCCTCCAGCTCTCCTTCGAGGACCTGGACGGCGACGGCCTGCCCGACCACGTGCTCAAGAAGACCAACGACCCCAACGTCTACGTCAAGCGCAACCTGGCCGACCAGGCCAACCTGCTCACCGGCGTCCAGCGCCCCTTGGGCGGCAGCCTCGCGGTCACCTACGCGCGCCAGGGCAACAAGGTCGGCCCCTCGGCCGACGGCCAGCGCAAGGTCGACATGCCCGAGACCCAGTGGGTGCTCGCCAGCGTCACCGAGGACGACGGCCGCGGCAACGCCTACACCACCCGCTACGACTACTTCAACGAAGCCTTCTACGACCGGGCCGAGCGGGAGAGCTACGGCTACGCGCGGGTGAAGACCACCCGGCCGGACGGCTCGACGATCGATCGCCACTTCAAGAACCAGGACTTCTACCAGCGCCGCCTGCCGGAGAGCGAGCAGATCGCCGACGCTTCCGGCCGCGTGTTCCGCGCCGAGACCGTGGCGTACGACCTGCGACCTTTGAGCCCCGGCGCCGCCTTCCCGGCCATGGTGCGCGAGCAGACCGACTTCGCCGAGGGCACGGGCAGCGTCCACAAGAGCACGGTGAAGACCTATGACTACGACTCCTTCGGCAACGTCGTGGCCTTCACCGACTCGGGCGACCAGGGCAACGCCGACGACGTCCTCGCCACCGCCAGCTACGCCGTCGATCCGCAGGCGTACGTCGTCAAGCCGTCTCACCTGACGGTGCGCGACGGGGCCGGCAACCTGCTGCGGGAGCGCCTCGGTGCCTATGACGCTCAGGGCGACCTCGTGCGCCTGGAGCAGGTGCTCAAGGGCGGCAAGGACCCCGGCACCGGAGCGCCCTACACCGGCACCAGCAACGCCGTCTGGACCTACACCTACGATGCCCTGGGCAACCTGACCTCGGCCGTCGATCCGTCGGGCTTCACCTCGACCTTCAGCTATGAGCCGGCGGCGCGAATCTACCCCGCCCAGGTGACCGACTCCTTCGGCTACACCACGCTCTTCACCTGGGACTTGAAGCGCGGCGACCTGCTCCAGACCGTGGACAAGAACGGCCAGGCGATCCGCCGGACCTATGACGGCTTCGGCCGCCTCGTCCGCGTGGTGGGGCCCAACGACACGGACTCGAGCCCCGCCCTCTCCTTCGAGTACAACCCGGGAGCGCGGCCGGCCTCGGCGGTGGTCCACCACAAGGACGTCACCCGCTCCGGCCCCATCGACAGCGCGGTCTTCGTCGACGGCCTCGGGCGCACCGTGCAGACCAAGGAGAACGCCGAGCTCGACTTGGGGCACGGCACCTCCACCCGCGCCGGCATGCGGGTGAGCGGCCGCGTCGACTTCGACGCCCTGGGGCGCATCGCCGCCCAGGGGCAGCCGGTGTTCGACGGCAGCCCGGCGAATGCCTTTGTCAACGTCCCGTCGCTCAACCCCACCCAATTCGTCTACGACGTGCTCGACCGGGTGGTGCAGGCGAGCTTCCCCCACGGCGCCGTGACCCGCATGGGCTATGGCTTCGGCACCCTGGACGGCGTCGAGTACCTCGCCCACACCCGCACCGACGCCAACGGCCGGGCGACGACCTTCTACGACGACGTCCAGGGCAGCGTGATCGGCGTCCAGCAGACCAACACCCTCGCCGGCGCGCCGCGCACGCTCATCACCCGCTACGCCTACGACGCCTTGCAGCAGCTCACCGCGGCGACCGACCCGAAGGGCAACGTCACCCAGGTGGAGAACGACACCCTGGGCCGCCGGGTCGCCATCACCAGCCCCGACTCCGGCCGCACCGAGCTGCGCTACACCCCGGCGGGCGACCTGGGAGCGAAGGTCACCGCCAACCTGGCGGCGCAGGGGCAGCAGATCCGCTACCAGCGCACCTTCCACCGCCTCGACCGCATCGTCTACCCGGTCACGCCCGCGGTGGTCTTCACCCACGGCGGACCCGGCGCGCCGGGCAACACCGCCGACCGCGTCGCCAGCGTCACCAACGAGTCCGGCGTCGAGCAGCGCACCTACGACCGCCTCGGCAACCTCGTGCAGAGCGTGCGCACCTCGACCGCCTTGAACGGCACCAGCCCCAAGGGGCCGTTCACCACCACCTTCAGCTACGACAGCTTCGGGCGTCTCCTCTCCCTGGTCTATCCGGACGGCGAGCAGGTGACCTGGGGCTTCGACGCGAGCGGCAAGGTGAAGACGGCGTCGGGCGTCCTCGCCGGCGTCAGTTTCCAGTACCTGCAGCACCAGGGGTACGACGAGTTCGGCCAGAAGGTGCGCGCCGTCTACGGCAACGGGGTCGAGACCCGCTGGTCTTTCGATCCGCGGTCGCGCGAGTTCGCCGGCATCCAGGCCGCGGAGACGGGAGGGCGTCCGTTCCAGAACCTCGGCTACCGGCGCGACTTGACCGGCACCATCCTGAGCCTTCAGAACGACGTGCCGGCCGGCCGGCCGTCGCAGTTGGGCGGCCCCTCCAGCGAGACCTTCGTCTACGACGACGTCTACCAGCTCGTGGGAGCCACGGGGTCCGCCCGGCAGGCGCCCAACAAGACCTCCTCCTATACCCTCGCCCTGGCCTATGACGAGGCCGGCGACCTGGTGGCCAAGAACCAGGCCCAGCAGACCAAGGTCAAGCCGCAGGCCGGGCCCACCTACAACTGGACCTACGCCTACGGCGGGGCCCACCCCCACGCGCCCATCCACGTCGGCGATCACACGTTCCACTACGACCTGGACGGCAACCAGACCGGCTGGGACGACGACGGCAACGGCACCCGCCGCACCAACGTCTGGGACGAGGAGGACCGCCTCAAGTCCGTGGCCGACAACGGCCAGACCACCCGCTTCCTCTACGACAGCGACGGCATGCGCACCAACAAGGCCGGGCAGGGGGGCGAGACGATCTACGTCAACCGCTGGTTCTCGCTCGCCAACGGCAACACGGTGAGCAAGCACGTCTTCGCCGACAGCGCCCGCATCGTCACCAAGGTGGGTCCAAGCGGCAGCTCCAGCGCCCAGAAGATCTTCTTCTATCAGACCGATCACCTGGGCTCCACGCAGTTCATCACCGACGGCAACGGCGCGGTCTGGCAGCACCTGGAGTACTTCCCGCAAGGCGAGCTCTGGGTCGACGAGCGCTCGCAGACCGACCCGGTCGCCTACCTGTTCACCGGCAAGGAGCTGGACGAGGAGACCGGCCTCTCCTGCTTCGGCTTCCGCTACTACGACGGCCGGCAGGGGCAGTGGGAGAGCGCCGATCCGATCCAGGACGGCATGCTGGAAACCGGCAAGCTCGCCAAGCCCGACCTGACGTTCCATGCCTTCCACGCGCCCGGGCTGATCTATGGCTACGCCGGCAACGATCCGGTCGACGAGGTCGATCCCAACGGCCTCGCCAAGACGAAGCGCAGCCAGTTCATGGGAGCCACTCCGAGCAAAAACAGTAAAGTCGGCTCCTGGGTCAAAGACGAGATGGCGAAGACGGGAGACTACCGCAAGGTTAAAGGCAAAGAGGAGGTTAAAGTCCCGGTCGGGAAGGGCGGGAAAAAGTGGCTCCCTCTGGACCAGAACATCCACATGGGTCACAAGATCGATGCGGTCAAGTTCTGGAACGGCGTGGGGAGGTTCTTCGGCGCCAAGGACGATGCGGTCAAAGGCTTCATGAACGACCCGGAAAACTACGAGTTCGAGCACGGCCCCACCAACAGCTCGAACGGTGCGGGCCTGGCCATGAAGTACATGCCTGAAGAGCCGGTGCTCTACAGCGCTATTCCGTCGAAAGGTCTCGCCGCATTCAAAACGAAAGTGGACAAGGCGATGGCCGCGGCGAAGCTGACGAAGCAGGAGCAACAGACCATTAAAGACACCTATCTGCCGTGGTAGTAACCTGCGCCCAGGGGAGGGACGCAAGTGGGAGAGAAGAAGGAGCTGGACGACGGCCTCTACGCCCGCATCGCCGCGCTCACCGAGCGCGGCGACCGGGAGTGCGAGGCCGAGCGTTTCCGGGAGGCTATGGCGGACTTCCGCCAGGCGCTCGCGCTGATCCCCGAGCCCCAGGAGGAGTGGGAGGCCACGACCTGGGTGCTCACAGCCCTGGGCGACTGCGCCTTCCAGCTCGGGGACTTCGCGGCGGCGCACGGCTATCTCACCCGCGCGGTGCGTGGCCCGAACGGCCTCGGCAATCCCTTCATCCACCTGCGGCTCGGGCAGGCGCAGCACGATTTGGGCAACGAGGCGCGGGCCAAGGACGAGCTGGCCCGCGCCTACATGAGCGGCGGCCCGGAGATCTTCGAGGACGAGGATCCGAAGTACCTCGAATTCCTCCGGCGCTTCATGGCAGGGATCTGAGCGCGTCCAGGAACCTCGCAGAATAGGCGCCAGGGATCTTTGAAGCCAAAGGCCGGCTCAAACGGGTCGGTCAACTCTCCCGTATACGAGAATGACGAGTACGGCCGTCCCGGCGCAGGAGGAGTACCTCGTCGCCGTGTATCCGGACCACGATTCTTCGAGGGGAGATTGCGCTATGGAAACCAGGCTTGAAAAGGAAGTGCGCTTCTGGAAGGTTTACGCTGCCATGGCCACGTTGTTCTGCGCGGCTTTTTTCCTTTTGGCCTTTGCCGCCCAAAGCAAGAAGCAAAAGTTCGAGGAGATCGACGTCGAGCGCATCAACATCGTGGAAAAGGACGGCAAGCTCCGGATGGTGATCTCCAATCAGGAACGCCAGCATCCCGGCATCGTCAACGGCAAGGTCATCAAGCGGGACGGTCCCCGCCCGCCGGGGATGATCTTCTTCAACCATCTGGGCGATGAAATGGGCGGCTTGATCTTTGGCGACAACGGCGGCAATGGGCATTTCGGTTCGCTGACCTTTGACAAGGTCAGAAACGATCAGACCATCGGCTTCCGCCACCTGGAGGGGGACGACGGAACGTATCGGACGGGCCTGGAGGTATGGCAGCGGCCCAATCTGCCGTTGGACGTCGTCGAAGCCAAATGGGAAGCCGCGAGGAAAATACCCGATGAAGCGGCGCGGAAAGCCGCCATCCAAGCGCTGATCGACAATAATGAATCGACCCAGCAGCGCCTTTTCCTCGGCAAGCAGCGCGACAACGCGGCAGAGCTGCTGATGTCCGACGTCAAAGGCAGGCCGCGAATCAGGATGCAAGTCGCGCCGGATGGGACGCCAAAGCTTGAATTCCTGGACGAAGCGGGGAAGGTTATCTATAGTTTGCCTACCGCTTCCAGCGCACCCAAGCCGTAATCCCCCTGAAACACGAAAGCCCGGGGCGGGTGCCCCGGGCCGCTCAGTCATCTCTCCGGCGGGCTCAGCAGTTGATCACGTTGATGATGAGCCCCTCGCGGACGTTGTTGTCGTCTTCGTGGGATTCGGTGACCTGGTGGAACACGTCTACGCCGTGGAAGAGGAAGTAGGTGCCCACGGGCAGGGCGGGCATCGTGAACGTCACCTGCCGCGTGAACACGGTGTTGGCCTTGAACGTGCTGTTGTTCCATTGGCCGATCAGGAACCCGCCGCTGAAGGCGTTCGGGTCGGTGCTCACCCACCAGCGCTCGGTCTGCGTGACGTCGACGGTGCCGTTGTTGCCGACGGTGGAATTGAGCGTGATGCTGCCGCCGCCGGTCGCGCAGGAGGTGACCGAGCCGGTATGGTTCATCAGGATCTTGTCCGTCCCAGTGTTGAGGCGTTGCGCCGTGGCGAACAGGTTGACCTCCTTGTTCCCGCTCGGATAGAGGAAGCGGCCGCCGGCCGCGTCATCGGGCAGCACGCGGACGGTTTCGTTCAGACCGCCCACCACCCCCCGCGGCTGCGGCACGCGCATGTTGTTGAATCTCTGGTCGTGGTCGAGACCGTGCGCATGCCCGAACTCATGCATGAAGGTGGAGCGCCCCGAATTCGTGACCAACGTGTCTTGTTTGACCGGCCCGAAGTTGAGATCGCTCGCCACCAGGACGTCCGCCTCCTCCCAGCTACTGCTGAGGAAGCAGAGGCTGTGGATCAGGAGGGTGAGGCCGTTGTTGCCGCCGATGTTGGCGCGGGGGGTGACGGCGACGTCGTTCTGGCCGTCGTTGTTGGTGATGGTGTTGCCGGTGGTGACCGTCGAGGACTTCGACACCATGTCGTTCATCCCGATCACGCCGACCCAGCCATTGATCGCGTTGTTGACCGAGGTGTCCCGCAGCCCTCCGATAGGTATGCTGAACGTGTTCTGCACCATGGCGAAGGGATCCTCCCAGGTCATCGTGTTGCCGCTGCACGTCCAGAAGGCGAAGGCGTTGGCATGGGCGGCGATGAGGAAGCCGGTCAGCAGAGCGGCTGCGGTCAGGGTAAGCTTTCTGTTCATATCGTTCTCCTTGTCAGGCTTAGTGTTTCAGGCTCGGTTTTCAGGCTCAAGGCTTAGCGCAGCGGTGCGGTTTCCACGACGGTGTCGAACTTGTTCCACACGCGAGTTGTATCCGGAGTGGGAGAGAATACGCCCTGGAGCGGGGTCGTCGTCAGGAGACGCCCGACGGTGGCCAGGAAGAGGTCTTTCGACATGGCGGCGGCCAATTGTTTGGACGCGGTGTCGAGCAGCGGGAGCTTGGCGGTCGGGGTGAGGAAATCGAGATGCGTGTCCACCACCGGATCGGGCGTAAACTCGATCCCTGCCGAGCTCAGGCTCACGACCGCGTGGCCGGACGGGGCGATGAGGACTTCTGCTCCGTTCGGACCAGGCTCAAGCCGGAAAACGTAGCTCTCGACCACCGGGCTGAAAAACCAGTCGATGTTGTTCAGGAAGACGAGGTAGCGCGTACCATCCGTGAGCCGGGGCAGCTCGGGGATGAAGAGCCCCTGCTTGTCATTGATCGGTCCCCCGAGCGTGGCAATGTCGAGGGTGCTGCCACGATAGCTCCCGAAGTCCGTGACGATGTCGGAGAGTGTCGCAACCGTGCGCGGCCCTGCGGCAGGGTCGAACGTATAGGTGAAGCCCTTGACGCTCCCTTCGACGATCGCGGCCGTGCCGGCCAGCGCGTCGAGCGGGGTCGCGACGCCTCGTTTCGTATCTGCCATGGCTCCCCGGCTCGCCGCGACCACCAGGGCCGCCGTGAGCAGCAGACCTTTGATTTGCAACCGCTGACGCTCTGACGTGGTATTCGTAAGTCTCATTGTCCTCTCTCCTGTCGAGTGAAACCGTCTCGGCTGGCACCCTCGCCGCCGCTGGTTCTAAGGAGAGAGACGCCGGAGGTGAGCCCTGGTATTAGAGGCCGATGAGACGACGAAGGAAACGCCGCGAAATCAACGCATGTCCTGGGCGGGGTCCGGAGACCCCGCCTGTGGGCTCGCTTCCTTCGTGCTTCAGTTCGCGTTCGGGCCGGCCAAGTAGTTCTGCTGCACCTCGGTGCCGGTGAGCGCCCGGCCGTAGACCGCCAGCAGGAAGTAGCTCCCCTGCCAGTTGTCCGAGAGCGTCAGTTCGTGACAGGGGATGGAATTATATTTCCGCTGGAAATTCTGTGAGGCGCAGGGGGGCAGGCGTAGAAACGCCCCGCGGGGAACCCCACGGGGCGTCTCCAGGAGGGCTTAGTTGTTGACTTCCGTCACGATGATCTCCGAGCCTGGGAAGCCGACGTTGACGCCCGTCGCACAGAGCCGATCGGTGCTCGACGAATAGAGCAGGCGCACGCCGTTCATGTCCTGCATGCGGAAGGGACCCAGGCGTCCCAACCCGTTCTTGGTCGGCATCGGCCGTTTCATGGAGGTTACCATCTGGACGCCGCCAAGCCCGCCGCCCTGATTGGTGACCTCGTATTGGAAGGTCGAGCAGTCTGTTGACGTGCCGTCGGAGCAGCCATCCATGGCCGTGCACAGGGCGGTGTCCCCCCACTCCTCCCACTGGCCGTTGTTGAAGACGATCGACTGGGTGAGGATATCGCTCGTGGTGTCGGGAGCGAAATTGAACGTGCCGTCGTCGTTGACCGCCTTCCACGTCCCTCCCGAGAGGATATAGACCACGTATCCCCTTGGGTTCGTCGAATCCATGATGACGCGGATGCGGCCGGGCGCCGTGACCTGGTCGCCGAGCTCGAGGTGGGTTGTACCGTCGCACACGTGGCAGACCGCCCACCAGAAGGTCCCCCACCAGTTCGTATTGCCCGTGGCCTGCACCAGCTTGACGAGATAGGTGGAATAGGTGCCGCTACCCACCACTGATTGTTTCAAGAAGGTGCTCCACGTGAAGTGGACACCGTCGCTCGACGTGCCGAGCAAGGTCTCCTTGAAGTCACCGGACTGGACCTGGGAACCACCATACGTTTCGTCGATCAGCAGCTTGACCTGGCCGTCCGTGCTGGAGCGGAAAGCCGAGCCGGTGATGAAGTGGGCCTTCGGCTGACTGATGCAGGGGCTGACCGGCGCGACGTAGGTGAACGGCTGGCGCAACCCTTGCGACGTCCAGGGCGTGGAGAACGCCAGGATCTTCTCGCCGATCTGGGGACAGCTCTCGGAGCCCGGCCCGGTGAGGGTGTTGGTGAAGGCGCCGCCCTCGACGTACATGTAGTAGGTGTTGCCCACCTGGATGCCGGTAGGCCGGTAGAAGCGGCCCTGGGTGGGGGCGGTCGGCCAGTAGGTCCACGGGCTGATCACCGCCGTCGGCGTCAGGTTGACTTCGGTTGAAGCGGCGAAAGCCGCGCCGGCACCTATGAAGACGACGCTGGAGAGTACGAGGGATAGAAGTGGCTTCATTCCAAGCTCCTTTCGTAGAAGTTGCCTTGGACCGAAACCAGATTCAATTCTCCGCTCTTGAGATTCCGTGACTTTCTGACTCCGGCCAGGCTCCGGCGGTAGTGCCATGGAGATGGTTTAACATGGCTCGGGCCGCTCGTGCTTTCACAAAATTGCTCTCGCGGCAGGGAGCCGCTGCCTCGACCTCACCGGTACGCCGCGGCCTGGATGCCGTAGAGCTCGGCGTACTGTCCGCCTCGTGCCATGAGGTCTTCGTGCGTGCCGGTCTCGACGAGGTGCGCGCCGTCGAGCACGACGATGAGATCGGCCATGCGGACGGTGCTGAACCGGTGTGAGACGAGGATGGTGAGGCGTCCGTCCGCCGCCGTGACGTCGCGGTGCGCGGCGGCGGCGTAGCGCTCGAAGAGGGCGTGCTCGGTCTCCGCGTCGAGCGCGGCCGTGGGCTCGTCGAGCACGAGCAGCAGCGGGTGGTCGCGCATGAAGCCGCGCGCCAGCGCGAGCTTCTGCCACTGGCCGAAGGAGACGTCGACGCCGCCGGGCCAGGTGGGGCCGAGCTGCGTGTCGAGCCCGGCCGGCCACCGCGCGACGACGTCGTCCGCCCCGGCCCGCTCGACGGCGCGGACGACGGCGGGCTCCTCGTCGAGCCGGGGAAGGTCCCCGACGCCGATCGACTGGCGCGCCGGGAGCTCGAAGCGGAAGAAGTCCTGGAAGGCGCCGGCGAGGCGCTCGCGCCACGCGTCGGCCCGCAGGCGCGCCAGCGGCTGTCCATCCACCAGGATCGCGCCCGACGTGGGCTCGTAGAGCTTGGCGAGCAGCTTGACGAGGGTGGTCTTGCCGGCGCCGTTCTCGCCGACGATCGCGACGACGGCGCCGGCGGGCAGCTCGAGACTCACGTCCTCCAGCACGAGGCGGCTGGTGCCGGGGTAGGCGAAGGAGACGTGATCGAGCCGGATGCCCGCGTGGAGCCGCACCGGCACGGGCAAGTCCGCGTCGGCGACCAGGGAGGCCGCGTAATCCTCCAGCCAGGCGAGGCGCCGGGAGCCGTCCATCCAGATGCCGCGCAGGAAACCGATCTCGCCGACCGTGGCGCCGATATAGGAGGACAGGCGCGCGCCGGCCGCGAGGACGAGCAGGACGTCGCCCGCAGGTGCGCGCAGCCCCGCCGAGACGAAGGCCACCGCGCCGGCCCAGGCGCTGCCGAACACGGCCCAGGCAAGCGTATGCCACGCGGCCGAGCCCCAGCGCGCGGCGGCAACGGGCCCATACCAGCGCTCCCAGGCCGCGCGGCGCTCCGCGGCCAGCCGCCCGCCGATGCCCCCCCTGCCAAGAACGCGAACCTCCTTGCCCGGTGCGGCGGTGGTGGCGAGGGTGAAGAGATGCCGCGCCAGCCGGCTCGCCGGAGCGCCGCGCTCCTGGGCGCCGCGCTCGACCGCGGGCCGCCACGTGGAGGTGAGCACGGTGGGCAGCGCGAAGACGGCGAGCAGCCCGAGCGCCGGGTGGATCGAGATGAGCAGGGCGAGCGTCACGCCGAGCCGCAGCAGCCAGCCGCAGGTGGAAAAAACCGACATGTACATGTGATCGAGAACGAAAATCTGATTGCGCAGCACGGAGAGCCGGTCGAGATAATCGGGGCGCTCGTGATGCGCGATGGTGGCCACCGACGCCTGCAGCCTGGCCACGTGGGCTTCGAGCGCGATCGTCACTTTGTCGCGGAAGCGGCGCTGCACGCGGGTGCTGACCGTGCGCAGCAACCAGGTGGCCGCGGCGGAGACGCCGAGCGCGAGCGCGGCGAGGCGCACGGTCTTCGCGTCGTGCCCAAGCACGCCCTCGCCGAGCAGCTTGAGCCACCAGGCAATCAACGCATCCGGCAACGCCGCCAGCAACACCAGCACGAACGCCGCCAGCATGAGGCCGGGCTCGTGGCGAAACCCAAGCTTGCACAGCCGCCACATGGACGGCAGCGCGGGCGGCAGGCCGTCCTCCCGGCGCTCACCCTGAGAGCGGTCAGGAGAGGACGTCATAGGTGAGCCCCTCCTCGTCCTCCGCCGCCGTGAAACGCTGGGCCTGGAGATCGAACATCGTCCGGTAGCGGCCGCCGAGCGCCATCAATTCGTCATGACTGCCGAGCTCGATCACCTGGCCGTGCTCCAGCACGCAGATGCGGTCGGCGTGGCGCACCGTCGAAAAGCGATGCGAGATGAGGATGGTCGTGCAGTGCCGGGTGGCGGCGAGGATGCGATCGAAGATCTCGGCCTCGCCGCGCACGTCGAGCTGCGCGGTGGGCTCGTCGAGCAGCACGACGCCCGCGCCCAGCCGCACCGCGCAGAGCGCGCGAGCGAGAGCGACGCGCTGCCACTGGCCGCCCGACAGGTCGGTGCCCCCCTCGTAGCCGCGGGCCAGCACGGTGTCGAGGCTGGCGAGCTGCGCGGCGCCGGCCTCCGCGAGCGCGGCACGGACGGCGGCGTCCGGGGACTGCGCCGTCTTTGAAACCTTTTGCGGCGCCACGTTGTCGCGCAGCGGCAACTCGAAGCGGATGAAGTCCTGGAAGACGGCGGCGATGCGTTCCCGCCACGCGTCGAGAGCGAAATCGCGCAGGTCGACTCCGTCGATCTCGATCGCTCCGGCCTGCGGATCGTAGAGCCGGCACAGGAGCTTGGCGAGCGTCGTCTTGCCGGCGCCGTTCTGGCCGACGATGGCGAGCGACGAGCCGGCGGGGATGGCGAGGTCGAAGCCCGCGAGCACCGGAGCGGAGCCGCCGGAAGGGTAGGCGAACGTGACGTTGCGAAAGCGGATCTCGCGGGCCGGCATGCCCTCTGCCTTGCGAGTCCCGGAGGGGAGCGCTCCGCCGGCCGCCATGGCGGGCTCGAGGCGCAGCACCGCGGCCACCGGCGCCGCGGAGCTGTCGAGCGCCCAGTTGAGCCCGCCGAACGCGATCATCGACGCGCCGACCGCGCTCTGCGCAAAGATCACCAGCGCGCCGAGCGCGATCCGGCCGCCCGAGGCAGCATCGGCGAGCGACCAGAACACGAGGACGTTGGCGCCGATCACGAGCAGCAGGCTCCACAGCAACGGTTTCTCGCGCAGGCGCGTGGCCTCATACTGCAGCCTGTGCAACTGGGTGCGGCGGGCGATGAAGCGATCGATCACCCAGCCGGCGAGGCCGAACAGGCGCAGCTCCTTCGCGGCGGGTGGATCGACGGCGAGCCGGTAGGCGTATTCGGCGTCGCGTTGCGCCGCCCTCACCGTCTCGGTGTTGCGGTCGTGCCAGACCGAGCTCTCGCGCAGCAGCCAGTGCGTCGCGAGCCACGCGCCGCCGAGGACGAGAGCCGCCCACCAGCGATATCCCGCGAGCACCGCGGTGAACGCCAGGCCGGCGATCATCTCGACGAGGCCGCCGGCGATGAAGTCCATCGAGATCGAGAGCGGCGGCCCGGTCATCCCGAGATCGAAATCGCGGGCCACCGTGAGGTCGTTCGTGAGCTTGGGATCTTCGAGGTGGCCCATGCCGGGCGGGCGGACGCAGGCCGCGGTCAGGCGGTCATAGAGCCACGCCGCGGTGCGGTCCCCGAGGTTCGCGTTCACCGCCTGATGGAGCGGGGTGAGGACCTGGAGCAGGACGAACACGATCCCGGCGAACGTGAGCGGAGCCGCGAGCCCGGTGCCCCGCTGCACGGCGGCCACCAGCACGCCCATGGCGATGCCGAAGAGGGCGGGCAGAAGGCCCCGCAGGACGAGCCCCAGCCACCACGCGCCGGCCAGAGCGCGATCCGCCTTCGGCAGGACGGCGAAGAGCTTCCATGCGTTGCTTTCACGAAGACGTCGCATAGAGGATGTGGCCGGTCGAGTCGCTTCCCTCGGGCGTTCGCGGCATAGCCTACCGCATTTGTCGATCCCTCCGCCGCGGGAGCTGCCTACCGGCCCCAGCAGGTACGGACGCCATAGACGAGGACCATCACGGCGAACGCGCCGCAGACGAAGCCCCAGAACCAGTACGGCAGGAGGAGGGCCCGCTGCATCTGCATGACGTCCGACGGGTAGACGCCGGACGGATTGCCGGCCGTGCGCGTGAAGAGGTAGTCGGCGCGGGAGAAGACGCTCAGCGCGAGCTGGACCCCCAGGAAGACGACCACCCATTGCGCGCGCTCCGGCGAGCCCCGGGTGCCGGCGAACAGGCAACCCGCGGCGAGCAGCCCGGCAAAGAAGAAGCCGAATAGATTGCGCACCACCAGGATCTCGGCGACGAGCAGGAGAAGCCCCAGTCCCACCAGGCATCTGCGGGCGCCACGGCCGGTCTTCCCCAGAGTGAAGCAGAGCGCCGCCGCGACCGCGGGTCCCACCAATCCTCCGGCCAGGGTCAGACCTTCGCGGACTCTGCCGAAGCCGGCGAGGTCGAGGTCGGAGACCCCGGCGCCATTAGGCCACATCTCGAGGCGCTGGAACCGGCCGCCGAGCAGCAGGGCGGTGAGCCCGTGACCCATCTCATGGGCCAGAGTCGACAGCAGGAGAAGCGGCCGCGCGAGGAGCCGGCCATACGGGATCACGTACAGCGCCAGGGTGACGGCAGCGCTCACGACGAGCAGCGTGCGCGTCGCCCGGGCCGTGGCTGGCTCAACGGCTGAAGAGGGTGGAGGAGGGCTTGCGTGCGGGATCATAGGGTTGCGATCAGAGGCAGGTCACAGAATCCAGAACCGGACGTTCTGCTGCTCCAGGAAGGCTCGGGCCCCGGGTCCCTGGAGATAGGCCAGCGTCGAAATCGTTCCGGCCTCCAGGCAGGTGGGCGCGACGACCGTGACGGAGCGCGGTGCGCCGGCGACGGGCCAGCCGGTCTTGGGATTCAGGATGTGGCCGAGCCGCTGGCCGCGCCACTGCACGTAGCGCCGGGCATCGCCGCTCGTCGCCAGGCCCGCGCGAGCGACGTCCAGCCGGTACAGAGCCGCCTGCCCCGTGCGGTCCGGATCGTCGATGCCGACTCCCCAGGTGCGATTGCCGCGCCGCAGGCCGCCGGCGAAGAGATCGCCGCCGAAGTTCACCAGGAACGAGCGCGCGGTCCGCGCGGCGAGGAGCCCGGCGACGCGATCCACCGCATACTCCTTGCCGATTCCACCGAAGTCGATCTCCATCCCGGCGGGCATCGACAGCGTGCGATCCTGCCAGGTGACCCGTCCCCAGCCGACATGCGCGAGACACTCCTCGATCGCCTGGCGCCCCGGCACACGGCTGCCGCCGTCGAACTTCCAGACGCGCCGCAGGACACCGGAGGTGATGTCGAAGAGCCCCGCGGACAGCTCCCAGCAGGTCGCCGCGTAGTCGATCAGTTGCGCCGTCTCCTCGTCGACCGCGACCGGCCGGCCTCCCGCGTGATTGATCTCGTGGACCAGATTGTCCGTACGGTAGCGGCTGAATTTCCGCTCGATGCGCAGCGCCTCCCGCGCCGCGATGTCGAGCAGCGCCGCCGCTGCGTCGCGGTCGTCGCCGTCGATCAGCACCGTGCACGGGCTCGCCATGGCCTCGAACCGGCCGGCGAAGTAGTCCTCGACGCGGTCGAGCGCCGGCCCACGCCCGGGCGGGGGAGCCGCGGAGTGGATGGCGGGGGCCAAGCGCTCGACCTCAGAAATTGAAAGAGTACCCGACGACGGCGGTGAACGTGTTGATCGCCGGAAACGAATCAAAGCTGCGTTCCACGCCGGCCACGTTCGGCGGCGAGCTGTTCGCCGCCTGCCGTATGTATTCAGCACGGAGGGTCCACTGCGCCGGGTTGGCGCCGGCATGGAAAGCGAAATTGGCGCCGATCGTCAGCGTCGTCAACTGGCCAAGACGATAGTCGCTGGTGGCGAATTCCGGCGGCGCCAGGAGGGTGGACAGGCCCACCGTGAAGAAATCCGCGGCCGACTGGCGGTAGTACCGAACGTGCGGCTCGAGGTACCAGTCGTCCTTCAGATCATGACGGTACTTGAGGTCGACCGTATGCGAGCGGATCCCCCAGGTGTCCCAATAATAACGATACGACGCATAGCCGATGTCATGGGTGAAATGATAGACGGAGCTCAGGAGCGCCGAAGTCCTGGTGCGGGTCGACGGCCGGTTGTCCGTCAGCACGTCGCCGGTGGGCTCGCCGTCGAACGGGCTCACGAGGCTGATGACCTTGTACGGCTCGGTCAGATAACCTTTCTCAAAGGTACGGGACCCGTCCAGGGACATCATCCAGCGGCGCGTCAGAATCCTCGATACGCCGAGCAACACGTTGCTGACCCGCTTGGAATTCTTTCCCTTGGAGACCTCGCTGCCGTCGGACAGTCCGACCGGTGTGCCGCCGACCGGGAAGACGCTGTCGTCGTTGAAACCGGCGCCGGCGGTGACGGTGACCAGCTTCTGGAGGAGCTCCGCCGCGACCTTGCCGGTGATGCCGAGCGACTGGTAGTCCTTCTCGCGCGAGGCGTGGACGCCGATCGTCGAGGTGAAGAGCCTTCCCCAGGGTTTCTGCCATTCGCCGTCCAGCCCGGCGCGATGGTCCTGGAACCGTGTCAGCGGGATCGCGCCCGCTGCCACGGTGACGACCCGGCCCGAGGCGGTCGTCAGCGTCTGCACGCTGCCCGACGGCAGCGCGCCGCTCGGCGAGGCGCCGGTGATGACGTCGATTCCAAGCTGGGCCGAGAGCGACTGGCCGTCGCCGAAGAGGCGCGTGGCGCGCACGATCGGCTCGTATACCTGAACCCGGCCGGATTCGCCGTAGTACAACCCCGTGTAATCGATCTGATGGGTCGCGTTTGACTCCGCCATCGCCGCTGCCGGCACGAGGAGGAGGGCGAGCGCGGCCGTGCTCAGCCGTTCCCGCAGCGTCGAGGGGGAGCCCGCCGGCCCGACCGGTTCTAGTTGCACCCGCAGCCTCCGCCGCCGACGTCCTGTCCTCCGGTCGAGGCCTCTTTGCTGAAGTAGACGTGCTCGTCGATGGAGTGCAGCATGGGACAGGGAATGAACCTCATCCCCTTCTCCGCAAGAAGATCGCGATCCCAGGGGCGAACGGTGGCGCAGCCGCCGAGCACGGCCGGCAGCGCGACGGCGAGAGAGAGCCGCAGAAACCACTTCGCCGATCTGTTCATTTGGACAGCTCCTCCTGGATCTGCTTCTCGATCGTGCCGGCGTCCCGCAGGTCGAATCCGGGGTGGGAGTATACCAGGCGTCCTGTCCGGCTGACGAGAAAGCTCGACGGCATGGCTGTCACGGCGAACGCTTCGGCCGTCTTGCCCGCGGGGTCGAAGGCCACGATGAAGGGCGGCGAGAGCTGGCGCAGGAACGCCTGCGCCAGGTCCCGGTCCTTGTCCAGGTTGATCGCGACGACCACGAGGCCATTCTCCGCGTAGCGTTCCGACATCGTGCTCAGCCACGGGAACGACTGCCGGCAGGGCGCGCACCAGGAGGCCCAGAAATCGACCAGCACGACCTTCGTCCGCAGGGCCGCGAGCGCGACGGTGCCGGTGCGCGTGGGAAGCTCGAAGCTCGCGGCGAGAGGGGGATCCGCGTTCACGCCGGCCGGAGCCGAGAGCGAGAGCAGGAGGAAGAGAGCCGCGGCGGCGAGCGGCCCAGGTCGAGTTGAGAGCGCGATTCTCCTCACCGAAAATCCTCCCTATGCAACGCATGCGCCCGGCGGGTCACGCCGGGCAGCCGGCCGGCTGCGTCGATGCAGCCGGCCGGATCAAACCTGGAATCCACTTCGGGGGCGCTAGCAGCTCGGTGAGCAGCCGTGCCGGCAAGGAGCCGAGTTCGGATTGACATCACAGGCCGAGCAGCAGATCAGGGCATGGGCCTTCGTGACCGTATAGGTGCTCAGAGAGCCCAGGGTCGCCGTCAGCAGCGCAAGCAGGATGAACAGCTTCCGAAGGGGGGTGAGTCTGGCTTGTTTACGCATGATGTTTCTCCTTTTCGCAGTTGGTGTTTCGAGTCCGTCTCCGTACTACAAGACTGGGTGCTCGGGATGACCCGAAGCGAGCCCGTTGTCAACCCCGATCGCGAAAGAGCTCGTTGAGCTCGGCGAACGAAGCCGCGCCGGCCAGGGCGTCGAACGATCCGGTCGTCGCGATGCTTTGCGCCGCGCGGAGGAAGGCCCCCCACGCGACACGCGCCAAGGCGGAGCCCACCGAGATGCGCCGCACGCCGAGGTCGGCGAGCCGGGAGACTGAAAGAACGCTGCTGGGGGCGGAGACCAGGACGTTGACCGGCTTCGGAGAGACGGCTTTCACGATCGCCGCGATCTCTTCAGGCTCGCGAACGCCGGGAGCGAAGAGGCAGTCGGCGCCCGCCTCGGCATAGGCGACGAGCCGCGCGAGCGCCACGCGGGCCGGGTCCGGTTGCCCGACGAGCCAGGCTTCACAGCGCGCCGTGAGGAGCGCCGGCATGCCTGACGCATCGATGGCACTGCGCGCCGCCCGGATGCGGTCGACCGCCAGGCGATCTTCATAAAGCGGTTTGGCGGCGTCGCCTGTCGCATCCTCGATCGAAAGGCCGGCGACCCCGGTGGCGACGCAGAGCGCCACGTTCGCGGCCACACCTTCCGGCTCGTGCGCGTAACCCGACTGAAAGTCCGCGTTCACGGGCAGTGGCGTCGCCGCCACGACTTCGCGGATATGCGAGAGCATGGTGTCCCGAGGGATCGCCGCAACCTCGTCCGGCAGTCCGCGAGTGAACGCAAAACCGGCGGACGTGGTGGCCAGGGCCTCGAACCCCAGATGCTGAAGGTACCGGGCTGTTCCCGCGTCCCACGGGTTGGGAATCACGAAACAACCGGACGCATGCAATTTCCGAAACCTGGCGATGGCGGAGAGTTGGGCAGGGCCGGAGTCGCTCATGCCGCGATCCTACACCGCGGTGGGAGGTGCCGGTCCCTGCCGCACGTCGATGATTATGCTAGAATGACATCAGGCAGCCCAACGCAGCTCTCGCTCGACGAAGGGGGAGACATGACCGCAGCAGTCGCAGACTTCGCAGAGGTTGATGCCGCACGCCGGCCGGCCGGCCGGACCGTCCTTCTGATACTTCTTCTGCTCCTCGCGTTGGCTCCCGTACGGGGGCTCGCGCAGGTGAAGGCGCCTTGCGCTCCGGGGGCGACCCGGCTGTGCCTCGAGGGCAACCGCTTTCAGGCCGAGGTCTCCTGGACCGTCCCGGGGCTGGGCTCGGGCGCGGGCCAGGCGGTGCCGCTGACGGCCGACACCGGCCTGTTCTGGTTCTTCTCGAGCTCCAACCTCGAGCTGACCGTCAAGGTGCTCGACGGCCGGACGGTCAACCGTCACTTCTGGGTGTACTACGGCGGGCTCTCGACCGTCGAGTACACGCTCAGGATCACCGACCTCCAGACGGGGGCCGAGGCGATCTACCGGAATCCGCCGGGCAATATCGGCAGCGGCGCCGACGTCTCCGCCTTCAACGAGGAGGTGCCGCCCGCAGGGTCGACGCTGGCACGGGCGGCTCGGTCGGCAATCCCTGGCGCGGTCTCCGGCGAGACGGCGGCCCCCATCCCCCGAGGCCCGGAGTTTCAGGTGAACGTCACGACCAGTGGTGATCAGTTTGCACCCGCCGTCGCCGTGGCCCCGGACGGCAGCTTCCTGGTGGCATGGACCAGCGGGCCCGTCCAGCCGCCCTTCCGGACGGACGTCTTCGCCAGGGCCTACGACTCCGCCGGGAATCCGCAGAGCGGTGAGATCCGCGTCAACACGACGACGGCGAGCAGCCAGGAGAGACCCCGGGTGGCGGCCAATGCCACGGGGCAGTACATGGTGGTCTGGAACGACGACACGATCGCGCGGGCCCGCCTTCTCGACTCCACGGGCCAGCCCCTGAGTGGCGAGATGACGCTCGCCTCGGGCAACCAGGCCTCGCCCACACCCGAGGTGACCGCGGATCCTGCCGGCGGCTTCCTGGTCGTCTGGCTCGAGCTTGCCACGGCCCTCGACAGCCGGCGCGTCCACTGGCGGCGGTTCGACGCGCACGGCCAGGCGCTCGGGGCCGAGGCGAGTCTCGGCACGGTGGGCTTCGTGCCACCTCCGCGGGTGGCCACCTCGCCGCTCGGCGGTTTCCTGATCGTCTGGAGCGAGGGCGCAACCGGCACGGACTTCTTCGCGTTCTCCAACGTGCGAGCCCAGCGGCTGGACGCCGCGGGCCAGCCGGTGGGCGCCATTCTCGCGGTCAACGAGTCCGAGGTGGGGGCCCTGGCGGACCCGCAGCCGGTCTTCTACGCGGATGGCAGCTTCTCCGTGCTCTGGACGATCCATCAACTCCTTTTCGACGTTGGAAACCTTTTCGCGCGACGGTTCAGCCCGGCAGTTGCCGCGACCAGCCCCACCGTCGAATTCAGCGCCGCCGAGGCCGTCGAGGGCAGGTTGCCGGCCGCTGCGGCACTCCCCTCCGGAGACACCTGGGTGCTCTGGCTCAAGGGCGGGCTGCCGCAGGAGCCGGACGGCGGAATTTTCTCCGGCGTCTTCGATCCGTCCTGGAACCTCAAGGGCCCGATCTCCCGGATCAACACCTATACGGCAGGCGTGCAGACCGAGCCCGCCGTGGCCACGAGCCCCGCCGGCGACCTCGTGGCCGCCTGGGCGAGCGGCGACGACCGCAGCCACGGGATCGGCGGAATCAACGGTACGCAGGACGGCAACGGCTTCGGTGTCTTCGCCCAGCGCTTCACCACCGCGAGCTGCGGTCTCGATCCAGGCCAACTCTGCCTCGGCGGCCGCTTCAGCGTCGGGGTGCAGCTCACGAATCCCACGTCGGGCGCGGCCGGGTCCGGGAAGCCCCTGTCGCTGACCGGCGATACCGGCGCCTTCTGGTTCTTCGGCCCGGACAACGTCGAGCTGATGATCAAGGTCCTCGACGGCCGCGCCGTCAACGGACATTTCTGGGTCTTCTACGGCGCGCTCTCCGACGTCGAGTACACGATCACCGTCACCGATACCGAAACCCGTCAGAGCAAGTTCTATCACAACCCGCCGCACCACCTGGAGAGCCGTGCGGATACGCAGGCTTTCTGAACGAAAGAGAGGCCGTGGCGTGCTAGAGTGCCGGCTGCATGATGCGAAGGAGCGAAACCATACGAATCCTCGCGATCTCGGGCAGCCTGCGGGCCGCCTCCTCGAACACGGCTCTCCTGCGCGCCGCCGCCGCTCTGGCGCCCGAGGGCGTCGAGATCGCGGTCTATGGCGGCCTCGGCGACCTTCCACATTTCAATCCCGACCTCGAGGAGGCCCAGCCGGCTGCCGTGACGGAGCTTCGCGCCTTGGTGCGGCAGGCCGACGGCTTGCTGATCTCCAGCCCGGAGTACGCGCACGGTGTGCCCGGCGTGATGAAGAACGCGCTCGACTGGCTGGTCGGCGGCGAAGAGTTCATCCACATGCCCGTGGCACTGTTCAATGCCTCGGCAGGTGGGACCTACGCACAGGCCTCCCTCTTGGAGACCCTGACCGCCATGTCGGCGCGCATCGTCACCGCGGCGTCGATCACCGTGCCGCTGCGCGGCAAGGACCCCGACGTGGCAGGCATCGTTTCGCACCCGGAGCAGTCGAGCGCGGTGCGCGCATCCCTGATGATCTTTGCGCGGGCGATTGAAACGTATCGCGACGATCAGGAGGTTCAACGATGGCGATCCGGGTAGTGCGTCTGGGAGCTCCGCGAACGGCAGGGGAGGGCCTGCGCCTGGGCACCGTCCGCCGTCCTCCCCGGGGCGTGCGCAAGGAAGAATACGCCCGGCGTGACTACTTCGACCTCTGGCTGCCGGACCTCGCGCCGAGCGCGGAGCTGGTCAAATATGCGCTCTCGCAGCCGTTCACCCCGGAGCGCTGGGCCAACTATGCGAAGCGCTACCGGCGCGAGATGAAGGAGCCCCCGGCCCAGCGCCTGCTCGCATTGCTGGCCGCGTTGTCCCACCAGACGGACTTTTCGATCGGCTGTTACTGCGAGAACCCGGACCGCTGTCACCGGTCTCTCTTGAGAGACCTCCTGGGCGAGTCCGGAGCCGAGATCGCGGAGTCTTCATGAAGGTCGTCGGGTCTCTCCTCTTGATGGCCGCCTTCTGTCTGGCTCCGGCGCGGGGCGAGGTCCATGGCGCCTTCGGCACCGCGCTCGATCGCTATCTGAGCGCGCTCGCCGGCTACGGCTACTCGGGCGCGGTGATCGTGGTGCAACACGGCGAGGTGGTCCTCAACCAGGGCTATGGCCAGGCGGACCGCGTCCACGGCGTGCCATTCACTGCCGACACCCTGTTCGACATCGCTTCGATCAGCAAACCGTTCACGGCGGCAGCGGTGCTGCGGCTGGAGATGCAGGGCAAGCTCAAGGTCGAGGATACGCTCTCGCGCTTCTTTCCCCAGGCCCCTGCCGACAAGGCAGGGATCACCCTGCATCAATTATTGACTCATACCTCCGGTCTCCCCGAGACCATCGGTCCGGAGTACGAGCCGCTGACGCGCGAGGCTTTCCTGCAGCGGATCTTCGCGGTCAAGCTGCTCCAGCCGCCGGGCGAGCGCTTCGTGTACTCCAACGCCGGCTACAGCCTGCTGGCGGCGGTGGCGGAGGTCGTCTCGGGCCGGCCGTTCGGCGACGTCCTGCGCAGCGAGGTGTTCCTGCCGGCCGGGATGCACCACAGCGGCTACCTGCCGGACGCGCCCGACCGCGCGCGCCTCGCGCACGGCTACACGGGGGACGGCGACTGGGGAACGTCGCTCGATCATCCCATGGCGCCCGATGGCCCGTGGTGGAACCTGCGGGGGAACGGCGGCGTCCTGACGACCACGGGCGACCTCTACCGCTGGCACGTGGTCCTGCAGGGCGACACGGTGCTGTCCGCGGCCGAGCGCGAGAAGTACGAACGGCCGGAGGTTCCTGAAACCCGCGCGCCCTTCCCGAAATACGCCTACGGCTGGTCGGTCTCCAAGAGTCCGACCGGCCACCGGGAGCTCTCGCACGTGGGGGGCAACGGAGTGTTCCAGTCCGACTACCGCCGGTTCCCGGACGACGGCGCGATGGTCTTCGCCGTTTCCAACTCGGCCTATTACTCGGCGATCGCCATCGCCGAGCAGATCGAGCTACGGCTGTTTGGAAAACCTTTCGTCGAGCCGCCGGCGATCGTGCCGGTGGGAGAGAAGGAGCTGCGCCGCTGCGCCGGAGCGTACGACCTCGCGTCCGGCGAACGTCTCGAGGTGGTGGCCGAGCCGGGCCGCCTGGTCGTCACGCCGGAGGGCCGCGAGGGGCTCGAGCTGCTCTCCGGCAAGCCGGAAGAGCAGCGCCGCCGGCGCTTCGCCGAGCGCGATCACCAGGTCGACGAGGTGCTGGCGGCGGCGTTGCGCCGGGATCTCGGGCCCCTCGCCGAGATCCTCGTCGACTCCGCCGCGGGCGCGCAGCGCTGGCGTGCCACCGTGGCCGCGAGCGAGGCCGGGCTCGGGGCCTGGAAGGGTGCCACAGTGCTCGGCACGCGCAGCCTTGGCGGCCTGGTGGTGACTCATGCGCGCCTCACCTTCGAGAAAGGAGCGCGCGTGCTCGACGTGGTGTGGTCGGGCCCGACCGTCGACAGTCTCTCGGTGAGCCCCAGCCTGCGGCCGACGTTCTTTCTTCCTGAGGGACCCTCTCGCTTCGTCACCTATGACGTCGGTACGGGAGCGCTCGTGCACGTAAGCTGCACGGGCACGGGGGCCGCCGCTCCGGCTCTGCGCTTCGAAACCTCCAGCGGCACCAGTGGCACGGTCGAGGCGCGGCGGCGACCCGCCGGTGCTGCTGCGGCCCACCCTGGCGGTCCCCCTTGACCTCGCCGGAGACACGGCGATTTCGATACCTTTTCCTGGCGCCGGCGATCGCCGGCGCGGCGGCCTTCTCTTTACCTGTCAATATTGATCGTCCGTCTGGTTCTCGCGTTGCCTGTGGGGGTGCTGGGATTGATCGTCCTGTTCGCCCGGAACTGGCGGCTGGCGGCGGTGCTCTGCGCCTGGCTGCTGCCCAACCTGCTTCTGTACACGGCCTATTATTATGCGCTGGAGAACGACGGCGTCAACTACATCCGATTTTTCATGACCGTGTTTCCGCCCCTGGTGATGGCGGCGGCGTGGCTCCTGACGCAGGGGATTGCCGGGACGGGCTCCAGCGTCCGGCGGGTCCTCCATACCGTGGCGGCGCTGGCGGTCGTGGCGCTCAGCGGGGTGCTGAGCCTCCACACCACGCTCCCGATGTTGCGCAGCGATCATGCGGAGAGGCTGGCAGCGGCCACGGTGGATCGGCGAGTTGGCGAAGGTCAGGCCGGGCGAGCCCAACCCGCTCCAACCCGAGCGGGCCAGGGCCCTGTATGATCGGCTCAAGGACTACGGCAACCGGGATCTGGCCCTGCTCCAGCGCGGCCTCGTGGTCCGCGCGCTCGACGGCGGGCAACGGGTGTTCGTGATCGCGCCCGCGTCGGCCGGCTCGGGTTGGCTGCGCTTCGGCAGGGCCGATCTCGAGCAGCCTGCCGCGTTCGAGTAGCGAGGCACCGGACTCGCGAATCCGGTCATCCGCAACTCGGATGAGGTTGTTCCATCCGCGGATGAGGTCACCTGCGACTCGGATGAGGTAACTCAATCCGTGGATGAGGTGACCTGCAACCCGGATGAGGTCACCTCAAGTTCGGATGAAGTCACCTCAAATTCGAATGAGGTCGCCTGCAACTCGGATCGGATCGCCCGCGACGCGGAAGAGTGCGGCAGGTCGCCTTGACGAGGGCGCCGCATCTGGGATCCAAGAAAGGAGAATACTACAGTGCAACCCGCAGCGATCAAGCCACTCATCAAGCTCTCCCAACTAGAAGCGGTGGACATCCGCGTCGGTACGATTGAAAGCGTTCACGACGTTCCAGGGTCGGGCAAGCTCGCCCGGTTCATCGTGGATTTTGGCGATCACAAGCGCACGATTCTCGCGGGAATGAAGCGGGAACGACCAGACCTGAGCGCGATCGTGGGTGTCCAGGCGCTGTTCGTGGTCAATCTCGAGCCGCGGAAGATGGCTGGAGAAGTCTCCGAGGGGATGTTCTTCGACCTCGGCTACCCGGATGGTCTATTGCCCGCTCTCGCCGTGCCCGAAAGGCCAGTGCCGAACGGTACGAGAGCAGGATGAGCGTGCGAGAGGAGCCGGCCGAGCCCGCCGTTCTGCATCGTCGTTGACGCGGATAGGGTATCAGCATAGAATCTCGACGCCACCCATGACCAACCCGGCTCTGTCCAAGATGCTCGTAGCCCTTCGCGGGGTATTCTTCGCGTCTGCATTCGTTCTTCTCTGGGCCTGGCTGGCGGTCTCCGTGCGCCGCTTCGACGCTCAACTGGAGATCACGATCCCAGCGTGGCTTCGCCCGATGGGGCTGGTGCTCGCAGCGGCGGGTGCTCTCGTGGCAGCGATCTGTATCGCCACCTTTGTCACGAAGGGGCGCGGGACTCCAGCGCCCTTCGATCCTCCTCGGCAGTTCGTCGCCTCGGGCCCCTATCGCTTCGTCCGCAATCCCATGTACCTGGGCGCCTCGATGGTCCTCCTCGGCGCCGGTCTGGCTCTCTCCTCGCCTTCGATCCTCCTGCTCGGGTTTGCCTTTCTGATGATCGCCCATCTCTTCGTCGTGCTCTACGAAGAGCCAGGGCTCACAGGCAGGTTCGGGGACAGCTACTTGCAGTACAAGGCGTCAGTAGGCCGGTGGCTCGTCCGGAGACCCAAGCCCGACGAGGAGCCCTCGTAATGACCAATCCCGAGAATCTCGATCCGCTATTTCGCGAAGCCGTAGCCGCCATCGACGCGGGCGATGTGAGCGCGCTGGAGCGCCTTCTTGCCGCGAATCCCGGGCTGGTTCGCGAACGGCTCGACTCTCCCGGCGACTGGCTGCGCGAACAAGTCGGGAGCGCCTTGGAGGGATACTTCCGGCAGTCGTACCTGCTCTGGTTCGTGGCGGAGAATCCGATCCGGAATGACAGGCTGCCCGCGAATATCACTCAGGTCACTCGTGCGATCATTCGGGCCGCGGAACGCGAGCGCGTGGACAGTCTGCGCGAACAGCTCACGTATACGCTCGCGCTCGTCTGTACCGGACGTGTTGCGTGCGAATGCGGCGTGCAGCGCGAGCTCATCGACTTGCTGATCGACGCCGATGGAATTCCCGACCAGGGCAACGGTGCAATCGGAAGCCGCAACCTTGCCGCGGTCGAACAACTCGTCGAGCGCGGGGCCGGGTTGACGCTCGCCGCCGCAATCTGCCTCGACCGTACGGACGACGTGACGCGCCTCGCACGAGAGGCGAGCGCTGAAGACCGGCAGGTCGCGCTGGCCGCCGCCGCGCTCAACGGCAAGGCCGAGGCGCTCGCCCTGCTGATCGACCTTGGCGTCGACCTGAACGCCTACAGCACCGGCATTCATCCGCACGCGACCGCGCTGCATCATGCGGTAGACTCGGGCTCGCTCGACGCGGTCAAGGTGCTCGTGGAGGCCGGGGCTGAGCTCGGCACGAGAGATCGCATCTACCAGGGCACGCCCCGCGATTGGGCCGAGCATCTCGGGCGCGCAGAGATCGGCGCCTACCTTCGCGAGAAGGAAGGCCGGCAACAAAATGGAGGCTTCCATGAAGATCAAGCTGAATAGCGCCTGGACGTCTCGGTCTACTCTCGACGGAGGTCATGATGCTCACAGCGGTTCCTGCCGATTTCCTTGGACGAGCTCGATGCCGCGGGCTTGCCGCAGCCGTCTTCATCTGCCTGCTGGCTGCGTCCGCCGTTCGGGCCGCCGAGCCGCCGGCCTCGCCGGAGAAGGAGGTTGAGGCGGCGATGCAGGAGTACACGCGGCTGCTGAAGGCCGGTCCGCCGGAGGCTCTGGCCGCGATGTTCACGGCGGACGGCGAGCTGTTGGAGCCGGGGATGGCCGCCCTGCGCGGACCGGAGGCGATCAAGTCCTTCCTGGCGCCGGTCTTCGCGGCGGTGGACGTCCAGTCGGCGGCGACGGAGACGGAGGCGATCGAGGTCCATGGGAGCGCGGCCTACCAGTGGGGCACCTACAGTCAGCGGGTGGCCGAGCACGGCAAGCCCGCCGCCGACTACCACGGCCGCTACGTGGCCTCCTGGCATCGTGAGGCGGATGGCCATTGGCGGCTCCGGCGCATGCTGGTGCAGCCGTTCCCGAAATAAGAGGGCATCATGGATGGCGGCCGGGCTTTTCTGGAGGCGCGGGATTTTCTGATCGCTCACCGCGACGACTACGCCGCGGCCTACGCCGGCTTTCGCTGGCCGGTGCTCGATCGCTTCAACTGGGCGCTCGACTATTTCGACGTTTATGCCCGTGACAACGACCGCCCGGCGCTCTGGGTGGTGGACGACGAGGGGGTCGAGACGAAGCTGAGCTTCGCCGAGCTCGCGGCGCGCTCCAACCGGGTGGCCAACCATCTGCGCTCCTGCGGCGTGCGCCGCGGCGACCGCGTGCTCGTGATGCTCCCCAACGTCGCGCCGCTGTGGGAGGTCATGCTGGGGGCGATCAAGCTGGGGGCGGTGGTCAGCCCGGCCACCACGCTGCTGTCGAGCGCCGATCTGCACGACCGCATCGCGCGCGGCGAGATGCGGCACGTCATCGCCGACGCGCCGTCGAGCCGCAGGTTCGCCGAGGTGCCAGGGACCTACACGCGCATCGTGGTGGGGGAGGGCGTGGAGGACGCCGCGGGCTGGCGACCCTTCGCCGAGGCGTACGCGGCGCCGGCGACGTTCGCGCCGGACGGTCCCACGCAGGCGGACGATCCCTTCCTCCTCTATTTCACGTCGGGCACGACGGCCAAGCCGAAGATGGTGCTGCACACTCACCAGAGCTATCCGGTGGGTCATCTGTCGACGATGTACTGGATCGGGCTGCGCGAGGGGGACGTGCACCTCAACGTCAGCTCGCCCGGCTGGGCCAAGCATGCGTGGAGCTGCTTCTTCGCGCCGTGGAACGCGGGCGCGGCCATCTTCATCCACCAGCTCCCGCGGTTCGACGGGCAGAAGACGCTGGCGGCGCTGGTGCGCCACGGCGTGACGACGCTGTGCGCGCCGCCCACGGTCTGGCGGATGCTGATCCTGGAGGATCTGAGGTCCTATCCGGTGAAGCTCCGCGAGCTGGTGAGCGCGGGCGAGCCGCTCAATCCCGAGGTCATCACGCAGGTGCGCGAGGCCTGGGGGCTCACGGTCCGCGACGGCTACGGCCAGACGGAGACCACCTGCCAGATCGGCAACCCGCCTGGCGAGGAGGTGAAGGTCGGCGGCATGGGCAGGCCGCTGCCGGGCTATCGCATCGACCTCCTGGATGCCGAGGGGAATGCCGGTCCCGAGGTGGACGAGGGAGAGATCGCGATCCGTCTCGATCCCCGTCCACTCCCCCTGATGGCGGGGTATCTCGACCATCCCGAGACCAGCGCGAGGTTGCTCGGCGGCAGTCACTACCGCACGTCGGACGTGGCCACGCGCGACGCCGATGGCACCTTCTGGTATGTGGGGCGGGCGGACGACGTCTTCAAGAGCTCGGACTACCGGATCAGCCCGTTCGAGCTGGAGAGTGCGCTGATCGAGCACGAGAGCGTGGCCGAGGCGGCAGTGGTGCCGAGCCCCGATCCCATCCGCCTGAGCGTACCGAAGGCGTACGTGGTGCTGAAGCCGGGAGTGGAGCCGTCGCCGGCGGCGGCGCATGCCCTGTTCCGCTTCTCGCGGCAGCGGCTGGCGCCGTTCGCCCGCATCCGGCGCATCGAGTTCGCGGAGCTGCCCAAGACGATCTCGGGGAAGATCCGCCGCGTGCAGTTGCGGGCGATGGAGGAGGAGCGCCACGCGCACGGCGTGCGGGGCGAGCACGAGCACTGGGAGGACGACTTCACCGACTTCGACTGATTCGATTGAGGGGGAGGTGCCCTTCGAGCCCGGTTGGCTGTATGCTGTGGGCTCGTGCCCCTCTTCACGAACCTGTTACTGCGTCCGCGGCCTGAACGGCTGCCAAAAGGATGAGATGGCCAAACCGAACTACCAGCACGAGAAGCGTCAGAAGGACCTGGCAAGGAAGAAGAAGCAGGAAGAGAAGCTGCGGCGCAAGGCGGAGAAGGCCAATGCGCCCAAGGAGAATCCAGAAGCGTCGCCGGCCGAGGGAGAGACCCCCTCGCCATAGGTCCGCTCCGCGATGAAATGGGTTCTGGGTGTCCTCTTCGTAGTGGCCGGGGCCGCTCACTTCGTGCGGCCCGACGTCTACGTGAGGATCATGCCGCCCTACCTGCCCTGGCACCGTGCGCTGGTCTACGTGAGCGGGCTCTGCGAGGTGGCCCTCGGCGCGCTGTTCCTGATCCCGCGCTTCACCATCCCGGCTGCCTGGGGGTTGATCGCGCTGCTGATCGCCGTGTTCCCCGCCAACGTCCACATGGCGATGAACCCGGGGCGCTATCCCGCGCTCAGCCCCATCCTCCTGTGGCTCCGGCTGCCGCTCCAGGGCGTGCTCATCGCCTGGATGTATGGGTACACCTGAGGACCGGGCTCCTTGTCTGGCGCGCTGGGGAGCGTGGGCAGGCCGTGCCAGGAGCGGACGAGAGGGCCGCCCTGCTCCAAGGCTTTCTCCACAACCCGGCTCACAAACTCGTCTGGATTCGGCAGGCGGCAGACCTTCTTGGCGACGTTGTCAGGGAAAGTAATGGTCAGCTTCACGGTCTTGTTCCTCAAAGAGGATGGTTACCACGGTCCAGTCAGATCTCACCGCAGGAAAAACGCCAGCTCCTCCAGATTGATCCGCAGGTCCACGTTCTTCAAAGGCACGCCGGGGCGGCGCTTGAGGCGGACGGGGGCGAAGTTGAGGACGCCTTTGATGCCGGCTTCCGCCAGGGCGTCGTAGTTCTCCTGCGCGGCTTCGGCGGGGACGGCGAGGACGCCGATCTCGGCGCCGGACTCGCGGACGACGTCCTGGAGGTCCGCCGCGGCACGGACGACGAAGCTCGCCACCCCGCGGCCGATCTTCCGAGGGTCGTTGTCCACCCCCGCCACCACGTGGAAGGCGCCGTAGTTGAAGCCCAGATATTGGGCGAGCGCGCTCCCCAGGTTGCCCATGCCCACGATCACCATGGCGTGCTGGCGGTCGAGACCCAGGAGGGAGTTGAGATGATCGGCCAGAGCGTCGACGTCATAGCCGACGCCGCGGATGCCGAACTCGCCGAACTGGGCCAGGTCCTTGCGGATCTGGGTCGCGGAAAGATGATAGCGCTGCGCCATCTCCTGCGAGGAGATCCGCTTCAGGCCGAGCTCCTGGAGATGGCGCAGGCAGCGCAGGTAGAACGAGAGCCGGTTGAGGGTGAGGGGCGAGACCTCTTCCTGCTCGATCACTTCACGGCGGTCGCTTGCATCAGCCACTGGAGAAGGCCCGTGGGCCAGAGACCGAGCGCCAGGGTGCCCAGGGCGGCGAGCACGGCCGCGGTGCGACCCCAGACGTCGATGAGCAGCCCTTCCGGCTGGCGTGTCTCCGGCTTCATGTAGAGGTAGTAAACGACTCGCAGGTAGTAGAAGACGCCGACGAGGCTCGCCAGCACGCCGACCACCGCGAGGCCTACCAGTCCGTCGCCCACGGCATTCAGGAACACCACGTACTTGCCCAGGAAGCCGAGGGTGGGAGGAATGCCGCCCAGCGACAGCATGCACACCGCGAGGCAGCCGCCGAGCAGCGGATAGCGGTAGCCCCAGCCCGCGAGGTCGGCGATCAGGTGCTGCTCGCCCGGCCGGCTGTAGAGCAGCGACACGACGGTGAAGGCGCCGGCGTTCATCAGCACGTAGGCCAGCAGGTAGACGAGCACGGGCATCAGCGACGCCTGGTCCACCACCACCAGCGCCAGCAGCAGGTAGCCCATGTGGGCGACGCCGGAGTAGGCCAGCATGCGCTTGACGTCGCGCTGCACCAGGGCCAGGAAGTTGCCCACCAGCATCGAGGCCACGGAGAGGGCGGCCACGACGGTGGACCACTTGTGGGAATTCGGCGCCGTGCCCCCTTGGACGACGGCGTCGAGGAGCCGGTAGAGGACCACGGCGCTCGCCACCTTGGGCGCCACCGAGAGGAAGGCCACGAACGGCGACGGCGCTCCCTGGTAGGTGTCCGGCGACCAGGCGTGGAAGGGCGCGAGGCTCATCTTGAAGCCGAAGGCCGCCACCAGGAACAGGAAGCCGAGGCTCGCCAGCACGTTGATGGACGGCTGGGCGGCCAGGGCGTGGCCGATCCCCGCGAACCGGGTGCTCCCCGTGGCACCGTAGACGAGCGCGATGCCATAGAGGGCGAAGGCGCTGACGAAGGCGCCCATCAGGAAATATTTGATCGCCGCCTCGCTCCCGAGGGAGATCCGGCGATGGAACGCCGCCAGGCAGTAGAGGCAGAGCGACAGCGTCTCCAGGGCCAGGAAGACGGTCAGCAGCTCGGTGGCCCGCAGCATGAGGAGCAGGCCCACGGCGCACCAGAGGAGCAGGGCATGGTACTCGCCGGCGAGGATCCCCTCCCGCCGCAGGTAGCTCTGCGAGGCCAGCAGGCTGAGCACCGTGGAGAGCAGGACGATCAGCGTGGCGGCGAGGGTGAGCGGGCTCGTCTCGATCAGGCCGTTGAACGTTCCGTCCTGGCCGGCGACGACGTGGTGCAGCGGCGTGACGTAATACGCGGCGTAGCCGGCGCCCAGGGCCGCCAGCACGGCGAGCGTCGTGAACGACCGCCGTAGGGAGGGCGCAATGGCGTCGAGGAGCAGGATCACCACGCCGGCGGCGGTGAGCACGAGCTCCGGGAGTAGCAGCATCCAATCGAAGTGGGCGCTCATCGGCCGGCCTCCGTGGCCGCGACGGCAGGGATGGCCGCGGCAGTCGTGCCCCCCGGCCGCAGCGAAGCCTGTCTCACGTCCGGCTCCTCGACTCGCTGCCGATACTGGGCGAGCACGGTCTCCAGGGCTTGCCGGCTCGGCTGCAGGAAGGTGTTGGGGGCGACGCCGATCCACAGCATCAGCACGCAGAGAGGGACGAGCGCCGCGATCTCGCGGAAGTTGAGGTCGGAGAGCTTGCGGTTCTCGTCCTTGGTGATGGGACCCCAGATGGTGAGCTGGATCATCTTCAGCAGGTAGATCGCGGCCAGCACCACGCCGAAGGTGGCGACCGCGGCGGGCCAGCCCAGGGTGCGGAAGCTGCCGGTGAGGATCATGAATTCGCCGACGAAACCGTTGAGCGCGGGCAGACCCACGGAGGCCAGGCTCGCGAAGACGAGAAAGAAAGCGAAAATGGGCATCACCTTGGCGAGGCCGCCGAACTCGTCGAACTTCTTCGTGTGCCGGCGGTCGTAGAGCATGCCCACCAGGAGGAAGAGGGCGCCGGTCGAGAGGCCGTGATTGACCATCTGGAGGAGCGATCCCTGCCAGGCCACGACGTCCGCGGCCAGCAGGCCCAGCATCACGAAGCCGAGATGGGCGATGGAGGAGTAGGCCACCAGCTTCTTCATGTCCACCTGCACCCAGGCCACCAGCGCGCCGTAGAGGATGCCGGTGACGGCGAGCGCCAGCAGCAGCGGCCGCGCCACCTCGCTGGCGTGGGGGAAGAGGGGGAGGGCGAAGCGCAGGAAGCCGTAGGTGCCGAGCTTCAGCAGGATGCCGGCGAGGATCACCGAGCCGCCGGTGGGCGCCTCGACGTGGGCGTCCGGCAGCCAAGTGTGGAACGGGAACATCGGCACCTTGATGGCGAAGGTCAGGGCGAACGCCGCGAACAGCCAGATCTGCTGGTGCACCGGCAGGTTGAGCCGCAACAGGTCGTCGTAGGCGAAGCTCCAGACGCCGCCGTTCAAGCGCTGGAACGTCCAAGCCATCCACAGGATGGCGATCAGCATCAGCAGGCTCCCCGCCATGGTGTAGAGAAAGAACTTCACCGCCGCGTAGATTTTGCGTTCGCCGCCCCAGATGCCGATGAGCAGGTACATCGGCACCAGCATGACCTCCCAGAAGACGTAGAAGAGGAAGAGGTCATAGGCGAGGAGCGCTCCGACCACGCCGGTCGTCAGCAGCAGCAGCGAGGCGCCGAACATCGGCCAGTGCTCCGTGATCCCGCGCCACGAGCCGAGGATCACCAGCGGCAGCAGGAAGATGCCCAGCAGCACGAGGGGCATGGAGATGCCGTCGATCGCGAGGTCGTACTTGACGCCGTAGCCGGAAATCCAGGAGAGCACCGTGTCGTGCACCAGCGGGAAGGTGCCGTCCGCGCCCCGGTGCGCCGCGAGGTGGAGAATGCCGAAGGCGAGCTCGATCAGGGAGGCGATCAGCACGTAGATCTTTGCCGCCCTCGCCGCGGTCTTCGGGAAGAAGAACAGCGGCACGGCCGCCACCGCCGGGAAGAAGACGAGGCGGGTCAGCGTGTTGCCGGCGAGCAGTGCGAAAAAGGTTTCCATAGGAGGTCCGGTCATCCGAAAGCGATCCAGCAGCCCAGGAGGAGCACGCCGATGAAGAAGTAGAGAGCGTAGCTCCGGACGTTGCCGGTGGTGCTGAAGCGCCCGACGTCGCCCGTCAGCTCGGTCAGGTAGGCTCCGGCGTTGATCGTGCCGTCGACGACGTAGGTGTCGACCACTTTCCAGAAGAACCACGACAGGGCGGCGAGCGGCCGGACGATCAGGGCATTGTAGATTTCGTCCACGTAATACTTGTTGGCCAGCACGCGGTGCAGAGTGGGGAAGCGCGCGTCCCAGGCGCGCTCCCTCTCCACTCCGTCGCCGCCGCCATAGACCCGGCGGGCGAGGAGGATGCCGGCCACGGCCACGATCACGGCGATCAGGATCAGCGCCCATTCGAGGCCCACGCCCACGTTGTGCTCGCCGGCCTCGAGGCCCTGCGGTACGGCGATGACCGGCTGCAGCCAGTCGTGGAACCAGTTGAGGTCGCGACCGGCGGAGAGCACCTTCGGTACGCCCACGAAACCGGCCACCACGGCGCCCGCGGCGAGGATCCACAGCGGGATGGTCATCACCGGCGGCGACTCGTGCAGGTGGTGCTCCTGCTCGTGCGAGCCGCGGAATTCACCGTAGAAGGTGAGGAACACGGAGCGGAACATGTAGAACGCCGTCAGCCCCGCCGTGATCAATCCCACGGCCCACAGCACCCACTGGCCGTTCGCCGCCGCGGCGTGGAGGATCTCGTCCTTGCTGAAGAAGCCGGCGAGCGGCGGGATGCCGGCGATGGCCAGGGCACCGATGACGTAGGTCCTGAAGGTCGACGGCAGGTATTTTTTCAAGCCGCCCATCTTCGTCATGTCCTGCTCGCCGCCCATGGCATGGATCACCGAGCCGGAGCCGAGGAAGAGGAGGGCCTTGAAGAAGGCGTGGGTCATGACGTGGAAGAGCGCCGCCGAGTAGGCCCCGAGCCCGGCGGCGAGGAACATGTAGCCGAGCTGCGAGACGGTGGAGTAGGCGAGGACCTTCTTGATGTCCGTCTGCGCGATGGCGATGGTGGCCGCGAAGATCGCCGTGGCCGCGCCGATCACCGCCACGAATTGCGAGACGCCCGGCGCCAACTGATAGATCACGTTCGAGCGCACGACCATGTAGACGCCGGCGGTGACCATGGTGGCGGCGTGAATGAGGGCCGAGACGGGCGTCGGGCCCGCCATGGCGTCCGGCAGCCAGACGTAGAGGGGGATCTGCGCGCTCTTGCCCATGGCGCCCACGAAGAAGCAGAGGGCCACGAAGCTGGCGAGCGACAGGCCCAGGGTGTAATGACCGGTGACCAGGCCAGGCTGCGCCGCGATCCGCGTGAACAGATCGCGATAATTGAGCGTGCCGAAATTCGCGAACAGGGCGAACATGCCGACCAGGAAGGCGAAGTCGCCCACGCGGTTGACGATGAACGCCTTCTTGCCGGCGTAGGGCGGGAACGGCTGATCGTAATAGAAACCGACCAGCAGGTAGGAGCACAGGCCGACCCCCTCCCAGCCCACGAACATCACCAGGTAGTTGTTGCCCAGCACCAGCATCAGCATCGCCGACATGAACAGGTTCAGGTAGGCGAAGTAGCGGCTGTACCCCTCCTCGTGGCCCATGTAGCCCACCGAGTAGACGTGGATCCAGAAGCCCACGAAGGTGACGATGAACAGCATCACCGCCGACAGCCGGTCGAGCAGGAAGGCCACGGGAATCAGGAGATTGCCCGTCGTCCAGGCGTAGAGCATCTGATTGTATGAATTGTTAGGGAAGGTGCCGTGAGCGTACTCCCAGAGGCAGCCGAGGGCGACGAGGAGCGACAGCAGCGGCGCGCCCACGCCCACGGCGGTGACCAGGGCCTTGGGGAGCCGCCGGCCGAGCAGGCCGTTGACGGCGGCACCGGCGAGCGGCAGGATCGGGATCAGCCAGAGCAGCTCGAGCATGGCGCGTTCCCAGGAATTACCAGCGCATCAGGTTCAGGCGGTTGACGTCGATGGTGCGCCGCGAGCGGAACACCGCGATGAACAGGGCCAGCCCCACGGCGGCCTCGGCGGCGGCCACCGCCATGACGAAGAAGACGATGAGCTGGCCGGTGTGATCGCCCATCTGGCGCGAGTAGGCGACCAGGGTGAGGTTGGCCGCGTTGAGCATCAGCTCGATGGAAAGGAAAATGCTGATGCCGTTGCGCCGGGTGAGCGCGCCGACGGTGCCGATGGCGAACAGCAGCGCCGCCAGCATCAGATACCAGGAGATGGGGACCATCGTTTAGCGGCCCTCCTTGTACGCCGGTTCGGCCACGCTGGGCCGGTGAGGATCGGGTAGCGAGCGCACGGGGTCGGTGCGCGGCTCGTCGCCCGAGACGTAGTCCTCGCGCGGCCGGAGACCCTCGCCGGTGCCCGCAGGATCCGGCGCTCGCCGGGTCGCGACCGTGGCGCCGATGACCGCCACCAGCAGCAGCAGGCCGACGATCTCGAACGGCAGCAGGTAGTCGGAGAAGAGCGCCGTGGCCAGGCCTTTGAGCGACACCAGGTCCGGAGTCAGCGGCTGGAGGGGCGGCGCGCTCGCGCGCCACGTCCGCAGAAATACGAGCCCCAGCATGGCCACAAAGAGCAGCGCGCCCGGCAGCGCCACCCAGAGCTGAGCGCCGCGGTGTTCTGACTCGGCGCTCGCCTTCTGGAGATTGAGCAGCATGATGACGAAGAGGAACAGCACCACGATGGCGCCGGCGTAGATGAGGATCTGCAGGGCTCCCAGGAACGGCGCTCCGAGCAGCACGAAGAGCACCGCCACCGAGAAGAGCGTCACCACCAGGCTCATCGTCGCGTAGACGGGGCTCCTGTGCATCACGACCACCAGCGACGAGGCCACGGCCAGGGCCGCGAAGATCAGGAAGATCAGGGTTTCCATAGCTCAGAGCCAGCCCGCGAGCGTCATGGCGGCCACCAGAATGAGATTCAAGATGGAGAGCGGCAGCAGCACCTTCCAGCCGAGCCGCATCAACTGGTCATAGCGGAACCGCGGGAAGGTCCAGCGCACCCAGACGAAGACGGCCATGCAGATGCCGATCTTGGCGATCAGGACGATGAGGCCCACGATCGCGCCCAGCCAGCCCGTGAGGTGGACTCCCGGCAGGCTCCAGCCGCCGAAGAAGAGCGTCACGCCCAGGGCCGCGAGCGCCGCCATGTTCGTGTACTCGGCCTGGAAGAACGCGGCGAAGCGCATGGCGCTGTACTCGGTGTGGAAACCGGCGATCAGCTCCGACTCGGCTTCCGGCAGGTCGAACGGCAGCCGGTTGGTCTCGGCGAACGAGGCCACGAGGAAGACGAAGAAACCGAGGATCTGCGGGATGAAGTTCCACACGTGCGCCTGCTGGTACGCCACGATGTCGGACAGGCGGAAGGAATTGACCGGCAGCAGCACGGCCAGCACCGACAGCGTCAGTGCCAGCTCATAGCTGATGAGCTGCGCCGAGGCGCGGATGCCGCCCAGCAGCGAGAACTTGTTGTTCGAGGCGTAGCCGGCGAGCACCAGCGAGTAGACAGCGAGGCTGGAGAGGGCGAGGAAGAGGAGCACGCCGGTGTCCACCGGAGCGACGACCAGGGGGATCGTCTTTCCTCCCACGGTCAAGTCCGGCCCGAAGGGAACGATCACGAAGGTCGTGAAGGCGGGCAGCAGGGCGAGGACCGGCGCCAGCAGGTAGAGCAGCTTGTCCGCCGCGGCCGGCGTCACGTCCTCCTTGAACATGAACTTGGCGGCGTCGGCCAGCGGCTGGAAGAGGCCCAGCGGCCCCACGCGGTTGGGACCGGGCCGGTCCTGGATGTAGGCGCAGGCCCGGCGTTCCACCCAGTTCATGATCGGCGCGACGTTGATGAAGACGCCGAACATCACGGCGTACTTGGCCAGGGTCGCGAGGACCTCGGAGGTTCCGGAATTCACGCCGAGGCCTCCGTGGCCGTCTCGGCGGCCTGGTCCGAGAGCTTGGGATGGGCCTCAGGTACGTGCAGGGCGGCGCCGGTGGCCGGCAGGCGGTGCCATGACAGGCCCGCGAAGGCCGGCAGCTCTGCAGCGAGTCGGTCGAAGACCGTGGCCGCCGCGCCGGCAGATATTTGCGTCCAGCCGGCCTCGAAGCGGCCGAGGAGATCCGTGAGGACGTCGAGCGCCGGCCGCACCTGGCCCGTGGGCGGGAAGGCGCGCTCGAAGCGTTGCACCCGCCACTCGACGTTGACGAAGGTGCCTTCCTTCTCGCCGTGATGGGCCACCGGCAGGGCGACGTCCGCCGCCTGGGCGAGGGGAGAATCGGACCAGCCGAAGACCACCAGGAATTTCGCCCGGCGCAGACGGGCCACCGTCTCCGGATCGTAGGCGGCCTGGCCGAAGTCGCTGTCGCAGACCACGAGGACCGCGCAACGCGCCGCGCCGTCGCCGTGGAGCAGATCGTCGGCTGTCATACCGGAGCCGGCGAGCCCCGCCAGCTCGGCGCCGCGACGATTGGGAGCGGCCTCGCGGCCCGTGATGGGCGGCCTCTGGTAACGGGGGATCGTCCACTCCGGTCCGAGGTCGACGGATACCGCACGATGAGAGGGGCCGCCCAGGTTGGCCAGCCTGGCGAACAGGTAGGCCTCCTCGGTGGTGAGGAAGCCCGAGCCCAGGAAGGCGATCTCGCCCGGCACCGTGCCCGCGAGGCGGCGATGAACGGCGTCGAGGGCCTGGCTCCAGCCGGTGTTCAGCACGGGCGAATTGCCATTCCCTGATTGTCCCCCTTCAGAGGCCCGCACTCGCGGCGAGGTCAGGCGTGGCAGCTTCTTGTAGCGCTCGAAGGTGGAGCGGCCGTAGTCGCACATCCAGTAATCGTTGACCTCGACGTTGAAACGCGGCTTGTAGCGCTTGATGTCACCCCGCCGCTGCTCCATGGTGATGTTGCAACCCACTTCGCAGCCGGTGCAGAGCGACGGCTTCTTGTCGAGGTACCAGACGCGCTCGGCGAAGCGGAAGCGGGTCGAGGTCAGGGCGCCCACGGGACAGATGTCCACGACGCAGGTGGCCAGCGGATTGGACAGCTCCTTGCCGGGGAAGGTGCCGATCTCGACGCGGGCGCCGCGGTTGAAGAAGCCGAGCTCGCCCGTGCCCGCCACCTCCTGAGTGAAGCGGATGCAGCGGGTGCACTGGATGCAGCGGTTCATGTTGAGGACGACGTTCGCTCCCAGGGGGATGCGCTCGCGCCCCGGGTAGGTCCGCTTGTCCTCGTACTGGAAGCGGGAGAAGGCCACGCCGTGCTTGAAGGAGTAATCCTGCAGGCCGCACTCGCCGGCCTGGTCGCAGATCGGGCAGTCCAGCGGGTGGTTGATGAGGAAGAACTCCATCATCCCCTTCTGCGCCTCGGCGACCTCGGGCGTGTCGGTGCGCACCGACCAGCCGTCCTTGGTCACGTACGACGAGCAGGCGGTCTGCAGCTTCGGCATCTTCTTGCCGTTGTCCGTGATCTCCACCAGGCACATGCGGCACTGGCCCACCACCGAGAGGCGGGGGTGATAGCAGTAGTGGGGGACGAGGACGCCCGCCTTGAGGCCGGCGTCGATCACGTTGGTGCCGGCCTCCACCTCCACGGTGCGATCGTTGATGGTGACTTTGGGCACTTCGCTTAAGCTCCGTTCTCGAAATAGCGCGGCCGGGGGAAGGGGCACGCCCGGTTGCGCACGTGCTGCTCGATCTCCTCCGGGAAGCGATCGACCAACGACTTGACGGGGCCGATCGCCGCGTCGCCCAGGGCGCACAGCGACTGGCCGCCGATGTTCTTGCAGATGGAGAGGAGGAGCTGCGAGTCGCGCTCCGTCCCTTCGCCGTTCTCCAGGCGGTCGAGCACCAGCTCCATCCAGTTCGTCCCCTCGCGGCAGGGCGTGCACTGGCCGCACGACTCGTGGTTGAAGAACTTGGACAGGCGGGCGACTGACCGCACCATGCAGGTCGTCTCGTCCATCACGATCACGGCCGCCGAGCCGAGCATCGAGCCGGCCTTGGCGACCGTGTCGAAATCCATTTTGATGTCGATCTGATCCGGCTTGAGGATGGGGGCCGAGGCGCCGCCCGGGATGAACGCCTTGAGCTGCCGTCCCTTCCACATGCCGCCCGCTCCGTCCAGCATCTCGCGGAAGGTGATGCCGATGGGGTACTCGTACGTCCCCGGCCGGTCCACGTGGCCCGAGATGGCGTAGAGCTTGGGGCCCGTGTTGCGCTCGTCGGTGCCGATCGACTTGAACCAGTCGGCGCCGCGGGTCAGGATGTGGGGGACGTTGCACAGCGTCTCGACGTTGTTGATGACGGTGGGAGCGCCGAAGGCGCCCACCACGGCCGGGAAGGGGGGTTTGACCCGCGGCTGGCCGCGCTTGCCTTCGAGCGACTCCAGCATCCCCGTCTCCTCGCCGCAGATGTACGCTCCCGCGCCACGGTGGACGTACATGTTCAGCTTGAAGCCCGAGCCGAGGACGTTGTCGCCGAGGATGCCGGCGTCGTAGGCCTCCTTCAGGGCCCGCTCCAGGATCACCGCGGACTTCGTGTACTCGCCGCGGATGTAGACGTAGCAGGTGGCGGCGGAGACCGCGAAGCAGCAGATGGCGCACCCCTCGATGAGCTGGTGGGGGTCGTTCTCCATCAGCAGCCGGTCCTTGAAGGTACCGGGCTCGGACTCGTCGGCGTTGCAGACGAGGTACTTGGGTTTGTCTTTTCCCTTGGGAATGAAGCTCCACTTCATGCCGGCGGGGAAGCCGGCGCCGCCGCGGCCGCGCAGGCCGGACTTCTTCACCTCGTCGATGATGGCGTCGGGCTCCATCGTCAGGGCCTTGGCGAGCCCCTCGTAACCGCCGAGTTGGCGGTAGCCCTTGAGCGTCAGCGCCTCGGGCTTGCCGACGTTCCTGGTGAGGACCGGCTCGAATTTCCCCGTCGTCGTCGCCATTTACTTCAGCCCCTTGAGGACCTGCCGCACCCGGTTGGGGGTGAGGTTCTCGTGGTAGTCGTCGTCCACCATCATCATCGGCGCCGTGTCGCACGAGCCCAGGCACTCGAAGTGGACGTAGGAGCAGCGGCCGTCGGGCGTCACCTCGCCCTCGCCCACGCCGAGCTCGCGGTGGAGGACCTCCAGGATCTCCTCGGCCCCCCGGAGCTGGCACGAGAGGTTGTTGCAGACGCGGATGCGGTGGCGCCCCACGGGCTTCTGGTGGAAGAGGTCGTAGAAGGTGACGACGCCGTAGACCCGCGCCACAGGCAGGTCCAGCGCTTCGGCCACGGCCTCGATGGCCTCGTCCGGGAGCCAGCCGCCCCATTGCCGCTGGGCGATGTGGAGCGCCGGCAGCATCAGGGCCTCGGTCGTGGGATAGCGCTCGCGCAGACCGTCGATCTCGGCCCGCGACGCCGCGGAGAGGCCGCCGCCCCGGGTCTGGGGACCGGGAGGCTTCACCGAGGCGGGCTCGTGCACGCTCATGACGGCCTCGGTATCTGGCCGGGGCGGCGCTCGCGCGCCGGCAGCGCCAGGTCGAGCCCGCCCTTGAGCCAGACGTAGGCGAAGCCGACCAGGATGAGGAAGATGAAGACCATGACGGCCGCGAAGAGCTGCCACCCGCCGTCGCGCAGCACCAGCGACCAGGGGTAGAGGAAGGCGGCCTCGAGGTCGAAGACGATGAAGTCGATGGCGACCAGGAAGAAGGCGATGGAGATCCGCTTGTGCGACACGTCGAGCAGGGGCATGCCGGACTCGACGGTGGTGCCCTTGAGCAGACCGCCGTGCTGGTGTCCCGCGATCTTTCCGAGGATCCACGACAGGCTGAGGATGACGACCCCCATCGCGATCGCAATCCCCATGGCCAGCAGGACCGGGTAGTACTGCTCCGGCAAGGGACGTTCCTCCTAAGGTCAGGGTCCCGGCGTGGGCGTCCCGGAAAGGCGGGGATCACAGCCCGGGACCGGCGCCGTGCTCGTGAAGGATGTCACAAGCGGGGGCGGGAGGGAAGACCCCCGCCCAGGACCCTCATCACCCCGGCCCTCTTCTCCCAGCCTCCCCCGGCTGCCGGGAGAAGCGGGAGGAAGACCGTGGGATTCGCCGTCGTACCCTGGTCGCCCCCCAATGTAGAGATGCCCGCGGGAAACCCCGTGGGGCGTCTCCCGGATCGGCGACACCGTCAGCGCCACCACGCCCCAGGAAGGCGCGAGGGAAAGCTCCTCATCATCCCGACCCTCTTCTCCCATCGCCCTCTCCCAATCGGGAGAAGAGGGAGAAGGTCTTTCTTTTGCATTCCATCTTCACTGAAATCATCAGGCTCCATTCCGGAGCAGGATCAAGTCCCAGGAGGAAGACCATGAAGACGCGAATCAAGCTGCTGCTGGCCGGCGCTGTCCTAGGAGCATTGACGCTCTGCGTACCGGGTACTCAGCGGCATTCTGTCGTGTCCAGCCCACCATCGTGGACAGTGAAGCAGAGTGCGAATCGCTCTGCTATTCAGGCGGTTGTTATGGCTACCAATACTCGGACGGTGGCTGCTTCTGTAACTAGCTCTGGGAAACACGAAAGGATAGGATAGACTGGCGTGAGCCGGGGGAGGAGCCTCCGGTAACTACCCGGAGAGACCTCATGAAGAAGCGGACGAAAAAGCTGGTGCTGTCCAAGGAGACGTTACGGAGCCTTCAGTTGGTGCTCGTGAGCGGTGGGACCAGCGGCGTCGATTGCGGCGGTACCGGTTATTGCGGTAGTGGTATCGGGGATACCTGCACTTGTGAGGGGATCGGGTCCTGTGGGACGTGTCCTTGGGAGCTGGGACCAACTGCCGTAAGCCGCCGTTGCTGAAGGTTACAACGGGCGGCGGGTGACGAAGCCTGACCCGGAGGTGGCCTCGACCGAGCGAGGTGGAAGGCTGCCCGGGCCGCCGCCGAGGACCGGTAGGCGTCTTAGGCTCCCGCCGGCACTGACAAGGCCTTCACCCGGCAGTGGCGAGAGGGCCGCTTGCACCGGCGGGGCCTCTTGAGACGAGCGCCCCAGAGTCGTACGAGTCAGGATTGACAGTCGTACGGCACCAAGGCTAGCTCGGGCGCACCGATCTCATTCCCGAGAGCGTCCGGGCCCTCCTCGACGAGCACGACCTGATGATCTCACCGGCGGTGACGCTGGAGCTCCAGTACCTCTTCGAGATCCGACGCACCGCCGAGCCCGCAAGAACGGTGATCGAGACCCTCACCCGCGAGGTGGGGCTCAAGGTTTGCGACCTGCCATTCGCCGAGGTTGCCGAAGTGGCGCTCGCCCAGAGTTGGACTCGGGATCCCTTCGACCGTCTGATCGTCAGCCAAGCCGCCCTCCGCGGGGCGGCTCTCGTCAGCAAAGACCAAGACATCCGCGACCACTTCCAGCAAGCCGTCTGGGCTGGCTGAACGGCACTCTTGGCGACAGCAGGCGCGCTGCTGCCGTCTGCTGTCGCCCCGGGTTTGAGGATCGGGCAAAACCATCTCAGCAGAGGCAGGAGAGCTCGTTGTTGCCCGTCGGGGGCGGCGGGCAGCTCTTGGAGGCGTTGCAGGTGCTGCAGCACTGCGCGGCGCAGGAGTACTGGGTGACGATGGCGCCGGCCACCTCTCCGAGGTGGGAGTCCTCGAGCCGGCGGACGGTCTCGCGGTGAAGGTTCAGACGCTTGGCGATCTTCTTGCGCATCGTGGTTTCCTCAAGCACACTGGGTGGCTTCGCTGAAGCAGGGCCCGCTGGGCGGGGGACAACTGTCGGACCGGGCGCAACAGGTGCCCCCGACGGTCGTCAACCCGCCGACGGCTGCAGGGAGCCCGTGGTCCTCCAGCTTGTGGAGTGTCTCCCGGTGAAGGTCCAGGCGTTTCAACATCCTCTTCTTCTTCATGGCGCGCTCCTTTCGGCAGGTTTGAGTCGGATAAACCCTGGAACTCTATCCTACCCTGGCCCTGGCAGCTCCCGTCCGAGCAGGGAGACGCCCGTACCTTCTCGAGAGAGCCCTTCGTCCGCGCAGGGAGAGGCCTGTACCTGCTGGGGAAAGACTCCCGTCCGAGTAGGGAGAGGCCCGTACCAGGCACCTTGGATGCGGACTGATTCCGTCTCGCCATCGCCCCGTCACAGGCACGTAACGTGCATTGCTTTTATCCAGACCAAGCTCCCGGAGAGCAACCCGGGTATCCGACGATGCGCCGCTCCGCGCCCACCTGCCGTGCCGATTGCCGATCCGGAGCGTTGTGTCCGTGCCGAGTCCATGGAGGAGGGGGGATGATCTTTGAAGCGCCGCAGGTCGAGCGCCTGACGGGGCCGTTCGGCTGTGCCCTGACGGTCGACGTGGAGGAGTGGTATCACACCTGTCTGGTACCGGATTACGTTCACCCGGAGGGGCGGCCCGCTCTGCCGCATGAGCTGGACTGGCTTCTGCCGGAGCTGCTGGAGATTCTGCACGAGGCGCGCTGCACGGCGACCTTCTTCGTCCTCGGCGAGGTGGCCGAGCGCCTGCCGCGGCGGGTGCGCCAGATCGCGGAGGCCGGGCACGAGGTGGCCAGCCACGGCTATCTCCACCTGCGGGCGTGCGAGCGCTCCCCCCAGGCGTTCCTGGGCGATCTGCGGCGTTCGAAGGCGTTGCTGGAAGACCTGCTGGGGGAGCCCGTCCTCGGTTTCCGGGCGCCGGAGTGGTCGCTGCGCAGCCTCGGCAACGCCCGGCTTCCGAGGGTGGCCGAGGCGGGGTTCCTCTATGACAGCTCGCTGAATCCCTGCGCCTTCTCCGGCCGGCCCACGAACCCGCGCTTCGCCTACCGGATGACCTTGGACGGTCGGAACGGCACCGGTCCGCGCCGCGAGCTGCTCGAATTTCCGCCCCTCACCTTCGGCGGGCCGCTGCGGCTGCCGGCCGGGAGCTGGACGGGCCGCCTGGTCAATCCCGAGCGGCTGGTACGGGCCGCGCTGGACCACCTCGACGAGGGCGGGCTCCCCTTGGCGGTGGTCCACCCCTGGGAGGTCTCGGGCCGGCCCACTCCGGGTCCGCCGCTCCGCGGGCTCGCCCGGTTCGTCCACGAGACCGGCCGGCAGGGTTTCGCGACCCGCTTCCGGGAATTGCTGGCGGCGTTCCACTGGAGCTCGGTCCGCGCTGCGGCCGGCCTCGAGCAGGAGTATCCGGCCAGGACGGCGGTGTCGCGGCGAGCGGTGCTGGCCCGGTCACCGCGATGGTCACTCGGGCGCTCGTGATAGCTTCGGACTGTGAGGAAGAGAAGAAAGAGGGATGGTGCGAAAGGGGGGACTCGAACCCCCACGGCCTTGCGACCACAAGATCCTGAATCTTGCGCGTCTACCAATTCCGCCACTTTCGCAGCGCGGGTGTGATTCTAGGGAGAACCCAGAGGCATGTCAACTTCATTCGCGGGAGCCGAGGGGCTCCTGAGGCAGGACGTCTCCGCCCGGCTCGATCAGGCCGGCCGTGACGGCATCGAAGAGGGGCAGCTCCAGCGGCAGTCCAGCGTCAGCCCCGAGGAGCTCGGGCGCGCCCTGGCGCGGCTGCAGGCGGAGGGGACAGCGGTCGAGATGGACGGGCGGTGGTTCGCCGCCCGCCATACGGGGTGGACCGTGGGGCTGGTGGAGAAGCTGGAGGAGGGGGACGCCCTGATCCGTCCCGGCGTGCGGGGCGAGCCGTCGTTCTTCGTCCGCCGGCGCAACCTCAGGCGGGCCCAGGAGGGAGACCGGGTGATCGTCCGGCCGCTGGGCAAGGCGCGCCCCTGGGACGACCGGCTCGCCGAGGCGACGGTGGTGCGCATCGTGGGCCCGGGCTACGAGTCGCTGGTCGGCTCTCTGGAGACGGATGAGCGGGGGCTGCGCTGGCTCGTGCCGTTCGACTCCCGGGTGCCGCTGGAGCTGCCCGTGCAGGGGGCGGACGGGATTCCCGACGGCCGCTTCGTCGTCGTGGCGGTCGAGCGCCCCGGCCGGGCCCCTGTGGGGCGGGTGGTGGAGGTGCTGGGCGATCCCAACCTGCCCGGGGTGGACGTCCTGGTGGTGCTGCGCCATTATGGCATCCCGGAGGACTTCCCCGGCGAGGTCCTCGATCTCGCAGCCCGGTTCCCCGCCGATCCCCGGCCGGAGGACTGGGCGGGGCGTGAGGACCTGCGGCAGCGGACCATCATCACCATCGACGGCGAGACGGCCCGCGACTTCGACGACGCGGTCTCGATCGAGCGCCTGCCGGACGGCGTCTTCCGCCTCGGCGTCCACATCGCCGACGTCTCCCACTATGTAAAGGACGGGGACGAGCTCGACCTCGAAGGCTACCGGCGGGGCACCAGCGTCTACTATCCCGAGCGGGCGATCCCCATGCTCCCGGAGGGGCTGTCGAACGGCCTCTGCTCGCTGCGCCCCCAGGTGCCGCGGCTGACCGTCTCCGCGTTCCTGGAGATCGATCGCGACGGCGTGATCCGCGCCCGGCGCTTCGTCGAGACGGTAATCCGCAGCACCCGGCGGATGACCTATACCGAGGTGCGCCGCATCCTGGAGGAGCCGCGCCCGGAGGACGCCGCGGAGTACGGTCCGGTCCTGCCGGCCCTGCGCGAGATGCACCACCTGATGCAGATCCTCAATCACGCCCGGACCCTTCGGGGGTCGATCGACTTCGACCTCCCCGAGGGGGACGTGGTGCTGAATACGGACGGCGTGATGGTGGGCGTTTTTCCCGAGGAGAGGAACGTCGCCCATCGCATCGTCGAGGAATTCATGATCGCCGCCAACGAGGCGGTGGCCTTCGAGCTGGTGAGCCGGAGCGTGCCCGCCCTGTACCGGGTCCATACGCAGCCCACGCCGGAGCGTCTGGAGGAGCTCTCCGAGCTGCTGGCCACCTTCGGCCTGAAGCTGCGGGGGGAGCTGGAGAACCTTCCACCCGTGGCGCTTCAGGAGGTGTTGCGCGAGGTGAAGGGCAGGCCCGAGGAGCACTTCGTCTCCTCGGTGGTACTGCGCACGCTGCAGCGGGCCGTCTACGATCCCCAGTGCCTGGGCCACTACGCCCTGGCGTCGGAGTACTACACCCACTTCACCTCGCCCATCCGGCGCTATCCGGACCTGGTGGTCCATCGCCAGCTCAAGGCGCTCCTTGCGGGCCGGGCGGAGCGGGAGTCGGAGCGGACGCGCCTGCCGGAGCGTCTGCCGGCCATGGCCGAGCACACCAGCCAGACGGAGCGGCGGGCCGAGCAGTCGGAGCGGGACCTGCTGCAATGGAAGAAGGTGCGGTTCCTGGCCGGCCGCGCCGGCGAGACCTTCAAGGGGCGGATCACCGGCGTCCAGCCCTTCGGCCTCTTCGTGCAGCTCGACGGCTACTACGTCGACGGCCTGGTGCCCATCCGCTCGATGGCCGACGATTTTTACCGCTACGAGCCCGAGGCCCACCGGCTGATCGGGGAGCACAACGGCCGGGTCTTCCGGCTGGCCGATCCGGTCGAGGTGGTGCTGGTCGGGGCCTCGCAGAAGGCCCGGGGCTTGGACTTCACGCTCGTCGGCATGCCCGCCCCGGCGCCGCGGGGGGAGAAAAAGCCGAGGACGGAGAAGCCGCGGGTGCCCAAGGCGCCCAGGGAGCGTGGGGAGAGGCGGGCTCGGCGGTGACTGTACAATCCCGGCCATGTCCCTGACCCCCACCGTCGCCATCGTCGGCCGCCCGAACGTGGGCAAGTCGACGCTGTTCAACCGCCTGCTGGGGCGCCGGCAGGCCATCGTCCACGATCTGCCGGGAATCACGCGCGACCGCATCACCGGGATCGCCCACCTCCTGGACGACCGGCCCATCCAGATCGTCGACACGGGCGGCTTGGTGCCGGGGGACGATCCCCTGGGGCTCAACGAGCAGGTGTTCCTGGCGGTGCAGGAGAGCGATCTCCTGCTCTTCGTGGTGGACGGCAAACTGGGGCTGGTCTCCGCCGACGAAGAGGTCTGGTCCCATTTCCGGCGCTTCGGCAAGCCCGCGCTGCTGGTGGTCAACAAAGGGGATACCCGCGAGGCGCGAAACCGGTTTCCGGAGTTCTACTCCCTGGGGATCGACCGGCAGCTCCTCGTCTCGGCCGAGCACGGCGGCGGCATCGAGGATCTTCGCGAGGCCCTGGCCCTCACCCTCCCCGAGATCCCGGACGTGCCGGCGCCGGACGCGCCGCCGATCGCCATCGTGGGCCGGCCGAACGTGGGCAAGTCGTCGCTGCTCAACAAGATCTCGGGCCTGAACCGGGCTCTGGTCTCGCCCGTGGCGGGCACGACCCGCGATCCGGTGGACACCCTGATCACCCGCGGCGACAAGTCCTACCTGCTGATCGACACCGCCGGCATCCGCCGCCGCAGCCAGGTCACCGGCGCTCCCGAGGAGCTGGCGGTGATGATGGCCCGGCGGCAGATCGAGCGCGCCCAGGTGGTGGTGCTGGTCGTCGATGCCGCGCAGAGCGTGACCAGCGGCGACCTCGCCATCGCCGGCTCCATCTGGGAGCTGGGGCGGGCCGCGGTAGTGGCCATCAACAAGTGGGACCTGCTGGACGACGAGGCACGGGAGAAGCTCGAGTTTTCGTTTCAGCGGCTCGACGAGCTGCTGGCGAGCCCGGGGCGGGTCAACGTCTCGGCCCTCTCCGGCCGCGGCGTCGACAAGCTCTGGGGTCCCATCGACCGTGCCCTGGACTCCTACAACCTCAAGCTCTCGACCGGCCAGCTCAACCGCCTTTTCGAGAGGTTCGTCAAGAAGGTGGCGCCCCCCTCCCTGACCGGGGCGCCCTGGAAGCTCTACTACGTCACCCAGGTCTCCGCGGCGCCGCCGACCTTCATGCTGTTCGCCAACCGCACGCTGCCGCGCAACAGCCACTACCGGCGCTACCTGGAGAACCGGCTGCGGGAGGAGCTGGGCCTGCCGGGCGTGCCGCTGCGGCTGGTGGTGCGAAAACGGACGGAATAGCCGGACGGAATAGCCAGGCCCCCAGGCCCTGTTTTCCCTTGTCCCTCCTCTTCTTCTGAGATGTGAGGGCTTTCTGGTAGGATACGCGGCTCATGCTTCAGCGGACCGTCATCGTCGTCGCCCTGTCGGGGTCGATCCTCTTCGCCTGCGGCTGCCAGGGCAAGCCCGCCGAGGACGACGCCTCCATTCAGAAAAGTCTGCACGACAAGGGCACTGCCAGCCTGATGGACGAGGTGGCCAAGGCGCCCGACTACCATCCGCCCGCCGACGGCCAGCTCACGGACGCGCAGGTGAAGATGTACTTCGACGTTCGCCAGCGCGAGCAGAAGATCCGCCAGGCAGCCTTCAGGAGCTTTCAGGAGAGCGGAGCCTTCGTCGACGCTTTGACGACGGTGGGCGACCACCCCGATATCGCCGATATCGCCGACATTGCCACCGCCGATCTGCGAGCCGCTTTGGAGCTGGGCTTCAACCCCAAGGAGTACCAGTGGATCAGGGAGCGGGTGCTGGAGGCCCAGATGCAGCAAACGGCCCAGGCCCTGAGCCAGCAGATCGCCGCCGGGCGCCAGCAGGTCCTGGCCCTGTTCGAGCGTCGCCGGCAGGAGGCGACCGATCCGGTGGAGAAGGCGGAGATCGAGCGCCAGATCGCAGGGCTGGGTAAGGACGCCGGGAGCGCTCCTCCAACCGCGACCGATCCGGCCCGGGAGCTCAACGCCAGGCTCCTGGCAAAGTACAAGGACGACCTTGCGCGGCTCCAGGCTGAGGACCAGCGCATCTCCCAGGAGCATCAGAGCCGTACTGCCGAGGGTGGCGAGTCCCCGAGCGGTGGCCGTTAACGACGAGCGCTGGGCCCGCCGGCTGGTCTGCTCGCGCACGGGCGTGACGGCGCCGCTCGACGAGCCCGCCTTCCTCTCGCCCGCCGGCGCGCCGTGGCTGGTGGAGTACGACCTCGACCCCGGGAAGGGCGAGGCCTTCCGCCGCTCCCTGGCCCATCGCCCCTGGACTCTCTGGCGCTATCGCGAGCTCCTCCCCGTCGCCGACTTCGACGGCCGGGTGGACCTCGGGGAGGGGGCCACCCCCCTCGTCCGTCTGCGCCGCTTCGCGCCGGAGGGGATCGAGCTCTGGCTCAAGGACGAGTCGGGCAACCCGACCGGCTCCTTCAAGGCCCGGGGGCTCTCGCTCGCCATCAACCGCGCCCGCGAGCTGGGAGCCCCGGGCGTGCAGCTCGCGAGCGCCGGCAACGCCGCCCTGGCCCTCACCGCCTACGCCGCCGCCGCCGGCCTGCCCGCCCGGGTGGCGATGCCCGAGGACACGCCGCGCACCATCTTCGAACGCTGCCGGGACTACGGCGCTGAGGTCCTCTCCGGGCCGGGCACGCTGGTCGAGGCGGCGAAGCTCCTGGAACCGGGGAAGGAGCGCTACTGGACCCTCTCGACCCTGCGCGAGCCCTACCGGGTGGAGGGGAAGAAGACCATGGGCCTCGAGCTGGCCGAGCAATTCAACTGGGAGCTGCCGGACTGGATCGTCTACCCCCTGGGCGGTGGCACCGGCATCGTGGGCATGCACAAGGCGTTCGACGAGCTCGAGAGGCTGGGCCTGATCGGGCCGCGCCGGCCGCGCTTCGTGGCGGTCCAGGCGGCTGGCTGCGCCCCCATCGTGCGCGCCTTCGAGCAGGGGAAGGAGGCGGCCGATCCCTGGGAGGACCCCCGGACGCGGGTCTGGGGCCTGCGCGTGCCGCGGGCGATCGGCGACTTCCTCGTCCTGCGCGCCCTGCGGGAGACGGGCGGCCGGGCCGTGGCCGTCGACGAGAGCCGGCTGGCGAAAGTCGTCGACTGGATCGCGGCTCACGAGGGCCTGCGGGTGGGTCCCGAAGGGGCCGCGACCCTGGCCGCCGTCGAGGAGCTGGAAGCCGCCGGTGCCTTCTCCCCTGGCGAACGGGTGGTGGTCTTCCAGACCGGCGATCCCGCGAACTATGTCTGACCGGCCCTCCTTCCGGAGGGTGGAGGCGTTCCTCGGCGAGGTCGTCGCCGCGGGTATCGCCTCCTCGGTCGTCGGCCTGATCGCCACGGCCGGGGAGATCGTCTGGGAGGGAGCGGCCGGCGAGGCCCGGGCTGGAGCGCCCACTGAAATCACGACCCGCTTCGACTACGCCTCCGTCACCAAGCCCTTCATGGCGACCCTGGCGCTGACGCTCGACGCCGGGGGCGTGCTGCCGCTCGCCACGCGGATCGGCGACCTCTGGCCGCAGGCGCACCGGGCGCTCGCCCGCCGTCCGCTCTCGGACCTCCTCCGGCATCGCTCGGGGCTCGTGGGCTGGACGCCGCTCTATCATCGCTGCCGACGCTGCCGCTCCGTGGACGAGGCGGTGGAGCTGATCGTCCGGGGAGGGGAGGGCGGCGACCTCGTGGGCGCCCGGACCGGCACCTACAGCGATCTCGGGTACATCCTCTGGGGCCGCACTGCGGAGGTCTCGACGGGGACGCCGCTCGCCGCGCTGCTGCGGAGGCGCGTGCTGGAACCCCTCGGCCTCGCCACAGTCGATCGGACTGAGCCGACGGATCCATCCGCTCGGTCCGATCTCGCCGAGTCCTTCATGGGCACGGGCCAGGAGGTGAAGCTGGCCGCGAAGCAGGGCTTCGTCATCCCCGACCTGGGCCCGCCGCCGCTGGGGATACCCCAGGACGGCAACGGGCGCTTCCTCTTGGGCCTCGGGGCCGGTGGCGGAGTCTGCGGCCACGCCGGGCTGTTCGGCGGAGCGCGGGACCTCTGGCGGCTCGGGGTGGAATGGCTGGCGCCGGGACGCCTGTTGAAAGCGGAGGGCGTGGCCGCCGCGCTGGCTGGCGGCGGCCCGTTCGCCCTGGGCTGGTGGCGGCGGAGCCTCCGCAACAGCGCCGGGCGGGCGCTGCCGCCTACCGCTTTCGGTCACACCGGTTTCGCAGGCAACAGTTTCTGGATCGACCCGGAGGAGCGCCGCGTCCTTGTGATGCTCGCCTCCCGGCGCGATCCTTCGATCGACGTCAATCGCTGGCGCCGGCGGTTTCATACCCTGGCGACGGCGGGAGGGAGGCAATCCGCAGATGGACGTCCGTGATCTGGTCCTGGTCGACGGGGTACGGACCCCGATGGCCGAATACAATGGCTCGTTCGCCGAGATCTCCGCGATCGACCTCGGGGCGCACGCGGCCCGCGCCCTGTTCCAGCGGACGGGGATCGACCCGTCCGAGATCGACCACACCGTGGTGGGCAACGCGCTTCAGACCTCGCCCGACGCGATCTACGGCGCGCGGCACGTGGCGCTCAAGGCCGGGGTGCCCAAGGAGGTCCCGGCCCTCACCGTCAACCGGCTGTGCGGCTCAGGGATCCAGTCGGTCATCTCGGGAGCCCATCTCGTCCTCAACGGCGAGGCCACGACCTGCCTGGTAGGGGGCATGGAGAACATGTCCCAGGCGCCGCACGTCATCTGGGGTGCCCGCCGCGGCTTCAAGCTCGGCCAGGGGCAGCTCCAGGACCTCCTGATGGTGTCCCTGATGGACTCCTACTGCGGCTGCTACATGGCCCAGACGAGCAACAACCTGGCCAGGGACTTGCGGATCAGCCGGGAGGACCAGGACCGCTTCGCCATCCGCTCCCAACAGCGGGCGGGCGAGGCCTGGGCGAGCGGCAGGCTGGCCGCGGAGGTCGTGCCCGTCGAAGTGGGGAAGGGGAAGCGGGCCAAGGTCGTGGACAGAGACGACCATCTGCGCCCCGAGACCACGATGGCGGACCTCGCCGGCCTGCCTCCCGCGTTCGACAAGGACGGCTTCGTCACCGCCGGCAACGCGTCGGGGATCGTGGACGGCGCGGCGATGATGATCCTCACCACGGCCGCCCATGCGCAGGAGAAGGGGTGGCAGCCCCTGGGCCGCATCCTCTCCTGGTCCGTGGTGGGCGTCGAGCCCTCGCGCATGGGCATCGGCCCGGCGCCGGACATCCGCAAGGTGCTGGAGAAACTGGGGATCGGCCTTGGGAGGATCGACCTGTTCGAGATCAACGAGGCGTTCGCGGGCCAGATCCTGGCGGTGATCAAGGACCTGGACCTCGACGTGGAGAAGCTGAACGTCAACGGCGGTGCCATCGCCCTGGGCCATCCGTTGGGCGCTTCGGGCACCCGCCTGCTGATCACCCTCCTCAAGGAGCTGAACCGGCGGGGCGGCGGCCGAGGCATCGCCTCGGCATGCATCGGCGGCGGACAGGGGATCGCGATGGTCGTCGAGACTGTCGAGACCGTCGAGGCCGCATGATCGATCTCGCGGGCTACCGGGTCCTGGTGACCGGCGGCAGCCGCGGCATCGGCGCCGCGTGCTGCCGGCTGTTCGCCAAGGCGGGAGCCACCGTCATGGTGCAGTACCTGGCGAGCGGCGCCAGGGCGAAGCAGGTGCTGGACGAGATCGAGCGGATCTCGTCCCAGCCGCATCGCCCTCACCGGAAGGTACATTGCGACGTCACCGACCACGATCAGATCGAGGAGCTGTTCGCCTTCGTGCGCGGGGAGTGGGGGGGCCTGGATGGCCTCGTCAACAACGCCGGGGTGTGGATTCACGACCCGCTGGTGGACCTCGACAAGACGAAGCTCGAAGCCACGCTGGCGGTGAATGTCGTGGGCCCGTTCCTCTGCGCCCGCCAGGCCGTGCCGCTGCTCCGGGAATCGCAGGACGGCAGCATCATCAACATCAGCTCCACGGCGGGGCAGCGAGGCGAGGCCTTCTACAGCCCCTACGCCGCGAGCAAGGGAGCGATGATCTCGGCCACCAAGTCATGGTCCACCGAGCTGGCCCCCCGGATCCGCGTCAACGCCGTGGCTCCGGGCTGGGTGGACACCGACATGACGGCCGAGGCTCTCTCCGGCGAAGGCCGGCAGAAGGCCCTCGCCGCCATCCCCCTCCAGCGCATCGCCACGGCCGAGGACATCGCCGGCGCCGTCCTTTTCCTCGCCTCGCCGCTGGCGCGGCACGTCACGGGGGAGATCCTCAACGTGAACGGCGGGAGCGTGCTGATCGGGTAGCTTTCAGGTCGCCTCCACGGCCGGCAGCCTCCCTGGGCAGGGCTCAATCGTAGATGCCGTCGGCGTACCAGGCGCCGGTCGCGCGCTCGCGGTAGATGCGGTAGAGCCCGCGGCCGGCGAGCTCCACGTCCCAGTAGTCGCGGCCGGTGGGGTCCTCGGCCCACCAGTCCTCTTCGAGGCCCCAGGGGCCGGAGGCCACTTTCACCTCGCCCTCGACGCGCGGGCGCTTCGCCGCCGTTTCGTTCGCGGGGGTGCGGATCTCCACCGGACTCTCCGTTTCGTCCGCGATCACCTCGATCTCCACCGGCGGCCGCAGCACCCGCACGGCGAGCAGGCCGCGGCCGGCCCGCGGCTCGCGGCGCACCTCCGGCGGCGGGGGAGGAGAGAAGTCCACCAGGGTGAAGCGCTCCGGGCGATGACCGTCCACCGGCCGCGGCGAGCCCACCCGCTCGGGGCCGAGGAGGGCGAAGAGGCGGGCGAGCGTGGTGGCCAGCTTGTCCGGCGAGAGGGCCGCCGGGCCGTAGAGCGAGAGCTGGGCCTCCCGCGGCCGGTCGGGATGGGCGGCGAAGGAGAAGCCCGCCACCGGCGCCCCGGGCGGCCGGGCCTCCAGCTCCAGGCGGACCAGGGTGAGCAGGGTCTTGACGTCGCAGGTGGGAGCCGGCAGGGTGATGGCGCGCTCCTGATGGCCATCCGGCTCCAGACGCAGCGCGAGCTCCAGGCGGCTGGCGGCGTAGCCCCGCGACTCCAGGCGCTGGCAGAGGCGGTCGAGGGCCGCCCGCCCCACGAACAGGAAGGGCTCCAGGGCGACCAGCGGCCATTCGAGGCTCATCCCCTCGTGGAAGGCCGGCGGTGGCTCTCTGGGGATCAGAGGACGGGCGTCGACGCCGCGGGCCGTGGCGTGCAGCTCGCGGCCCGTGCGGCCCAGGCGGCTCGCCACCCGCGAGGCCGGAAGCTTCGCGAAGTCCCCCACCGAGCGCACGCCCCAGCGCTCCAGCGTGCCCGCCAGGTCCACCTCGGGAGCGAGGCGCTGCAGGGGGAGCGGCGCGAGGAAGGCCGCCTCCTCGCCCGCGGGCACGATCACCGGCGGCTCGGGCAGGCCGGCGGCGATGCGCGCCGCCAGCTTGCTGGAGGCGATGCCCACCCGCGCCGGCAGCCCCGCGGCGTCGGCGGCGGCCATCAGGGAGCGCCCCAGGTCGAGCTCCGGTGTGGAGCCGGGACCCCTCGAATAATGCCTTTCCAGTCCTTCGAGGTCCAGGTAGGCGGTGCCCTCGCCCGCGTCCTCCACCCGCGGCGAGAACCCCTCGGCCACCTCCAGGAGGGATTCCTGGGCCGCTCGTTCGCACTCCTCGTCCCGCGGGCGGGCCACCAGCTTGGGGCAGAGGGCCCGCGCCTGCGGCAGGGTGAGCCCGGGACGCACGCCCGCGGCCCGGGCGAGGCGGGTGGCGGCCACCACCCGGGCGGCGTTGCCGTTGCCCGCCACCACCACCAGCGCCTCGCGCACCAGCTCCGGCTCGCTGCGCAGCCGCGCGGCCAGCGGGAAGAGGGGGAGGAGGAGGCAGGCGAGCCGGGGAGAGGCCATGGGGATCGATCAGCCCGCAGCCGCCCGGCGCAGAGGGGGGACCACGGCGATGGCCGGCCTCTCCACTCGCCGGACCTCCGGGCGGGCCGGGGCCGCCGCCGGCCGGGGTAAGCCCGGAGCCGTGAGAGTGAGCTCCTCGGCACGGCCGGTGAGCTGGCCCCGCCGCTTCTCCAGCACCAGGCGCGAGGCGCACCCCGCGAGCAGCCGGGGCGAAGCGCCCTGCCCCTGCCAGGCGGCGCGGGCCCGCTCGGCCTTCAGCACCACGGCGGCCGCCGTGCCGCTCACCCGGTAGGGGGCGCCCACCAGCAGCGCCGCGTCGTGGGCCCGGGCGGCCCGCGCCAGCCGCAGCCAGGCGGCTTCGACGCCGCGCCCGCCCCGCACCGGCGGCTGCCCGAGGTCGAGGGTGACGAGAGGGAAACCGCTGGCGAGGAGCATCTCGGCGGCGGCGAGGGCGTCCTTGAGGGTGGTGGGACGCAGCCAGAGCAGGCGCTCGAGGTCCGCTCCCAGGGCCAGGGCCGCCTCGGGATCGAGGCCGTCGCCCAGGTCCACCAGGGCCGCGGCCTCGCCCACGCCGGTGGCCGCGGCCAGCACCGCGAGCAGAGTGGAGAAGCGGCCGCTGGTGCGCCCGCCCACCAGCTCCACGAGCTGGCCCCGGGGGAGGCCACCGTCGAGCAGCCGGTCGAGGGCCGGCACGGCGGTGGCGAAGGCGCCTGCGCCGGCGGCGTCACGGATCTCCCGGTCGAGCTCGCGGGCGCTCCTCAGGCGCGACCGGAAGGCTGCGGGCAGCGACGAGCGCAGCAGCCGCAGCGCCGGCGAGGCGCTCCCCGGCATCTCTGGTGTCTCCAGAAGCGGCTCTCGGGTCAGGGGCTCGGCCATTTCCGTCGTCTCTCCCAGTCCGAATGTTAAGCGTAATGTCGGCGTAAGTCAAATCGGAAGGGGTGTTTAATATCAGCGACAAACGCAGTGAAATAGCGACCCTGCGCCTCAACTGATCGATTATCACCATGCCGGCCCAAGAGCCGTTCCGGACCAACGCCATTTGATGGCGTGAAGGTTTAACTTTTCTCTGCCCCGAAATCGCGGATAGAATCGGCGCGCCGATGAAAGTCTCCGACGTCCGCCGCGAGTACGCCTTGGCGGGGCTCTCCGAAGAGGACCTCGCCGCCGATCCCATCGACCAGTTCCGGGTCTGGCTCGACCAGGCCAGCGCAGCCCAGCCCGAGGACTTCACGGCCATGGTCCTGGCCACGGCCGACCGCGACGGTCGTCCCGCGGCGCGTGTTGTGCTGCTCAAAGGGGTCGACGAGCGCGGCTTCGTTTTCTACACCCACTACGAGAGCGCCAAGGGGCGGGAGCTGGCGGCGAATCCCCGCGCGGCCCTGGTCTTCTACTGGTCGGCCCTGGAGCGGCAGGTGCGGATCGAGGGGACGGTGGAGAGGACGACGCGAGAGGAGTCGGAGGCCTACTTCGTCTCCCGTCCCCGGGGCTCGCGCCTGGGAGCCTGGGCCTCGCCGCAGAGCCGCACCCTGGCCGGCCGCGAGGAGTTGGAGCGCCGGGTGGAGGCGGCCGCCGAGCGCTTCGCCGGCGGCGACGTCCCTCTGCCGGACGCCTGGGGCGGCTTCCGCATCTTCCCTGAAACCGTGGAGTTCTGGCAGGGGAGGCCGAGCCGGCTGCACGACCGCCTGCGCTACGTGCGCCTCCCCGCAGACGGCTGGAGGATCGAGCGGCTGGCCCCCTGAGCCTGCCTCCCCTTCCATTCCATGAGCTCTCTCGACGGCTCCTGCGACGTGGCCGTGGCCGGCGGCGGCCTGGTGGGCCTGGGCACGGCCATGGCTCTGGCCGGCCGCGGCCTGAAGGTGGCCGTGTACGAGGCCGAGGATCACGTCGCCGCCCACCAGAGCGGCCACAACAGCGGCGTCATCCACTCCGGCCTCTACTACAAGCCGGGCTCGCTCAAGGCGCGCCTCTGCGTCGAGGGGGCCCGTGCCCTCTATCGCTTCTGTGCCGAGGAGGGGATCGCCCACCAGCGCTGCGGCAAGCTGGTGGTGGCCCTCCGGCCCGAGGATCTGCCGCGGCTCGACGAGCTCGAACGGCGGGGGAGCGCCAACGGCCTCGACGGGGTGCGCCGGCTGCGGGCGGAGGAGATCCGAGCGGTCGAGCCCCACGCCGCCGGCATCGCGGCCCTCCACGTGCCGGAGACGGGCATCGCCGACTATCCCGCCGTGGCCCGCGCCTATGCCCGGCGCATCGCGGCCCGGGGCGGCCGGGTGGTGACGAGCGCCCGCGTCCTCGGCGTGCGGCGCGACGGCTCAGGGCTGGTGGTGGAGACGGCGCGCGGCGCCTTCGCGGCTTCGCTCCTGATCAACTGCGCCGGCCTCCAGGCGGACCGCGTGGCCCGGCTCTGCGGCGCCGATCCCGGCGTGCACGTCCTCCCCTTCCGCGGCGAGTACTACCAGTTGACGCCCGAGCGGCGCAGCCTCGTCCGCGGCCTCATCTACCCCGTGCCCGACCCGCGCTTCCCGTTCCTCGGCGTGCACCTGACCCGCATGGTGAGCGGCGGCGTCGAGGCCGGGCCCAACGCCGTCCTCGCCCTCAAGCGCGAGGGCTACCGCTGGCGCGACGTCTCGCTGCGCGACTTCGCCGGCACGGCGGCCTGGCCGGGCTTCTGGCGCCTCGCCGCCCGCTACTGGCGCACCGGCGCCTACGAGGTCCGCCGGTCGCTGCTCAAGGGGACTTTCGTGCGCGACCTGCAGCGCCTGGTACCGGAGATCCGCCCGGCCGACCTCCACCGGGCGGGGAGCGGCGTGCGGGCGCAGGCGCTGGATGCTCAGGGGAGACTGGTTGACGACTTCCACGTCGTGCGCGGCGAGCGGGCCATTCACGTGCTCAACGCGCCGTCGCCCGCCGCCACCGCGTCGATCCGCATCGGCGAGGAGATCGCGGCGATGGCGGTGGCGGCGCTGGGGCGGGACCAGGACAGCGTCTCTCGAGACGACGGCCCAATGTAAGGGTACGACGGCCCCCCGTATCCTTACGACGGCCCACCGTACCTTGCAACGGCCATTGTAAGGATACGGCGAGCTGTCGTATCGATAAAACGGCCGTTGTATGGATACGACGCCTCGCCGTATGGATACGACGGCCCGTCGTAAGCATCGGTGGACCATGGTAAGCATCCAACGGGCCGCCGTAACGATCCAACGGCTCGTCGTATCCATACGAGGCCCGTTGTATGGAACGGCGGGCCGTCGTATCGATACGGCGGCCCGTTGTAAGCATCGGCGGGCCGTCGTAAGGATACGACGCCTCGTTGTAAGGATACGACGCCCCGTTGGATCGATAAAACGGCCGTTGTAAGAAGACGACGGTCCGGCGGATGGTTACGGCGGCCCGTCGTAACCATCGGCGAGCCGCCGTATCGATACGACGGCCAGTTGTAAGGATGCAGCGGCCCGTCGTATCCATACGATGGGCCGCGGTAAGGATACGATGGCGCGTTGCAGGGATGCGATGGGTCGTTGCAGGTATAGGATGGGTCGTCGTACTTCTAACGAGGCTTTGCCTCAGACCGACGAGATGTAAGGCCCAATGGAGGCTACCCTCCGGGTCTTCAGAGAGGCTCCGGTTGAGCGTAGGATCGAGATCCGAAGAGCCCGGTCCGTAGTTTGAGCCGGCAAGCGGCA
>DATARR010000092.1:0-12613 GCA_036264085.1 Thermoanaerobaculia bacterium | reverse complement strand
CCAGCGCTCGGCCACCGAGGCGTCCACCCCCGAGTGCTCGTGGAATTTGACGTCGCCCAGCATGCGCGACTCCGCGTGCGGGCCGTCGGTCATCCGCGCCGAGCTCTGCTGGTACGGCTGCGCCATGGCCGGGTCGTAGTCCAAGCCCAGGAACGCGCAGATCCCCCGCAGCACCGACTCCGGCTCGCGCAGCAGGTCCTCGAAGCGCACCCAGTGCTGGCGCTTCGCCGGAATCTCTTGAAGGAACGCCTCGATGTTCTCGTGGCTCGCCAGCCAGATCAGCTCCGCCAACTCGCGACGGGAGAAGCCGTGCTCGCGACGGAAGAAGATCTGATCGAGCTTGGCTTCCTCGAAGGAGCCGATCATGCCCCCGGGATGGCGGATCAGATAGACGTAGAGCGGCTCCTCGAACGTCTCCTCCGCCCGCCGCAGGACCGCGGGATCGAGCGCATAGGACGGCGTCTTGTCCACCAGGATGCGATCACCCAGCCACTCCTGCAGCCGCCCGTAGAGCTCGGCGGTCGTCAGGTCTTCCTGCTCACAGGCCTCCAGGATCTCTCGCGCCTCCTCCGGACCGCAGCCGCGGACCTCCATCACGGCCCGGATCGCGCCTTCCAGCCAGAAGCTGTCGCGGCCGCTGAAGGCGGCGCTGCGCTCGCGCAGGGTGTTGAACGACAGCAGCTCCAGCTCCGGCGGTGCGAACAGCTCCGGATGTCCGCCCAGCATCACCCGCAGCAGCGTCGAGCCCGACCGCGGCGGCGACAGCACGAACACCGCCCGACGGTTCTTCTGGGACGGAGCGGGCATCGGCGGGAGCGGCTGGACCAGCGCGCGGAACCGGGCGAGCTTCGGCTCGTCGATCCGCTCCGAAAGGTCCGTCCCGTCCAGCGGCCGGCCCGCCGCGTCGGCTCCCAACCTCCGGACGACGGCCGCCGGGTGCTCCGCGGCCAGGTAGGCCGCCAGCGACTCCACCGTCGGATAGTCGAAGATCACCACCACCTGGACGATCTCCGACAGCTCCTGCTGCAAGCGGTTGATCAGCACCGCGCCGCTGATCGAGTTGCCGCCCAGCTCGAAGAAGTCGTCGCTGATTCCGACCTGCTCGATTTTCAGCACCTCGCGCCACAGCCCGGCCACGAAGGCTTCGAGCGGTGTCCGGGGAGCGACATGGCCGGCTTCGTCCAGCCTCTGCGCTTCAGGAGCAGGCAGAGCGCGCCGATCCACCTTGCCGTTCGTCGTCAACGGCAGAGCGTCGAGCACCACCAGAGCTGAGGGGAGCATGTAGTCCGGCAGGCTCTGCGCCAGGAAGCTCCGCAGGTCCGACAGCGACGGCGCCTCGCCCGTCGGCACCACCCAGGCCACCAGCCGCCGGTCCGGGTCGTCGACCGCCAGCACCACGGCCTCGCGAACCGCCGCGTGGCGCACCAGCGCCGACTCGATCTCCCCCAGCTCGATGCGGAAGCCGCGGATCTTCACCTGATGGTCGATCCGGCCCAGGTACTCGAGGTCGCCGTCCGGTAGACGCCGCGCCAGGTCACCGCTCTTGTACAGCCGCGAGCCCGCTTCGCCGAATGGGTTCGGCACGAAACGCTCCGCCGTCAGCTCCGAACGGTCCAGGTAGCCTTGGGCCAGACCGGCGCCGCCGACGTGGATCTCCCCCGGCACGCCCACTGGCAACGGCTGCAACAAGGAGTCGAGCAGGAAGACCCCGAGGTCCGGGATCGGACAGCCCACGGCGCTCACCGCCCGGCTCACGTCTGCCCAGCCCACCTCGCGCCAGGTTACGTGCACCGTCGTCTCGGTGATGCCGTACATGTTGATCAGTCGCGGGCGCTCATCCCCATGCCGTTTGAACCAGGGTGCCAGACCCGCCGGCTCCAACGACTCGCCGCCGAAAATCACATATCGCAACGCGAGATCCGGTTCAGCTCCCGCGAGCACCGCCTCCTCGGCCCAGATCAACTGCCGGAACGCCGAAGGCGTCTGGTTGAGGACGGTGACTCTCTCCATCCGCAACAACTCGTAGAACGCCTCGGGCGAACGGCTCACCCAGTAGGGCACCACCACCAGCCGGCCGCCGTAGAGCAACGCCCCCCAGATCTCCCACACCGAGAAGTCGAAGGCGTAGGAGTGGAACAGCGTCCAGACATCTTCGGGACCGAGCTCGAACCACCGCTCCGTAGCCGAGAACAGGCGCAGGGCGTTGCCGTGCCGCACCACCACACCCTTCGGCTGGCCCGTCGAGCCCGACGTGTAGATGACGTAGGCCGGATACTCCGCCGAGACCGCGATCCGGGGAGCCGAGGTGCGCTCGCGAGCGATCCGCTCCGCGTCGCGATCCAGGAAGACCACCCGCGTGCCCGCTCCGGGCTCCGGCAGAAGAGCGGCCAGAGAATCCTGGGTGAGCACCACCGGCGGCCGGCTGTCCGCCAGCAGGAAGGCCAGCCGCTCCTGTGGATACGCCGGATCGAGCGGCACGTAGGCCGCGCCCGCCTTCAGCACGCCCAGGATGGCCACCACCATCTCCACCGACCGCTCCAGGCACAGACCCACCCGGTCGCCCGGCAGCACACCCAGGCGCCTCAAGTAACGCGCGAGCTGGTTGGACCGGCGGTCGAGATCGCCATAGCTCAGCCGCTCCCCCTCGCAAGCCACGGCCGTGGCCTCGGGAGAGCGGACTGCCTGCTCGGCGAATCGCGCGTGCAGCACGCCCGAGCCCAGGGACTCGGCCGGCGCTTCGTTCCACTCCCGAACGAGCTGATGGCTCTCCTCGGCGGAGAGCAGAGCCAACTCCGACAGGCGCCGGGACGGCGCCGCCACCGCTCTCGCGACCAGCGTCGCAAAGTGCCGGACGATCCGTGCCGCCGTCGCCTGCTCGAACAGGTCGGTGTTGTACTTCAACGCCCCACCGAAGACCGGCCCGGCCGCGAAGGCGTTGAGTGTCAGGTCGAACTTCGCCGTCTGCCCGCTCGCGCCCATCGGCCGCAGCACCAGCTCCGGCAGCAACTCCACCGGCTCGGCGTCCATCGGTGCGTTCTGAAGCTGGAACAGCACTTGGAACAGCGGCGAGCGCGACAGGTCCCGCTCCGGCTGCAGCTCCGCCACCAGCTTTTCGAACGGCAGGTCCTGATGGGCGTAGGCCCCCAGCGACGATTCTCTCACCCGTATCAGCAGGTCCGAGAAAGAGGGCTCACCCGACAGGTCTCCCCGCAGCGCCAGAGTGTTGACGAAGAAGCCGATCAGGCCCTCCAGCTCGCTACGCGTGCGGTTGGCGATGGTCGAACCCACGATCACGTCGTCCTGGCCGGTGTAGCGCTGGAGCAGGCTCTCGAAGCCAGCCAGCAGGACCATGAACGGCGTCGCCCCCCGCTGCCGCGACAGGCTCCTCACTCCCTCGCTCACCTCGCCCGGCAAGAGGAAGCCGGTATTGGCTCCGCGGTAGCTCTGGAGGGCCGTGCGGGGCCGGTCGGTGGCGAGCTCGAGCACCGGCGCTCCGGCGAGGACGCCCCGCCAGTAGGCGAGCTGCGCCTCCAGCGCCTCGCCCTGGAGCCAGCCGCGCTGCCAGAGCGCGAAGTCCGCATACTGCACCGGCAGGTCCGGCAGCGGCGAAGGCTCGCCCTGCGAGAACGCCCGATAGAGGACCACCAGCTCCCGCACCAGCACGCCGGTCGACCAGCCGTCCGAGGCGATGTGGTGCAAGGTCAGCAACAGCGCGTGCTCTTCCTCCGTCAGGCGAAGCAGCATCGCCCGCAGCAGCGGCGCCCGACGCAGGTCGAAGGGCCGCCGTGCCTCCGCTGCTGTCAGCGCGCGGGCCTCCGCTTCGCGCCGCCCCGGCTCCAGAGCCCCAAGGTCCACGATGGGGGTGAGCAGATCCATGGCAGGCGCGATCACCTGCACAGGCTGACCGGATCGCACGACGAAGGCGGTGCGCAGCGACTCGTGGCGCCGCACGATCTCCTGAAGCGTCGCCGCCAGAGCCACGACGTCGAGCCTTCCCGTCAGCCGCACCGCGGCCGGCATGTTGTAGGCCGACGAGTCCGGCTGGAGCTGGTCGAGGAACCAGAGACGCTCCTGGGCAAAGGACAGAGGGAGATCCCCCGCGCGCGGCAGGGGCCGCAGCGGCGGCGCCTCGAAGCCCCTCTCCCTCGCCTGAAGGCTCTCGATCTCGACGGCCAGGGCGGCCACGGTGGGCCTCTCGAAGACGCTGCGCAGGGGCAGCTCCACCCCGAGGGCCTCGCGCGTCCGCGAGACCACCTGGGTGGCCAGCAGCGAATGGCCACCCAGCGCGAAAAAGTCGGCGTCCGCTCCCACCTCGCCGAGGTGCAGCACCTCGGCCCAGATCCCCGCCAGGATCTGCTCCACCGGAGTGGACGGAGCCGCCGAGCCCTCCCCCTCTCCAAGAGCTGGCGTCAGGCCGGCGAGGCTCCGGCGGTCCACCTTGCCGCCGGGCGTCAGCGGCAACGCCCCGATCTCGACGAAGGCCGAGGGCACCATGTATTCGGGCAGCGTGCGGCCCAGGAAGGCGCGCAACTCGCTCGTACCCGGAATCGGCGTCTCCCCTGCGGCGACGAGGAACGCCACCAGCCGACGGGCCATCTCATCGCCTGTGACGACCACCGCCGCCTGAGCCACCGCCGGGTGACCTGCCAGCGCCGCCTCGATTTCCCCGGGCTCGATGCGGAAGCCGCGCACCTTCACCTGCTGATCCAGGCGCCCCAGGAACTCCAGATCCCCCGTCGCCAGCCAGCGCACCCGGTCGCCCGTGTAGTAGAGACGCGCGCCCGGCTCGCCGCTGAAGCGATCCGGCATGAACCGTTCGGCCGTGACGTCCGGCCGGCCCAGGTAGCCCCGGGCCAGCAGACCGCCGAGCACCAGCTCTCCAGGTACGCCGGCCGGTATCGGGCTGCCGTGGCGGTCCAGGACATGGGCCCATCGGCCCGCCAGCGGCCGGCCGATGGGCACCGCCGGCAACGACGCGCCGGCCTGGACCTCGTGCAGGCTCACCGTGATCACCGCCTCGGTCGGGCCGTAGCCGTTGAGCAGCCGCGCCGCACCCAGGGGCGTCGACGGCCACAGGCGCACCACCTCCGGCGCCAGCGCCTCGCCCCCCGTCATCACCAGCCGCACCGGCAGGGCCGGAGACTCGTTCCCCGAAGTCTCCCGTGCCCAGAGCTGCAGGAACGCCGGCGGCAGGTCCGCCACCGTCACGCCCTGCGAGACCACCCGCCGCTCCAGCTCCTCGACGCTGAGATCCCCCTCCCAGAGCACCGCCGTGGCGCCCACCGTCAGCGGCGACAGGAGCTGATCGAGCGAGGCGTCGAAGCTCCAGGACGCCGTCTGCAGCAGCCGCTCGCCTCTCTCCAGACCATAGGTTTCAACCATGGTGAGCAGATGGCAGGCCGCGGCCCCGTGACTGACGCCCACCCCCTTCGGGGTGCCCGTCGAGCCCGAGGTGTAGATCACGTAGGCCAGGTCCTCCGGAGACGCGAGCCCCGCCAAGCGCTTTGCGCTCTGCTGACCGATCGCCTCTGCCTCTGAGTCCACGGCCAGGACGACGACCTCCGCACCAACCGCCAGCTCGCTCTTCAGGGCTTCCCGCGTGATGAGCACCCGCGCGCCCGCGTCGGCCAGCATCCAGGCCCGCCGCTCCCGAGGATGGGCGGCATCGAGCGGCACGTAGACACCGCCCGCCTTGAGGATCGCCAGCAGGGAAACCAGCCCCTCCGCCGAGCGCAGCAGGGACAGGCCCACGGCCACCTCCGGCCCCACGCCCAGCCGCCGCAGGTGGCGCGCCAGGCGGTTGGCCCGGGCTTCGAGCTCGCCGTAGGAGAGGCTCTCGTCACCGGCCATCACCGCCGGCACGTCCGGATCGAGATCGGCCTGCGCCTCGAACAGCTCGTGCAGACAACCGGACACCGAAGCGATCTCGGCCGGCCGGCTCCAGGCCGCGACCTGCGCCGACTCGGCCGCGTCGAGCAACGGCAGCTCCGAGAGGGCACGCTCGGGTTCGGCCGCGATCCCCGCCAGCAGGATCCCGAAACGGCGCGCCAGCCGATCGATCGTCGCGGCATCGAACAGGTCGAGATTGAACTCGATGCCACCGGCCAGCCCCGCACCGGTCTCGGCCAGCGAGAAGCTCAGCTCGAACTTCGCCGTCGTCTTCTCCGAAGGGAAGGGCCGCAGCTCCAGGCCCGGCAGCTCCAGCGGCGCCTCCCTCGCAGCGTTGTCCAGCGCGAACATCACCTGGAACAACGGTGAGCGCGACAGGTCCCGTTGCGGCTGCAGCTCCTCTACCACCTTCTCAAACGGCAGCTCCTGGTGGACGAAGGCCCCCAGCGCCGTCTCGCGCACCTGTGCCAGCAATTCGTGGAAGCCGGGCTCCCCCGAGCCGTTCACGCGCAGCACCAGGGTGTTGACGAAAAAGCCGATCAACCCTTCGAGCTCGGCGCGGTTGCGCCCCGCGATCGGCGTGCCGAGGGCGAGGTCGTCCTGGTCCGCCGTGCGCTGAAGCAGGGCCGCAAAGGCCGCCAAGCCCACCATGAACAGCGTCGCTCCCTGGCTCCGGCCCAGGACCACAGCCGACTCCGCCAGCTCTTGAGGCACGAAGAACGAGCGACTGGCGCCGCGCGAGCTCGGCACCACAGGACGCGGCCGGTCCGTGAGCAGCTTCAGCGGCGTCACTCCCGCCAGGCTCTGACGCCAGTAGGCGATCTCTCTCTCCAGCATCTCGCCTTGCAGCCAGCCGCGCTGCCAGAGGGCATAGTCGGCGTACTGGATCGCCGGCTCCGGCAGCGGCGACGGCCGCCCTGCGACGAAGGCCGGGTAGAGCGCCGCCACCTCCCGCACCAGCACCCCGATCGACCAGCCGTCGCTCGCGATGTGGTGCTGGTTGAGCACCACCACATGCTCCTCGCCGTCCTGACGTAGCAGCAACACCCGCAGCAGCGGGCCGCGAGCGAGATCGAAGGCTCGTCTCTTCTCCGCCGCCACCTGCCAGAGCGTCTCGGCCTGCCGGGCCGAGGGCGGCAGAGCCGCCAGATCGACCACCGGCAGCGACACCGCGTGCTCCGGGACGATCACCTGGACCGGACCGGCGCCCGTCGGGACGAAGCGAGTGCGCAATACCGAGTGGCGACGCACGATCTCGGCGAGCACCCGGGCGAACACGCCCACTTCGAGCCTGCCCACCAGACGCAGCGCGATGGCGATGTTGTAGGCGGGGCTCCCGGGGTCGAGCTGATCCAGGAACCAGAGCCGCTCCTGCGCGAAGGAGAGCGGCAACGCCTCGCCCTCCGTCCAATTCCCCCGTTCGATCGGGCTCCAGCCCGGCTCGGCGGCTGGCATTTCATATCCGAGCCCCGCGGCCATTTCCCAGGTGGGGGCGCCCAGGAAGTCCTCTTTCATCTCGTCCCGCCAGCGGTCGGCCGTCGCACGGTCCACGCCGCTGTGCTGGTGGAACTTCACGTCGCCCAGCATGCGCGACCAGGCGTGGACGCCGTCGGTCATGCGCTGCGACTTGTCCTCGTAGGGCTCGGCCATGGCCGGTTCGTAGTCGATCCCCAGGAACTCGCAGATCCTCCGCAGCTCGCGCTCCGGCCCGGCCACCAGGTCCTCGAAACGCACCCGGAGCTGGCGATCCGGCGGCACGTCGCGCAGGAGCGCGAGGATGTTGCGCTGGCTCACCAGCCAGATCAGCTCCGCCAGCTCGCGACGCGCCAGCGTGTGCGGATGGCGGAAGAAGACCTGCTCCAGCTTCGCCTCCTCGAAAGAGCGGATCATGCCGTGGGGGTGGCGCAGCAGGTGGATGTAGCGGGCGTCTTCGAACACCTCCTCGGCCCGCCGCAGCACCCCCAGGTCGAGGGCGTAGGAGGGGGTCTTGTCGACCAGGAGCCGCTCGCCCAGCCACTCCTGCATCAGACGATAGAGCTCGCGGGTGGTCGCCCCGCGCCCCTCCAACCCGGCGAGCAGCGCTTCGGCTTCTTCGGCCGAACCGCCCCGCAGCTCCATCACCGCCCGCGTCACCCCCTCCAGCCAGAAGCTGTTGCGGCCCGGGAAGGCCTCTCGGCGCTCGGCCAGCGTGTGGAACGACAGCAGCTCCAGCTCCGGCGGCGCGAACAGCCGCGGATTGCCGGCCAGCATTACCCGCAGCAGGGTCGAGCCCGAGCGGGGAGGCGATAGGATGAAGGCCGCCGGCGGATTCCTGACCGCAACCTTCACTCCCGGCGCCACCGGCGGGATGAGGGCGCGGAAGGCTTCGACCCGAGCCTCGTCGATGCGCCCCAACCTGGCCTGCGACCAGCGCTCGCCGAGCACCTCCACGCCGAAGAGCCTCGCCACCGCCTCCGGGTAGTGCTCGGCAAGGTAGGCGGCCAGCTTCGCCACCGTCGGTGCGTCGAACATCACCACCACGTGAACGATCTCGCCCAGCTCCCGCTGCAGGCGATTGACGAACATCGCACCCGTGATCGAGTTGCCGCCCAGCGCGAAAAAGTCGTCGTGGATCCCGAGGCTCGCCACTCCCAGCGTCTCCTGCCAGAGCCCGGCGAGGAAGCGCTCCAGCTCCGTGCGCGGTGCTACGGCGTCCTTCGACACCCCTTCGGGCGCCGGCAGCGCCTTGCGGTCCACCTTGCCGTTGGGGGTGAGCGGCAGCGCCGGGAGCACCACGACAGCGGACGGCACCAGCGCCTCGGGCAGCGAGGCGGTGAGGGCCCTGCGCAGGGCGGCCCCGTCGAGCGCCGAGACCTCCAGGTCCCGAGCCGGCACGACGTAGGCCACCAGCCGCGCCGGCCCGGAGCCGTCCTGGCGGGCGACCGCCACCGCCTCACGCACTCCGGACTCGGCCAGCAGCGCCGCCTCCACCTCGCCCAGCTCGACGCGCACGCCCAGGATCTTGACCTGATGATCGATGCGCCCAAGGAACTCGAGCTCGCCCCCCGCCGTGAAGCGGACGAGGTCGCCCGTGCGGTACAGCCGCTCTCCCGGCGTGCTGGCGAAGGGGTGGGGGACGAACCGCTCGGCCGTCAGCTCGGGCCGGCCGCGGTAGCCGCGGGCCAGGCCCAGGCCGCCCACCAGCAGCTCCCCGGGCACCCCGGCCGGCAACGGCTCGCCCGCCGCATCGAGGACGCAGACCTCCATGTTCTGGAGCGGGCGGCCCACCAGCAGACGCTCGCCGCCATCGTAGACCCAGCCCGTGGCGCAGACGGTGGTCTCGGTCGGACCGTAGGCGTTGACCAGACGGCGGCCCGCGGACCAACGCCGCGCCAGCTCGACGGAACAGGCCTCGCCCGCCACCACCAGCGTGCGCAGATCGGGCAGTGCCGCCGGCGGCAGCGCCGCCAGCACCGTCGGCGGCAGGGTCACGGTGGTGATCCGCTGCTCGCGCAGCAGCTCGATCAGCTCGGGCCCCACCAGCGAGCGGCGCGAGGCCAGCACCAGCGCCGCTCCAGCCCGGAACGCCATGGCGATCTCGGAGACCGAAGCGTCGAAGCTCAAGGAGGCGAACTGCAGCACCCGGCTTTCAGGACCCACCTCGAACAGGCGATCCTGTGCCTCCGCCAGGTTCTCCAGACCCCGGTGGGGCACCAGCACCCCCTTGGGCGTGCCGGTGGAGCCGGAGGTGTAGATCACGTAGGCCAAGTTCTCCGGCCCCGAGAGCGGTGGCATGCCCTCCCCGCTCTCGCCTTCCAGCGCCTCTTCCAGCAGGACCGTCTGGGCGGCATGGGGTGGCAGGACCGTCAGCAGCCGCTCCTGGATCAGCAACACCGGCACGCCGGAGTCCGCGAGCAGCCAGGCCAGCCGTTCCGGTGGATAGGCCGGATCGAGAGGCAGGTAGGCGCCCCCCGCCTTGAGCACCGCGACCAGCCCCACGATCATCTCCGGCGAGCGCTCCGCACAAAGCCCCACCGGCACCTCCAGCCCTACCCCCAGGCGCCGCAGGCGCCGCGCCAGACGGTTTGCCCGCCGATTGAGCCCGGCGTAGGTGAGCTCGCCGTCCTCGGAGACCAGCGCCACGGCGTCCGGCCGCACCGCGGCCTGCTCCTCGACCATCTCGTGCAGACCCCGAGGCGTGAAGCGGGTGATCTCACCCCGGCTCCAGCCGGCGAGGATCTGCCGCTGCTCCTGCGCACCCAGAAGGGGCAGCTCGGACACCAGCGCTCCGGGGCGAGTCGCGGCGGCCACGGCGAAGGTCTCGAAGTGCTGGGCCAGTCGCGCCATCGTCGACCGGTCGAACAGCTCGGAGTTGAAGCGCCACAGGGTGTGGAGCCCCTGCGCGCTTTCGACGATGGTCAGCGTGAGGTCGAACTTGGAGATCTCCTGGCCCCGCTCGAAAGGCCGCAGCTCCAGCCCCGGCAGCTCCAGCACCTCGACCGACGCGTTCTGCAGCGAGATCATCACCTGGAACAGAGGCGAGTGGCTGAGACTGCGCTCGGGCTTCAGCTCGTCGACCAGCTTTTCGAAAGGCGTGTCCTGGTGGGCGAAGGCCTCCAGGATCGTGCTGCGCATGCGGGCCAGGAGGTCGAGCATGGTGGGACGCCGCGACAGCTCGGCGCGCAGCATCAGGGTGTTGACGAAAAAGCCGATCAGGCCCTCGAGCTCGGCCCGGTTGCGGTTGGCGGTAGGCGTGCCGAGCACCACGTCCTGCTGGTCCGTCACCCGGGAGAGGAAGCCGGCGAAGGCCGCCGCCAGGGTCATGAACAGCGTGGCGCCCCGGCTCTGGCCCGCCTGTCGCAGGCCCGCGAGCGACTCGGCCGGGAGGAACGCCGCGTGGCGGTCGCCGCGGAACCGCTGCACGGCGGGACGCGGCCGGTCCGCCGGCAGAGTCAGGACGGGCGGAGCGCCGGCGAGCTTGCCGCGCCAGTAGGCGAGCTGCGCCTCCAGGGCACCGCTCTTCTGCCACCGGCGCTGCCAGAGCGCGTAGTCGGCGTACTGGATCGGCAGCGCGGGCAGAGGCGAAGGCCGCCCCGCGGCGAAAGCGGGATAGAGGGCCACGATCTCTCGCACCAGCACCCCCAGCGACCAGCCGTCGCTCGCGACGTGGTGCATGGTGAAGAGCGCCACGTGCTCCTGTTCGGCCAACCGCAGCAGTGCCGCTCGCAGCATGGGTCCACGGGCGAGGTCGAAAGGCAGACGCGCCTCGGCCGCCACCTGAAGCCGGACCTCCTCGCCCTGGAGCGCCTCCGGCAGGGCGGCGAGGTCCACGACTGGGATCTCGACGGCGGTGGCCGGTGCCACCCGCTGCACGGCGCTCTGGCCGGCCACTCCGAAACGAGCCCGCAGCACCGAGTGGCGGCGCACGATCTCGGTCAGCACCCGCGCGAGCATGGCGACGTCGAGCCGCCCCGCGAGGCGTAGCGCGATGGGCATGTTGTAAGCCGGGCTACCCGGCTCGAGCTGGTCGAGGAACCAGAGACGCTCCTGCGCGAACGAGAGAGGCAGCGCGTCACCTTCTGTCCAGATGCCTCGGTCGATCGGCTGCCAGACCCGCTCCGCCGGCGCGACCTCATAGCCGAGCCGAGCCGCCGTCACCCGGGTCGCCTCGCCCAGCGACGACTCCGGTACAGCCTCACGCCAGCGCTCGGCCACCGAGGCGTCCACCCCGGAGTGCTCGTGGAACTTCACGTCGCCCAGCATGCGAGACTCCGCGTGCGGGCCGTCCGTCATCCGCGCCGAGCCCTGCTGGTACGGCTCCGCCATGGCCGGGTCGTAGGCGAGGCCCAGGAACGCGCAGATCCCCCGCAGCACCGGCTCCGGCTCGCGCAGCAGGTCCTCGAAGCGCACCCAGTGCTGGTGCTGCGCCGGAACGTCCTGGAGGAACTCCTCGATGTTCTCGTGGCTCGCCAGCCAGATCAGCTCCGCCAGCTCGCGGCGCGAGAAGCCGTGCTCGCGCCGGAAGAAGATCTGATCGAGCTTCGCCTCCACGAAGGAGCCGATCATCCCTCCGGGATGGCGGATCAGGTGGATGTAAAGCGGCTCTTCGAACGTCTCCTCCGCCCGCCTGAGGATCGCGGGATCGAGCGCATAGGACGGCGTCTTGTCCACCAGGATGCGCTCTCCCAGCCACTCCTGCAGCCGGCCGTAGAGCTCGGCCGTGGTCAGGTCCTCGCGCTCAAGGACATCCAGGATCTCCCGCGCCTCCTCCGGACCGCAGCCGCGGATCTCCATCACGGCTCGGATGGCACCTTCCAGCCAGAAGCTGTCGCGTCCGCTGAAGGCGGCGCTGCGCTCGCGCAGAGTGTTGAACGACAGCAGCTCCAACTCCGGCGGCGCGAACAGCTCCGGATGACCGCCCAGCATCACCCGCAGCAGCGTCGAGCCCGAGCGCGGCGGCGACAGCACGAACACCGCCCGCCGGTTCTTCTGCGCAGGCAGCGGCATGGGCGCCAGCGGCTGGACCAGCTCGCGGAACCGGGCGAGCTTCCTCTCGTCGACCCGCTCCGAGAGGTCCACCCCGTCGAGCGGCCGGCCTGCCGCGTCGGCTCCCAGCCGCCGGACCACCGCCGAAGGATGCTCCGCGGCCAGGTAGGCCGCCAGCGACTCCACCGTCGGATGGTCGAAGATCACCACCACCTGGACGATCTCCGACAGCTCCTGCTGCAAGCGATTGATCAGCACC
>DATARR010000008.1:0-23434 GCA_036264085.1 Thermoanaerobaculia bacterium | reverse complement strand
GGTCTCTACTAACTGGAGGACGAACCCCGCAGTTCTAATTGTCGCCGACCCTCAAATCTAGTTGACGCCGGACACGGCCCCGGAAACACCCTGAGAGGGTATCTCGAAAGCCCGGTTTCGAAGCCGCCTCCCCGCCCGGGCATGAATGCCTGGGCTAGAAACGGCGCCGGATGAATCCGGCTTGCGAAGTCCCCTTCTCAGGGAAAGCCTCCTTCAGGAGGCGCTGTTCCTAGCCCGGCGATTCATCGCCGGGCGGCGGTGAGCGAAACACCGGACTTTCGAGACACACCCTGAGGCTTCGGCAGATCGCCTTCAACGCGAGAGAGCTTCGAGCAGAAGCTGCAGCTCGGCAGCGTTTCCGTAGTGCAACTCAGGATCCGCGGCAAGGGCGGGATTGCGGTCGCCGGCGAGAATGGCTTGGAGCTGCCTGATGAGCGCAAGATAGTGCGGTGGGACGGCTCGCTCTAGCAGAGCGTTCAACTGCTTCTGCATCTCCAACACGGCGCTCTGCTGGATCGCTTGGGCTACCTGAGCGAAGAGCTGAGCCTGGTTGCTCTGGCTGAAACCCCCCGCCCGGCGGTAGGCCAGATAGGTCTCAATCGCCTGCTGCCGGGCGGCCTGTGCGGCCTCAGCGTGGCCGGTGGCGCGTTCCAGGTTTGCCAGATTTGACCAGGTTTTCCAGGGTTCAGCGGCATGACCATAAGGTCTGTTGCACTCAATCGCCCGCTGGAGCTCCTGCCGGGCTTCGTCGTATCGGTGGAGCTTGATTAGTGTGTCGGCCAGGTTGTTTCGTACCCTTCCTTCATTTGCGAGATCTGCGAGCCGCACATAGGCCTCAGCCGCTTGCCTGGAAAACGCCGCCGCCGCCTCCAGTCGGCCCATGCCGTCGTAGAGGTTGCTCAGTTGGTTCAGGGTGGAGGCTTGGCCGGCAGGATCGTTCTCCCGCACCTTGATCGCCAGGGATTGGCGGTAGGCCTGCTCGGCGGGCTCGAGCTGACCGGCGTCTTCATGAACCATACCGATCTGATGCCAGACCTTGGCGACCTGGAGTGGCTCGCCCAGAGAATCGAAGGCATCGCGGGCTTCCGCGTAGATCTCCAGCGCCTCCTTATAGCGCTTCTGTAAGAGCCGCACGGTGCCGAGTTGGAATTTAGCTACAGCCCTCCCTCGAACATCGTCCATGGTCTCCGCGCGCCTGATGCGTTCTTCATAGGCCTTCGCAGCCTCATCCAAGCGCCCAAGATCGCTCAGGCAATCGCCGATCTCCGTGATGGCGACCGCGGCCATGCGCTGGGCGCTGGTATCGCCCGCATCGGCCAGCTCCTGAAACCGGTGCTGCGCTTCCGCCAACGGCGCCAGGGCATCTTCGGCCGCGCCGCCCTCTTTCAGCACCCGGCCGATTTTGAAATGCGCTATTGCGATGTCGTAGGGCGCCCCAGGGTAAGCCGCCTCGCCAGCGGCGAGGCATTTCGCGAGGAGCTGTTGGGTGGCGGCGTGCGCGGCGGGAAGGTCGCCGCGTTCCAGCAGGCGGTCGATGTTTGCATCTTCAGATTGGTAGCGGGCGTGGCTCCAGTCGCCCAGCTTCTGCGCGGCCTGTTCGCGCACCCGGGTGGCCCGCGCCAGGGCCTGCGGCCGGCCCAGGTTGGCCACCAATCCTTCTACGCGACCCGCCAAGTCCACTACCTCCTCCGGCGGCCAGCGGGCCTGGAGCCAGTCCAGCATGGCGAGGAGGTTGGGTAGCTCCAGCAGCGTCAGTTGCCTGGCGAGCCGGGCATTCTTGAACTGCTCTTGGTCGAGATACCCCGTCAGTTGGGCCATCGCCTCGGCCCAGCGGGAGCGGAGGGCATCCGCTTCGCCGGCAGCCAGCTCGCCCAGCAGATAAGGGGACAGGCCGGGGTCCAGGCGCAGGTGACCGTAGCCCAGGTTTTCCCCCAAGCCGACTTCGATCAGCTCGATCGCCAACGGGCGGACGGCGTCCGGCTCCAGCCCGGTGAGCATTTCAAGGACCTCGAGGTGCACGCCGCCCTGGCAGACCGCCAGAGCCCGGACGTGCACGCGCGAGTCCGCGGAGAGCCGGCGCAGGGAGAGCTCGACGCTGGCGTAGAGCGAATTCTCGCGGTCGCCGGGGTGCTTCTGCTCCAGGCCGGCCATCAGGGACCGCAGGTCCCCAGTGGTCGCTTGGACCCCGCGGCGGGCCACCTCGCGCGCCAGCAGCACCAGCGCGCGGGCGTGGCGGTTTACCGCCTCCACCAGGTCTGTGACCTCCTGCGGCGTGCTGCCCGTATCGCCAGGAGGCGTCCAGCCGTTCTGCTTCATCACCTCGCTGACCAGCTCGATGGCGTCGTTCCGGTCCAAAGCGCCCAGCTCCCGCTCGCACTTGCCGGCAGCGAACGGCGGTGGCAAAGGCTCGCGGGTGGTGAAGACCAGGCGGGTGGTGCGCGGGGGGGCGTCCAGAAGGCGCCAGCAGAGGGCGAAGATCGCCGAGGAGGCGTCTTCGGAGCCTGGTGCGATCGGCTCTCCCCGCTCGGGCAGCACGCTCTCGCAGTTGTCGATCACCAGGATGCTGGGCTGGCCGTGCAGAGCGCGCTCGACGTGTAGGACCGCCTCGTCGAAGTCGCGGAACTGGGCGACGGAGAACTTCTTGTCACCCTCGGGCAGGAGCTGATGGCCCAGAGTGTCCAGCACCGCGCGGGCGTCCCGATGGCGCTCCAGATTCACGAAGGCCGCCCGGGCGAAGCGACCGGTGCGGGTGAGCCAGCGGGCCAGCTCGATGGCCAGAGTGGTCTTGCCCTGACCGCCGGTGCCGCGCACCACCGCCCACCGCTCGCGATGCAGCAGGCGCTCCAGCGCCAGCAGCTCGCGGCTTCGCCCCTGAAAGCTATGCGGCGGCGGCGCGGGCAGGTCGCCGAGGCTCAACCGGCGTTTTTTCGCCTCGAGCTGTTGGACCTCCTGCGGCGAAATCCTGGTGATGAGCTGCGGGTCCTGCTCTTCCTGATAGAGCACCGGCACGAACCAGTCCTGAAGCCGCAGCTCGCCGGCGCCAAAGTCCTTTCCCCGCCAGGTGTCGGCGAACAGCGCCTGCTGGCCGGCAAGCATGGCCCGGCCTACCCGCGCGCCCATGGCCAGCTCGCTGTAGAACGCCTGTACGAAACGCCGGGCCGTCTCCACCAGCACGCTGTAGCTCATGGCGACCACGGAGGTGACTCCCTCTTCCAGCAGCCGCCCAGCGACCGAGGCGGTGGGGTCCACCTCGGCCACCGCGGTCTGGCAGGCTTCGAGGAAGACCAGCGGAATACGATGCTCGCGGACCAAGCCGGCAAGCCGGGCGGCGTCCACGAAATCCAGTCTCCGCTCCTCCAGTTTGGCCTCGTCGTTCGGATCTTCGAAGCACAGACCGCCGAGGCCGATCTGCGGGTCATACACGCCGTGGCCGTCGAAGTGGACGACGTCGAACGGTTGACCTTCGTCGCCAGCTTCTAGAGCCTTTTTCAGCGCGGCGTAGGTGGGCGGCTGGAGAATGGAGAGACGGGCGAGGGAGCCCAGATTCTCAACCGCCTCCAGCAGCGGCCGGGCGCTGACCCGGTGATCGATGTAGCCGATCCGATTCCCTTTATTCTTCTCCGGCCGCGGGCTGACGAGCAGGATGCGTACGGGCAAAGCGGTGGACCGGGCGGGCTGGGAGTGGCGATTGGGCAGGCGCCGCCTTACGCGTACGGCGTGCTTTCCCTGGAACAGCCAGGTGCGGCCGTCGTGGAGAAGCTCCCATGGCAAAGCCAGGAGCTCGGTGGCGGCCTCGCCCGCGGCGGCCTGCGCCTCTTCCGGCGAGCCCTCGGAAAGCTCGCGGTCCACCTGCACGGAGAAGCGGCGCTCGACGGTATCGGAAACGTGAGCCGTTGCCGTCTGCCAGGCGGCCAGCGCGTCCCGTGCGGATTCCTTGCCCAAGGCAGACTGGTAAAGCTCCTGACCCCACTGTGGCAATTTGTTCGCGATTCCCTCGGCACGTTCCTGCGCCATCTTGTCCGGCCAGATAGAATAGGTCTCCAGATACCAGCGCAGATCGGCGGTCTCGATGGGACCGAGCGGCGCAGTGAACGCAAAGCGCCGGCTCTCGACCCGTCGCGCACCGGATTGGGCCGGCTCGTAGATGAGCGTGGCGGTGGCCGTGGCCCGGCGCTTCCCCTCGTGGGTTTCGATCTTGGGATCGGCGAGCGCGAGGATCAGCTCTTCGATGGGCCTGGGGCTGGTCTGTACGAACGAGGATGGATCGGTGGGCAGCCGCTCCCCCACAGCGGCAAGGAGGGCGGGCATGGCAGCGCTCAAACCGGTGGGGCCGACCTCGATGGGCACGGCGACCGGCTCTTCCGCGAACCACATCCCCAGCGCCCCCGGCGTGATGCCTGGCAGCAGCAGGGGAATGACGCGGTAACCCTCCGCCTTGCGGCTCTGCTCGACGGCGAGAGCCTTTTGGATCTCCCGGCGCACCCAAGGCGAATTGACCGTGCTCGGGCTGAGCACGACGAGAAAGTGCCGCGCCTGCTCGATGGCCGCCGCGATCTCCGGCGCGAGCTTGCTGCCGCCGCGCAAGTTGCGGGAGTCCACCCAGACGGTGAGGTTGAGCGCCTCCAGCGCCTGGCGCAGCTCGGCGACGAACGCGTCATCGGTGGAGGCGTGAGAGATGAAAAGCATGAAGACTTATATCACGCTGCCCCCCAGCCGACTGGTGATGCCGCAGCTCCATGTCCAGATCTCCTGAAGGCCGCCGCTCGAGTCTCGCCCGGGACAGCCGCAGTCATCCTCCGTGCTACCATTCCCCCCGCCTTTTGGCACCTGAACCCTTGGCGGACAGGGCTGCGCTCCACGGGGCGCGCAGGTAGAGGAGAGTGTATGACGACGGGTTCGACGGCGGCGAGCCGGCCGGGGCTGGTGATGGCCATCGGCGGCGCCGAGGACAAGGTTCGGGAGAAGATCGTCCTGCGCCGGTTCGTGGCAGAGGCCGGAGGACCGGACGCCAGCATCGTCGTCCTGGCCACGGCGTCGGAGCATCCGGAGACGGGGGAGCGCTACGCGGACCTCTTCTACAGTCTCGACGCCGGGCGCATCGACGTGCTGCGCATCCGCACCCGCGAGGACGCGCTGGACGCGGGACCCGAGGCCTTCGAGGTGTTGATGGACGCCAGCGGCTTCTTCATGACCGGCGGCAGCCAGCTCCGCATCTCCTCGGCCCTGGGCGGCACGCCCCTCGCCGCCCTTCTGCGCCGCCGCCACGCCGAGGGCATGGTGGTGGCCGGCACCAGCGCCGGCGCGGCCGTGCTCTCGCGGCACATGATCTCCATGGGCGAGAGCGGCGGCACCCCGCGCCGCCGGCTCGTTCAGATGGCCCAGGGGCTGGGCTTCACCCCCGACCTCCTCGTCGATCAGCACTTCCGCCGTCGCGACCGCATGGGCCGGCTCGTCACCGCCCTCTCCTACAACCCCGAGCCGCTGGGCGTGGGGGTCGACGAAGACACGGCGGCGATGGTCGCTGCGGACGGCGTGCTCACCGTCCTCGGCGCCGGCGGCGTCACGCTGGTGGACGCCTCCGGACTGCGGTTCACCGACAGCCATGCCATCCACCGCGGTCAGCCCATCGCCATGCTCGGTCTGCGAGTAGACTTCCTCACCAGCGGTTGCCGCTACGATACCCGCCGCCGGGTGGCCCTCGTCCCGGAGGGAGTCACGGCTGAACCGGCGGCGACGGACTCCCTCGCCGTCGAAATGAGAAGCGACCGATGAAGATCCTGGACACGCGCGTCTACCGCGGCCCCAACCTCTATGCCCTGCGCAAGGTCATCCGCCTGCGCGTCGACCTCGGCGAGCTGGAGGACTTCCCCACGGGCAAGCTCCCCGGCTTCGTCGACCGCCTGCTGGCGGCGATCCCCTCGCTGCGGGAGCACACCTGCTCCTACGGCGAGCCCGGCGGCTTCGTGCGCCGCATGGTGGAGGACGAGGGTACCTGGCTCGGACACGTGCTGGAGCACGTCGCCATCGAGCTCCAGTGCCTCGCCGGCACGCCCGTCTCCTATGGCAAGACGCGCGGCCACGGCCTCCCCAGCGGCCAGTACCACGTCATCTACTCCTACGAAGAGGAGGTGGTGGGGCTGGAGGCCGCCGAGCTGGGCGTGCGCCTCATCCGCCATCTGCTGCCTCCCGAGCGGGAGGCGCATCTGGACGGCGACTGGAGCTTCCAGACCGAGCTCGAGGACCTCGTCCGTCTCGCTCAGCGCCGCGCCTTCGGCCCCTCGACGGGCGCCCTGGTGCGCGCCGCGGAGGAGCGGGAGATCCCCTGGATCCGCCTGAACGACCGGTCGCTGGTGCAGCTCGGCCACGGCAGGTATCAGCGGCGCATCCAGGCGACCGTCACCAGCGAGACCCGCCACACCGCCGTCGAGATCGCTTCGGACAAGCGGCTGACCAATCAGATTCTTTCAGACCTGGGGCTGCCCGTGCCGCGGCAGGAGCGGGTGCGCGGCCCCAACGATGCGGTCGACGCCGCCGAGCGCATCGGCTATCCCGTGGTGGTCAAGCCGCTGGACGGCAATCACGGCAAGGGAGTTTCGATCAACCTGACGACGCCCGAGCAGGTGCGGACCGCTTTCGAGAAGGCTTACGAATACTCGTCGGTGGTGATCGTCGAGACGTTCCAGGAGGGCCACGACTACCGTATTCTGGTCGTCAACGGCAAGGTTTTGGCGGTGGCCCAGCGGGTGCCGGGGCACGTGGTGGGCGACGGCCTGCACACGGTGGCCGAGCTGGTGGAGATCGTCAATCAGGACCCGCGGCGCGGCATCGGTCACGAGAAGGTCCTCACCCGCTTGGAGCTGGACCATCAGGCCGAGCGCCTGCTCGCAGCGGCCGGTCTCGACGCTCGGTCCGTGCTCCCCGCGGGCGAGGTTTTCTATCTACGCTCGACCGGCAACCTCTCGACAGGTGGCACGTCCGTCGACAAGACCGACGTCATTCACTATGACAACCGCATCATGGCCGAGCGGGCGGTCAAGGCCGTGGGGCTCGACGTCGGCGGCGTGGACTTCATCTCGCCGGACGTCACCCGCAGCTACAAGGACGCGGGTGGCTCGATCGTGGAGGTCAACGCCGCCCCCGGTTTCCGCATGCACACGGCGCCCACGGAGGGGAAGCCGCGGGACGTGGCCGGGCCGGTGATCGACATGCTCTTTCCACCCGGGACGCCGTACCGCATCCCCATTGCCGCCATCACCGGCACCAATGGCAAGACCACCACGACCCGCATGGTGGGGCACATCCTCAAGCTCTCCGGCTACTGCGTGGGCATGACCACCAGCGACGGCGTCTACATCGACGGCGAGCTGACGGTGGCGGGGGACATGACAGGCCCCTGGGCGAGCCATCTCGTGCTGCGCGATCCGTCGGTCGACGCCGCCGTGCTGGAGACGGCCCGCGGCGGCATCGTGCGGTCGGGCCTCGGCTGGCGCAAGTGCAAGGTGGGCGCCGTGCTCAACGTCGCTTCCGATCACCTGGGAATGGGCGGCATCAACACCCTCGACGAGCTGGCCGAGGTCAAGCGGGTCGTGGTCGAGGTGGCCCAGGACTGGTGCGTGCTCAATGCCGACGACGAGCGGGTGGCGGCGATGGCCGCGGAGAGCCCCGGTAAACCGATCTATGTCACCCTGCAGCGGGAGAACGAGCTGGTGCGCCGCCACATCCGCAACAAGGGGCGGGCGGTGGCGCTGGAAGAGGGGCTCAACGGCCCCATGATCGTGCTCTACGAGGGGGAGGAGCACATCCCGTTGCTGTGGGCGCGGCAGATCCCGGCCACGGTCGAGGGCGCCGCCATTCACAACGTCCAGAACGCAATGTTCGCCACCGCCATCGCTCACGCCATGGGGATCAGCCTGGAGAACATCCGCCAGGGTCTGCGCACCTTTACCACCGATTTTTATCAGACACCGGGGCGGATGAACTTTTACAATGAGCACTCCTTCCGCGTGCTGCTCGACTATGCCCACAACCCTCACGGCATGGCGGCCATGGTCCGCACCGTTCGCGAGCTGAAGGTGACCGGCCGGCGGATCGGCGTCCTCGCCGCCGCCGGCGACCGCCGCGACGAGGACATCCTCGAGCTCGCTCGCACCGCCGCTCCGGCCTTCGACTTCATCCTGCTGCGGGAGGACGAGGACCGCCGTGGCCGCGGTCGTTGGGAGACGGGCGAGCTCCTGCGTCAGGGTCTGCTCGCTGCCGGCTATCCGGCCGAGCGCCTCTCCCCCGAGGTTTACGACGAGGAGGACGCCGTCCAGCGTGCCCTGGAGACCGCCCAGCCGGGGGACCTGCTGGTGATCTTTGGCGACGACCTCGAGCGCGACTGGCAACAGATCGTGAATTTCGGCCGCCCCGGCGCCGCCGCTCCGGTCGCCACCCCCGCTCCTCTCTTCGCCTCTGACGATGCGCCTCTGCCGTCCGGCTCGGGCTCCTTCGCATTCGAGGCGCCGGCGGACGGACAGCGGGCGGGGGAGCACGAGGACTGAATCATGAAAACCTTTTGGATCAGCGTCGGGACGGCCGCGCTCCTCTTCTGCGGGCTTGCCGGCGAAGCTTTCGCGGCGAGCATCGTGTGCACCAAGGCTTCCGCGAAGTGCTACTTCTTTCAGAGCATGGAGTGCCAGGACCTCTATCTCAATCCCGGCGACGCGTGCATGCGGGCCAAATACGCCGGCTTTTTCCGGGTGCGGGGGCTGAAGATCGACGCGGCCGCCCTGGTCAAGGCCCAGAACGCCCTGCGCCAGGCTCGGATCGAGTTCTTCACGGCGAAGTCCACCGAGCGGGGCCATCTCCTGCTCATGGTGGACGACCTGGCAGTCCCCAACGCCGCGAACGCCTTGAAGAAGGTGGGGATCACGGGCACGGTCGAGGCCATTCCGCAGGGCCCGCTGCGGTAGGGGAGCCCCGGCTCAGCCCCGCATCCCATCCTCCGCCAGCAGATCCGCCAGCAGCACGATCCGCCGCCGCAGCGACTCCAGGCTCACGGACTCTTCCCGGGTGTGCATGCCGCTGCCGACGGGGCCGAGTCCGTCCAGGATGGGGAGGCGGTTGGGGTCGGGGAGGAAATTGGGGAAGGAGATGCCGCCGCGGTCGGTCTCGACCTCCAAGCGCCAGCCGCGGTCAGCCGCGAGCTCGACGGCGCGCCGGCAGAGCGCGGAGTGGGGGCCCTTGGGATCGACCGGCGGGATCTCCGGGCCGGTGGTGAAGGTCACGGCGGTGCTGCTGAAAATGCCCACGTCCTCGGCCAGCTCCCGCAGGTATTTGAGCGCATGGGCGCCGTCCTCGGGGCGGAGGAACCGCACCTCGCCCTCGGCCACGGCGCGGTCCGGCACGACGTTGAGCTGCCGCTCGGTGCCGAGGAGAGCGTGGGCGGTGTCCAGGTGGTCCACGAAGCTCGCATCTCCGGCCACCAGGCGGCCGATGTTCACCGTGGGACCGCCCTGGTCGGAGGAGTGGCCCTCGGCGTCCACCGCCCAGCGGGCGATGGCGCCGATGGCCGAGCGCCCGTCCCAATAGTGCAGCCCGGAGTGCGCAGCCTTGCCCCGGATCTCCAGGCGCCACTGGAACATCCCGCGACGGCCCGCGACGATCGTCTCGGCGTCGTCCGCGGGCTCTCCCGGCTCCAGGACCCAGAGCGCCCGGGCGGTCTCGCCCCAGCGGCGGACCGCGGCCTGCGACAGCTCGCCGCCGACCTCCTCGTCCGGCACCGTCACCAGCAGGAGGCCGGCCGGCGGCGTCTGCCCCCGGTGGCGGAGGAGGTCCAGCGCTCCCACCAGGGTGGCGAGGCCGCCCTTCATGTCGAGAGCGCCGGTGCCCACCAGGCGGTCGCCGTCGAGCCGGGGCGGAGCAGCGGCAAGGACGGTGTCCAGATGGCCGACGAGGAGGAGAGGGCCGCGGAACGGGCCGGTCCCGGGATGGCCTCGGGCCTGGAGGACGGGGAGAGGCCGGCCCGCCTCCGCGGAGGGCTCGTCGCGGATCTCGGTCGTGAGGCCGCGCTCCCGCAGCTCGCCGGCGAGCCGCTCCGCCATCCGGTGGAGGCCTTCGGCGTCGCCGCTGGGCGAGGAGATCGCGGTCAGCTCCCGCAGGAGTCCGACCGCGCGCTGGAAGAGCGGCTCGGGCAGGGCGGCAGAGGCGTCGTCCATGGCCGGTCAAGCGTATCGCAAACAGAGACCATCCCGCGATCGTCCCGTCTCAGGTCCCGGGTCCCTGATGTAGAGTGGAGACGTGGAGCCTGCATCCTCCACGTCTGGCAATCCCGGAGGGTTATCTCATGGTCAGTGCTGTCATCCTGCTGGTGGTGGAGAAGGCGAAGGTCAACGAGGTGGCGGAAGCGTTGGTGGACCTGTCGGGGATCACCGAGGTGTACTCGGTGGCCGGCCAGTACGACCTGGTGGCGATTGCGCGCGTGAGGGACAACGAGGGGATCGCCGACGCGGTGACCCGTCAGATGCTGAAGATCGACGGCATCGTCCGCTCGGAGACCCTGATCGCCTTCCGCGCCTTCTCCCGCTACGACCTCGAAAGGATCTTCTCGATCGGCGCGGAGGAGCCCGTGGCGTAGCCTGTCACGCCGCCCTCACTTCCCCTGCGCCTCCTTCAGGATGAGGGCGGCCAGCTCCTCGTAGTCGCCGCCGAAGTGATGGGCGCCGGGCAGCTCCACCGACTTGCCCAGGGCGGGAGTCAGCTCCGGACAGAGGCTGTCCTTCTCCTTGGCGCCGTGGAGGCAGAGGACGGGAGGGTGGCCGGCGAGCTTCTTCACCTCCGGCAACACCGGCTGGCCCGAGGAGCCGCCGCCCAGCCAGTCGCTGACGTGGAACTCGAAGGCCGCCTTGGTGCTGGGGCCGAGCAGGGCGATCAGCTTGACCTTGCCCAGCAGGTCGGCGGGCAGGCGGCTGGCCGCGAAGGGCAGCACGTCGGCCCCCAGCGAGTAGCCGATCAGCAGTGCCTGCGGCCGGTTCCAGAGGGCCAGGTAGTGGCGCAGGATGCGTTCGAGGTCCCTGGCCAGGACGTCGGGATTGCGGGCGGTCCAGAAGTATTGGAGCGAGTTGAGCCCCACCACGGGGATGCCTTTCGCCGACAGCGCCCCTGCCACGTCGCGGTCGATCCCGGCCCAGCCGCCGTCGCCGGAGAGGATGACCGCCATCAGCTCGTTCCCCACCCCCGCGGAGCCGCCGCCCTTGGCCGGCACCTCCACCAGCGGCAGGTCCTGCACGGCCGGGACGCCGCCGTGGGAGCCTGCCGGCGCGGGGGGGCCAGAGGGGGAGGCGGCATTGGCGGCGTTGGCGGCGGGCTTCGCCTGCGTCTTCTCCAGGATGCGCTGGTAGGCCTGCCGGAACTGGGGCTCCCAGCGATAGGTCTTGGAGAAGCCGTGCCCGACCTCGGGCAGCAGGACGATCTCGCCGTTCTTGACCTGCGAGACGTAGTGGACGACGTCGTCCTTGTTGCAGACCTCGTCGATCGTCCCCTGGAACGCGACCCAGGGCGCCTCCAGGGTCGAGGTCGGCTGGAAGACGAGCCCCTTGTTCTTCGGCCCGGGGACGCTGGTGATGCCATGGCCGGCACAGAGCGGATGCTGGAGGTCGAGGTCGGGGCAGAAGCCCAGGCTGAGGGCGCCGCGGAAGGTGTTGGGCGGCGCCTCTGCGAGCACGGCATAGGCCAGGGTGGCTCCGGAGGAGTAGCCCACGAGCACTGGCGGAACGTAGTTGGGGAAGCCGAGAGTCTTCTGGACGAACTTGCTCAGCAACTCGAGCTCGGACGCGGGATAGACGCAGCTCTCCTGGGAGGCGTTGAGCTTCTTGACGTACTGCGGGACGTTGATTCCGACCACGAGGGAGTCCAACTCCGACAGGATGCGGGCCATGTCCACCACGCCCAGGTTCCAGCCGCCGTCCCCCGAGAGGAAGAGGACGACGTTCTTCGGGTGGGGCGAGGCGCGGTAGATGGCCACTTGGCCGAAGCGCCCATACGACAGGCTCTCGGGAGGCTTGGCGGGCGCCGTCGCGGCCGGCGGCTTCGCCGGCGTCGCGGCAGGTTTGGGCTTGAGCGCCCGGGCCGGGTCCGGCAGGCTGGCCGCCAGGATCGGTGCGATCAGTAGCAGCGCGAGGGCGAGGGGGGCTCTCATGGTCCTTTCCAATCGCCCGGAGGGGGCGGGGCATTCCAGGTCGGTGATCCTACAACGGTGGGCAGGGAAATTGCAGATGATTCACGCCGTCGTTTTGACGTTGCAGGACCAGGGGGAGCCCATGCTGAGGAATGTTGGCCACAGGTTCTCTTCCGTGATCGATGCCGCTCCGTTGCCCGTACCCCGGCCCGGTCCGCGCGGCGTCGTCCCGCCGCCGGTCGATTTGGACGCGACCCTGCCGATCGGACAGGCCGCACGTTCGCGGTCCATCCCCGAGACGCTGCCCATGCGCTGCCTGCGCTGTCAGGGAACGGTCGAGCGGGGGACGGCCCCGGTGCGCGTCGACCGCGACGGCTACCGGCTGGCCTGGGAGCAGGTTCCCGCCTGGATCTGCAAACGCTGCGAGCTCGCCTACTTCGAGCCTCACGAGGTGGAGACCATCCGCCGCGCCCTCCACGCCGTGCGGGCATTGGCCCAGGTCTGAGACCGGGGCCTTCGGCCCCTTCTGTGGTATCCTTGCCGGCCCACTTGCGGCGCGGCCACGCCTGGCCCCGCCCGATCCCCGAACGGAGAGAGTGTTTTGACCCTGCAGACCCGAGACGACGTGCGCAACCTCGCCATCATCGCCCACGTGGACCATGGCAAGACCACCCTGGTCGACGCGATGCTCTGGCAGAGCGGCATCTTCCGCGCCAACGAGCACGTGAACGAGAGAGTGATGGACTCCATCGACCTGGAGCGCGAGAAGGGCATCACCATCATGGCCAAGAACACGGCCATCAACTACCGCGGCACCCGCATCAACATCGTCGATACCCCGGGCCACGCGGATTTCGGCGGCGAGGTGGAGCGGACGCTCAAGATGGTGGACGGCGTGATGCTGCTGGTCGACGCCAGCGAGGGGCCGCTCCCCCAGACCCGCTTCGTGCTGAAGAAGGCGCTGGAGGCGGGGCTGCCGCCGATCGTCGTGATCAACAAGATCGACCGCCAGGACGCCCGGGTGGGCGAGGTGCTCAACGAGGTCTTCGACCTCTTCATCGACCTCGACGCCACCGAGGATCAGCTCGACTTTCCGGTGCTCTACTGCAACGCCCGCGCGGGGATCTGCCGGGTCACCCTGGACGGGCCGGACGAGACGCTGCAGCCGCTGTTCGAGGAGATCGTGCGCTCGGTGCCGGCGCCGCGCTTCGACCCCGCGATGCCCCTCCAGCTCCTGCTCATCACCCTCGACTACGACGACTACGTCGGCCGCCTCGCCATCGGCCGCGTGTTCAACGGCCGCATCCGCAAGGGCCAGGAGATCGCCCTGAGCCGGCTCGACGGCTCGCTGGTGCCGGTGAAGGTGAGCCTGCTCTACGGCTACGAGGGGCTGCGCCGCACCGAGATCGCCGAGGCCGGGCCGGGCGACATCGTGGCCGTGGCGGGAATCGCGGAGGTGAGCATCGGCGAGACGCTCACCGAGCGCGACGACCCGCGGCCGCTGCCCCCCATTCAGATCGACGAGCCGACGATCTCGATGATCTTCTCGATCAACGATTCGCCGTTCTCCGGCCGCGAGGGCAGGCACGTCACCTCGCGCAAGCTCAAGGAGCGGCTGGAGAAAGAGTCGCTGATGAACGTCGCCATCCGCATCGAGCCCGGCGACACGCCGGAGGCGTTCAAGATCTCCGGCCGCGGTGAGCTGCAGCTCGCCATCCTCATCGAGCGCATGCGCCGTGAAGGGTACGAGCTGTCGGTGGGCAAGCCCGAGGTCATCACCCGCCACGTCGACGGCCAGCTCCACGAGCCCATGGAGATGTTGCTGGTGGACTGCCCGGAGGACTTCATCGGCGTCGTCACCCAGAAGATGGGCGCCCGCAAAGGGCGGATGATGAAGATGGTCAACCATGGCTCCGGCCGGGTGCGCATGGAGTTCCGGGTGCCGTCCCGGGGGCTCATCGGCTTCCGCTCCGAGTTCCTCACCGACACCAAGGGGACGGGGATCATGAACCACCTCTTCGCCGGCTGGGAGCCGTGGCACGGCGAGATCGCCCACCGCGCGACGGGCGCCCTGGTGGCGGACCGCGTCGGCCGCACCACGGCCTATGCCATCGAGAACCTGCAGCCACGGGGCGAGCTCTTCCTCTCTCCCGGCGAAGAGGTCTACGAAGGGATGATCGTGGGCGAGCACGCGCGCCCCAACGACCTCGACGTCAACATCACCAAGGAGAAGAAGCTCACCAACATGCGCGCCTCCGGCTCCGACGACGCCGTGCGCCTGATCCCGCCGCGGCTGATGAACCTCGAGCAGGCTTTGGAGTTCATCAAGGACGACGAGCTCGTCGAGGTCACCCCCGCCTCTTTCCGCCTGCGCAAGCGGATCCTGCAGGCCAATCGCCGGAAGTAACTCCCTCCGGCCCTTGCTGGCTCGCCATTTGCATTTAAGCATCTCCGGGAGGGCGCGCCCGCTTGTCGCGGCGTGCCCGCAGGTGGGCCGGAGCTGGTCCGGCCACGAACTCAACGGTCGCAACTCCGTCGAGGGGTGGGTTGCGCAGTGGAAACGGAGGCAAGTGTCATGAGAAAGATCCTGTCGATTCTGTGTGTGACGACGGTGCTGGTATTGCTGGCGGGGCCGGCGATGGCAGCGGACTTCGGAGTATTCGGTTCCTACTGGAAACCCAAGGACGTGGCCGGCGGCTACGGCGGCGGCGTCAAATTCGACTTCGCCCGCTTCATCGAGCTGCGCGCCACCTATTTCGGCGACGTGACCTCGGACACCCCCTTCCCGCAGAGCGGCGGTTTCAAGATCCACGCCGCTCCCCTGGAGGCGGGCCTGGTGTTCAAGTTCTCCCCTGACGAGCGCTTCTCGCCCTACGTCGGCGGCGGCGCGGCCTACTACCTGCTCGACACCAACCGCGGCAGCATCAAGAACGAAGCCGGCTGGTACGGCGAGGTGGGGGCCGACATCAAGACCGACCACGGCTTCGGCGTCATGGTGGAAGGCGTCTACCGCAGCGTCGACGCGACGGTGCGGGAAAGCGGCACCAATACCACCTTCAACGACCGGGTGAACCTGCAGCTTCGCGGCTTCGGCGCCAACGCCGGCCTCGTCTGGCACTTCTGAGACGCGCTTTTTCTCGACCTCGGGGCGCGGCATGCTGCGCCCCTCGCCCTTCCCTCCCATCCGCGATTTCGGTGATACCATCGCCGCAGTTCTGGACGTCAAGGAGGGAGACCGATGAAGCACGCGATCGTGGGTGGAATCCTGTTGTGCCTGCTGGGGACGGCCGTCCCCGCCGGCGCCGTCCTCTGCACCATCGACGCCGTGCCGGCGGCGACGCTGCTCCTGCCCTACTTCGAGGTGGACCTCAACAACCCGAACGGGCTGACGACGCTGTTCTCGATCAACAACGCGTCCGCCACCGCGGCGCTGGCGCACGTCACGGTGTGGTCCGACCTGTCGGTGCCGGTCCTCGACTTCAACGTCTATCTCACGGGCTATGACGTGCAGACGATCAACCTGCGCGACCTGCTCGCCGGCTCCATCCCGGTGACCGCTTCGGACGGCCAGGATCCGGTCGACAAGATCAGCCCCCAGGGCCCGAAGTCGCAGGACGTCAACTTCGCGAGCTGCACAGGCCAGCTTCCGCCGCCGCCGCTGCCGCCGAGCTTCGTCCAGCACCTCGCGCTGGCGCTCACCGGCAAGGGCTCGCCGCTCTTTGGCGGCCTGTGCGCCGGCCGCAACCTTGGCGACAACATCGCCCGCGGCTACATCACGGTCGACACGGTGAACAACTGCACGCTGCGCCTGCCCAGCGACATCAACTACTTCACTCAGGACATCTCCTTTCAGAACGTCCTCTGGGGCGACTTCTTCTATGTTAACAGCGCCAATAACTTCGCCACTGGCTATGATCTGGTCCACGTCGAGGCTTCGCTCACAGACCCCGCCACCACGACTGCCGGCCGCTACACGTTCTATGGCCGTTACGTGGGCTGGAACGCGATGGACCATCGCGAGCCGCTGGGGGGGCTGTTCGACGGTACCTTCTGGTTCAACTTAACCATCCAAACTCCATTCGGCAGCACGACGATCTTTACCAATACCATTGCTTGGCGCGACTCGAAGACCAACCAGCAACCATTCACATGCCCGGCTACGACTGGCCGTCCCTCCTGGTACCCGCTGGGCCAGGAGGGCATCGACATTTTCGACGAGACGGAGCAGGTGAACACGCCGCAGACGTTCCCGTTCTCGCCGCAGCCGCCGCAGCAGGGCATCATTCCGTTCCCGGCTGAGGCTCAGAGCACGAGGATCGGCGGCCCTGACTTCCCGGTGCCGTTCGACTTCGGCTGGCTCTACCTCAACCTGCACACGACGGTTTCAGGCAATCCAAACCCGCCTTTCGATCCGGCGGCAGCTCAGGCCTGGGTGATGACTCAAAATGCTGCCTTAACAGGCCACTTCAGCGTGGGCTCCAACGCCATCCAGCTCGACAGCGCCTGCGCGCCGAACCATTTCGTGCCGTAGGAGCGTCTAGGGACGACTGGCGAGCGGGGGCCGGCGGGACCTGCCTTCCCTCTCCCACAGGTAGCCGAGGCACTTGTAGATCAGCTTCGCCGTCAGGAAGTCGCTCGCCGGGTGCCCCCCCACAGGGGCCAGCTCGATGAGGTCCATGGCCACCACCGTCTTGGTACGGAAGAGGTGGCGGAGGAGCCGAAGAGTGGGGTACCAGTGCCCGCCGCCCGGCTCGGGGGTGCCGGTGGCCGGGACGAGCGACGGATCGAAGTAGTCGATGTCGAAGGTGAGATAGACCTTCTCCGGCAGGGCGTCCAGCAGGGCGGGAAAGAGCGCCTCGGCCTGGTCGAGCTGGTGCCCCCAGAGGACCGGCAGGCCGCGCTCGCGGATCAGCCTCGCCTCGGGCGCCGACAGGGAGCGGATGCCCACCGGCAGGGTCTGGATCCCGGCGTCCACGATCCGCTTCATGACGCTCGCATGGCTGTAGGGCGTGCTCTCGAACTCCTCCCGCAGGTCGGAGTGGGCGTCGAACTGGACGACGCCGATCTCGCCATGGACCTCCTGCGCTGCCTTGACCGGCGCCTGCGTCAAACTGTGCTCGCCCCCGAGGATGACCAGGAACTTCCCCCGTTCCAGGTGGACCTTGGCCTCGGCCTGCAGCTCGGCGAAACCCTCCTCCATGTCGAACGCCTCGGGCAGGAAGGGCGGCAGGGTGGCGATCCCCTGGACGTGGGGCTCGCCGTCCAGCTCCTCGTCGTAGAGCTCCATGGCCTGGGAGGCGCGGAGGATGGCCGCAGGTCCCTGGGCCGTCCCCTTGCCGTAGGAGGTGGTGCGCTCGAAGGGGACGGGGAGCACGGCGACGCGGCTCGTCTCGTAATCGCTCGTCTCGGAGTCGAGGAGACCGAAGTTGGTGGGCAGGTAAGGCACGGCGCCGTTGTAGCAGGATGCGTCGCGGAGTGTCAACGAGCGGCTTCCCGTCTTATATAGTGTGACCCGGCGATGACCGATTACCTGATCCGCGAGCTGCCCGCGGGCGAGCGTCCCCGGGAGCGGCTGCTCGAGCATGGCGGGCGCACCCTCTCCGACTCGGAGCTGCTGGCCGTGCTGCTGCGCACCGGCCGGGTGGGCGTCTCCGCCATCCAGCTCGCCATGGACCTGCTGCTCCAGAACGGGGGCCTGGGCGGGCTGCTCACGGCGACGCCCCATTCGTTGCGGCGCTCCGGGATCGGTCCAGCCAAGGCCGCCGCCCTGCTGGCCGCCGTGGAGATCGGCCGGCGCCTGGCCGGGGAGCAGCTCCTGGATCGCGAGCCCCTCTCCCGCCCCCGCGACGTGGCGCGCTATCTCGCCCTGCGCTACCACACCAGCGATCAGGAGGTGATGGGCGCCCTCTTCCTCGACGCCCGCAATCATCTGCTGGGAGAGCGGGAGATCTTCCGCGGCACGGTGAGCCGCATCTCCGTCGAGCCCCGCGAGATCCTCCGCGAGTGTTTGCAGCGCAGTGCCGTGGCCATCTACCTCTTTCATACGCATCCCAGCGGCGACCCCTCGCCCAGCGCCGAGGACCTCCTCTTCACCCGCCGCATGGAGGAGGCGGCGGAGATCGTCGGCCTGCGGCTGGCGGACCACGTCGTCCTCGGCAGCCGCGGGCGCTGGGCCTCGCTCAAGGAGCAGCGGGAAAAAGGCGCGTGGTAGGCTGGCGCGCCATGGCCAACTACCACCTCGATTGCAGCAGCGGCATTGCCGGCGACATGTTCCTCGGCGCCTGTCTCGACCTGGGGTTGCCCCTCGACGTGCTCGCCGACGTCGTGGCCCGGTTGGGCCTGCCGGGAGTCGCGGTGGAGAGCCGCAAGGCCTCCCGCGGCGGCTTCGTGGGGACCCGCTTCCGCGTCCTCGTGGACGGCCGGCCGCTGGAGGGGCCGGACCCGGAGGAGCACGGCCACCAGCACGGACACGGACACGAGCACGGACATCACCACGGACACAGCCGGGGGCTGACGGAGATTCGCGAGCTGATCGGGCGCAGCGCGTTGTCTCCGGCGGTGAAGGATCGGGCCGTGCGTCTGTTCCAGCGGCTGGGAGAGGCCGAGGCCAGGGCGCACGGCATGCCCCTGGAGCACGTCCACTTCCACGAGGTGGGGGCGATCGACTCGATCGTCGACCTGGTGGGGGCCGCGGCGGCGGTCGAGCAGCTTGCGCCGGAGCGGCTCACCTGCGGTCCGGTGAACGTCGGCAGCGGCCGGGTGAGGATGGCTCACGGCGAAGTGCCCATCCCGGCCCCGGCCACTGCCGAGCTGCTGCGGGGAGCGCCCATCTTCGGCGGCCCGGGCGGGGAGCTGACGACGCCCACCGGCGCCGTGCTCCTGGCCGAGCTGGTGACGGACTACGTGGACCTGCCGGCCATGATCCTGGAAGGTACCGGCTACGGCCTGGGGAAGAAGGACCTGCCGCACCAGGCCAACGCCCTGCGCCTGCTCAAGGGCAGGGCGGCGGCGCAGCGCGCGGAGGTCGGGGAAGTCATGGTCGTGGAGGCCGAGATCGACAATCTGCCAGGGGAAGGCTTCGGTTTTCTCATGGAACGCCTGCTGGCGGCCGGAGCCCTGGACGTCTACTTCACGCCGGTGCAGATGAAGAAGAACCGGCCGGGCACGCTGGTGACCCTCCTCTGCCGGCGGCCGCAGCTCGCCGAGCTGGCGGGCGTCCTCCTCACCGAGTCCGGCTCCCTGGGCTGCCGCTATCACGCCGCCGCCCGCCTGGAGGCGGAGCGGGAAATACTGGAGGTCCAGACCGCGTTCGGAAGCGTGCGGGTGAAGCGAGCCCGGCTCGACGGCCGGCCCCTCGCCGCCGCCCCCGAATTCGAAGACTGCCGCCGTCTGGCCCTGGCGAGCGGCGTCCCCTGGCGGGACGTCTACCGCGCCGCCCTGGCAGCGGCCGGCGCGCCCGGGTAAGCTGCCAAGCCCCCGACTGGAGAAACACCGTGAGCGAAATCTCAACCTCCGCCCAGGGGCGGCTGGAGCTCGGCATGGCCGGCGACGGCGCCTTCCGCTGGGCGGTCGTGGATCTGACCGACGTCGTGCAGGAGGCGCGGGACCGCCGCGACCTGGGCCCGGTGTCGACGGCGGCCCTGGGCCGCTGCATGGCCGGCGCCGCCCTGCTGCTGCGCCTGGCGACGAAAACCCCCAGCCGCCTCGCCGTCGAGGTGCGCGGCGACGGCCCCATCCTGCGCGTGCTGGCCGAGGCCGACAAGGAGGGCAATCTGCGCGGGCTGGTGGGCGAGCCGCGGGTGGACGTGCCGCACCTGCCCAACTCCAAGCTCGCCGTGGGCCACGCGGTGGGCAAGGGCTACCTGCGCATCCTGCGCGAGTACGAGGGGCGTCGCGGCTATCACAGCCAGGTCGAGCTGGTCACCGGCGAGATCGGCGACGACCTCGCCCACTACCTCAAGCAGAGCGAGCAGACCCGCTCGGCCGTGCTGCTGGGCGTCCTCGGCAAGCCCCAGGGCGTCGCGGCGGCGGGCGGCATGATCGTCGAGGTCCTCCCCGACGCGTCGGAGGAGGCCATCGCCCGGCTGGAGGAGAACGTCGCCGGCATCCGCGGGGTGAGCGAGCTGCTGGAGACCGGCGGCATCCCCCACGTGGTGGAGACGGTCCTCGCCGGGCTCGACCGCGAGCTGAAGGAGACCGCTCCCCTGCGCTACCGCTGCCGGTGCAGCCGCGAGAAGCTGCTCCATCACCTGGTGCTCCTCACCGACGAGGACCGCGACTACCTGCGGCGCGAGGACGGCACCATCGACGCCGACTGCGTCTTCTGCGGCGAGCACTACGTATACGCGCCGGAAGAGCTGGTCCAGGGTTGATCCCAGAGAAGAAGGGCCTGATACAATCGCCGGCTCCATGAGCTCCTTCTACCTCACCACCCCGATCTACTACGTCAACGGCCCGCCTCACCTCGGGCACATGTACACCACCATCGTCGGCGACACCCTGGTGCGCTACCGGCGCATGGCCGGGGACGCGACCTACTTCCTCACCGGCACCGACGAGCACGGCCAGAACATCGAGCGGGCGGCGCGCAAAGAGGGGATCGAGCCCATCGAGCTGGCCGATCGCATCGTGGCCGAGTACGTCCGCCTGCGCGGCCGGCTGGGCTTCTCCTACGATGACTTCATCCGCACCACCGAGGAGCGTCATCGCTGGGGGGTCGAGGAGATCATCCGCCGCATCGAGGCCGCCGGCGACCTCTACACGGCCGTCCACGAGGGGTGGTACTGCTCGCCCTGCGAGACCTTCTACACCGAGAAGGAGCTGGGACCGCAGAAGACCTGCCCGGTGCACGGCACGCCCGTGGAATGGAAGTCGGAGGAGAACGTCTTCTTCCGGCTCTCGAAATACCAGCAGCCGCTGCTCGACCTCTATGAGCAGCACCCGGAATTCGTCCGTCCAGCCACCCGGCTGAACGAGGTGCGCTCGTTCGTGGAGTCGGGGCTGCGCGATCTCTCGGTCTCGCGGGCCAGCGTGGAGTGGGGGATCCCATTCCCCGGCCGGCCCGGGCAGACGGTCTACGTCTGGCTCGACGCCCTCACCAACTATCTCAGCGCCCTGGGATTCGGCGGTCCGTCGACCGCTCTCTACGAGAAATTCTGGGTGCACGGCGACACCCGCATCAACCTGATCGGAAAGGACATCCTTCGACACCATGCCGTCTACTGGCCCGCCTTCCTGATGTCCGCCGGCCTGCCGCTCCCCACCACGGTGTGGAGCCACGGCTGGTGGAACAAGGACGGCCGCAAGATGTCCAAGTCGCAGGGCAACATCGTGCGGCCCGACGACCTCATCGATCGCTTCGGCGCCGACGCCGTGCGTTACTTCCTGCTGCGGGAGATGGTCTTCGGCCAGGACGCGAGCTTCTCGGACGAGGCGTTCATCGACCGCTACAACAGCGACCTGGCGAACGATCTGGGCAACACCGTCTCGCGCGTCGTGACCCTGGCCCGCAAGGCTTTCGACGGCAGGACGCCGCCGGAACGCTGCGACGACAATCCGTTGATCGCCGTGGCCCGGCAGTCCGTCGCCGACTACCGCGCGGCCATGGAGGAGCTCACCTTCAGCCGTGCCCTGGAGGCCCTCTGGCGGCTGCTGGCCGAGGCCAACCAGTACCTCGTGACCCGCGAGCCCTGGAAACTGATCAAGAGCGAGGGAGCGAAGGAGCAATTGTCGCGGGTGCTGTGGAACGGCCTCGAGGCGGTACGGATCGTCGCCACCGGCCTCCTCCCCTTCATGCCGCGGGTGGCCGCCGAGGTGCTGGCGGCGGTGGGCTCGGCCGCGCCGCCCACCAGCCTCGACGCCCTGGCCTGGGGTGGCACGCCCACCAACGCCGAGTTGCCCGAGCCCAAGCCCCTGTTCCCGCGCATCGACAAGGAGGCCTACCTCGGTGAAGGGAAGGCTTCGGAGAAAGAGACCATGGAGACCGCCGCGCCCGAGAAGAGCCTCGTCACGATCGACCAGTTCTTCCAGGCCGAACTCAAGGTGGCCACGATCCTGGCCGCCGAGCCCGTGCCGAAGTCCAACAAGCTGCTGAAGCTCTCCGTGGACGTGGGGGAGGGGACGCCGCGCACCCTCGTCGCCGGCATCGCCCTGGCCTACCAGCCGGAGGATCTAGTGGGCAAGCAGGTCGTGGTGGTCGCCAACCTCCAGCCGGCCAAGCTGATGGGGGTCGAATCGAACGGCATGGTCCTCGCCGCCTCTCTCGACGGCAAGCCGGTGCTGCTGCATCCGGCGGCTCAGGTCCCCAACGGTACGCGCGTCAAGTGAGCGACCTCTCCGGCCCGATCGACTCGCACTGCCACCTCCAGAACCTGCCGCCCGACGAGCGCGAGCGCGCCCTCGACGCGGCCCGGGAGCGGGGGGTGCGAGGATTCCTCGTCCCGGCCACGAAGCTGGAGGAGGCGGAGGATCTCCTCGCCTTCTGCCACCTCCACCCGGATGTCTGGTGCGCCCTGGGCACCCACCCCCACGACGCCGCCTCCTGGCAGGACGGCGACGCGGCTCGTCTCCGCGCCTATCTCGCCGATCCCAAGGCCGTGGCGGTGGGGGAGTGCGGCCTCGACTTCTACTACGACTTCTCGCCGCGGGAGGCCCAGTTTCGTGCCCTGCGCGAGCAGTGGGAGCTGGCGATCGATCTCGGCCTGCCGGTCGTGGTCCACAACCGCGACAGCAACGAGGAGATGCTGGCCAATGTCCGGGACGACGCCTTCCACGATCTCCAGGCCGACTTCCACTCCTTCGCCGGCGGCCTCGCCATGGGCCGGGAGCTGATCGAGCGCGGCTTCTACCTGGGCCTCTCCGGAATGATCACCTTTCCCAAAGCCGACAACGTCCGCGAGGTGATTCCCCTCCTGCCGCCGGACCGCGCTCTCGTGGAAACCGATACGCCCTACCTCGCGCCGGTGCCCTACCGCGGCAAGCCGAATCGTCCCGCCTACGTCGTCGAGATCGCCGCTCGCTTGGCGCAGGAGACTGGCGAGACCTTCAAGGAAACCTGCCAGCGGACAGGGGAGAATTTCTACAAGCTATTCCGGAAGGCGAAGTCCGTGGCCTGACTTACCCCGAGCCCGTAGGGCGGCATACTTCTAACGAGGCTTTGCCTCAGACCGACGAGATGTAAGGCCCAATGGAGGCTACCCTCCGGGTCTTCAGAGAGGCTCCGGTTGAGCGTAGGATCGAGATCCGAAGAGCCCGGTCCGTAGTTTGAGCCGGCAAGCGGCA
>DATARR010000062.1:0-85112 GCA_036264085.1 Thermoanaerobaculia bacterium | reverse complement strand
CTGCCGCTTGCCGGCTCAAACTACGGACCGGGCTCTTCGGATCTCGATCCTACGCTCAACCGGAGCCTCTCTGAAGACCCGGAGGGTAGCCTCCATTGGGCCTTACATCTCGTCGGTCTGAGGCAAAGCCTCGTTAGAATTGCGCAAATTCGAGGAGGGGGAGACTATGCGTGTTCTCAAGTATCGCTGGACCTTGGTCGCCGTTCTTACCGTTGCTGGCCTTGGGCTTTGGGTTCGACCTTCCCCGGCCTACGTTGTGTCTAGGTGCTACGGAACTACGCTCTATGTCGATATCTACGATGACAATACAGGTGCCTATCGTGGCTTTCTCCGAATGCCAAACGCACCGGGGTGTTCATAGGAAGTTTGGGTGATGCGAAAAGCAGTGGTCGCAGCAGCTCTCCTGGCCGGCCTTGGGCTGAGCACAGGTCGAGGCGCCCCTAGCCAACAGCCGAAACCTCCGGCGGCTTCGCCTCGGCTGATCGCGGTGACTTTGGAGCGCGCACCGGGCGATCTGGGAAAGGCCGAGAGCCCATGGTCTCTCTTCCTCGTCACGGCTGCCAAGGGAAGAGAGGTCTTGCTCTTCGACAGCGGCTCCGGTGAGCTGAAGCCGTACCTGGAGACCGGGCAGTCGTGGGCCAAGCCAATACGTCTTCGGGGACGAGATGGAGACCGGTTCTCGCCTTCCGCATTCCGCCTGGCCGTCAACGGCGAACTGGTCGCGTGCGCGAGCCCCCTCGGAGTCACACTGTTCAAGCTCAACACGGGAGAGCTCGTCGCAGAGGCTCCTTACCTCCACCACGCGTCCGCTGTGGCGGCGCTGCCGGATGGATCTTGGGCCGTCAGCCTGATCCGGCTTCCATTCCCCGAGATCGAGCAGGCAGACAAGGAGAAGTTCGGCGGCCCGGCGCCACAGTTCGTCGTCGTCAACGACAAGCTGGAGATCGAGCGCCAAGGCCTTCCCGCGGACGCGCACCGTACGCCGAATCAGGCTGCCGCCCGCGCCCTTCGGCTGGCCGCCAGCCCGAACCGGCTCTTCGCCGCCGAGATTGCCAACTACAAGGTCTATGAGCTCGACAGCCGCCTCAAATTGCACAGCAGCTTCGTCGATCCGCGGCTGAAGCTCGAAGAGGGGCTGGGGCTGACCGCCGACAAGCAGGAGCAGGAGAGATTCCTCTCTGAAGCTCGTCAGAAGATCGCCGGCAGGGGCGCCGACGCGATGCAGCGAGCGACCGACCGGAGGGAGCCCACCACCCAGGGTAAGAGCACGTTTTTCGGCTACCAGACGGTGATTGGGGACATGGCGTGGGATCCATTTTCACACCGTCTCATCTTGCTGCTCGCGGATGGAATCACCTCCGAACAGGGCGCCCTGGATCTGCTGGATCCCACCACAGGACAGGTTCAGCGGCTTCTTCTTCGCTTCCCTGAAGGAACGACCCGCAGACAATTGTCCCAGTTGGCAGTGGGGCATCGCTTCCTCTGGTTCAGGAGCCATCCCGGGGCCAGCCCGACCTTCAGGCTCGACCGCTCCGCCCTGGAGCAGGCTCGAAGCATCCCAGGAGTCGAGCGCTCCGAGTTGGCTGTGAAGGAGTAGATCGGAGGATCAGCTCCGCGGGGTCGGCGTCTCGATTCGTGGGCCGGCCCTCTCGCGACTCGGGGCCGCTGTCGCGCCAGCCGGGGCCGCTACAGCTCCATCCCTTCGAGCTCGTCGATGCGCTCGCGGACGAGGTCGAAGCCGCCCTGCCAGAAGGAGCGGTCGGTGACGTCGATGCCGACTTCGGCCAGGATGTGCTCCGGCCGCGCCGAGCCGCCATAGGAGAGGAGGCGGAGATAGCCCGGCTTGAAGGCCTCTCCTTCCTCCTGGAACCGGCGGTAGAGGGCGAGCACCAGGAGCTGGCCGAAGCTGTAGGCGTAGCAATAGAAGGGCGTCTGGTAGATGTGGGGGATGGAGAGCCACTCGTAGCGGAACTCCGGCGCCACCTCGACGCTGTCGCCGAACTGCTCGCGCAGCTTCTCCATGTAGAGGTCCGACAGCTCCTCGGTGGAACGGCCGGCGCGGATGGCGGCGTGGGCCTCGTTCTCGAACAGCACGAAGTAGGCCTGGCGCAGCACGGTGGCGTAGACGTCGTCCACCGCCGCCGCCAGCAGCTCGCGGCGGGCCAGCGGGTCCTTCTCCTCGCGCAGCAGGCGGTCGGTCATCAGCATCTCGCCGAACACCGAGGCGGTCTCGGCGAGTGGGAGGGAGGCGTGCTGGGTGAGGCTCGAGTGGCCGCTCGCCAGCATGCTGTGAATGGCATGTCCCAGCTCGTGCGCCAGGGTGGCCACGTCGCGCACCCGGCCGGCGAAGTTGACCAGCACCCAGGGCGTGTACCGCGGCAGCACGGTGAAGCAGAAGGCGCCGCCTCGCTTGCCGCGGCGGATCTCGCTGTCGAGGTGGTTCTCGGCGAAGAGCTTCTCGGCATGGGTGGCGAAGTCGGGGTGGAAGTCCTCGAAGGTCTCCAGCACCGAGCGGACGGCGTCCGGATACTCGATCTTGCGGTCCGAGGTGGCGAGGGGGGCGTAGACGTCGTAGCGGCGGAGGCGGTCGAGCCCCAGCCACCCGGCCTTGAGGCGGAAGTAGCGCTGGAAGAGGGGGGCGTTCTCCCGTGCCACCTCCAGCAGCACCTCGACGGCGCGGTCGGGGATGTCGTTGTCGAGGTTGCGGACGGCGATGGGAGACGTATAGCCGCGCACTTGCACCTGCTCGTCGTACCAGTCGCGCACCCGGTTGACGTAGATCTGGCCCAGGACGTTGGCCTCCCCGGCGTAGACCCGGTAGAGCTCCTGGTAGGCCGCGGCCCGCAGGTCCGGCCGGGGAGAGAAGGCGTAGCTCATCAGCTCGTCGCGGGTGAGACGCCGGGATTCGCCGTCGACCTGCAGGGTGAACTCCAGGCGGTTGGTGAGCATGGAGTAGAGGGTGAGGACGGCGCCGATGCCGTTCTCGTCCTTGGTGTTGATGATCTGCTCGGACTTCTCGTCGAGGGTGAAGGGCTTGAAGCGCCGTAGGTCCTGCAGGTAGTGACGGTAGTCGCCGTGCTCGGACTCGCTGGGCAGCAGGCGCCAGGCCTCGTCGTCAGACAGGCCGCGCCACCACAGGCTGAAGAACAGGCTGCCGTTGGCCGCCGCCGTGCTCGCCTGCCGCACCCGGTTGCGGAAGGTCAGCGCCTCCTGGCTGCTGGTGTCGGAGTAGAACCAGAGGGAGGCGTAGCCGGAGATCACCTGGATGCGGTTGACCAGGTCCTCGTACTGGCGCAGGATGGCGAGGAATTCCTGCGGATCCATTTGGGGATGGAGCCTCTCGCGCCGGCTCTCGAAAGCGGTGACGGCGGCATCGAGGTCGGCGAGCCGGGCCGCGAAGATGGCCTCGCTGGGCTCCGGCAGCAGCTCGGAAAGGTCCCAGCCGCTCAACGAATACGTGGGGATGGATCCGGTGATTACAGTCATTTTGGGTGTGCTTGGGGTCGCTCGAGGTTAAAAGTCGTCCGGAAGAGGGCGGACCGGCACGGCGCCGGTCCACCCACAGGTCTATTTTAGCCGAGCTGGGGGGAGGATCACCGCCGGAACGCTTTTTTCTTTCGCCAGAGCGTTGAAGCGGACGAGGTCGGTGTCCCAGATCTGGCGCAGCCTGGCGAGCTGGGCGTCGATGGCGGCGGTGACCTGGTCCTTCACCGCCACGGCCTGGGCGGTGGGCCGGTAGTCGCCGAGGGAGGCGGAGTCGGCCACGGAGTTGAGCTTGTCGTCGAGCTTGATGGGGAAGTTGAGGGGGTCCTCGGAGCTGCGGTTCTTCGTCTGATAGAGCGCCTCCTCGACCTCGGTCATCTTCTTGTCGAGGTCCTTGGCCGCGGCCACCACCGGCTTCTGGGCCTCGTCCCTGGCCAGGCGCTTCTCGACCTCCTTGAGCTGGGCCCGCACGTCGCGGATGCGGCGGATGGCGTCGTGCGTCTCGGTCAGCTTGTCGCGGACCTCCTGGAGGAACCGGGATTGGGCCTCCAGGTCGGCCTCGGTGGAGGAGGAGCGGGGGTCCTTGCGGATCTCGAACGGCTGGGTGAGCGTCTCGCCGGCGGCGGTGAGGCGGACCTGGTAGCGGCCGGGCAGGGCCATGGGCTGCACCGGATCGCCGCTCCACAGGACCATGCCGGGGAACTTGGCCGCCGCCGGCCACCGCAGGTCCCACACGAAGCGGTTGTGCCCGGCCTCGGTGGGGACCTTCGGCTGCTCCTCCTCGCCGGGGCCGGCCTCGTCCTTCTCCTCTTTCTCGGCCTCCCTGCCCTTGTCCTGGTTCGCCGCTTCAGTCTCCGCAGCCTTGGCGGTGGGGGGCGGCGTCTTCTCCTGGGCCTTCGCCGGCTGGTCCTTTTTCTCCTTGCCCTTGTCCTTGCCGTCCTTGCCCTCCTCGGCCGGCTTACCCTGGAAGGTCCGGATCACTTTGCCGTCGGCGGTGAGGATCTCGAGCTTCACCTGTTTGGCCCGGGCTTCGGACGGCGCCTCCTTGAGGTAGTAGTCGATGACCGCGCCGGCCGGCGGGTTGGTCCCTTGTCCCGGGCCGGGCCGGCCGCCAAAGGCCAACGCCAGGCGGCCGGCGGGAGCGATCGGGAAGAGGTAGGCTTTGGCGTCCCCGAGGCCAGTGGCGTGGCCGGCCAGCTCGCGCAACGGCAGCAGGTCATCGAGCACCCAGAAGCCGCGGCCCTGCGTGGCGGCCACGAGATCGCCGTCCTTGACGGTGAGGTCGGTGACGGGCACCACCGGCAGGTTGAGCTGCAGCGGCTGCCAGCGGGCGCCGTCGTCGAAGGAGACGTACGCTCCACGCTCGGTGCCGGCGTAGAGCAGGCCGCGGCGGGCCGGATCGGCGCGCACCACGCGGGTGAAGTGGGCGGGGTCGATCCCGGAATCGATGCGCGTCCAGGTGGCCCCGTAGTCGCTGGTCTTGTAGAGGTAGGGCCGGAAGTCGTCGGACTTGTACATCGTCGCCGCCACGTAGGCGCCGCCCTTGTCGTGCGGGCTGGCGTCGATGGCGTTGACCTGGATCCATTCCGGCATCCCCTTGGGCGTGACGTCTTTCCAGGTCTTGCCGCCGTCGCGGGTGACGTGGATGAGGCCGTCGTCGGAGCCGGCCCAGATCGTCCCCGGCTCCAGGGGGGACTCGGCGACGGTGAAGAGGGTGCCGTAGTATTCGACGCTGGTGTTGTCCTTGGTGATCGGGCCGCCGGAGGAGCCGAGGCGGGACTTGTCGTTGCGCGTCAGGTCGCCCGAGATCGCCTGCCAGCTCTGCCCGCCGTCGTTGCTCTTGAACAGCACCTGGGCCGCGGTGTAGAGGGTGCTCGGGTCGTTGGGCGAGAAGAGGATGGGGAAGTTCCACTGGAAGCGGTACTTGATGTCGCCGGCCGCGGCTCCCATGGGATTGTCCGGCCAGGGATTGACGTCCCGCAGCTCCTCGGTGGAATGGTTGATGCGCACGAGCAGGCCGCCGTAGGAGCCGCCGTAGACCACGTCGGAATCCTTGGGATCGGCCACGATGTAGCCGCTCTCGCCGCCGGCCGTGGAGCTCCAGTCGGCGGGTCCGATGCCGCCGCCGTTGCCGCGGGAGAGGATGCGCACCGCCGAGTTGTCCTGCTGCGCTCCGAGGATGCGGTAGGGGACGTGGGTGTCGGTCGAGACGCGGTAGAACTGGGCCGTGGGCTGGTTGCTCTGCGGCGTCCAGGTGGCGCCGCCGTCGGTCGAGACGTTGACGCCGCCGTCGTTGGATTCGATCATCCGCTGCGGATCGTTGGGATCGATCCACAGGTCGTGGTTGTCGCCGTGGGGCGTACGCAGGGTGGTGAAGGTCCGGCCGCCGTCCTTGGAGCGGTGGAACTGGACGTTGGGGACGTAGACCACCTCCTCGTCCCGTGGATCGGCGAAGATGCGGCTGTAGTACCAGGCGCGCTGGCGCAGGTCGCGGTCCTCGTTGGTCTTCTTCCAGGTCTTGCCGCCGTCCCGGGAGCGGAAGACGCCGCCCTCCTGGGCCTCGACGATGGCGTAGAGGTTCTCCGGATTGGAGGGGGAGACGGTGATGCCGATGATCCCCAGCGTCCCCTTGGGCAGGCCGGGATTGAAGGTCAGCTCCGTCCAGGTGTCGCCGCCATCGGTGGACTTCCAGAGGCCGGAGCCGGGGCCGCCGCTCTCCAGGCTGTAGGGGGTGCGCCGCACGTTCCACATCGCGGCGTAGAGCACCCGCGGATTGACCGGGTCCAGGGCCAGGTCGACCGCTCCCACCTTGTCGTTGACGTAGAGGACGCGCTCCCAGTGGGCGCCGCCGTCCTTCGAGCGGTAGACGCCGCGCATCTCGTTGGGTCCAAAGAGGTGGCCGAGGACGGCGGCGTAGACGAGGTCGGGGTTCTTGGGATGGATGCGGATGCGGGGGATGTGCCGCGAATCGGCGAGCCCGGAGAGCTTCCAGGTCTTGCCCGCGTCGGTGGACTTCCAGACGCCGTCGCCATGGGAGACGTTGCCGCGCACCGTCACCTCGCCGCCGCCCACGTAGACGACGTTGGGGTCCCACTCGGACACGGCGACAGCGCCGATCGAGCCGCCGTAGAAGCCGTCGGAGACGCTCTGCCAGGTGCGCCCGCCGTCCCTCGTCTTCCATACGCCGCCGCCGGTGGCCCCGAAGTAGTAGGTGTTGCGGTCGCCGGGCAGGCCGGTGACGGCCGCCGCGCGGCCGCCGCGGTAGGGGCCGACCTCGCGCCATTTCAGGGACTTGAACAGCGCCGGCTCGACGGCCGGCGCGGCGGCGTCCTTCGGCTTCTGGGGTGGTTTCCCGGCCGGCGCGGCGTGCGCGCCGGCGGCCAGGATCGCGGCCAGGACCACGGCCAGGGCGAAGACGAGCGGGCTCAGGAAACGGCGGAACGAAGATTTCATAGGCGCAGATCTCCCCTTGAGATGCTCTGCTTTCTACCACACCTCACCCCACCCCCTCTCCTGAAGGAGAGGGGGTTCGCGGTGAGGAGGCGTCCCTACCTGTAGTCGTCGAGGGTGAGCTTCTCGAACGGCAGGCCGAAGGGGTGGAACAGGTTGAACACCGGCTGCTCGATCACCTCGGCGAAGCGCAGGAACAGCGGTCCGTACTCTTCGATCTCCGAGCTGCCGGACTCGATGGCGTTGTAGTCCTCGGCAGTGATCCCGAGCTTCTCGGCCACCTGCTCGGGCGAGAGCTGGCGGGTCTCGCGGTGCTTGCGGATCAGCTCCGCGGCCTGCCCCGGACGGGTGTCGGCCGACTTGCCCGAGGGCGCGAACATGCGGCTGGTCGGCACGTTGAGCGTCACCGCCAGGTCGCGGATCGCCGGTCCCCAGCGCTCGGCCGGCGAGTTTCCGGCCTCGATGTCGCGATATCTCTCGGGGGTTACGCCAAGCTTCTCGGCCATCTCTTCGGCGGAGATCTTCTTGCGCTCCCTCTCTTTCATCAGGACTTCACCTTGTTTCACGTCCCCTCCTCGTTGGCACAGGCCAAAGCCAAAAGTTCTCTTCGGGTCGCCGATGCTAGCACAGCGGCACCCTCTGCTCCAGAGGGTGCCGGGCTGCCGCCGAGACGGGACAAGTCAGCGCTTGCGCTCGCCGGCGAGGGCCTTCAGGGCGTCGATGGGGCGGCGGTCGGGGCTCATCAGCCTGAGGGCCCGCCGCAGGTGGGGCTCGGCCTCTTCGACCTGCCCGAGCTGGCGGTGGATCTCGCCGGCGTAGAAGGCGGCGAGGCCACAGTTGGGGTCGCGCCGCAGGGCCTCGGCCAACTCGCGCAGCGAGCGACCGGAGTGGGCGCTGGAGACCAGGAAGCGGCACCAGGCCGTCTCGGCCGCGTAGACGCCGTTCTGCGGATCGCAGTCGGCGGCGAACTCCAGGAGCACCAGGGCGTCGCGGGGCTTGCCGGCCTCCAGCAGCGCCTTACCCTTCTTGTACTGGGCCTCGGAGTCCAGCAGGTCGGTCTTGATGGCGAAGCTCGCCGCCGGCTTCTTCGCCCGCTCGTCGCGCAGGGTCTTGCGGCGGAAGAGGAGGGTGCTGCGCTGCTCGCGGTCGGCGAGCTCGCCGTAGGCCCGGGCGCCGGCCAGGAAGAGGTCGCGCGCCCGCTCCGCCATGGCCGCCAGCTCCGGATGGTCGAGGGTCCAGGGCGCGAAGCGGCGGCAGAAGGCGAGGAACCGCTCGTCGATCGCTTCGGCGCCCGCCTCCTCCGGCACGCCCAGGAGGTCGAAGGCGTCCTGCCGGCGATAGGAGAGATAGGCCTGCATGATCTCGTTGCGCCGCCGCTCCAGGTCCTGGGTGGGCACGACCGGGGGGGCTATTTTATCCGTCCGATCGGTCCGCTCCGTCCGATCGGTCCGCTCCGTCCGATCGGTCCGATCTGCTGCCGCAGCCGGCAGCGGGATCGCCCCCGTGGCCGGCGCCGCGCGGCGCAGCGGCGGGGCAGTGCCGAGGAGCTCCTTCGGCACGGTGTCCGCCGCGACCACGGCGCCGAGGATGCAGAGGGCATAGAGGAGACGGGTGATCTCGTCCACCGGCAGTCCGGTCGCCTCGGCCAGCTCGCCCATCCGCCGCCCCGGCCGCAGGGCCTCGGCGAGCTGGGCCTGCCGCGGATGGAGACGGAGGTCCTCCAGCGGGAAGGGGGGGCGGGGATTGAGCACCAGCCGCTTGCCGACCAGCGGCCCCACCGACATGTCCACCTCCTCCTGGGGGGAGAGCTTGGTGACGCCGGTGAGGATGAGCTGCGGCACCTTCACCTTGAGCGACGACCCGGAGCCCGGCGGCTCCTCGAGCCAGCGGAACTCCCCCTCGTTCCAGGTGAAGAGGTCGAGGAGCTTCTTGGCCAGGTTCTGCTGCAGGATGCGGAACAGGTCCACGGCCGAGACCAGCCCGTGCTCCAGCAGCACCTCGCCCATGGGGACGCCGCGGGCCGCGGACCTCGACAGGGAGGCGGTGAACTCCTCCTCCGAGAGCCGGCCCTCCAGCACCATGTAGCGGCCCAGGGTCTCGTGCGCCAGGTTGGACCGGCAGTCCACCGGCACGCCGTCCTCCAGCAGGATGCGTTTCCACACCTGCCGCCGGCGCACCTCCAGCACCAGGGTGCGGCGCTGCTGGGCGAGGGCGAGCAGCAGCGGCGCGAAGGGCACCTCGGGGAGGCTCCCCTCACGAAGCTGTGCGATCTCCTCCAACTGCCGCGGGCTCGGGATCAAGGGATTAGAGGCTAAACCGCGGGTTCGCGGCGTGTCAACGTCCTCGCATAGAATCCCGGGCCATGTCCAAACCGCACTTCCTCCTCGACGGGCCGAAGGGCCCCACGATCGTCCTCGCCCATGGCGCCGGAGCGCCCATGGATTCGCCGTTCATGGAGGTCGTCGCCGCCGGGCTGGCGGAGGGCGGGCTGCGGGTGGTGCGCTTCGAGCTTCCCTACATGCGCCGGCGGCGGGAGAGCGGCGAGCGGCGGCCGCCGGACCGCGAGCCGGTGCTGCGCGCGGCGTGGCTGGAGGCCATCGCCGCTCTCGGCGGCGGCGAGCGGCTGGTGATCGGCGGCAAGTCGCTGGGCGGCCGCATGGCCAGCCTGGTGGCCGACGAGGCCGGCGTGCGCGGCCTGGTCTGCCTGGGCTATCCGTTCCACCCGCCGGGCCAGCCGGACCGCCTGCGCACCAAGCACCTGCAGGACCTGCGCACCCCCGCGCTCTTCGTGCAGGGCACCCGCGACGCCCTGGGCTCGCGGGAGGAGGTCGCCGGCTACGGCCTGTCGCCGGCCATCCGCCTCGAATGGCTCGAGGACGGCGACCACTCCTTCAAGCCCCGGGTCTCGTCGGGACGGACGGAGGCCCAGAACCTCGCCGCGGCCGTGGCGGCGGTGCTGCGCTTCGTCGAGACCCTGTGAGCCCCGTCCACGCCGGCCAACTGGCGGCCCTCGGCGCCGCGACCTGCTGGTCGTTCTCCGCCCTGGCGTTCGACGTCGCCGCGCGGCGGCTGGGACCGCTCACCCTCAACCTCGTCCGGCTGGTCCTCGCCTTCGTCTTCCTCTCCCTGCTGGCCTGGGCGCTGCGCGGGCTGCCGCTGCCCGTGGACGCCTCGCCCCGGGCCTGGGCCTGGCTCGCCGTCTCGGGGCTCGTGGGCTTCGTCTTCGGCGACTTCTGCCTGTTCCGGGCCTTCCTGGCCATCGGCCCGCGGCTGTCGATGCTGATGATGTCGCTGGCGCCGCCGCTGACCGCCCTCATCGGCTGGCTGCTGCTGGACGAGACCCTCGGGCTGCGCGAGCTGGCGGGCATGGTCCTCACCGTCACCGGCATCGGCTGGGCCGTCCTGGAGCGCAGGCGCCCGGCGGCGCCGGGTGAAGCGGCGCCGGGCGTCGCGGCCCGCCACGCCTTGCCCGCGGGGGTCTTCTTCGGCTTCTGCGGCGCCCTGGGTCAGGCCGGCGGGCTGGTGCTGAGCAAGCTGGGCATGGGCGATTACGACGCCGTGGCCGCCACCCAGGTGCGGGTGGTGGCGGGGATCGCCGGCTACGCGCTTCTCTTCCTCGTCTTCCACTGGTGGCCGCGGGTGGGGCCGGCGCTGCGCGACGGCCGGGCCCTCTCCTTCGCCGCCGTGGGGGCCTTCTTCGGCCCCTGCCTCGGCGTCTCCCTCTCGCTCTACGCCGTCCACCGCACCGTTTCGGGAGTGGCCGCCAGCCTCATGGCGCTCACCCCGGTCCTCCTCATCCCCCTGGTCGTCCTGCTGCGCCGGGAGCGGGTGGGGATCGGCGGGGTCGCGGGGGCCCTGGTGGCGGTGGCGGGGGTGGCGCTGCTGTGCCTCTGAGCGGGCCGTCGACGGGGCGGAAAGAGATCAGCGCCGTCCGCCTTCCCAGGTACTCGGTCCGCCGCACCAGGGCCGGCCCGAACCGTTGCTCGGCGAAGCGCGGAGCGGCGGCCAGCGCGCGCAGCGTCGCGCCGCCGCGGCCCGGCTCGGCCACGTAGAGCTCCGTCGTCTCCAGCAGGAACGGCAGGTAGAGCTGGGCGGGCAGCGGCCGGCGCACGGGCACCAGCGCGACGAAGCCGTCGTTGCCGGCCACGAAGCGCTGGATGGCCGCCGCCGTCTCGCGGCCCCGGGCGAGCCGGGGGCCTTCGTCGGGGGTCCAACCCGGCAGCGCCGGCAGCGCGTCCAGCCGGGAGCGCAGCGGGCTGTCCAGGGGGACGGCGAGGAGCCAGGTCTCGGCGCCGCCGGGCAGGCGGGCGCGGTAGAGCGCGTAGTCGGCGCACGGGCCGAGAGGGGAGACGCCGATCCACCGCCAGTAGGGATCGAAGGTGGCGGCCGAGACGAACTTGACCCGCTTGTGCAGCGCGCAGCTCAAACGGGTGATGGTGCGGAAGCGCCCGCCGCCGTCCATCTCGTCGCCGTAGAGGAAGAGCGCCGAGCGGTCGGCCGCGAGCGCGGCGGGATCGGGACGGACGAAGGCGCTCTCCCGCGACCGGGCCTCCCAGGCGCGAAACGGGGCGCTGAGGCGCAGCCAGCTCGCCCAGGGCTCGCGGACGGGCCGCGCCGCTCGTGGATCGAGCCCGGCGCCCGGGATCGCGAGCACGACGGGCGGGGCGGGCCAGAGCCCCGCGGCCCTGGCATCGTCGGCCGCGGTGGGGAGGGGCAGGGCCGAGACGGCCAGCAGCAGGCCCGCGACGGCCCAGAAGACGGTCCGCCGCCGCAGGCGGGCCAGGGCCGCGGCCAGGAGGAGCCCCGCGGCCCAGACGCCATAGACCAGGAACCGCTTGGCCTCGAAGCCGTAGAGGAAGACGAAGAAGAGGATCAGGGCCGCGGCCAGACCGAGGCAGAGGAAGAGCGCCGGCTCGCGGACGGCGCGCCGCCCGCCTGCCGCGAGCCACCCGGCGCCGGCCGTGAGCAGCAGGGCTCCCGGGACCCCCAGCAGCGAGGCCAGGGCCAGCAGGTAGAACGGCACCGAGCCCGCGTGGAGGGCCACGAAGTGCCACTGATCGGCGGCGTGTCCGCCCGGGCCGGCGAGGGCCGCCGGCTGCAGCGCCATCCAAAGGGCCGGAAAGGCCAGGGGCGCCATCGCTGCCAGCCACAGCCAGGGCGAGCGCCGGTCGCGCCGCCGGTGGACGAGCGCCGTCGCCGCGGCCACGGGAGCCCACAGCGCCCCGGCCGATTGGGTGAGGGCGGCCAGCCCGGCGAGCAGGCCGCTCGCGAGGTCCCAGCGCCGGGAGCGCTCGCCCTCCACCTCGCCGGCGCGGAGGAAGCAGACGGCGGCGAGGAACAGCAGGCACGAGGCGGGCACGTCGGCCATCACCTGCAGCGAAAAGTCGCCGAGGGAGTAGTTGACAAGCAGCGCCAGGGCGGCGACGCCGGCTGCGCGCCGAGGGAAGAGGAGCGCCGCGCGCCGGTGGAAGACGAGGACCGTGGCCAGGAACAGCCCCTGGAGCAGCAGCGGCAGCCAGGAGAGCGCCGACAGGCGGTAGAGGAGGGCGATGACCAGGGGCAGCAGCGGCGGGCGGCCGGAGTAGCGGACGTCCTCGCCGGCCAGGCGCAGGCCGTTGGCGATCCAGTCGTGCGAGTCGCCGCCCACGAAGGGATAGGTGAGGTTCAGGTCCGCCGGGATCAGCCCCGGAGCGAGCAGGGCGAGGCGCAGGAGGCCGAGGAGCGCTACAATGAGGAACAGGGAATCCGGACGGGCGCGCGGTGGAGCCGAACGGGACTCTTGCGTTATATGTTGCCTTGGCATAGGATGGTCCTGTTTCCGGCTGTACGTTACCGTCATCAACTTGCGGAGGAGAAGGTTATGAGATCAAAGCCTTGGTTGTGGCTGGTGGTTCTCGTCCTGCTGACTGTGACGGCTGTCCCGACGATGGGCCAGCCGCAATTCGCAGGCGCCGAGTTCCGGGTCAATGGCAACACCGGTACGACGCTGCGCAATCCCGCGGCCGCCTTCAGCGCCGGCGGCACCGCGGTGGTGGTCTGGGAGGACGAGCGCAACGGCTTGCGGGGCCGGTTCTACGACCGCAACGGCAACCCGTTGACCGATGAGCTGGCGCTGGTGGCCAACCAGACGCTCTCGGGCCTGCCGGCGCACGGCGTCGAGGTCATCCGCAAGGACGCCTCCGTGGCCTTCCTGGCCGGCGGCGACCTCCTCGTCGCCTGGACGGAGGAGAGGGACAACGTCAGCTCCGACATCCTCTTCGAGAGCCGCCAGGTGATCGACCGCAACGTGGTCGTGCAGCGGTTCAGCGCGTCGGGCGTGGCGCAGGGCCTGCCGGCCCGCCTCAACGCCGCGGTCGCGGGCTACCAGAGCCAGCCCAAGGTGCTGGTGCGCAACGCCGGGCTCGATCCCTTCGTGGTCTGGCAGACCGAGGACGGCATCTTCGGCCGCGCCTTCCGGGTGGACAAGAACAAGGCCGTGGGTCCGGAGCTGAAGATCAGCACCCGTCCGGGAGCGGCGGGCAACGCGGTGATCGCCGCCGATGCGGCCGGCAACTTCCTCGTCTCCTGGGAGGCGGCCGACGGCAGCTCGCAGGGCGTCTACGCCCGGCTGTTCGACCGCACGGCGACGCCTTTGGGGAGCGAATTCCTCGTCAACACCACCGTCGAGGGCCTGCAGCGGCGCCCGGCGGTGACGGCGGTCAAGAGCGGCGGCTGGCTGGTGGTCTGGCAGGGGCAGGCGGGCTCGATCAAGAACGCCCACGTCTACGGCCAGTTCCTGGGCGGCGCCGGCTCCTTCGTCGGCCCGCAGCTCCGCATCAGCCAGGGCGTGGGCCCGCTCCAGATCTCGCCCTCGGTGGCGCAGGTGGCGAACGGCAACTTCCTGGTCACCTGGACCGACTGGAAGGAGCCGTTCCCGGTCGGCCTCTTCGGCGTCGAGATCGACAAGCTCGGCAACGCCGTGGGCGACGAGACGGCGATCAACAGCCGGCCGATCGGCTCGCAGTTCCGCACCGCGCTCGCGGCCTTCGGCTCGACCGTCCTGATCCCCTGGGAAGGCTACACCGACAGCAACTCGCGGCCGGGCATCTCCGCCCGCCGGCTGACCTTCTAGACCTCGCCCTCGGCGGCGCGGGTCTCCCCGCGCCGATCGAGCCTCACCCCCGCCCCGCCGGACCTCCGGCGGGGTTTTTTGGCGCCTACAGCAGCTTCGATTCGTGGTCCGCCCAGACCAGGCCGGACATCACCTTGGGCAGGAACCGCGTCGACTTGGCGGGCAGCATCTTGCCGCCGGCGATGGCGGCGGCGAAGGCGGCGGGCTGCATGGGGGGGAGCCAGATGCCGGTGCCCAGGTCGCCGGCGGCCACCTGGCTCCAGAGCTCGCCGGCGTGGGAGCGGTAGACCACCGTGCCGTCGGTGGCCGCCTCCGCCGGGAGGCCGAGGGCGGGGAGGATCGCGTCCTGGAAGACCTCCACCGCGAGCCCGGGCTGTGCGAAGTGCCAGACCTCCGGCTCGCGTCCCAGCACCCAGACGCCGAGGGCCGGCTGCGGCGCCGCGGCCACGGCGGCGGCGAAGTCGTGGCCGCTCTGGCCGTGGAAGGGCTGCGCCGTGGCCGCGAGGCCCGCCAGGCGCGACAGGTCGATGGGCTCCTTGAACGCCCGGTGGATGGGATCGATGGTGAGGGCCGGGGAGTCCAGGCTGGTGACCACGGCGAGCTTGGCCGCGGCGGCGGTGCCGGGAGCCGCCCGGTGCTCCTGCGCGAAACGCTGGCCCACCTTGTAGCGGTGGTGGCCGTCGGCGATGGCCGCGGGGACGTCCAGGGCCTCGCGATAGCGGGCGATCCGTGCGGGGTCGTCGATCCGGTAGAGGACGTGGGCGTGGCCGTCGGCGTCGCGGTGGCGCACCAGGGGCCGGAGGCCCGCGAGGTCCTCGCGCAGCAGGGCGTCGAGCCGGCCCCGGTCCGCGGCGAGGAGGAGGACGGGCTCGAGATCCACCCGCATGGCCTCGAGCAGGGCCGCGCGGTCGGCCAGGGGCTTGTCGAGCGTCGCTTCGTGGGGGCGGATGACCGCCGGATCCTCGTAGCGCACCAGGCCGAGGACGCCCAGGCGCTCGCCGCCGCCTGCGAGCTCGATGACGTAGGGGTAGATCGCGGGCCGCGGATCGCGGGCGATGATCCCCTCGTGCAGCCAGCGATGGTGGAGGGCCGCGGCGAAGCGGTAGGGATCGCCCCCCTCCGGCGCCACGGGCTTGCTGAGGTGGACGAACTGGTGAGGCGATCGGGCGTGGAAGCGGTCGCGCAGCGCGTCGTTGACCTGGTCGTAAGGCGGCGCGGCCAGCTCCCCGGCGTCCCCGGCCTGCGGCGTGTAGTGGATTCCCTCGAAAGCGTACAGGCGCATGTGCTTCCTCCCGAGTGCGCGAACGGGGCGTATTGTATAGCCCGCGATGCCGGAAAGCAGGGACTGGTCCCTGTTTCAAATCTCGTCCCACAGCCACCCCGCCCGCGCCATGCGCCGCACGACGGTGCGCACGTGGCCCCGGTAGCCGCGGCTGCGGCTGCCGGGGTGCCAGAGCTTCGGCGCCGGCAGACCCCCCGCCAGCTCGGCGGCTTGGCGCTCGGTGAGGCTGGCCGCGGACCTGCCATAGTAGTGGCGGGCGGCGGCCTCGGCGCCGTAGACGCCCGGGCCGAGCTCCACCACGTTCAGGTAGAGCTCCAGGATGCGCCGCTTGCTCAGGTTCCTTTCGAGCTGGCGGGTGAGGATCGCCTCCTTCACCTTGCGCAACGGGTTGTAGGAGGGGGAGAGCCAGAGGTTCTTGGCGAGCTGCTGGGTGATCGTGGAGGCGCCCCGGGGGAGCTCCTTCTCGTCCCAGGCGTCCTGGAGGGCGGCCTTGATCTCCGCGTCGTCGAAGCCGTGATGACCGAAGAAGCGGAGGTCCTCGCCGGCCACCACCGCCCGCTTGAGGTGGGGCGAGATGCGGGAGTAGGGCACCCACTTCCACTCCACCGTCTGGCGGGGGCCGAAGATCCCCCAGCCCCGGTAGTGCTCGATGAACGCCGTGGTCGTCGGATGGTGGTCCCTGAGCCTGCTCACCCGCGGCCAGGTGACGGCCTCCCAGACGAGCCAGGCCGCGAGCAGCGCCAGGGCGGCGTAGAGCAGGAGCCGCCGGCGCCCGAGGCGAGGGGACTCGTAGGGGGGAGCGATCATCCCGCGCTCTCCCGCGCCACCTGGCCGAGCGCGTACTGGGCGCGCTCGAGCTCCTGCTCCAGCCGCGCCACCAGCGGGCCGACCTCCCCGGTGCGCCGGGCGCGCACCCGCTCCTCGACGGCGGTGCACAGGGCCGCCACCCGCACGGCGCCGAGGCACCCGCTGCCGCCCTTGAGCCGGTGCGCGGCCCGTTCCACCTCATGCCAGCGGTCCTCCGCCGCCAGCCGGCGAAGCTCCGCGAGGTCGCCGGTCGAGCTCGCCGCGAAGGTCCGGACCAGGGTGCCGAGGACGTTATCGTCCTTCGCCGACAGCTCGCGCAGGAGGTCCAGCGTCTGCCGGTCGAGAGTGTCCGGGGGGAGGCTCTCGAGGCCGGCGAGGACCTCCCCACCGCCGTCCGTGGCCGGTCTCCCGGCGCCGCGCGGCGGCGCTGCCGCCAGAGCGGCCGCGAGATCGGCGACCTGCACCGGTTTGCTGAGATAGCCGTCCATCCCCACCTCCAGGCAGCGCTCCCGGTCCCCGGACATGGCGTGGGCGGTCATGGCGAGGATCCGCGGCCGGCGGCCGCCGGCGCCGCCAATCGCTTGCCGGCGGATGCGGCGGGTCGCCTCCAGGCCGTCCATCTCGGGCATCTGGACGTCCATGAGGATCACGTCGTAAGGCTGGCGCGCCAGCGCCGCCAGGACCTCCAGCCCGTTGGCGGCGACGTCGGCGCGATAGCCGAGGTGCTCGAGCAGGCCGAGCAGCACCTGCTGGTTCACCGGATGGTCCTCGGCCAGCAGGATGCGCAGCGGCGGGTGCGGACGCGGCGGCGGCAGCCCGGGGGCCACGGCCGGCCGGCGCGGCGGGCAGGTGGCGGCCTCGCCGACGAGGGTGAAGTAGAAGGTCGAGCCCTGGCCGGGGGTGCTCTCGGCCCAGATCTCGCCGCCCATGAGCTTCGTCAGCCGCCGGCTGATGGCGAGGCCCAGTCCCGTGCCGCCGTGCTTGCGGGTGAGCGAGCCGTCGAGCTGGTGGAAATCGACGAACAGCCGGTCGAGCTCCTCGCCGGGGATCCCGATGCCGGTGTCGGCGACGGCGAAGAGGACCTCGCAGCGGCCGCCGTCCAACGGCTGGCTGGAGAGCGAGACCCGCACCTCGCCCCGGGGGGTGAACTTGACGGCGTTGCCCACGAGGTTGACGAGGACCTGGCGGGTACGGGCGAGATCGCCCACCAGCGCCTGTGGGGTCCCGGGCGCGACCGTGTGGCGGAGGGCGAGCCCCTGGCGGGCGGCCAGGGGGGCGACCATCTCCAGGCTCTCCGCGATCACCGCCGCGAGGTCGAAGGGGGCGCGCTCGATCTCGACCTTTCCCGACTCCATCTTGGAGAGGTCGAGGATGTCGTTGATCAGCACCAGGAGGGCCTCGCCGCTCGCCCGGATGGTCTCCACATAATCCTTCTGCGTCGCCGTGAGGGGGGTGTCCAGCAGCAGGGAGGTCATGCCGATGACGCCGCTCATGGGAGTGCGGATCTCATGGCTCATGTTGGCCAGGAACTCGCTCTTGGCCCGGCTCGCGGCGAGGGCGCCCTCGCGGGCCTGCTGGAGGGCGGCGGTGCGCTCGCGCACCTGCTCCTCGAGGTGGCCGTGCAGCCGGTCGAGCTCCTCGTGCACCCGCCGGAAGCGGCTGGAGAGGGAGTAGCTCATCGCCGCCAGCACCGCCGCGAAGCCGAAGGGAGGAAGCGGGACGGGGCTCTGCCACGGCGGGTGGAGCATCTGGCCGCCCAGCTCGACGATTTCGGCGGCGACCAGCGCCAGGCCGCTCAGGGCGAGGAGGCGGGCGTCGGCATCCCCTTGCCAGGCCTCGCGGGCGATGAGCACCACCGCCGCTGCCAGCAGCGGCAGCAGCCACAGCCCGCGGACGCCCTCGCTGGCGACCACCAGGCGGGCGTCGGGCCAGAGGCCGACGAACAGGGCCAGCGCGCCGTGCGAGAGCTGGTAGGCGCGCAGCGGCCGGGAGATCGGCCGCGAGAAGAAGGTCCAGAGGAACTGGATCGCCAGCAGCGCGGCGAGGTGGCCCGTGAGGTCGCTGGCGCGCACCGCCAGGTCGTGCCGGCCGGTGAGCTGGTAGATCCAGTAGGAGCTGGCGAAGGTGTTGGCGGCGAAGGCGAGGGCCAGGAGGCCGAACCAGAGGTGCTCGATCGCGCGGCGGCGGCGCAGGTAGAGCAGCAGGTGATAGGGGGCCGCGACGAAGAAGAGGAGGGCAAGGAGGAGCCCGGGGAGGTCGGCCAGCAGGGTGCGGTCCCAGGCGAGCTCGTTGGAGTCCTTGAGCGCCGGGTAGCTGCCCAGCTCCAGAGCCTCGTCCACCGGTGCGGCCTGCGGATCCTCGTCCGCGGCCCAGGCCACCCGCCGCACCCGCAGCGCCAGGGCCAGACGGCCATCCCGGCCCACCGCCTCCCGCGGCACGGGGAAGACCTCGGGGCGGGGGAAGGGCAGCTCCAGGCTCCACCCCCCGGAGCTGCCGGCGAGGCGGCCCCCGGCATAGACCTGATAGGCGCCGGAGGCCGTGGAGCGCCCGAGGCGGAGGCCGAGCTCGCCGCGGCCGGCCGCGAGCCGCGCCGCCGCGTCCAGGGGCACCACCCGCCGGAACCAGACCGTGCCGTCGACGCCGGTGTAGCCCTGCTGCCGCCAACTGGCGGGGAGGGGCACCGCCCGCCAGGCCGAGTCGTCGAAGCCGGGGCTCGCCCAGCGGGGATCGTCGCCGGGCCGCGACCGCCAGAGCTCGGCAGTTGCCCCGGCGGTGGGGAAGAGCAGCAAAACCGCGAGCAGCGCCGTGGCGCCGCGGATGTCGTTGTCCATGACGATGGGGAAAGTATAGCTCGGAGCCGTCCGCCGTTCCTCTCCGAGGGATCGTGTTAAAATCCGCAAAGCTCTATGAGTAGCTCCGGCAGCTTCGCCTGTCGACCGGCGCTCTTCAGCTACTGACTGAAAGGAGTAGAGGATGGATAGATTCTTCGGTCGCAGGCAGCGTCAGGCCGGCCGGCTCGCGCTGGCGATCTGCGCCGGCGTCGCCGCCGGCGCGGCTGCGGGTTGGGGGGCGAACGCGCCCGCCTTCGACGACTCCCAGGCTCCTCAGACGTTCGGGATCACGCTGCCCCAGCGCGTTGTCACCAGGTCCCTGAAGCCCGTCCGCCTCACGCCGTCGGAGAAGGCGGGGATCGCCCTCGTCGCCGTGCCGGAGGTCCGCCTCGAAGCCATCGACCGCGACAAGGTCCTCCAGGAGGACGCGATGAACGAGCGCACGGGGCAGACCAAGATCCTGCGCTTCGGCATCGCCCGCAACGTCAGCGTCGCCCCCGGCGACGGCAACTGGTATGACGTCGGGGGCGGCGCGCGGCTGTGGGTGGGCGACGTCGTCTCCTCGGAGGCCCTCGGCATCCGCCTCCACTTCAAGGGCTTGCATCTGCCGGCCGGCGCCGAGCTGGCCGTCTACGGCCCCAACGACTCCTCCGGCGCCGGCGGTACCCTGAAGAACGGCTTCGCCGGCTTCGACCCGGAGCGCCACGTCGAGCTCTACCAGGGCTCGGAGGCTCAAGGCGCGCGCACCGACTTCTGGACCGGCACGCTGGTGGGCGAGCGGGTGCGCATCGAGTACCTGGCCCCGGCCGGCGCGGCTGCCACCGCGCTGCCGTTCGCCGTCGACAGCCTGCAGCACCTCTACCTCGATCCCGTGGCGAGGCTGGCGAAGAGCCTGCTGACCAAGGCGGCGGGCGACTGCCACAACGACGTCACCTGCTTCCCCGAGTGGGCCAACGTGGCCAAGTCGGTCTCCGGTCTCGGCATCGTGTTCTCGGGCGGTCTCGGCTTCTGCACCGGCCAGCTCATCAACGACCTGGCGAGCGACTTCACCCCCTACTACCTGACGGCGCACCATTGCCTGAGCACCAAGTCGGAAGCGGCCAGCAGCGAATATTTCTGGCTCTACCAGACCAGCACCTGCAACGGCACGCCGCCCACCCTCGACACCGTGCCGCGCTCCCAGGGCGCGACGCTGGTGTCCACCAGCAGCACCTCCGACTACACGCTGCTGATGGTCGAGGGCGCCCTGCCGGACAACCTGTTCTGGTCCGGCTGGACCGCGTCGCCGGTCGCCGATGGCACCGCCGCAGCCGGCATCCATCACCCCTCGGCGGACTTCAAGCGCATCAGCTTCGGCAACAAAGCCGAGAGCTCCGCGTGCCCGAGCGCCAAGAATTTCGTCCGCATCGATTGGACGAACGGCGTCACGGAGCCGGGCTCGTCCGGCTCGGGCATCTTCCGGGTGGACAGCCAGCAGCTCTTCGGCCAGCTCCTGGGGGGGCCCTCGGCCTGCGAAGCCGACCCGGCCGACCTGTTCGACTGCTACGGCGCGTTCGCCGCCACCTACCCGAACGTCAAGAACCCCCTGCGCAAGGGCTGGGACGACGACTCGGAGCCGAACAACTCCTGCGACAAGGCGCGGGTGGTCGTACCCGGCACGCTGAAGAACCGGGTCGTCAAGGTCCTCGACCCCGACTGGTACCAGGTCAAAGTGCCGAGAGGCAGGACGGTCACCGTCACCGTCTCGTTCGTGAACGCCAACGGCGACATCGACCTCGACCTCTTCGGCGGGGGCTGCGGCGCCGGTCCCCTGGTCACCTCGCACACCGCCAACGACCAGGAGGTGGTGCAGTGGACGAACACCTCCGGCAAGGCGAGCTTCGTCGCCTGGAAGGTCTTCCTCGCCGCCGACACCCGGAACAACTACACGTTGAAGGTCGCCATTCGTTGAGACCCGCGCGCCGGGCTCGGATTCCGGGCCCGGCGATCGAACCCCTTACAGCCTCAAAGTCTTGCCGCCGATCACCGTCCCCCTCCACGCCCCCGAGCTGGCCCCCGGCCGGTGGGTTCAGGGTCCCCCGGTCTCCATCGCGTTCTCGCGCGGCGCGGTGGTGCTGGTGGATTTCTGGGAGTCCACGTGCGTCAACTGCCTGCGGACGCTGCCCTACCTCAAGGCCTGGCATGAGCGCTACGCCGGGCGCGGGCTGGTCATCGTCGGGGTGCACACGCCGGAGTTCGAGTTCACCGCCGATCCGGAGCTGGTGACGGCGGCAGCGAGGGCCGAGGGCATCCCCTATCCGGTGCTCCTCGACCAGGACCGCGGCACCTGGCAGCGCTTCGCCAACCACTACTGGCCGGCCAGATACCTGATCGACGCCCGGGGCTACCTGCGCTACGAGCACTTCGGCGAAGGAGCCTACGGCCAGACGGAGGAGTGGCTCCAGCGCCTGCTGCGCGAGGCCGGGGACGCGGCCCCCATGCCGGAGCTGCTGGCGCCCGTGCGGGACGAGGACAGGCCGGGCGCCGTCTGTCATCCGGCGACGCGGGAGGTCCATCTCGGCTTTCACCGCGGCAGGCTCCTCGCTCCCGAGGGCTACCGGCCGGGCGAGGAGGTGCGCCACCGCGACCGGGAGGAGGGGCCGGCGCCGCCGGGGATGTTCACCGCCCGCGGCCTCTGGCGCCATGAAGCCGAATTCCTGGAGACCCGGGAGCCGGGAGCGGAGCTGGACCTCGTCTGCGAGGCCTCGGGGGTGAACCTGGTGCTGGAGCCGACGCTGGAACCGGCCGGCGAGCTGGAGATCGAGGTCGACGGCGCCCCCGTGGCGGCCGCGGAGCGCGGCGTCGACGTGGTGGCGAGGGCCGGCCGCACCTTCGCCCTCTGGGAGCGACCGCGCATGGTGCGGCTGCTGGACTCTCCCGTCTTCCGCCGCCGGCACCTGGTGCTGCGGTTCGCGCAGCCGGGGGTGCGGGCCTACGCGTTCAGCTTCTCGACCTGCGCAATACCCTTGGAAGACACACCCCCTGGGACCGCCGGCGTCCCGCCGGCCTTCTAACTTTGCTTTCAGAAAAGAAACGGAGTTAGAGGCCGGCGGGACGCCAGCGGTCCCAGGGGGGCCCTAAGCCATCCCCTCCTTGTACTCCGGGTGCCGCTTGAGGAAGCCCTGGACGAAGGGACAGGTCGGGATGAATTTCGCCCCTTGGGCCTGGATCTGGTCGAGGGTGGCCTGCACGAGCTGCTCGGCGACGCCGTGGCCGCGCAGCTCCTCGGGCACGAAGGTGTGCAGGAGATTGAAGGCGTCGCCGGACTTCACGTAGCTGATCACCGCCTCGTGGCCGTCCACCACGGCGTGGAACTTTCTCTCCTTCTCGTCGTTCTGAACCTGCAGGCTCATTCCCATCCTCCTCTCGACTGCTGGAAAGGTGTCGTAGATCTCCTCGACCCGGCTTCAGGCGCGCTTCCCCAGCCAGGCATCGCGGGCGCGCATGGCGAGGTCGGAGAAGTCGCTGAACAGGCCGTCCACGCCGAGATCGAAGAACTGCTCGTACTCCCGCTCCGGCCGCCCCTCGTAGTCGGGGGCCAGGAACGCCGCCTCGCTGCGGAAGGTCCAGGGGTGGACGACGAGACCGGCGCGGTGGGCGTCCGCCACCAGCGAGGTGGCCGGCCGGAGACGCCCGTCCGGCCCGGCGGGGACGATCAGACTCTTGCTCGGGCCGATGCCGTCGGCGTAGGCGGCGATGGCGGCCAGTCCCTGCGGTGTCGCGAGATCGGCGTAGGTGCGCGCATCGCCGGCCGCGGCGAGGTCCCAGGGCTGCCCCGCGTCGTCCAGGAGCTGAATGAGGGAGAGGTCCGTCCACCGCCGCAACTCCCGCAGGTTCTCCGTCTCGAAGGACTGGATGAAGACCGGGGCCAGCCGTCCACGGTAGCCTCTCTGCTCCAGCTCGGTGAGCAGCATCTCCTCCAGAGGCAGGCCGAGGGAGCGGAAATAGGTGGGGTGCTTGGTCTCGGGGTAGACGCCGATCGTGCGCCCGATCTCCAGGCTCTTGCGCACGGCGAGGTCCAGCACCTCGTCGAAGCTCGGGACCTTGAAGCGGCCGTCGTGCTCGTGGCCACGGAACGGCAGGCGCTCGCGGGCGCGCAGAGCGGTGATCTCGGCGAAGGTGAAGTCCTCGGTGAACCAGCCGGTGACCTCGCGGCCGTCGATGCGCTTGGTCGTCCGCCGGCCGGCGAATTCGGGATGATCTCCGACGTCCGTCGTCTCGGAGATCTCGTTCTCGTGACGGGCGAGGAGGATGCCGTCCCGGGTGCTCACCAGGTCGGGCTCGATGAAATCCGCGCCCATGTCGATCGCCAGCTCGTAGGCCTCGAGCGTGTGCTCGGGCCGGTAGCCGCTGGCGCCGCGGTGGGCGATGACGATGGGTTTCCCGTTCATGGCTCCAGCCTCTCATAATCCGCCGGCGTATCGACGTCCATCACCACGCCGGAATCGTCCACCGGGACCTCCAGCAGCTCGGCCGCGTGGCGGTCGCGAAGCTGCTTCAGGCCCACGGCGGGATCGAGGGTGAAGACCTCCGGGATCAGCGCCGGGGCGAGGGCCAGGGGGTGGCCGCGCCGGCCGTGGTGGACGGGCACGGCGAGCGGCGCGCCGGCGGCGGCCATCCGGCGCAGTAGCCCGGCCACGGATTCGGCCCGCAGGCGGGGGAGGTCGGCGGGGGAGACGAGGAGGATCGCGCCGCGCCGCGCGAGGGCGTCCGCGCCGCCGAGAGCGTTGACGCCTTCCTGGATGCTGGAGAGCATGCCGCGCGCGGGCTCGGGGTTGACGGCCGTGGCGACACCCGCCTGCCGCGCCCAGGTGCGCAGATCCTCGTCGCCGGGCGCCGTGACCAGGACGATCCCGTCCACTCCGCCTCCGCGCAGGGCCGCCACCACGGCCGCCACGAGCGGAGCGCCGCGGAAAGGGAGGAGGAGCTTGGCCCGTCCCATACGGCGGGAGGCGCCGGCAGCGGGGAGGACGGCGACGGCGGTGGGGAGGGGGCTCGCGGACATGGGGCGAGGCTCGTCGGGATCGCGTACCCGCTCGTTGCCCAGGGAATGCTCAGGATCGCCGCGCCACGACGATCGTTCGGTCGTCCGCGAAGGGCACGCCGCGGGCGAAGGTCTCCAAGTCCTTCTCCAGGGCCGCGGCCAGAAGGGCGCAGGGCTCGCCGCGGTGGCGGCAGCAGGTCTCCTTGATGCGCTCCAGGCCGTATTCCTCGTCGTCCGGGCTCGCGGCCTCGGCGATGCCGTCGGTGTAGAGGACGAGGAGGTCTCCCGGCGCGAGTATCGCCTCGGCGGCGCCATAGAGCGCGGCGGGCAGCAGGCCCAGGGGGACGCCGGTGGGACCCATCTCCTCGACCTCCGGGCGCCTGCCTCCGGCGCGGACGATCAGCCCCGGGTTGTGCCCGGCGTTGGTGTAGCGCAGCCGGCCGGTGGCCGGCTCCAGCACGGCGAGCAGCGCCGTCGCGAACTTCTCCGGCGGCGTGCGGCGGTAGAGGAGGCGCGACAGGCGGACGCAGATCTCGTCCGGCGGCAGGCCGTCCTCCACCGGGCCGGCGGAGAGGGCCTGGAGCGAGGCGGTGAGAAGCGCGGCCGCCACCCCCTTGCCGGAGACGTCGGCGATCATCAGCACCAGCTCGCGGCCGTCGCCGCGCGGCACCACCTCGTAATAGTCGCCGGACACCACGCGCGACGGGAAATTCGCGCCATACAGCTCCCAGCCCGCGACCTGCGGCAACTGGCTGGGCAGCAGGGCCACCTGGATGCGCCGGGCGAGGGCCAGCTCCTCCTCCAGGCGCCGTCGCTCTTCGGCTTCCAGGGCCAGCTTGAGGTTGCGCAGGTGGAGGGCCGCCACCGCCGCCAGCGATACCAGCAGCTCCAGGTCCTCCTCCGCGAACTGGCGCACCTGCAGGCGGGATTCGAGGACGATCAGCCCCAGCGTTCCCTCCGGACCGAGGAGCGGCGCGGCGATCAGGCTGCGCACGCCCGAGAAGAGGATGCTCTGCGCCTCCGCGAAGCGCACGTCCGTCCAGGCGTCGAGCACCAGGGCGGCCATGTTCTTCTCGGCGACCTCGCGCACCAGGGTGCGGGAGAAGCGCATCTCGTCGAGGTTGCCCGCCGCCGAGCGCGTGGCCGCGGGCCTGAGCTCGCCGTCGGCCTCCTTGAGCAGGATGGCGCCGCGGTCCGGGCGCAGATGGTCGAGGGTGCGCTCGAGGATCAGGCCCAGCAGCCCCTCCAGGGAGAGCGACCGGCCGAGCGCCTGGTGGATCTCGTTGAGCAGCTTCAGCCGCTCGGCGTAGCGCCGCAGCCCGGCCTCGCCCTGGAGCTGGGCGGCTGCGGGGGAATTCTGGCGATCGAGCAGCTCGGCGGCGTTGCGGAAGATCGTGCCGTCCTCCAGGTGATCGTCGACCTGGGTGACGAGAGGCATCGGGGGGGCCTCCTCCAGGAGCGTGAGGACGCTGCCGCTGATCCTGACCGTGTCCCCGGGCACGATGGGCGACGGCTCGAGCACCTTCTGGCCGTTGAGCAGCGTGCCGTTGCGCGAGCTCAGATCCTCCACGTAGACCGTCGAGCCGGCGCGGAAGAGCCGCGAATGCCGGCGCGACAGGAACGGATCGGCCAGCGTCAGGTCCGCGTCGGCGGCGCGGCCGACGACCAGCGAGTCCCCCGTGAAGGGGTGATCGAACGGCAGCCCTTCGGGCGGGACGACGTGGAGCTTCAGCATGGGGGGATTCTAGCCCGTCCTCCCCGTGGGGTCGGCCGCGTCCCGAAATCGGCGACTGACGGCACCCTAAGGCCATGGAGAATTCAACGTATCAGGACAATGCGCGGGCCGAGATCGAGACCGCACGGGTGCGGGCGGCGGGGGAGGGAAAGCGGGTGGCCGTGGTCTTCGGGTCCGACTGGTGCCCCGACTGCGACGCCTTCAAGAAGGCCCTCGGTCACCGGCTCGTGGCCCCCATCGTCGATCCCGGCTTCGTCGTCGTCAAGGTCTCGGTGGGGAACCGGGATCGCAACATCGACCTCATGGAACAGTACGGCATGAGCGTCGACAGCGGCATCCCGGCGGTGGCGATCGTGGAGCCGGACGGCTCGCTGGTCGCCGCGCAGCTCGACGGCGAGTTCCGCAACGCCAGCTCCCTCCTCTCGGTCGCCGAGATCGTCTCCTTCTTCCACCGCTACGCCCCGGCCCGGGCGGCGGCGAGCTGAGCCGCCGGGCCCTCATCCCACAGAGTGGACACCCGGTTCTTCCCCTCCGTCTTGGCGCGGTAGAGGGCACGGTCGGCGGCCTCGACGAGGATCTCCGGCCGCTGGCCGGCGACCGGGACCATGGAGGCCACGCCGAAGCTGGCGGTGAGGTGGCCCAGAGGTGCGGCGGCGTGGGGGATGGCCAGCCGCTCGATGCCGCCGCGGAGCCGCTCGGCCAACTCGCGGGCTCCCGGCAGATCGGTGTCGGGGAGGAGGACGGCGAGCTCCTCGCCGCCGTAGCGCGCCACCAGGTCGCCGCTGCGCCCCAGGGTCTTGTCGAGGTGGGCCGCCACGGATTGCAGACAGAGGTCGCCCTCGCGATGCCCGCGGGTGTCGTTCAGCAGCTTGAAGAAATCGAGGTCGAGGAGGATGAAGGCGACCGGCGTCCCCAGCCGGCGGGCGCGGTCCCACTCCGCGTCCAGCACCTGCTGGAGGTGGCGGCGGTTGGCGATGCCGGTGAGCTCGTCGCGCAGGGAGAGCTCCTCCAGCCGCGCGTTGGCCGCCGCCAGGCCGGAGTGGGCGTGGCGCAGCTCCTCGACCGTATGCCGCAGCTCCAGGGTCTGCTCCGCCACCCGCGCCTCCAGCCGCGCCGCCCGCTGGCGCAGGGCGCGGCTGCGCAGCCGCGCGTAGCCGGTCAGCGCGGCGAGGGCGAGCCCGATCCAGAGGACGAACGCCCAGGGCGCCTGATACCAGGGGGCGCGGACGCGGAACGGCCAGGACGTCTCCTGCGCCATCTCGTGATTGGGGCCGAGCGTGCGGACGTGAAAGGTGTAGTCGCCCGGCGGCAGGCGCGTCAGCTCGGTGAAGGGCTCCGGGCTCAGGCCGCTCCAGTCGGCGTCGACGGGGTCGAGGCGGGTCTGGTAGCGCAGGCCGGCGCGGAAGGAGAGGGGGGCGAACTCCAGCCGCAGCCGCCGCAGGTAGGGCGGCAGCTCCACGGACGGCGGCCGGGCGCCGGCGGCGACGCCGGAGAAGAGCGTCCTGCCGCCGGCCGTGCCCTGGGCGAGCAGCGGCGCGGGCAGGGCCGCCTCGCGGCCGGGCGCGGTCGTCTCGTAGCGGTAGAGACCCTTGTCCGTCGCCAGCCACACCACGCCGTCCGGCTCCACATGGAGAATCTCCGTGTCGCGCGCCGCGATCTCCACGAGCGAGCGGCGCTCCCGCGCCCAGCCGCGGCCCGCGCGCGGCGCCATCGACGGCGGGGTCGTGTTCAGCCAGACCTCGCCGCCGGGTCCTGCGGCGAGACGGTTGAGCTGGCCGTGGCCGCCGAGGCTCGCGAGGTCCGGGTCCGCGACCAGCTCGCCCTTGGCTTCGTCGAGGCGCAGCACCTTGTCGTCGCTCGCCGCCAGGATGCGGTCGCCGATCCGGAGCAGCCCGGCATTCTCCTCCAAGCCGCGGACCCGCCGCAGGCGCGGCTTCCCCGTCCCGGGCCAGCCGGCCGGCAGCTCGACGCCCACCACGCCGTCCGAGTTGGTGCTGTACCAGAGGGTGCCATCCCCGCCTTCGACGATGGTGCGCACGTCGCCCGGTCCGTCGGCGATGGTCCCTTCCAGCCGCCACCGCGCACCCTCGCGGCGCAGGGCGGAGATGCCGCCGTCCGTCCCCATCCACACGCGCTCCGGATCGTGGCCGGAGCGCATCAGGGCGAAAGTGGTGTGCTGGTCCGTGCCGGGGATCAGCCGGGCTTTGCCGCCGTGCGCCTGGTAGACGCCGAAGGCCGTGCCCACCAGCAGGTCGTCGCCCGCCGGCAGCAGGCTCCAGACCGCCGTCGGCATGCCCGGCGGCGCAGGAAGGGCGCGCACCGGGCCGCCGCCGGCGGCAGGTTCGCCGGTGCCGAGCGTGAAGAGGCCCGCCGGGGTGCCGAGCCAGAGGACCCCGTGATGGCGCGCCAGGGCATAGACGATTCCCTGCAGCCCCGACCGGCGGTCGATGACCGACAACGGTGAGGCCACCTCGACCCGGGCCAGCCCGTTGTTGAGGGAGATCCAGAGCGCCCCTTCGCGATCGAGGACCAGGCCGCTGACGAAATCGTCGGGCAGCCCCACCATGGAGTCGATCACCTGATCCACCTCGCCGTCGGGCCGCAGCAGGAGGACGCCGCCGAGCACCGAGCCCAGGGCCCAGCGGCCATCGGGCAGCGGCAGCCCTTCGAGCACCCGCCTGGCCGCCGCCCAGCGGCTCCCCTGGGGCGAGAACGGCGACGACGTGCCAGCTTTCAACAGGAAGAGCCCTTCGCCGCGGACCGACACCAGCAGGCCGCCGTTGGCCGGCAGGATCTGGTCCACCCGCCGGCCGCGGAAGGCGTCGCCGCCGGGCACCGGCACGAGGCGCGTCTCCTCCAGCCGCGAGATCCCGTCCCGGGCCGTCCAGCAGAAGTCGTCCGCGCCCACCCGAAAGACGTCCGGGTACGGGCGCTCTCCGGACGAGGTGGCCACGGTGGCGACCCGCGTCCCGTCCCACGTCAGGATCGAGCGCACGGTGGTGAAGACGAAGCCATGCGCCGCGGGCTCCAGTCGCAGCACCTGTCCGAACCGTCGCTGCTCCGGGGGCAGCAGGCCCACGAGCGAGACGTAGCCCAGCGTGCCGTCCGCGGCGGGCCGCAGGTAGCCGATCTCGTCGTTGCCGCCCACGGCCACCCGGCCTTCCGCATCGCTCGCCACCCGGAACGCCGTCTTGCCCTTGCCCACCGGGATCAGACGCCACCAGGCGCCGTCGTAGACCAGGACGCCGTTGATGTTGGCGATGTAGAGGACACCGCGAGGATCGCGGGTGATCCCGAAGCTTTGGGTCCCCGCCTCCTGAAGCGCGGGCTCGTAGGTCTGGATCAGCGGAAAACCGCGCTCTGAGGACGGAGCGGCGGACGCGCCGCCCCCGGCGAACAGGAGCGCGCCGGCGAGGAGGCACGGGAGCCGCGTAAGGGGACGGGAGCGCATAGGATCTCAGGGTGCTGGGGGAGTTTACAACGGGGAGGGGAAAGGGAGCACGGACGAGCACGGACCCACAAGGACGAAGAAGCCCCGGGATCTCTCCGGTGTCCCTGTTCGTCCGTGTCAGTCCGTGTTCGTCCGTGCTCCCCCAGCTCTCCCAGCGCTATGATCCCCTCGCCATGGCTGCCCCCACCCCCACCGCCGCCGGACTCTGGATCGACGGCCAGTCCGTGGCCGCCCGCTCGGGCCGGTCCGCCCCGGTCCTCAACCCGGCGACGGGGGAGGTTCTCGCCCAGGTCGCCCAGGCGGGTCCCGAGGACGTCGGCGCCGCGGTGGCCGCGGCCCGGCGCTCGTGGGAGCGGGGGGACTGGCGGCGGGCCACCGTGGCCGAGCGGGCGCGGGTGCTGCTGCGGCTGGCCGAGCGCCTCCGCGCCAGCGCCGAGGAGCTGGCGGCGCTCGAATCGCGCAACGTCGGCAAGCCCATCGCGGAGGCGCGGGGCGAGGTCGAGATGGGAGCCGCGTGCTTTCAATATTACGCCGGCCTGATTCCGGCCTTCGGCGGCCAGACCGTGCCGGTCTCCGCGCCCGGCACCGGCCTCACCTTCCGCGAGCCGGTCGGCGTCTGCGGCCTCATCGTGCCGTGGAACTTCCCCTTCGCCATCACCACCTGGAAGGTCGCTCCCGCCCTGGCGCTCGGCAACTCGGTGGTGGTCAAGCCGGCGTCGGCCACGCCGCTCTCCGCCCTGCGGCTGGCCGAGCTGGCCGCCGAGGCCGGACTGCCTCCCGGCGTGCTCAACGTCGTGCCGGGGCCGGGGGGAGCGGCCGGCTCGGCGCTCGCCCGGCACCCGGACGTGCGCAAGGTCTCCTTCACCGGCTCGACCGAGGTGGGCAGCGAGGTGATGCGCACCGCGGCCGGCGACGTCAAGCGCGTCTCCCTGGAGTTGGGAGGCAAGTCGGCCAGCCTGATCTTCGCCGACGCCGACCTGGAGAAGGCCGGCGCCTCGGTCTCCGGCTCCTTCGGCAACGCGGGGCAGGACTGCTGTGCCAGGAGCCGCGTCCTCGTCGAGCGCCCGGTCTACGACGAGGTGGTCGAGCGCTTCGTGGCCCGCGTCCAAGCCCTGCGGGTGGGCGATCCCCAGGATGCGGCGACCGAGATCGGCTCGCTCATCTCGTCTTCGCATCGGGAAAAGGTCGACGGCTGGGTGCGGCGCGGCGTCGCGGAGGGGGCGACCCTCTGCACCGGCGGCCATCCCCTCGCGGGGGACCTCTACGACCGCGGCAGCTTCTATGAGCCGGCCGTGTTCCGCGACGTCACCCCCGGGATGGCCATCGCTCAGGAGGAGATCTTCGGTCCCGTGGTCTCCCTGCTGCCGTTCGACAGCGAGGAGGAGGCCATCCGTCTCGCCAACGGCACGATCTACGGCCTCTCCGGCTCGCTCTGGACGCGCGACGTCGGCCGGGCGCTGCGGGTCGTGCGCGCCATCGAGACGGGCGTCATCTCGGTCAATGCGAGCTGGAGCGTCCACTTGGAGATGCCGTTCGGCGGCGTCAAGAGGAGCGGCGTGGGGCGCGAGCTGGGTCCCTCGGCGCTCGATCACTACAGCGAGTGGAAGAGCGTCTTCATCGCCGATTCGTAGCCGTGAGGTGTTGAGATGAGCGACAAGCCCGTGCGCGGCATGCTGACCCAGGGAGATCTGGCCGACCTCGTGGAGCGCGGCGAGATCGAAACCCTTCTCGCCGTTTTCCCCGACATGTACGGCCGCCTGATGGGCAAGCGGATCAACGCCTCGTATTTCCTCGACACGGTGGCCGGCCACGGCATGCACGCCTGCGACTACCTGCTCGCCTGCGACATGGAGATGGACGTCATCCCCGGCTACAAGTACACGAGCTGGGAGAGCGGCTACGGCGACTTCCACTGCGTGCCCGACTTCGCCACCCTGCGCCGGGCCACCTGGCTGCCGCAGACCGCTCTGGTGCTGTGCGACCTCCTGGACCGCCACGAACAGCCGGTCGAAGTCTCGCCGCGCCGCATGCTGCAACGCCAACTCGGGCGGGCGCGGGAGGCAGGCTTCCGGGTGATGGGCGGCACGGAGATCGAGCTCTACGCCTTCGACGACAGCTTCGCCGAGGCACGGGCCAAGAGTTACCACGGCCTGCGGCCGATGGGCGACTACAACGAGGACTATCACATTTTCCAGGGCACCAAGGAGGAGGAGCTGATCGGCGCCATCCGGCGGCACCTCGACCAGAGCGGCGTCCCCGTCGAGGTGAGCAAGGGCGAGGCGGGCCTGGGCCAGCAGGAGATCAACCTGCGCTTCAGCGAGGCGCTGACCCAAGCCGACCGTAACGTGATCTATAAACACGCCGCCAAGGAGATCGCCTGGGCGCAGGGAAGGTCGGTGACCTTCATGGCGAAGTGGGACGAGAAGCACACCGGCTCCAGCGCCCACATCCATGTCAGCCTCTGGGGAGAGGACGGGAAGAACGCTTTCCCGGGCGACCGGCCGGCCGGGCCGGTCGAGGCGAGCGACACTTTCCGCTGGTTCCTGGGCGGCTGGATCCGGCACGCGCGCGCCTTCGCCGCCTTCTACGCCCCGTACATCTCTTCCTACAAGCGCTACCAGTCGCGCTCCTGGGCGCCGACGGCCATCGCCTGGAGCTACGACAACCGCACCGCCGGCTTCCGCGTGGTGGGGAAGGGATCGTCGCTGCGCATCGAGTGCCGCATCCCCGGCGCCGACGCCAATCCTTACATTGCCTACGCCGCCGCCATCGCCGCCGGCCTCGACGGCATCCGCAACCACATCGAGCCGCCGGACGTCTTCCAGGGCGACATCTACGCCGCCCGAGAGTTGCCGCGCGTCCCGGGGACCCTGCGCGAGGCGATCGATGAGCTGGAGCAGAGCGACCTCGCGCGCGAAGCCTTCGGCGCCGACGTCACCGAGCACTACCTCCACTTTTTGCAGACCGAGCAGCGGAAGTTCGACGAGGTGGTGACCTGCTGGGAGCGGGCGCGGTATTTTGAACGGGCGTGAAACAGGAGATCTGAATGCGTCTCGAAAACAAAGTCGCCCTCATCACCGGCGCCGGCTCGGGGATCGGCCGCGAAACGGCGCGCCTCTTCGGGCGAGAGGGCGCGCGGGTCGTGGTGGTGGACGTGAACGATCCGGCCGGCGACGCGGTCGCGTCCGAGCTGCGAGCGGCGGGCAGCGAGGCCGTCTACTTCCATGCCGACGTTTCGAAAGCGGCCGAGGCCGAGGGGATGATCCGCGCCGCCGAGGCGAGCTTCGGCCGGCTCGACGTGCTGTTCAACAACGCCGGCATCTCCCATCCGAAAGACGACGACGCCGTGGCCACCGAGGAAGAAGTCTGGGACCTGACGATGAGCATCAATCTCAAGGGGGTCTTCCTGGGCTGCAAATATGGCATCCCGGCCCTGCGCCGGGCGGGTGGAGGCTCGATCATCAACACCGCCTCCTTCGTGGCGGTCCTGGGAGCGGCCACGCCGCAGCTCGCCTACACCGCCAGCAAGGGGGGAGTCCTGGCCATGACCCGCGAGCTGGCGACGATCCACGCCCGCGAGAACATCCGCGTCAACGCCCTCTGCCCAGGCCCCCTGCGCACCGAGCTGCTGATGAAATACCTCGACACCGAAGAGAAGCGCCAGCGCCGCCTCGTCCACATCCCCATGGGCCGCTTCGGAGAGGCCCAAGAAATCGCCAGAGCCGCCCTCTTCCTCGCTTCCGACGAATCCTCCTTCACCACCGGCGCGACCTTCCTCGTGGACGGTGGGATCACGGCCGCGTACGTGACGCCGGAGGGGTGACCGGGGTTTCGTAATCATAGTTACTGGTGCAGAGTACCAGTCGATTCGCATCCTGCGCAGACAAAATTCAGCTTCAAAATTCATGCGCTGAATCCGCAGGATTCGCCGGAGGTGAGGCGGGAGCGGTCAGCCTTTCCCGGGCAGCACTTCTGGCAGCGGCTTGCCGTCGAGGAAGAATTGGGCGTGCCGGAGGTCGTGGAACTGCAGGGCCGTCGCGGTGAGCTGGGAGAGGATGCGCGAGCCGTCGCAGTCGCTGCCGAGCTCGACATAGCCTGAGAGGTAGACGCGCACCTCCGGCCCCGTGCGATCGATGCGGTCGAGCTTGAGGGGGGAGTGGGCGAGGGCATTGTAGAGGCCCCTGGTTTCGGCGCCGTCTTGAAGGGTGAGGAGGGCGGAGAGCGCGCCTTGCAGGGCCGGCGCGGGCGCGGGCAGGTCGACCTCCATGGGCACGGCGCTCTCGCCGCAGCCCGCGGCCCGGCCGCTGGCGCTGTGATCGTTCAAGGCGATCACGTAGACCTGCACCTTGCTGGTACGGCTGCCGGCCTCCAGGCCTTGGGCGGAGTCGCGGCGGGCGCAGCAGGCGAGGCCCGCCAGCAGCACCAGCAGTAGCCGGGGAAACGGCCGCTGCGAGCTCATTCGTCCTTCTTCTTTCGGTCCAGCACGAGGAAGCTGTAGGAGAACGGCGCCTCCTTCGTGGGCCCGTGGTCCTCGCGCTCGACGACCTGCCAGTCGTCCTCCGCGCACTCGGGGAAGAAGGTGTCGCCGGGGAAGTCCCGGTCGATCCGCGTCAGTTGGATGCGGTCGGCGCGGGGGAGGGCCAGGCGGAAGATCTCCTCGCCGCCGGCCACGAACACTTCCTCCCCCTGCGCCTTGGCCAGCGCTTCGTCCAGCGAATGGGCCACCTCGACGCCGGGGGCGGACCAGGCGGGATTGCGGGTGACCACGATCGTCGGCCGGCCGTAGAGGGGCTGGCCGCCGATGGAGTCGAAGGTCCTGCGGCCCATGATCATGGTATGGCCCAGGGTGAGCGCCTTGAAGCGCCGCAGGTCGGCGGGGAGGCGCCAGGGGAGACGGCTGTCGAGCCCGATCGTGCGGTTGGCCGCCATGGCGGCGATCAAGGTGACTCTCATACGGCGATCGGCGCCTTGATCGCCGGGTGAGGGTCGTAGCCGGCGAGGGTGAAGTCCTCGTAGACGAAATCGAAGAGGGAAGTTCGCGCCGGGTTGAGGGTCATGGTGGGGAGCGGCCGGGGCTCGCGGCTGAGCTGCAGGCGGGCCTGCTCCAGGTGGTTGCGGTAGAGATGGGCGTCGCCCAGGGTGTGGACGAAGTCGCCTGGCGCGAGACCCGTGACCTGGGCCACCATCAGGGTCAGCAGGGCGTAGGAGGCGATGTTGAAGGGGACGCCCAGGAAGACGTCGGCGCTCCGCTGGTAGAGCTGGCAGGAGAGGCGCCCGCAGGCCACCCAGAACTGGAACAGGGCATGGCACGGGGGGAGGGCCATGGCGTCGAGCTCGGCGACGTTCCAGGCGCTGACGACGTGGCGCCTGGAGTCAGGGTGGGTGCGGATCTGCTCCACGACGCGGGCGATCTGGTCGATCCTGCCGCCGTCCGGCGCCGGCCAGGAGCGCCACTGGGCGCCGTAGATCGGTCCGAGGTCGCCATGGGGGTCCGCCCACTCGTCCCAGATGGTCACGCCGTGCTCGTGCAGCCAGGCGACGTTGGTGTCGCCGCGCAGGAACCAGAGCAGCTCGTAGACGATGGAGCGCAGGTGGAGCTTCTTGGTGGTGAGCAGGGGGAAGCCCGCCGCGAGGTCGAAGCGCATCTGGTGGCCGAAGACCGAGAGCGTCCCCGTGCCCGTGCGGTCGGGCTTCTCGACGCCGTGGTCCAGGATGTGCCGGAGCAGGTCCAGGTAGGGCCTCATCGCGGGGAATCTAGCATGGGGGGCGTGCCCCAGGCGGTTCTCCCTTTGGGCCTGGCTCTATCGGAGGTCGAGCGCGAAGGCGATGGCGCTCCGGATTTCTGCGAGCACTGCCTCCGGGGCCGCCATTCCCAGGTCGGCCAACGATACTCGAGTTCAGCGGCGCGCCGCTTTTGGCGCGTCCGCTGCAACGAGGGGTTAGGCGGCGCATCGCGCAAGCTGCCCATCGTTAGGAGGGGGCAGGCGAGCGAGGCCCCAGCTTTCGGAAGACAAACGAGAGTGCCTGGGGCCAATAGTAGTGCCACAGAGTGCCGAGGCTCAGGTACAAGATGGCCGGCAGCCAGAAGAGGGCGAAGCTACTGAACGGCTCCCTAAGAGTGAGCAGCCAGCTCTCGAAGGCTCCGTGGGGCAGCGCCATCACGGCGTTGACGATTCCGTCGGAGAGGCGATCGACCAGGAAAGACAGCGGAAGATCAAGGACGAAGGGGACTGCGCCCCACCAGGGCCAGTCGTGGCCCGGGTTGACCGAAATAAGGAGAACAAGGAGCGAGACAACGAGCAGATGCAACCCCGCAAGTACGGAGCCGACTTTGCTTGTCCGCCACCGCATTTGGAGCCACCTGCGGAGTCTCGATGGTTGATTGGTCAAGAAAGAGCCCTAGCCGCCTAACCAGACTTCACCGGGAGAAGGGCTCATCCAGCAGGTCTAGCACTTCCTGCTCGACCCGTCGGGAGCGGGACAGATCGAGAACGTTGAGATCGGCAAGAGCGATGAATGTCAGCGACGAGAACCTCCACCTCGCGGGAGACCTCAGGAGACCACTCCTCCAGCTTGCTGGCGAGTTTCTGTACAACGGGAGACATGACCTCAGGATAGGGCTTGCCCTGCCACCGGTCAAGGACCGCCGTCCGCGCTATGATCCCCCCTGCGCCCACCCGGCGCCAAAGGAGAGAGCGATGAACAAGATCGGTTGCCTGATCGCCGCCGTCGTGGTGGTCGTGCTGGTGGGGCTGTTCGCGATGAGCACCTACAACGGCCTGGTGACCGCCGAGCAGGCGGTGGAGGCGCAGTGGGGGCAGGTGCAGAACGTCTACCAGCGGCGGGCGGACCTGGTGCCCAACCTGGTGGCGAGCGTCAAGGGCGCCGCCAACTTCGAGCAATCGACGCTGACCCAGGTGATCGAGGCGCGCAGCCGCGTCGGCCAGGTCAGCGCCCAGGCGACGCAGCAGATCCTCAACGATCCGCAGAAGTTCCAGCAGTTCCAGCAGGCCCAGGACGGCCTCTCCTCGGCCCTCAACCGCCTGATGGTGGTGGTGGAGCGCTACCCGGACCTCAAGGCCGTGGCCGCCTTCCGCGACCTGATGACGCAGCTCGAGGGAACGGAGAATCGCATCGCCGTCGAGCGCCGCACCTTCAACCAGGTGGCGCAGGACTACAACACCCGCGTCCGCAGGTTCCCGGCCGCCCTCTTCGCGGGCATGTTCGGATTCCAGCCGAAGCCGTACTTCCAGGCTCAGGCCGGCGCCGAGACGGCGCCCAAGGTGGATTTCGGCAGCGCCACGCCGGCGCCGACCCCAGGGCGGTAGCGGCGCGAAAGGGGCACAGCCATCCGCCTCAGCGCTGAAGGAAGGCCGGCCGCTCTCCCGTTTGGGGACTAGACAAGGAATTCCTCTCTGCCGTATACGTTGTTGAAGGAAATGGTGGAGTTGAGAATCCTTCCGTCGCTGCTCCTCGGTGTCGCCTTCGCCGCCGCCCTCTCGGGCTGCTCGGGAGAGGGTGCGCACGCCGCGGCGCAGGGAGAGAGGGGAGCGCTGATCGCTCATCGCGGGACGTTCCGCCAGCGGCTGCTGCTCTCCGGCGAGCTGGAGGCGGAACGGGCCGATCCCCTCGCCGTGCCTCGCACCAACGCCTTCCAGCTCCAGATCCGCTGGCTGGCCGAGGATGGCACCCTGGTCAAGGCCGGCGATCGGGTGGTGGAGTTCGACAACTCCCAGTTCGCCTCCGAGCTCGAGGAGAAGCGCCTCGCCGCCTCCGATGCCGGCAGCGAGCTCCAGCGCACGGCCGCCGAGTCCAAGACCTCGACGGCCGACAAGCAGTTCGCGGTGGAGAAGGCGCGCTCGGAGGTGGAGAAGGACCGGATCGCCGCCACGGTGCCGAAGGACCTCCTGGCCCTGCGCGAGTACCAGGACCGCCAACTCGCCCTCCAGCGCGCCGAGACCGAGCTCGCCAAGGCGCGGGAGGACCTCGACGCCGCCACCCGAGGGAGCGCCCGCGACGTCGACGTCAAGAAGATCTCACTCGAAAAGTCGCAGCGCGAGATCCACAACGCCGAGGAGGCCATCGACGCCCTCACCCTGCGCGCCCCACGGGCCGGCATGGTGCTGATCGGCGATCACCCCTGGGAGGGGAGGAAGCTGCGGCTGGGCGATACGGTGTGGGTGGGCATGACGGTGGCCTCGCTGCCGGACCTCTCGACGATGAGCGTCCAGGCCAGCCTGTCGGACGTGGACGACGGCCGCGTCCAGCCCGGCATGGAGGTGCTCTGTACTCTCGACTCTTATCCCGACCAGGTCTACAAGGGGCGGGTGACGGACGTCTCGCCGGTCGCCCGGGAGCTGCGCCGCAGCCCGCTGCTGCGCTACTTCCCCGTGCACGTCAAGCTCGACCGCTCCGACCCGCAGCGCATGCGCCCCGGGATGTCGGTGCGGGTCGAGGTGCTGGGGCCGGAGGTCAAGAATGCCCTGCTGGTGCCACGGGCGGCCCTCGATTTTGCGGATGGCAAGGGGGGCAGCCAGCCGCGGGCCCTGCTGGTGAGCGGCGGCGCCGTGCCGGTGAAGCTCGGGGCCTGCGCGGCTCTGGAGTGCGTGGTGGAGTCTGGCCTCGCCGAGGGGACCCGCCTGCGCTCCCACCAGGATCGGGGGCGCGGATGAGCCCCCGCCACCGGCGGATGGCCCGTTTCGCGGCGAGCGGCGCGGTGCTCGTGGCCGTGGTGCCCGTCCTCTGGCTGGCGTCCACGCGGGCCGGCGCCGCCGCCAAGGGCGGTTGGGTGGAGGTGCGGCGGGAAGACTTGGTGATCGGCGTGCCGGTCTCCGGCACCCTGTCGTCGACCCAGGCGGTGAGCCTCGGCCCGCCGCAGATCGAGGACGTGTGGGACTACAAGATCTCCTTCATGGCTCCCGAGGGGGTGCCCGTCAAGGCGGGCCAGCCGGTGCTCGGCTTCGACACCTCGGAGCTGCAGCAGAAGCTGCAGGAGAAGGTGGCCGAGCGGGACTCGGCGCAGAAGGAGCTGGAGAAGCGCCAGACCAACGCCGAGATCTCCCGCCACGACGCCGCGCTGCAGCTCGCCGAGGCCGAGGCCCGGCAGCGCCGCGCCCAGCTCAAGGTGCAGGTGCCGCCCGATCTCGTGGCTTCCAAGGAGCTGGCCAAATCGCGCGAGGACCTGGCGCTCGCCAACCGCGAGATCGCCTATCTCAAGGAGAAGATGAGGCTCGAAGACCTCCAGGGGCAGACGGAGATCGGCGCCCTTGCCAAGCGGCGGGACCGCGCCGCCGCCCGCGTCCAGGAGATGGAGGCTGCCATCCAGCGCATGACGGTGCCCGCTCCCCGCACCGGCACCGTGGTCTACGTGGCGACCGACAACGGCGAGAAGAAGAAGATCGGTGACTCGTGCTGGCGCGGCCAGTCGGTGCTGGAGATCCCGGACCTGAAACAGATGCGGGCCGAAGGCGAGGTCGACGAGGCCGACGCCGGGCGCGTGGCCGTGGGCCAGCGGGTGACGCTGCGCCTGGACGCTCATCCGGACGACGTCTTCACCGGCCGCGTGCGCGCCATCGGCGGTGCGGTGCGCAGCCGCTCGGACGTCAACCTCCTCAAGGTGGTGAAGCTCACGATCGACCTCGACAGCACCGACCCCCAGCGCATGAGTCCCGGCATGCGCTTCCTGGGCACGGTGGAGATCGAGCGGGCGGCCCGCGCCCTGGTGGTTCCCGCCGAGGCGGTGTTCACCCGCCCCGAGGGCCCGGTGGTCTACCGCCGCTCGGGGTGGGGGAGCGAGACGGTGCACCCCGTGCTCGGCCGGCACAACGACCGGCTGGTGGAGATCCGGAGCGGTCTGGCCCCCGGCGACATGATCTCGCGCCGCGACCTCGCCGAGGACCGCAGCGGCGCCAGTGGCGCAGGAGCGGGCCCGTGAGGCCGGTCCGCGGCGCCCGCCTGGGGCTCGGCCTGGCCGCGGTGGCCGTGCTGGTGGCGCTGGCGGCGTTCCTCCCCCCGGTCGGCTCGGGCGCGGCGGGGGACGTGCCGGTGCTGCGCGTCGAGCCCCAGGACTTCGAACGGCGGGTGCCGGCGCAGGGCAACCTCCAGGCGGTCACGGCGACGCCCGTCTCCGTCCCCGTGGGCGTGCCCGGGCCGTTCCGCATCGGCTGGATCGCCCAGGACGGCTCGCGGGTCAAGCAGGGCGACGTGGTCATTCGCTTCGATCCCAGCGCCATCGAAAAGCGGCTGGTCGACGCCGGGGACGACCTGAGGGAGACCCGCCTGACGATGGAGAAGAAGCAGATCGAGGGCACGGCCGAGCTGCGCAAGCTGGAGCGGGACGCGGCCCTGGCCCGCCTCGAGCTGGAGGACGCGAAGCAGTTCCAGAAGAAGGACGCGACGCTCTTCTCGCGCGCCGACATCATCGAATCGGAGATCGATCAGGGTCTGGCCCAGGAGCGCGAGGGGCATGCCCGGGCCACGCGGCAGACGCGGGAGAAGCTCTCGGGCACCGAGGCCGCTCTGCTGCAGATCAAGGTCCGCCAAGCCGATGCCAAGATCAGCCAGGCCCGCGCCGCCCTCCAGGCGCTGACGGTGACGGCGCCCCACGACGGCGTCCTCATCCTCAAGCGCAACTGGCGAGGGGAGACCACCCGCGTCGGCGACAGCGTGTGGAACGGCCAGCCGCTGGCCGAGATCCCGGACCTGGCGCGGATGGAGGCCCAGGTCTTCGTGCTGGAGGCGGACGCCGGCGGCCTGACGCCCGGCCGGGCGGCGACGGTGACGGTGGAGTCCGCGCCCGGGGTCTCCTGGCCGGCGAAGATCGCCCGCGTCGACTCGCTGGCCAAGCCGCGGATTCCGGGCTCGCCGGTGCAGTACTTCGCCGTCACCCTGGCTCTCGACCGCACCGATCCGCAGGTGATGAAGCCGGGGCAGCGGGTGCAGGCGACGCTCTTCCTGGAGCAGCGCAAGGGCGCCCTGCTGGTGCCGCGCCAGGCCCTCTTCGACCGCGAGGGGCGCACGGTGGTCTATCGCCGGGACCCCCGGGGCGGGCGCGGCTTCGCGCCGGTGGAGGTCAAGCTCGGGCCGTCGTCCCTCGGCCGGGTGGTGGTGGACTCCGGCCTCCACCGCGGGGACGTGCTGGCGATGCGCGATCCGACGCGGCCGGCGGGCGCTCCCGCGCCGAAGAAGGACACCGGGCACAAGGCGCCGCCGGTCGCTTCGCGGGGCCGGAGCGGCGGCATGATCATGATCCGATGAGCCGCCGGCGATGACCCCCCAGGAAGCCTTCCGGTCGGCGCTCGACAACCTGGCGGCGCACAAGCTGCGCTCGGCCCTCACCATGCTCGGCATGATCTTCGGCGTCGGCGCCGTGATCGCCATGATGTCGATCGGCGCCGGGGCGGAGCGCCAGGCCCTGGCCTCGATCGAGCGGCTGGGGCTACGCAACGTCCTGGTGCGCGCCAAGACCCTCAAGGACGACGAGGCGCAGGAGATCCGCCAGAAGTCGCTGGGCGTGTCGCAGCGCGACGCGACGGCCATCGCCGAAGCCGTCCCCGGCGTCGATCTGGTGGCCCCCCGCATCCGCGTCGATCCCTACAAGGTGCTCTCCGCCACCGGCAAGAGCGACGGCGCCGTGGCCTACGGCGTCGCTCCCCGCCACCGCGAGCTGGCCCACCTGAACGTGGCCGAGGGACGGTTCCTGGACGAGATGGACGACGCCACCCACGCCCAGGTGTGCGTCATCGGGCCGGCGGTGCGCCGCGACCTCTTCGGCTACGGGCCGGCCGTGGGGCAGCTCGTGAAGGTCGACGAGGTCTGGCTGGAGGTGGTGGGCGTGCTGGCGGACGCCGCCGCGCCGGCGCCGGGGGGCGGCGGTGCCCCGGGAGCGCCGGCGGGCGAGGCCGCGGCTTCCGGCGGGGCGTCGCGGGAGATCTATCTGCCGGTGTCCACGGCCGAGCGCAAGTTCGGGCACCCGGCCCTGGCCTCGCCGCTGGACGAGATCGTCGTCCGCCTGAAGCCGGGGGCGAGCAGCGAAGAGGCGTCGGGGTCCATCCGCGAGCTGCTCGACCGGCTGCACGCCGGCGCCGCCGACTACGAGCTGGTGGTGCCCGAGGCGCTGCTGGCGGAGAGCCGGCGCACCCAGCGGCTGTTCAACATGGTGATGGGCGCCATCGCCGGCATCTCGCTCTTGGTGGGTGGCATCGGCATCATGAACATCATGCTGGCCACGGTGCTGGAGCGGACGCGCGAGATCGGCGTCCGCCGGGCCGTGGGGGCCAGGAGCCGCGACATCCGTTTCCAGTTCATCGTCGAGTCGTTCGCCATCAGCCTGATCGGCGGCGTCACCGGCATCGTGGCCGGCCTCGCCCTGGCGCGCGGTGTGGCGGCGGTGGCCGGCTGGGAAACCATCGTCACGGGGTCGTCCATCCTCCTGTCGACCGGCGTCGCCATGGCGGTGGGCCTGGCCTCGGGAATCTACCCGGCCTCGCGGGCCGCGGGGCTGGACCCGATCGAGGCGCTGCGCTACGAATGAAGACGGCTCGCAATGAAGAACGTTCCTCCCTGGCTCGCGCTGGTGCTGGGCCTGATGGTCGGCTTCCCGGCGGCCCGGCTGGTGGTGGCCCCTGCGGACAAGCCGGCGCCCGCGGCCACGACCGCCACCACCCCCGCCGTCCTGGCGGCGACGTCCGCCACCGATAGCTCCGCGGCCGACGTCCTCTCCTGCCAGGGGACGGCGGCGGCGCCGGCTCCGGCCTGGTGCGAGCCCGTGCAGTTGCTGGGCGAGCTCTTCGGCCGGCCGCTGCGGGGGGGCGCGAGCCGCGACAAGCTGGCGGGTGACCTGGCGCAGACGGCGAGGGCGGGCGGGTACGACCTGCGCTTCCTGGTGGCCCTGGTGCCGGCGCCGCCGGACCCGCGGCTGGACCAGGCGCTGGAGGCCGTGCAGCGCGGCTTCGCCCAGTCCGGCTACCTGGTGGACCGCGTCTGGCTGCCGTGGACGGGGGACGGGGCCAACCGCGGCGGAGGCGCCGCCCAGACGGCGCCGGGCCTCCTCCTCTTCCGCCGCCAGGAGAAGGACGGCGCCCACAGCCTGGCCCTCGTCTTCCTGGTGGGGGAGACGCCGAAGGCGGGGATTCAGAAGGCCCCCTTCCGCGAGGCGCTGGACCTCGTCGCCGACCTCCAGGGTGCCGCCGGGGATCCCACCGTCTCCCTGCTCGGGCCCTCGTTCTCCGGCTCGGTCGAGTCGCTGCGCCTGGCGCTCCTGTCGTGGAAGGCGTCGGAAGGGGAGCACCAGCGGCGGCGGTCGCTGCGCTTCCGCGCCGCCACCGGCTCGGCCACGGCGGCGGCCAAGGACGTCGAGGACCCTTTGGCGACGGTGGGAGTGGATGTCTGCCGCACCGTGCTGCCCGACGAGACGCTGCACGAGCGGACCTTCCGCTTCCTGCAGGACGAGATGGGTTGGGACCTGCGCCGGGTCGCCCTGCTCACCGAGGCGGACACGGCCTATGGCCGCAACCTGCTGGAAGAGGAGAGCGGCGGCGAGGCGGTGCCCCACGCGCCGCCGGTCATGGTGCCGTTCCCCAGCCACATCTCCGAGCTGCGCTACGCCGCCGAGCGGGAGAAGGCGAAGGCCGGTCAGGGGGCGAAGAGCGGCGCCCAGCCTCCAATCCCCGCCGGCGCCGGCGGCCGCCAGGACCTGGAGCTGGACCTCTCCGACCCCGGCCGGCCGGCCGACCTCGTCCCCACCTACAACCCGCTCACCGTGCTCAGCAATGAGCTGATGCTGGAGAACCTGCTGCAGGCCGTCTCTCGCGAGGGCATCCGCTACGTCGGCATCGTGGCGACGGACGTCAGGGACAAGCTGTTCCTGGCCGAGGAGGTGCGGGCGCGGGTGCCCGACGCCGTCCTCTTCACTTTCGACAACGACCTCCTCTACGCCCATTCCCAGTACGTCCAGATCCTCGACGGCATGCTGGTCTTCTCCAGCGCCCCCCTGATCACCGAGGGAGCGCCCTGGGTACCGGCGTCGCTGACGCGGGCCGGCAGCCGGATGCGGCGGCAGTTCACCAGCGAGCTCCAGCAGGGCCTCTACGAGGCCGTGCGCCATCTGCTGGGGCAGCCCGTGGTGCGGCCCCGGGCCTGGATCATGGCCGTGGGCAACGGCTCGCTGTGGCCCATCGCCCGCCTGGAGGCGCCGCTGCCGGCCGGCGCAGCCGTCCATCTGTGCGCTGCTACACCGGGCCCGCAGCCGGCGACGCCGGCCCAGCCGGCCCGGCGGAGCCACTTGGCCCGGCCGGTCGAGGGGAACGGCTTTGCCGGCAAGGACGACCTCCAGGTCCTGCTGGTGGCCGTGCTGCTGTCGGTCTTCGCCTGGCGGCTGCGGCGGGCGGTACTGCTCGAGCCGGTGGCCGGCTCCCCCCTGGACTACGCGCCGGGCAACCGCCGCCTGCTGGCGGCAGGGACCCTGCTGCTGGCCCTCGCCGCCGGGGTTTTGCTGGCCGTGGGGAGCGTGCCGTCCTGGGCTCGCGGCCTCTCCCTCGAACGTCTGGCGGTGGACTGGCAGCCGGTGCAGATCCTCTACCTCACGGCCCTGGCCTTTGTCTACTTCCTGCTGGCGGGCGCCGCGGCTCTGGCCGTCCACCGCCGGTTGACGCTGGCCTGGGCGGCGGTCTGGGCCGGGAGCACCGTCGCGGTGCTGGCCCTGCTGGCCTTGGGGCTGCGCTGGCTGTGCATGCCGGAGGACCAGGTGGAGCTCTTCCACCTGCGGGCGCGGGCCTTCTCCTCGGGGCTGTCGCCGCTGGTCTCGCTCGCCGCCGTGGGCTGGGCGGTGTACGCCTGGACCCTCTGGGAGCTCAAGCGGCGGCGGCTGATGATGCGGCAATCCACCGACTGCCCGGTGGAGGCCCTGGGCGATCCGGCGATCTCCGGGGCCGCGCCGGTGCTCAAGGTGATCCACGACCTGCTGGCGCATACCCTGCCCACGGACCGCCGGCTCTGGCTGCTGCCCGCCGTGGCCTTCATCCCGCCGGTGTCGCTGCTGTGGTCCACCGTGCAGCCGGTGGCGGAGACGAAGGGGTTCGGCCGGCTGTTCATCCTCTTCCTGGTGCTGGCCCTGGCGCTCGCCGCCCTCTCCTACTACCGCTTCTTCCGGCTCTGGGTGTGGACGTTGCGCATTCTGCACCGGTTGGACAACGCCTCGCCGCGGGTGGCGGAGGCCTTCCAGGCGGTGGCGAAGGACCTGGAGTGGCGGCCCATCCAGTCGTTCGGCTGGCAGATCCCTGCGTTCAAGACGCCCACCGTGTCGGTGCGCCGGCTGCGGGCCCTGGCCGCCGCCGGCAAGGTCAGGCTGCCGGAGGGCGCGGCGTCGCTGGACGACACGGTCAGGGAGATCTTCGAGAAGGAGACCGACGACGGCTCGCCAGGGGAGATCGAGGCCCGCAATCGGCTGGAGAAGGTCTTCACCCAGGTCTGCCTCGACCTCCACGGTCACCTCGGAGACCCCGAGGTGCGGCAGTTCGTGGCGTTGCGGGTGGCGGCCTGGCTGCGCTACGTCTTCGCCCACATGCGAAGCTGCCTGATCGGTGCCCTGGCGAGCGGCCTGCTGTCCCTGGTGGGGGTCACCGCCTACGCCTTCCAGCCCCGGCACTTCGTCTCGCTGGCGATCTGGCTCGCCCTGGCGGCGGCCGTGGGCCTGACGCTGCTGGTCTTCGTGCAGATGGACCGCAACGCGACCCTGAGCCGCATCGGCGACACCACGCCGGGGAAGGTCACCTTCGATCGCACCTTCTTTTCCAAGCTGTTCACCTTCGTGGGCCTCCCGGTCCTTGGCCTCGTCGCCACCCAGTTCCCCGAAGTGGGCCACCTGCTGGGGGGCCTCGCGGGCCAACTGCTGCGCATCGCCGGCGGAGGATAGGGTAGGGTGGCGGCGAGCCGTGCTAAAGTCCTCCGCGCAGCTCGATCGACTATTCCAGGAGGATTCCCATGACGAGAGCGAAGTGCGTCCGGCTCTGCGCCGGAATGGTGCTCACCGTTCTGGCGGCAATGCCGGTGATGGCGCAGCAGCAGGACTTTTCGAAGGTGGAGATCAAGGCGGTCCCGGCCGCCGGCAACGTCTACATGTTGCTGGGGTCCGGGGGCAACATCGGGGTCTCGGCCGGCCCCGATGGCGTCCTGATCGTGGACGACCAGTACGCCCCGCTGGCGGACAAGATCCGGGACGCCGTCAAGGGGATCAACCCCGGCAAGCTCAAGTTCGTACTCAACACCCACTTCCACGGCGATCACACGGGCAGCAATCCGGTCTTCGGCACCGAATCCACGATCATCGCCCACGACAACGTCCGCCAGCGGCTGGCGGCCGGCTCCGTCGTCCGCGGCAACAAGACGGAGCCCATGGTGGCGGCGGGCCTGCCGGTGGTCACCTTCGCGGACGCGGTCTCCATCCACTTCAACGGCGAGGAGATCAAGGTGGTCCACTTCCCCCACGGCCACACGGACGGCGACAGCATCGTCTTCTTCACCAAGTCCAACGTGGTGCACATGGGCGACGACTTCTTCAACGGCCTCTTCCCCTTCGTCGATCTGGAGAGCGGCGGCAGCGTCCAGGGGATGACGGACGCCGTGGCCAAGGTGCTCTCCCAGCTCCCGGCCGATGCCAAGGTCATCCCCGGCCATGGTCCGTTGTCCGACGTCGAGGGCCTGAAGAAGTTCCACCGCATGCTGGTGGAGACGACGGCGATCGTGAGCAAGGGAATGAAGGCGGGCAAGACCCTGGAGCAGCTCCAGACCGCCGGCCTGCCCGACGAGTGGAAGAGCTGGAGCTCTTTCATCGACACCAAGGGCTGGATCGCCACCATCCACGACAGCCTGGGAGCGGCGAAGAAGAACCCAGCGGGGTCGAAGCACCACTGAGAGGGGATTCGGCCAACGTAACACCTGACGTCACTTTGGTCAAGTTGTCTTCACCGCCTCCACGAACGCCCTCGCGTTCTCCACCGGGATCATCGGCAGGATGCCGTGGCCGAGGTTGACGACGTGGGGGCCGCCGCTCCCCTCCCGGAGGAGGTCCGCGGTGCGGCGCTCGATCTCCGGGATGGGCGCGAGCAGGGCCGCGGGGTCCAGGTTCCCCTGGAGGACGCGGGGACCGTGCGGTCCGAGCGCCCGGCGGACTTGAGAGAGCGGCTGCCGCCAGTCGACCGACAGCACGTCCACCGGCAGCTCGGCCAGGGCGGGGAGCAGGTGCGAGCCGCCGTTGATATAGTAGATGAGCGGCACTTTTCCCTTCAGAGCGTCGATGATCCTCCGCAGGGGGGGCATGGCGATCGCGCGCCAGCGCTCCAGGTCGAGCAGTCCGCCCCAGGTGTCGAAGAGCTGGAGCGCCTGGGCCCCGGCGGCGATCTGCCCCTGGAGATAGGCGATCGAGGTGTCGGCGACGCGGTCGAGGAGCAGGGCGAGCCCCTCGGGGTCGCCGTAGCTCCAGGCCAGGAGGTGCTCGAAGTGTTTGGAGCCGCCGCCCTCGACGAGGTAGGCGGCGAGCGTCCACGGGGTGCCGCCGAAGCCGAGGACGGGCACCCGGCCGTCGAGCTCGCGGCGCACGAGACGTAGGGCGTCGAAGACGTAGCCCAGGGTCTCGTCCACCTCCGGGTTGCGCAGGCGGGCGACATCCTCGCGGGTGCGCACCGGGTGGGGGAAGCTGGGGCCGTCCCCCTTGACGAACTGCAGCTCGGCGCCCATGGCTTCGAGCGGTAGCAGGATGTCGGCGAAGAGGATGGCGGCGTCGACGCCGAGGACGTCGACCGGCTGGATCGTCACCTCGGCGGCCAGCGCGGGGGTCTTGCACAGGGTGAGGAAGTCCACCTTCTGGCGGATCGCCCGATATTCGGGGAGGTAGCGGCCGGCCTGGCGCATGATCCATACGGGCCGGCGCTCCGTGGCCTCGCCACGGCAGGTGCGGAGAAAGAGGTCGTTCACGGCCTGGGAGGATAGCACTCCCCGCGTGGGGTACACTTGGGGGTCTGATGTTGAGACTCGTCGCCTACTCGCCCGGTGGTGTCCAGCGCTATCCCGTCCACCGCAGTGAGCTGATCATCGGGAGCTCTCGCGAGTGCGACATCTGCCTCGAGCACACCGGCGTGGCACAGCGGCATGCGCGGCTGCTCTACGACGGCAATCAGTTGCGGATCGAGGACCTGGGCAGCCGCCGCGGCCTGCTGGTGAGCGGCCGCAAGGTGAAGGAGGCGTCGCTCGAAGTGCTGGACGAGATCCGGCTGGGCGTGGTGACCCTGCTGGTCGAGGACGTTGTCCCCGGACCGGAGAAGCCCCCCCCGCCGCCGCCCGCGGAGCCGATCGGACCGCCGCGCATCACCCCGGAACGCATGATCGAGCACCTCAACCGGATCTCCGAGTGGGTGTTGGCCGACGCCGAGAGCCGCACCACCTCCGAGGCCCTGGTCCAGGAGGTGCTCGTGGATTTCGGCGGCGGCGCCCTCTTCCTCCTCCTGGGCGATGAGGAGAACGCCGGCGTCAAGCTGGTGGTGGCGACCGACGTGGCCTGGCTGGCCAGCGGCGAGGCGCTGCTCGAGCAGATCCTCCGCCATCGATCCGACAAGTCCGCCGAGCCCGCCGTCGCACCGGACCGCTGTTTCGAAGGCGAGCTGGCCGGCGCGCCGGCCTGGATCTGCCATCTCACCTTCGGTGCCATGGACCGCAAGTACGCGATGATGGTCGCCTTCCCCCGTTTCCGGCCGGAGGAACAGGGATGGTCGCCGATGGCGGCCCTGAGCGGCCTCGGCCACCTGCTGGTGCTGGGCCTGGTGCACCACGTGGGGTGGTACGAGCCCATCCTGCCCGGCCATCCGGGGCAGCAGGACCTGACCCTGGATCCGAACCTCGTGGTGGGCGAGTCGCTGGCCATGAAGCAGGTCGTGGAGCAGCTCCGGGCTGCGGTCGATCCTCCCGTCCACGTCCTCCTCTCCGGCGAGCCGGGGGTGGGCAAGGACCTCCTCGCCCGCTCCCTCCACCTCTCGGGGCCGCGGCGGCACGGCCCATTCGTGATCGCGAGCTGCGGCGGCGCGCGCCCGTTGCAGATCGAGGCCGACCTCTTCGGCGCCGAGGTCCCGGGCAAGGGCGGCCCCGTGCGGCGCGAGGGCAAGCTCCTGCTGGCCCACGGCGGCACCCTGTTCCTCGACGAGGTGGAGCAGCTCCCCATGGAGCTTCAGGCCCGGTTCGTCCGCTTCCTGCGCTCGGGCGCGGTGGAGCCCGCGGGGAGCACCGAGGCCCACGCCGTCGAGGTGCGCCTGGTGGTGGGGAGCCGCGGCACGCTCGACTCGGTGGTGACTCGCGATCTCTTCCGGGTCGACCTCGCCTACCGGCTGTCGCAGCTCGTCATCGACGTGCCACCTCTGCGCGACCGGCGGGAGGACCTGCCTCTCCTCATCCAGTCCTACATCAACCGGTTCTGCCATGAGACCGGCAAGCGCATGCAGGGGATCACGGTCAAGGCCATGTCCGCCCTGCTGAGCTACGACTACCCGGGCAACCTGGCGGAGCTGGAGAACATCGCCCGCCAGCTCGTCTACATGGCGCCGGCCAAGGGGCCGGTGGACGTCAACCTGCTGCCGGACCGGGTGCGCAACGGCACCCTCATGGCCACCACGCGGGTGGATGCCGCCTCGGACCTGGAGCTGGAGCACTTGGTCAGCGGCACCGAGCAGAGCGCCATCCGCGAGGCCCTGCGCCGCACCAACGGCAACAAGTCCCAGGCCGCCCGCCTCCTGGGACTGTCGCGCAACGGCCTGGCGATCAAGATGGAACGCTACGGGCTGAAGGCGTGAGATTCACTCCATCGCCGCGGCCACGATCAGGTCCACCAGCGCGTCGAGGTCCCGCAGGTCCGCCACCTCGACGGGGGAGTGGGAGTAGCGGCCGGGCCAGGAGAAGGGGAGCATGGCCGGACCGTCCGCGAGGAAGGCCATGCCGTCCGTGGCGCCGCCGGTGAAGCCCACCTGCACCGGGATCTGATGACGGGACGCCAGGCCGAGGAAGCGGTCGATCAGCTCGCGGGGTGCGAGATAGCCGTTGTCCATGGCGCGCAGCACGGGTCCGGCGCCGAGGCGGGCGTCGGCGAAGCGCCTGGACTCGATGGGCGAATCGGCCGACACGAAGGTGTCCACGGCGTGGACCTCCGCCAGGCCCTTGAACCGCTCCGCGAGGGCCTTGGCGCCGTCCAGCCCCACCTCTTCCTCGACCGACCAGGCGAAGATCACCGGGCGCTTCAGCTTCGCCGGATCGAGCTGCCGCAGGGCGAGGAGGAGGGCCGTCGAGCCGACCCGGTCGTCGAAGCTGCGGGCCAGGACGCGGTGGCGGCCGAGGCGGAACATCCGTTTCGGCATGGTGACGGTGCTGCCGGCGTGCACGCCCAGAGCCTCCGCCTCCTGCGCCGAAGCCACGCCGAGCCAGGCGGTGAGGGCGCCCGGCGGCGCGAAGTGCTGGGCCGTGCGCCAGTCCTCCCGCGGCTCGAACACGGCGGGGACCGGGCCGCGGTCGCCGTGGACCAGGGCCGCCTGGGCCTCCCACACCGAGGGGAGGAGACCGCCCCGCCTCTGAAGACGCAGGCGGCCGTCCGGCAGCACCTCCTCCACCCGCCAACCCACCTCGTCCTGATGGGCCATGAAGAGGACGGGCTTTTCGCCGCCGCCCGCCTTGCCAATCGTGACGATGACGTTCCTCTTGGCGTCGACCTCGGGCTTGGCCCACGCCGGCAGGTGGCGGAGGACCTCCTCGCGGACCGGCGCCTCGGCGCCGCTCACGCCGTAGCGGGCGATGAGCTCGCGCAGCACGGCGGCGGCCTCCTCGTGCCCCTCGGCGGTCTCCACGAGAGCCGGCGCGGGGGGCAGGGCCGGCCCTGAAGCCGCGACCGCGGCAGCCCCGCCCAGGGCGGAGAGCAGGCCGGAGGAGAGCGCCTCCACGTCCCGCACGGCGATCGTCTCGACGGGCGTGCCCGGGTAGCGGACCGGGAGCCCGAGGAAGCCCACGCGCACGCCTTTCAACTCCGGAGAGCCGGCCATGCCGTCGCCGGCCGCGAAGTGAGGCGCCGCGGGCAGCCCGGCGAGCGCCGCCGGCAGCTCGCCCGCGCCGATGGGGCCGGTCCCGGGGGCCGGCAGCGCCTGCGGTTTCGGCGGGCCGCTCTGGCCGCCCTCCCAGCCGAAGCCGGAGTCGAGGAGGATCGCCTCGCGGAAGGGGCCCTTCTCGCGGCAGACGTGGATCAGGCCCGCCTGATTGAGCCGGTCGTGGGCCGTCCAGGCGAAGACGACGGTGCCCGCGCCCGGCGCCGGCCGGTACCGGCGCGCCGCATCCGCCAGGGCCGCGCAGGCCCCCTTCTGGGCGGCAGAGGGCGCGGCCAGCAGACCGCCGGCCAGGCGCATCGGCCGCCGGATGAGGGCCACGGGGTCCATCAGGCGGATCCCCAGCGCGGCCACCTCGCCGGGGTTCTCCGCGCCGGCGTCGACATAGAGGTCCTCCACTTGGAAGGGGTGGTCCGGCGGCGCGGCCGATCCCTGCTGGAGGTGGACCGAGGGGAGCGCCACGGCGCCGGGCAGCCACCCGCGGGCGCCGCCGATCATCACCGTCTGCCCCTGGAAGCTTTGCGCCCACAGCGCCCCCGTCAGTCCCGCGCCGGCCGGGACGACGCGGAGATAGCCGTCCTCCCGGATGCCGCTGACGACGAATCCCGGCTCGCCCAGCCCGCAGGCCACCAGCCGCCGGGGCTCGCCCGAGCCCACGGTGAGGACGACGTCGCCGAGGGCGTCCCGCTGCGCCGGCAGACCCGCCAGCCGGCCCTGGATGAAATCCGCCGCGGGAGCCTCCCGGCCGGCCACGGCGACGACGTTCAGCAAGGCCTCGGTCTCCTCGCCCAGGGTGGCGGCGGAAAGGAGGCTGGGGCGTAGGAGGAGCGGGAGGGCGAGGGCAGCAAGGGCGCGCTGGGTGGTCACTCGTGGGATTGTAGCCTCGAAGGCAGCGTAGAATACCCACCATGAGCCCGACCACCACCGCTCCCCCGTCGCCCGCCCGGCCCCGCACCGTGCGCGCTCCGCGCGGCCCGGAGATCTCCTGCCGCGGCTGGCAGCAGGAGGCCGCCCTGCGGATGTTGATGAACAACCTCGATCCGGAGGTCGCCGAGCGGCCGCAGGAGCTGGTGGTCTACGGCGGCTCGGGCAAGGCGGCCCGCAACTGGGAGTGCTTCGAGGCCATCGTGGCCACCCTGAAGCGGCTGGGCAATGAGGAGACGCTCCTCGTCCAGTCCGGCAAGCCGGTGGCCGTGTTCCGCACCCACGCCGAGGCGCCGCGGGTGCTGATCGCCAACTCGCTGCTGGTGCCCCACTGGGCCACGGCGGACGAGTTCCGCCGGCTGGAGGGGCTCGGGCTCACCATGTACGGCCAGATGACCGCCGGCTCGTGGATCTACATCGGCACCCAGGGCATCCTCCAGGGGACCTACGAGACCCTCGCCGAGTGCGCCCGCCAGCGCTTCGGCGGCTCGCTCGCCGGCCGCCTCGCCGTCACCGCGGGCCTCGGCGGCATGGGCGGGGCCCAGCCGCTCGCCGTCACCATGAACGAGGGGGTCTGCCTGGTGGCCGAGGTGGACCCCAGCCGCATCGAGCGCCGCCTCGCCACCCGCTATCTCGACCGCGTGGCGCCGGACGTCCCGACCGCCGTGGCCCAGGCGCTCGCGGCCCGCGACCGCCGCGAGGCCGTCTCCATCGCCGTCGAGGCCAACGCCGTGGACCTGCTGGAGCACCTGGTGGCCACCGGCCTGGTGCCGGACGTGCTCACCGATCAGACCTCGGCCCACGACGCCCTCCAGGGCTACGTCCCTCACGGCCTCCCCTTCGCCGCGGCGCTGCGCCTGCGCCAGGACGATCCTCAAGGCTACATCGCCCGCTCCATGGCCTCGATGGCGGCCCACGTGCGGGCCATGCTGGCCCTGCAGGAGCGGGGCGCGGTCACCTTCGACTACGGCAACAACCTGCGCGGCCAGGCCCTCCAGGCGGGGGAGGGGCGGGCCTTCGCCGTCGGCGGCTTCGTCCCGCTGTTCATCCGGCCGCTGTTCTGCGAAGGCAAGGGGCCGTTCCGCTGGGCCGTGCTCTCCGGCGACCCGGCGGACCTTGCGGCCACGGACGAGGCCATCCTCGACAGCTTCCCGCACGACGCGGCTCTCTCGCGGTGGATCCGCATGGCCCGCGAGCGCGTCGCCTTCCAGGGGCTGCCGGCGCGCATCTGCTGGCTGGGGTACGGCGAGCGGGCGAAGGCCGGCCGGGTGTTCAACGAGCTGGTGGCCTCCGGCCGCGTCAAGGCGCCCATCGTTATCGGCCGCGACCACCTCGACTGCGGCTCCGTGGCCTCGCCCAACCGCGAGACCGAGGCGATGCGCGACGGCTCGGACGCCATCGGCGACTGGCCCATCCTCAACGCCCTCTTGAACGCCGTCAACGGCGCCACCTGGGTCTCGGTCCACCACGGCGGCGGCGTGGGCATCGGCTACTCCCTCCACGCCGGCATGGTCATCGTGGCCGACGGCACCGAAGCGGCGGCCCGGCGTCTGGAGCGGGTCCTCACCGGCGATCCCGGCATGGGTGTCGTTCGCCACGCCGACGCCGGCTATCCGGAGGCCCTCGCCTGCGCCCGCGAGCGCGGGGTGGACCTGCCGATGCTCCCCCCGATGAGAGATTGAAGGATTGAGCGATTGAACGAGCCGCTCCGCGCCTCCCGCGAGCCCTGGCGGCTGGCGCTGCTCGAGATCCTGCTGGTGGCCGCCCTGGTGGCGGCGCCGCTGCTGGCGACACCCTGGTCGGCCTTGGCCGTCCTCCTCCTCTCCCTCGCCTGGCTCGGGGTGCGAGGCCCCCGCAGTCACCAGGAGCGGCTGATCGCCGGTCCCCTGCTGGCCGTGGCCCTGGTCTCCCTCATCGCGGGCTGGGTTTTGAGCCGCGGTGAGCGGGCCTCCCGGGCCGAGTGGGTGCGGGAGACGCGGCAGGAGTATGGGCGCCTCTGGGAGGGTCTCCAGGACGAGGCCGCCGCGGCGGCGCGCGGCGTGGGCGGGCCGGCCGAGACGCCACAGGCCCGGCTGGAGGCCTTCCGGCGGCTCGCGGAGCTGGCGGGACGGCCGGGGAAGGGGCGGCGCGCCCTGTTGCTGCTCGACCCGGACGGCGTCCCCGTGGCCTGGGCGGGGGAGGGCCTGCTGCACGAGCTCCCCCAGGAGCAGGCGGGAGAGCGCCTGTTGCCCGCGCTGCCCCAGAGCCTACCCCGCTCCGGCGCCTACTACCGCGCCAGCTTCAGCGCCGTGACCCTCCTCGCCCTCCATCCCCTGGACGGCGCCCGCCACCCCTGGCGCACCGCCGCCGGCGCGAGCTTCGGCACCGACGCCCTGCCGTTCCCCTCGGGCCGCGCCGCCCGTTGGGCACTGGCGGACACGCCGACGCAGGCACTGCCGGGCACCGACGCCGTGACCCTGCCGGGGCTCCCCACGCTCATCGTCGAGCGGGCTCCGGCCGGCGGCACGTCCCGGGACCGGCCGCTGACGGACCGCGTGGCCTGGGTGGCCCTCGGGCTCGCTCTGCTGGCGCTGGCCGTGGTGCGCGGTCTGCGCAACGTGCTGCCGGGAGGGCCGCCACCCACCGAGGAGCCCGCGGCGCGGCCGGTCACGCCGCTGGTCCTGGGCGGGCTGGTGGCGCTGGCCGGGGCCTTCCCCGTCCCCCTGCCGGCCCTGGGCGTGCTGCTCGCCGGCCTGGGGCTCGCGGCGCTGAGCCTCCACGTCCACGCCGCCGGCGAGCGCCTCCCGGTCGCCGTGAAGGGGGGGGCCGCCGTCCTGCTGTTGCTGCTGGCCGCCTGGGGGCTGCAGCGCGTCGTGGGGCCTCGCGACCTCGCCGCCGCTATCGTGGTCTCCGCCGAATCCTCCGCCCTGCGGCTGGGCCTCGCCGGGACCGCCTTCGGCCTTCTCGTCCTCGCCGGGCGGCGGCGGGACCGGCCGGCCGCAGCGCCAGTCAGCCGCTGGGCGTGGATCGCCGTCGCTCTTCTGCTCGCGGGCGCGTCCCTGTGCGACCAGCCGTTCGCCGCCGTGCCCCTGCTCGCCGCCGGGGGCGCGGCGGCCGCGACCTGGGCCGACCTCCGGCGCTCGAGGACGGGGATGTCCCTCGTGGTGCTGGTCCTGCTCTCGGTCTTCGCCGCCGCCGGCGCCTGGGAGACCGCCTACCGGCTGGCGCTGCGCGCCTACGCCGGGGACGAGCTGCTGGTCCGCCTGGCTCCCCCCACGCGGGCCGACCTCGCGTCCGTGGCCGGCGAGCTCCACGATCATTTCCTGAAATCCGACCTTCAGGGCCTGGTGCCCCGCGCGCCGGCCGGCCTGGAGCGGCAGGACTTGGCCTACGCTCTCTGGAAGGATTCCCCCCTGGCTCGCCACCACTCCCTCTCCGCGCTGGTCGTGGAGACGCCGGGCGGCCCGTCGTCTTTCTCGTTCGGCATGCCGCTGACCGACCAGGGGGTGGTGGACACCGGGTCCGAGCGTTGGGATGACCTCCGCCTGACGATGTGGGACGGCTTCCTGATCTCCGGCGAGACGCCGCTGCGCCTGGGCGGCCGGCCCTGGGGGACCATCCGCTACTGGCTGTTGCCGCGGCCCGGCTTCGAAGTGCACGACTGGCGGCGCCTCTCCGAGGTGGACGTGGGGCTGCTCAAGGGGGGCCCGGTGGCCGGCTCCGCCGAGGGGCTCGCCGAGCCGGCTCTCTTCGCCCTGTACACTTCGGACGGCCGGGCCGCCCTCTCCCCTTGGGAAGAGGAGCCGCCGCTGCCCGCCAGCCTGGCGCGGTCCCGCGGCTGGCTCTCCCATACCGTGGTGGAGACCCCCTCGGGGCCGGCGCGGGCTTGGGCGCGCGTCTCGCGCCAGGGCTGGGAGGCCGTCTACCTCCCCTTCCTCGCGCCGCTCGCAGGCCTGGAGCGGACGGGCAACTGGAGCGTCGGCGTGGTGGCCCTGCTCGCCCTGGCGGCGCCGTCGATCCTGCTCCTCGCCCTTCCCCGGGCCGCCTTCCGCGACCTGCTGCGGCGCACCCTGCGCTCCTACTCCAAGCGCCTGACCCTCATCTACACGGTCCTCCTGCTCATCCCCTTGGTGGCGCTCTACTTCGTCCTCGTGAGCGCGATGGAGGAGCGCCTGCGCCGCGACCAACGGGCGGCCGGCGAGGCGGCCCTGAGCTCCGCCCAGCAGCTCCTCGGCGAGCAGTTGCTCAAGGCCCCTCCCGGCTTCGGCGTCGACACCGCCTTCGGCGACGGCCTGCTCATCTATCTCTCCGGCGTCGTGCGCCACGAGGTGAACCTCTACTGGGGCAGCGCCATCCACTCCTCCAGCCGCCACGAGCTGTTCACGGCGGGCCTGCTGCCCAAGCGCATTCCGGGGGAGATCTACCGCCGTCTGGTCCTGCTGGGCTACGGCCTCTCGTCGCGCACCAACCGGGTGGGCGACACCACCTACCTGGAGATGTACGCGCCGGTGCGCGTGCCGGGCAGCCCGCTGGGCAGCAAGCGCCTCTTCCTCTCCATGCCGCTGCTCGCCCAGCAGGAGGAGTCGGCCCGGCAGCTCGCCGAGCTGCGCCGCCACGGCTTTCTCGCGACGGCGGCCCTCTTCGCCCTGCTGGTGGCCGTGGGCCGGCACCTGGCGAGCAACTTCACCCGGCCGCTGATGCAGCTCGTGGAAGGGACGCGCCGCATCGCCGTGGGCGCGCCGTCCCTCGACCTGGCTCCCACCGAGCTCGAGCTGGCCGCCCTGGTCGAGGCCATCGACGAGATGGCCCGCCGCATCGCCGAGGGCCGCGAGCGGCTGGTGCGCGAGAAGCAGGTGGTGGAGCGCATGGTGGAGAACGTCACCTCCGGCGTCGTCTCCCTCGACCGCGAGCGGCGGGTGTTGCTGCACAACCGGGTAGCCGCCGAGCTGCTGGGCACCGCCGTGGGGGAGAGCCTGGAAGAGGCCGTGGCCCGCTCCGCGCGGCTGGCCCCCATCGCCGCTTTCCTGCGCACAGCCGGTACGGAGATGGAGCGCTCGACGGTGCGCCTGCGGGGCGCCGGCGGCGGCGGGGAGCGCGAATGGTCGCTGGTCTGGGTCCCCCTGCCGGGCACGGGCGAGCCCTCGGCCCTGCTGGTGGTGGAGGACGCCACCGAGGTCCTGCGCGGCCAGCGCCTCCTCGCCTGGGCCGAGATGGCGCGCATGATCGCCCATGAGATCAAGAACCCGCTGACCCCCATCCGCCTCTCGGCCGAGCACATGCGGGAGGTCTACAAGCACGACCCGGAGCACTTCGACCGCGTCTTCGAACGCTGCACCACCAACATCCTCGCCCAGGTGGACGAGCTGCGCTCGATCGCCTCCGAGTTCTCGGCCTACAGCTCCATCCCGCGGATCGATCCCCAGCCGGCGGACCTGGTGGCGAGCATGGGGGGCCTGGTGGAGGGCTACCGCGCGGCGCCTCCCCAGGGGGTCGAGGTGGATTTCGACGCCGAGCCCGAGACCCTGGTCACCCGCTTCGACGCCAAGCTGCTGCACCGGGCGGTGCGCAACCTGATCGAGAACGCCCTGCGGGCGAGCGCCGGCGGCGGCCGGGTGGTGGTGCGCATCGATCAGCAGAACGGCTTCGCGCGGATCGCCGTCCAGGACTCCGGCCCCGGCGTCGCGCCGGACCTCCTGCCGCGCATCTTCGACCCCTACTTCTCGACCCACGACACCGGCACCGGCCTGGGTCTCCCCATCGCCCGCCGCATCGCCGAAGAGCACGGCGGCGACATCACGGCGAGGAACCGGCCGGAGGGCGGGTTGGAGGTGGTGGTGACGCTGCCGGTGTAGGCATCGTACAGGCGCGTGGGCCTTCGCTGTCGAGAAACCAAATCTGCTACTGTCCGAGGTCGTTTCACGACCGTTTCTTGCGAGACCCCCATGCTTCGTCCTCAAGGCAAAGCCTTGCTTGCGCTCCTCCTCCCCGTCGCCGCGGGGGGCGCCTCGATCGCCTTCTCCTGGCTGCGGTGGATCAGTCCCTTCGTCGACTCCGGCCGCGAGCTCAACGTGCCGGAGCGGCTGCTGGCCGGCGAGCGGCTGTATCGCGACGTCACCTACAACTACGGCCCCGCCGGACCCTGGCTGAACGCGCTCGCGCTACGCATCGTCGGCAACCGCTTCGCCGCCCTCGAATGGATGGGCCTACTGCTCTCGCTCGCCATCCTTGTCCTGCTGTTCCGGCTGACGATGCGGGCCGGGAGCTTCCTCTCGGCGGTCGTTGCCACGACGGTGATCGCGGCCATCTGCCTCGGTGCGCCCTGGGGGGGATCGTTCGTCTTCCCCTACGCCTTCGCCAACCTCTACGGCCTCGCCGGCAGCCTGCTGGCGCTGCTGTGCTTCGGCCGCGAGCCGGCCCGCGGTCGTGCTCTGGGCCTCGCCGCCCTGGGCCTCATCCTGTCGATGACGGCGCGCCCGGAGCTGGGGTGCGCCACGGCGCTGATCCTCCTCCTCGCCGGGTTGCGCTCCCGCGACTGGCGGCGGGGCGGCCTCCGTGCCCTGTTGGTCGTCGCCGGGGCCGGCCTGGTCTCGCTGGCCGTCTATGGTCTGGCCTTCGCCGGGATGCCGTGGCAGACCCTCCGTCGCGAGGTGCCGTTCCTGCACCTGGGGTCGCTGCCGCCGGAGTGGCAGCATTTCTACAAATGGGCCGCCGGGCTCCTGCATCCGTGGCTCTCCCTGCGCATCCTGTTCGTGGGCGTGGTGGCGGACGTGCTGCTGCTGGCCGCCTTCGCCTGGCTGTTGCGGCCCCGGCCCGTGGCCATGACCGGCAAAGACGGCGAAGACGCGGCGGAGGTTCGCTGGCCGCCGGTCTGGCTCGCCGCCGAGGTCCTGATCCTGGCGGTGGGCTTCGCCACCTGGCAGGTCCTGGCTGGAGACAACGGCCTGCCTCCCCTCCTCTTCCCCCTGCCGGTGCTCGCTCCGGTGGCCGCGGCCGTCTTCTTCCTCCGCCGGCCGCTCGGGGCACGGACCCGCGACCGTTTCATGCTCTCCTCCCTGGCCGCCGTCGTGGGCTCACGGGTCCTGCTCAGCCTCGACGTGGGGCCGGCCATGGAAGCCTACGACGCCGGCGCCGTGCCCTGCTGCGTGGCCATGGCCTGCGTCCTGGGCTTCGACGTGCTGGTGCCCCGCCTCCGCGCTCCCGCCACCTTCCGGCGGCGGCTGGCCGTGGCCCTGCTGCTGTTCGGCGGGCTTTTCCTCTACCAGTTGCGAGATGTCGATGCCCGAGCCGTTCGCCTCGACACCCAGGCGGGCACTCTGCGGCTGCGGGAGCGCGAGGCGCGCGCGGTGGCCCAGACCCTGGATTACCTGGCGCAGAATGCGCGCCCCGGCGATTCCCTTGCCACCTTCCCCGAAAGCGGCTTCTTCAACTTTATCACCGGCCTGCGTAACCCCCTGCGTGAGAACCTGATTCTGCCCGGCGTGCTGGACGATGCCGGCGAGGCCGAGGTCCTCCAGCGGCTGGATAGCGAGAAGCCGAGGTTCTTCCTCCTCTGTTACCGTCCCACCTGGGAGTTCGGCACCGCCCGTTTCGGCAAGGGCTACGCCGTCCATCTCTGGGGAGAGGTGGAGAAGCGGTACACGCAGGTCGCGTCGTTTGGCTCACCCCCGCACATCCCGGGGCAGAAGGGGAGCTGGTTCGTGCGGATCTATGAGCGGAATCCGCCGGCAGAGCCGCCGCCGTCGCTCGCCAGGGAAAGGTAGGACCCCAGGGAGCGGCCGGTTTTCGTGGCGTTCAGGTTGGCACCACGATCCGCTCTTCAATCTTTACGGATTCTTTGCATCTCCTCCCCCCATCCAGCCCCCGGCGCCCATACAATCGCCGGGTCATGGCGAGCCAACCTCCCGACCCCGGACCACCGCCAAGCCGGAGCATGCGCAGCCGGGCTTTCGACCGCCGGCAGTTCCTGCTCCTCTCGGCCATGGCGGCGGCCGGCGCGGCCGTCCCTCAGGCCGTGGCGGAGGGCGCGGCGGCGGCCGGCACAGCGGGGACCGGCTGGGCCGGCTATGACAAGGCCCTCGTCATCGATGCCTGCGGCGCGCCCGGGGGGAGCGCCACGGGGATGAACGACGCGCCCCTCTCAGCGGCCGAGATCGCCGACGTCCGCGCCTCGGGCGTGACGGCGATCAACCTCACGGTCGGCTCCGTGGGCGGCGGCCCGGATGTCTTTCCGGACACCATCGAGCGGATCGGCTTCTGGGAGCGGGAGCTCGACTCCCACCCGGACGTCCTGATGAAGGTGAAGTCGGCCGCCGACCTCGACCGCGCCAAGGCGAGCGGCCGGCTCAGCATCATCTACGGCTTCCAGGACGCGACGCCGATCGGCGAGGACGTCAATCGGGTAAAAGTCTTCAGCCGCTTCGGCGTCCGCATCATCCAACTCACCTACAACCGGCGCAACCTCTTGGGCGATGGCTGCCTGGAGCCCGCCAACGCGGGGCTGAGCCGTTTCGGCCAGGAGGTGGTGCAGCGGATGAACGAACTGGGCCTGCTGATCGATTTGAGTCACTGCGGCCACCGCACCACCACGGACGCCATCACGGCCTCGAAGCAGCCCGTGGCCGTCACCCACGCCGGCTGTGCGGCCCTCGCCGACCTGCCGCGCAACAAGACGGACGAGGAGCTGCGCCTGCTCGCCAAGAGGGGCGGCGTGGTGGGCATCTACCTGATGCCGTTCCTCCGGACCCACGGCCAGCCCACGGCCGCGGACCTCATCCGCCACGTCGAGCACGCGGTCGACGTCTGCGGCGAGGACCACGTGGGGATCGGCACCGACGGCTCGATCTCCCGGATCGAGCTGACGCCGGAATTCGTGAAGCGCCACCGCGAGGACGTCGCCAACCGCCGCCGGCTGGGGATCTCCGCTCCCGGTGAGGAGGAGGACGTCTACACCTTCCTGCCGGACCTCAACACGCCGCGCCGTTTCGAGACCCTCGCCGGCCTGCTGCTCGCCCGCGGCCACTCCGAGAGCCGCGTGACGAAGATCCTCGGCGGCAACTTCGCCCGCCTCTTCCGGGAGGTCTGGCGGGCGGCGTGAGCGGGTCTCGGCGAGCGGGGCGCCTCTATGCGCAGCGCCGGAACTGGTTTCGCATTACAATGACGGCATGCCCGACGCTAGGAAGGATGCGAAGAAGAAGGTCCTGACCTACCTGCTCCTGGCCTTCGCCCTGAGCTCGATTTTCTATTACGTCATCCTGGGGCCCGGCCAGGGCAAGATGAAAATGCTGCCGGTGCTGGGCCTGATGTGGTGCCCGGGGGTTGCCGCGCTGGCCACGCGGCTGATCTACCAGGGGAACCTGCGGGGCATCGGCTGGGGATGGGGGAGGACGCGGTATCAGGTGGTGAGCTATCTCCTGCCGCTCGTGGGCGGGCTCCTGGTCTATGGCATCACCTGGCTGACGGGGCTCGGCGGCTTCAAGGGCGCTCTGTCGCAATATCCTCTGCCGATCTATCTTTTCGTGCTGGCGACCGCGGGGTTTCTCTTCAGCATCGTCTTTGCCCTCGGCGAGGAGATCGGGTGGCGGGGCCTGCTCGTCCCCGAGCTGGCGAAGGTGACAGGCTTCGGGGGGACGGCGGCGATCAGCGCTGCCGTCTGGGTGCTCTATCACTACCCGCTGATCCTCTTCGGCGAGTACCACAGCGCGACCCCGCGCTGGTGGTCGCTCCTCTTCTTCACGCTCGACATCTCCGCGTCCTCGGTGGTCTTCGCCTGGCTGCGCCTGCGCTCCGGCAGCGTGTGGACGGGGGTGATCCTCCACACCAGTCACAACCTCTTCCTCCAGGAGATCTTCGATCCATTGACCGTGAACCGCGGGAAGACCGAGTACTGGACGACCGAGTTCGGCCTCGGAATGACGCTGTTCTACGGGGTGGTGGCGTATCTCTGCTGGCGGCGGCGCGGGGAACTGCCGCAGCCCGTGGAGGTTGTAGTTGCCGATAACGCCGGCGCCACGACCCTCGCACCGTCGAGCGCGAGCCTTCAACAGGAGAGCTGATGACCGCATCGCACTTGGAGCCATGGCCGAGCCTGCCCCTGGAGAATTGGACCGAGACCTGCACAACCCTGGATCTGTGGGCCCAGATCGTGGGGAAGATCCGGCTCACCCAGAGTCCCTGGGTGAATCATTCCTGGAGTGCCACGCTGTACGTGACGGCCCGCGGGCTTACCACGTCGCCGGTCCCGTACGGCAACCGGACGTTCCAAATCGATTTCGACTTCGTCGCGCACCGGTTGATCCTGCAGTCGAGCGATGGCGGAGCCGGCGGCTTTGCGCTCGAACCGCAGTCCGTGGCGGCGTTCTACAAGCGTCTCATGACGGAGATGGAAAAACTCGGATTGCACGTGGATATCCATCCACGGCCCAACGAGGTTGCCGAACCCATCCGCTTCGATCAGGATGAAATCCACCGCGCCTACGATCGCGAGTACGCCCACCGGTTCTGGCGGGTCCTGGTGCAGGCCGACCGGGTCTTCAAAGAGTTTCGCGCCCGGTTCATCGGCAAGTGCAGCCCGGTGCATTTCTTCTGGGGCTCCTCCGACCTGGCCGTCACCCGGTTTTCTGGAAGACGAGCACCGGAGCATCCGGGCGGGATTCCCAACCTGCCCGACTGGGTGACGCGGGAGGCCTACTCGCACGAAGTGAGCAGTTGCGGCTTCTGGCCCGGCGGGGGCGCGATCCCCTATGCTGCTTTCTATTCCTATGCCTATCCGGAACCTGCCGGATTCTCGGCCGCACCCTTGAAGCCGGACGCAGCCTTCTACAGTGCCGATCTGCACGAATTCGTTCTGCCGTATGAAGCCGTCCGCCAAGCGGCGTCTCCGGACAGCACGCTCCTCGACTTTCTGCAGTCGACGTATGAAGCGGCGGCGAATCTGGCGGAGTGGGATCGCAGCTCCCTGGAACGTGACCACGATCCGCGGAGCAGGGCCTGAAAGGGAGCTACCGCCGCTTGACCTTCAACGCCGCCCGCCGGCCGCTCATGCTGACGCGGGGCTTCATCTCGACGTAGGGGTCGACGCCGGGGACGGTGCAACGGGGGAGGTCTTCGCCCAGGGCCGATTCGATCTCCTTGATCCGCAACTTGTCCATCCACGAGGCGAGGGTGGAGACGATGCCGGTGGCGGTGCCGCGGGCGGTGCGGCCGGCGCGGTGGATGTAGTCCTCGACCGTCTCGGGGATGTCGAAGTTGATGATGTGGCGTACACGGGGGATGTCCAGACCGCGGGCGGCGATGTCGGTCGCCACCAGGATGCGGTGCTCGCCTTCACGGAACCCCTGGAGGGCCTGCACCCGCTGCCCCTGGGAGAGGTCGGAGTGGATGCGCTCCACCGGGTGTCCCTCGCGCTCCAGCACGCCGGAGAGCCACTCGGCGTCGACCTTGCGGCGGATGAACACCAGGGTGCTCCCCAGCTCCTGGTTGAGGAGGGCGAGCAGGCAGGCCTTCTTGTTCTCCGGCTCCACCAGGTACAGGCGATGGCTGATCCCCTGGGCGGCCCCCTTGGGGGTGATGTCCACCCGCACCGGGTCCGACATGAACTGCTGGGCCAGCCGCTCGATGGGAGGCGGCATGGTGGCCGAGAACATCAGCGTCTGCCGTTTCGTGGGGACCTGCTGGAGGATGCGGAGGACCTGCGGCAGGAAGCCCATGTCCAGCATGTGGTCCGCCTCGTCCAGCACCAGCACGTCGACGTCGCCCAGGCGGGCCGTGCCCTGCTCCATGTGGTCGAGGAGCCGGCCGGGGGTCGCCACGATGATGTGGGGGCGGCGGCGCAGGGCGGTGTGCTGGGGTCCCATCTTGACGCCGCCGATGAGGCACGCCGTGCGCAGGCCGTAGTCGCCGCCGAAGAGGTCGAGGAAGGTCTGGGTCTGGAGGGCGATCTCGCGGGTGGGGGAGAGGATCAGACCGCGCGTCTTGAGCGAGTGGGTCGGCGAGCTGGCCAGCCGCTCGGCGATGGGGATGGTGAAGGCGGCCGTCTTGCCGGAGCCCGTCTCGGCCAGGCCGACCAGGTCCTTGCCGGTGAGAGCCACGGGGATGACGGCCGCCTGAATGGGGGTGGGATGCTCGAAGCCCACCAGGCGGACGCACCGCAGGATCGAGCGGCTCAGCCCCAGCGATTCGAATGTTTTTTCTGTGGTTTCAACAGGATGCTGCGGGATCGCCAGACTCTGCATGACTCTTGCTTATAGCCGATTCACGGCTCGACAGGCAAGCTGACCCACGGGTCAGTGGGGGTTGGTCCCCCGGTAATCGACCCCCTGCCGCAGCAGCTCGACCCCGCTCTCCGCCGACGGCGCGACGATGGCGGTGAGCCGGTCCCCGGCGCGCAGGACGGTGTCCCGGGAGGGCACCTCCTCGCGCTCGTCGCGCAGGATGGTCACCAGCAGGCAGCCCGGCGGCAGACCCAGGTCGGCCACGCGCCGCCCGTCGAAGGGGGCGCCCTCCTCGACCAGCAGCTCGACGATCCTCGTCTGGCCGTCCGCGCTCCTCTGCGGCTGTCCCCGCAGCAGGTCGCGCTCCAGCAGGGCCTCGTAGATCGGCCGGTCGTGGAGCAGGTCGGCCACGGCGTAGGCCACGAAGCAGGCGGCGAGGAGCGGCAGCATGAGCGGATAGCTGGAGGTCATCTCGAGGAGCAGCACGATGCCGGTGAGGGGGGCGCGGACGATCGCGGTGAACAGGGCCGCCATGCCGACCACGGCGAAGGAGGTCTCATAGCCCGTGGCCGAGGGGAACGCCGTCTCGCCCATGAGCCCCACCAGCAGGCCGGCCTGGGCGCCGAGGACGAGCAGGGGAGCGAAGATCCCGCCGGCCGTGCCGGTCCCGTAGCTTCCCATGGTCATCAGGAAGCGCAGCAGCAGGAGGATCGCGACCCCGTGGACCGCCATCCTCCCACCCAGCATGGACTGCACCAGCGGGCCCCCGCCGCCGAGCGCCTCCGGCTCGAACCAGCCGATGCCGGCGATGGCGATCCCCACCAGCGCCGCGGGAAGACCGAAGGGCCAGCGCGCGGTGCGCTCGAAGAGGCGCAGGCTGGCGAGCAGCGTGCGGTTGAAGACGACTCCGAGCAGGCCGGCGACTGCTCCCAGAATCAGAAAGAGCGGCAGGCTGGAGAGCGGCGGCACCGGCGGGTTCTGCACGTGGAACACGGGCGACTGGCTGGTCAGCAGGCGCACGACGACGTCCGCCGTCACCGAAGAGACGAAAGCTCCCGTCAAGGCGCCGGGAGCGAAGTCGCGGCGCAGCTCTTCAAGGACGAAGATGACCCCGGCGAGCGGAGCATTGAAGGCCGCCGCGAGCCCGGCTCCGGCTCCGGCCGCGATCAGGATGTGCCGTTCGCGGGGGTTGCTCTCGAGCCAGCCGCTCACCATCTGACCCAGCGAGCCGCCCATCTGGACGGTCGGACCCTCGCGGCCCAGCGCCAGGCCGGCGCCGATGCCCAGGGTGCCGCTGGCGAACTTCACGAGCAGGACGCGCCGCCAGCGCATGCCGCGCAGGCGATGGAGCACGGCCTTGAGATGGGGGATGCCGCTGCCGGAGGTTTCGGGAGCGAACCGCCGGACGAGCCAGAGCGCCGCGCCGGCGGCGGTGCCGCAGATCGCGATCATGAGCAGGAAGCCCCAGGGGCGCGGCAGCCCGTGGGCGACTCTGAACAGGGCGTCACGTCCCCGGTCGGCGGCCTCCAGAGTGAGACGGAACGCAGCCGCCGTGAGGCCGGCGAGCAGCCCCACCAGCGCGGCCCGGGGGACGACCTTGCGCCGGCGCTCCTGGCGCCGGTCGAAATCCCGGATCTCGCGGCCGACGTCGCCGGGGGTGATGTCGGGGTCGGGAGGGGGTGGCATGGGGGAAAGGTTCACTGTAGCACGCTGATCCCCCCTCCCGGGGGTGATGAGGGTCTTGGCTGGGGGCTTCGAAGGGCAGACCCGTCCGGAGTCCCACAGCTCCGGTGTTAAACTCCCCCCCGCCAAGACGGCCTCTTCTTTCGGGGAAACCATGAAACCAAGTCCTCTGAAGTCCTTCGCCGCCGTCCTCCTCTTCTGCACGTCCCCTCTCGCCGCCGCGCCTCCCCAGGCGGAGGACAGCAGGCCCGTGGCGGCCGAGGCGCCGGCCGCCCGTGCGGCCCTGCCCGGCATCGCCAAGCTGACGGCCGGCCTGGAGAAGCGGGAGGGGCTGCTCACCTTCTACGCCGACCGGCAGAAGGGGAGGATCTGGCTGGAGGTGCCGCCAGCCCGGGAGCCACGGGGCGAGGTGGCCAGCTACATCTATCAGGAGGGGTTGGTCACCGGCCTCGGCTCCAACCCCGTGGGCCTCGACCGCGGCCAGCTCGGCGACACCCGGATCGTCACCCTGCGCCGGGTGGGCGGGCGTGTGCTCCTGGAGCAGCCCAACCTAAACTTCCGCGCTCTCACCGAGGATCCCGCCGAGCGTCAGGCGGTGCGCGAGTCCTTCGCCACCTCGGTCCTCTGGGGCGGCGAGATCGCCGCTCTGGAGCCCGACGGCCGTTCCCTCGTGGACTTCACCTCCTTCCTCGTGCGCGACGCTCACGACATCGCGGCGCGTATGAAGGTGGCCAAGCAGGGGAGCTGGTCGCTCGACGACAAGCGCAGCGCCGTCGACCTCGAGGACTGCCTGGCCTTCCCCGAGAACCTGGAATTCGAGGTGCTGCTGACCTACCAGTCGGCCGAGCCGGGGCCGCTGGTGCGCGAGACCGTCCCCAACGCGGGGAGCGTCACCCTGGTGCAGCATCACTCGCTGGTGCGCCTGCCGGACATTGGCGATGGTGGCTACAAGCCGCGACGGTTCGACCCGCGCGCCGGTTACTTCGGCGTCGAGTTCATGAACTACGCGGCGCCCCTCGCCGAACCCCTCGAAACCCGCTGGCTGTCGCGCCACCGGCTGGAGAAGGTGGACCCCACGGCGGCCCGCTCGCGGGTGAAGAAGCCCCTCGTCTACTACGTGGACAACGCCGCTCCCGAGCCGGTGCGCAGCGCTCTGATCGCGGGCGTGAGCTGGTGGAAGGAGGCCTTCGACAAGGCCGGCTTCGTCGACGCCTTCGAGGTCAAGGTGCTGCCGAAGGACGCCCATCCGCTCGACGTCCGCTACAACGTCGTGCAGTGGGTCCACCGCTCGACCCGCGGCTGGTCCTACGGCGGCGGCGTCATCGATCCGCGCACGGGGGAGATCCTCAAGGGGCACGTCACCCTGGGATCGCTGCGCGTGCGGCAGGACCGGCTGATCTTCGAGGGGCTGGCCGGCGTGGACAAGACCGGCACGGGCGCGCCGGACGATCCGGTCCAGCTCGCGCTCGCCCGCATCCGCCAGCTCGGAGCCCACGAGGTGGGGCACAGCCTGGGGCTCTCCCACAACTTCGCGGCCTCGACCTACGGCCGCGCCTCGGTGATGGACTATCCGGCGCCCCTGGTGGGGATCACGGACGGCAGGCTCGACTTCTCCAAGGTCTACGCCGTGGGGGTGGGGGCCTGGGACCTCCAGGCGATCCGCTACGGCTACAGCGAGTTTCCGCCGGGAACGGACGAGACGCAGGCGCTGGACGCCATCGTGCGCGACGGCCTCGCCCGCGGTCTGGTCTACCTGACGGACCAGGACGCGCGCCCCGAGGGCTCGGCGAGCCCGCTCGCCCATCTCTGGGACAACGGCGCCGACGCGGCCGAGGGGCTGAAGCACGCGCTCGCCGTGCGCCGCATCGCCCTCTCCCATTTCGGCGAGCACAACATCGCTCGGGGTGAGCCCCTCTCCCTGTTGCAGGAGGTGTTGGTGCCCGTCTACTTCCACCACCGCTACGAGCTGGAGGCCGCCTCCAAGGTGGTGGGGGGGCTCCAGTACACCTACGCGCTCCGAGGGGACGGCCAGCCGCCGTCGAAGCCGGTGGACGCGGGCTCTCAGCGCCGCGCCCTGGCGGCCATCCTGGAGGTCCTGTCGCCGGAGACGTTGGACCTCCCGGAGCCGGTGATCGACCTGCTGCTGCCGCGGCCCTCCGAATATCGGTCCAACGAGGAGATGTTCACGGGTCTCACGTCGCCCGCCTTCGATCCCCTGTCGGCGGCGGCCACGGCCTCGGACATGGCCGTGCGTCTGCTGCTGCGGCCGGAGCGAACGGCCCGCCTGGTGGACTTCCACCGCCGCGATCCCGCGCTGCCGGGCCTGGAGGAGGTGATCAGGGGCCTGGAAAACAAGGCCTTCGGCGCGTCGCCGAAGACGCCGCGGCTGGCCGAGATCCGCCGCTCCGTACAGTGGGTGGTGGTGCGGCGGCTGATCGGCCTTGCGAGCGATCCCCAGGCCGCGCCGGGAGTCCGCGCGCGGGTGGAGAGTGAATTGCGCTCCCTCCACCGCAAGCTCGCTGTCGCAGACACGGCGGGCGCCGGCGACTCCGCCGAGGCGGCGCAACGGACCTTCCTGGCTGGCGAGATCGCTCGCTACCTCGACCGCCGCCAGGACGAGACCGGCAAGCGCCCCGAGCCGCCCCCGCCGCCGCCCGGTCAGCCGATCGGGAGTGCGGAGTCGGATCCTGGGGATCTGGGAGAATGCTCGTGGGGAGGGTAAAAGGTTCGCAGCCTCTTATAATCCTCCTCATCATGGCCGCCCTCCTCGCCGCCGCCGTTTTCGCCTGGTCCCTGCGCCACGGCGCTCCCCCCGCCTCTCCCGCGGCCCAGCCGGCCGCGGCCACGGCCTCGGTCCCCAACCAGCCCGAGCGTCTCAGGGTGAAGGTCCTCGCCACGCGCCCTCACGACCCGACGGCGTTCACTCAGGGTCTGCTCGTCCACGACGGCTCGCTCTACGAGAGCACGGGGCTCTACGGCTCCTCCAGCGTGCGAGAGGTGGACCCGGTCTCGGGCGCGGTGAAGCGCAAGGTGGACGTGCCTTCCCAGTACTTCGCCGAGGGGCTCGCACTGGTGGACGACCGTCTCATCCAGCTCACCTGGAAGGAGCAGAAGGCTCTGGAGTACAAGCTGGCCGGCTTCGCTCCGGCGGGCGAATTCCGCTACGAGGGCGAGGGCTGGGGGCTGTGCTGGGACGGCAAGCGGCTGGTGATGACCGATGGCTCCGACAAGCTGACCTTCCGCGATCCCAAGACCTTCGCCTTCCTGGCCGAGGTGACGGTCACCCGCGCCGACCGCATGGGCGAGCAGGTGCTGAACCTCAACGAGCTGGAGTGCGTGGACGGCCTGGTCTACGCCAACGTCTGGCAGAAGGATGAAATCCTGCGCATCGACCCCAGAGACGGGCGGGTGATGGCGGTGATCGACGCCTCGGGCCTGCTCACCCCCGAAGAGCGGCAGAAATCGGACGTCCTCAACGGCATCGCCTGGGACCCGCAGCGCAAGCTCTTCCTCATCACCGGCAAGCTGTGGCCGAAGCTGTTCGAGGTGACATTCGTGCCCGCCGGCTAGCCGACGGGCGCTTCGATCTTCAGCATCCGGCCCCAGGCCTGGCGCAGGGTCTCGGGCAGATCGAGCTCGGGGAAGATCTCCCGCACCTCGTCGCGGCTGGCGTAGGTCCAGATGTCGTCCCACTGGGCGTAGCGCAGGAGGTGGGAGATGACCCAGGCGCGCTGCTCCCGGGTTCCCTGGCGCAGAAGATGACGGACCTCGTCCTCGGTCACCCGCTGATCTGGGAAGAAGTAGAGGGACTCGATGCGATCAACACCATCGCGGCTGCGGCCAGACCCGTGCATGGACAAAGTATATAGCGCCATGCGGGATTGGCAAGGTGGAAACTGGTCGCGGCGGGGGCACCCCTTGACCGCGCTGCGGCGCTCGGCTAGATTCCCTCCTGCTCGACCCTCGAGCGGGCATAACTCAGTTGGTAGAGTGCAAGCTTCCCAAGCTTGATGTCGCGGGTTCGAGTCCCGTTGCCCGCTCCAAAGCTTCCCTCTCTCCTCCGGACCATGCCGCTCTTCCGCCGCGAGACCCCGTCCGCATCCCTGGCCAGCACCGTGGGAGCGTCCGACTCGGCCCCGCAGCACCGGCTCACCCTCATCGCGACCGGCACCCGCCTGCACGGCGAGGTCAGCGGCGCCACCGAGGTGCTGGTGGAGGGCGAGGTGGTGGGCGAGGTGCGGGTGGATGCACCTGTGATTGTGGGCGCGGACGGGGTCGTCGAGGGTCCCATCTCGGCGCCCGTCGTGCGGGTGGGCGGCCGGGTGGTGGGGGCCATCGAGGCCACGGACCGGGTGGAGGTCCTGGCCACCGGCAGCGTCGAGGGGAACATCACTGCTCCCCGGGTGGTCATCTCCGAAGGCGCCTTCTTCAAGGGGCGGATCGCGCGTGCATGACGAAGTCGAGATCCTTGGTGAGGTCAGTGACGTCGAAACGATCGCTTCGGGCTCGTCCGTTAGGCAACGCCGACTGCTTTCGAGGGTCTACGGAGCTGGCAACTGGCGCAAGCTCAAAGGTATCGCTACCGTTCGCCTCCCTGATGGATTCGTGGTGCTCGCTGAAGTACACTGGTTCGAGGCGCACGGCCGGGGGCGACAAGACGTGAAGATCAAGCGCTTCCTGAGGCAGCCACCATGAGTGAGAACAATCGCGCTTTTTTTCTCTGCATCAAGAACCGAGGCTACGCCGCCTCGCTCCGGATACGAACTGTGTATCGAGCCCTCCGCGATCCGGAGGCGGAAGCGCATGGCATGCTCCGAATCGTCGACGAGCTCGGAGAGGACTATCTTTTCCCCGCTGCATTCTTCGTTCCGATCGAAGTGCCGAAGGCTGCCGAGCTCGCCTTTGCCGGGGCTGCCTAGATCTCGCCACGCGCTCGGGGCGTGGGCAACGCCTCCCCTGTCACCGCCTGCCAAAGCTCCCGGAAATCCCCCGGCACCAGCGCCTCGAAGGTCAGTGAGGTGCCGGTGTCCGGGTGCTTGAAGGCCAATCGCCAGGCGTGGAGAGCGGGACGGGGAAAATCCCGCAGCGGCGCCTGGACAGAGCGGGGCAGCCCCTTCCAGCGCGCTTCGCCGTAGACGGGGTCTCCCAACAGCGGATGTCCGATGTGCTTGAGGTGGACGCGGATCTGGTGCGTCCTGCCCGTCGCCAAGTCCATTTCCAGCAGGGAGATCCCGGCCTTGGCGGCGAGGGTGCGGTATCCGGTCTTCGACGGCCGGCCGCCGGGGCGCACGGTCATCTCCTTGCGCCGCTGGGGGTGACGGCCGATGGGGGCTTCGATCATCCCCGCGGACGGCGAGGGCGCTCCGTAGGCGATCCCAAGATAGCGCTTCTTCACCTCGCGGGCGGCGAAGGCGCGGGCGAGGCGGGCGTAGGCTGCGGCCGTGCGGGCCACCACCAGGACGCCGCTCGTCCCCTGGTCCAGACGGTGGACGATCCCCGGCCGGCCCGGACCTCCCACCCCCGCCATCTCCGGATAGCGGTCGAGCAGCCGGTGGGCGAGGGTGCCCGTCGAGCGGCCGGCGCCGGGGTGGACGGTGAGCCCCGCCGGCTTGTCGATCACCACCAGCGCGGCGTCCTCGTAGAGGAGACGAAGCTCGCCCGCCTCGGGGAGCACCCGCTCCTCCTTCCGCTCCGGCGGCGCGCATTCCACCTGATCGCCCGAGGACACGGCGGCCGAGGGCTTGGCCGCCCGGCCGTTGAGCCGCACGAGACCGGCCTCGATCCAATGCTGAACCTGGTTGCGCGGGACGTCGAGGCGGGCGGCCACGTGGCGGTCGAGGCGCTCGCCGGCGGCTTCGGGGGGGACGGTCCAACCGATCATTCGGCTGCGGCCGGGGCGGGGACCTCCCGGTGGTGCGGCCGGAAGCTGTCGATGGCCATCAGCACGATGCCGATCGAGATGGCGCTGTCGGCGACGTTGAACGAGGGCCAGTGGTGGATACCCACGTAGACGTCGATGAAGTCGGTGACGGCGCCGCTGGTCACCCGGTCGATGAGGTTGCCGACCGCGCCCCCCACCACCAGGGCGAGCGCCACCAGCAGCCAGCGGTCGCGCGACGGGGCGAACCAGAAGTAGAGGGCCACGGCGGCCAACGCGCCGAGGCCAAGGACGGTGAGCAGCCAGCCGCTGCCGCCATCCGAGGCGAAGAGACCGAAGGCCACGCCGGTGTTGCGCACGTGGGTCAGATTGATGAAGCCGGGGATCACCGTCTCCGCCATGTGGTGGGGGAGGTGGAGCTCCACCAGCCATTTGGTCCACTGGTCGAGGACGATCACGCCGACGGAGACCAGGAGGTAGCGCAGCTTGCGCAGATGGCCCTCGAAGCGGGATTGGACGTCGGCTTCCACGGTGCTCCTCCTCACGGGCGGCAGAAATACTCTCGGGCGGCGCTCGCCACCCGGTCCAGATGGTTCTGGTGCTGGAACAGCCGGATGGCCGCCACTCCCATCGCGCCCGCCGCGGCCAGCTCTGCGAACCGCTCTAGTGTAACCCCTCCCAGGGCGTAGACGGGAACGCCCAGGGTCGCCGCGCGGGCGAGCGCCCCGAGGCCCAGCGGCTCCCCCTTGCCGGGGGTCGAGTAGACCGGACCGAAGACCACGTAGTCCACCCCCTCGTCGCGCGCCCGCTCCACCTCGGCCAGGGAGTGGGTGGAGCGGCCGAGCAGGACGTCCGGGACCTCCGGCCCGAAGCGCGCCCGCAACGGGGCGGCGGGCAGGCCGTCCGCCGGCAGGTGGACGCCGTCGGCCCCGGCGGCCAATGCGACGTCGAGACGGCCGTTGACCAGCACCCGGGTGGCCGGCGGCAGCGTCTCCCGGGCACGGCGGGCGAGGTCGTAGAGGGCTCCGTCCTCCAGGTCCTTCTCGCGGATCTGGACGGCGCCGATCCCCGCTGCGCCCAGGGCCCGCAGCCAGTCCGTGAGGTCGAAGGATCGGCGATCGCTGATGGCCAGCAGGCTAAACGTCGGGGGCACGCAGCCTCCGCCGGAAGATCAGCTCGTCCAGGTCGTGGGCGCCCCAGATCAGGTGGATGAGCCCGAAGCCGGTGACGGCGGCGCGCAGCAGGGGATGGAGGCAGAGGAGCCGCAGCGCCTCGACGTGGACCTGGATGAGGGTACGGTCCCAGATCGGGCTCCAGGGAGCCAGGACGAGGAACGTCCCCGCCTCGACGCAGTAGAGGATGAAGAGGACGCGGAGCAGGAAGGATGCGCGCATGAGCGGGGGAATTGTAGCCGCGAAATGGAACGGCCGGCGGAATTTCCGCCGGCCGTCCGGGAGAGAGCTCGGAGAGCGAGCCCTACCCGCCGTGCTCCTTCGGCTTGGGCTCCTGATGCGGCCGGCTGCTCTCACCCTGGGACCGCTGAGGCGGAGGCGAGGACGGACGGGCCTGCGGCGCCGGCCGGGACTCCGAGCGTTGCGGCGCGGAGTAGACGCGGTCGGGCCGGGGCTCCGGCCGTGTCATCCGGGGCTGGTAGGACTGCTGAGAACGGTCGGGCTCGGGGCGGTAGACCTCCCGCCGGCTCTGGTACTCGGTGCGCCACTGCTCGCGGCTCGGCGGCCTCCGCTCGGGGGGCTGGGGCCGGTCGGCTTGGGGCTGCGGCCTCTCGGGTTGCGGCTGGGGCCGGTCGGCTTGGGGCTGCGGCCTTTCGGCTTGCGGCTGCGGCCTCTCCGCGGGGGGGCTGCTCCGCTCCGGCCGCGACGCGCCGCCGTCGGACTCGGGGCGCTGCCAGGTGGGCCGGCCGTTGTCCACCGCGCGTCCCGGCTGCTCGGGCCTGCCGGTACGATTAGTCCGATCCGTCCGATCCGTCCGATCCGTCCGATCTGCCCGAGCGGGCCGATCCGTCCGATCGGGCTTGGGCGCACCGCCGTCGGCGCTTGGGGCGGGCCGTCCGGGCCGAGTCCAGGTGCCGGTGCGGCCGTCCGCTGGGCGGCTGTCCGCCGGGCGTCCGGGCCTGTCGCCTTCGCCGATCACCACGCGTCCGGGCCGGTTGCCCGCGCCGTGGGCTTCACGGCTCGGCCGGCCGAGAGTGCCCGGCTTGAGGGGCGTGCCGTCGAGCCCGGGGGCCAGGCCATCGACCGCCACCCTGCGCACCACGTCGGTGGGCAGTTGCGGCTTGCGGGAGATGAACGGCGTAACATCCGGGATCTCGCGGCCGTTCCCGACCTCATGGCCATTGCGATCCCTGCCGCTCGGGCCATTGGGACGGACGTTGAGGGCGGTGAGCACCGAGCCGTGGTCGTGCCAGGTGTTGGGGCGCAACGGCCGGGTGTCGGTCGTGATGACGCCCCGCTCCAGGCCGCCGCGGCCCCGCACGTGATCGATGGGCACGGCGTAGCGCGGCACGTCGCGGCGGCCGTCCCAATAGCCACGGCGATAGCCGGCGCGATAGCCGTCCCGGAAGTAGCCGGTGTCCACGAAGCACCAGTGGTCGAAGAGGTCGTCCCAGTCGCCGCCGGCCCAGCCGTAGACGCCCGAGCGGAAGCCGAAGCTGACGCCGAAGCGGGGGCCGTAGAAGTCGGTATAGAAGCCGGTCGGGCACCAGCCGACGTAGCTCGGGCCCCAGTACCAGTAGACCCAGGCCGGCGACCAGACGTAGCCGGGCTGCCACACCCAGCCGTAGTCGTCGATGTAGGTCCAGCTCCCATAGTGGGATGGCACCCAGCCCCAGGGCTCCTGGGCGATCCAGGTCAGGCCGGCCGGGGTATAGACCCAGCGGCCGTGCCAGTAGGGGCGCCAGCCGGCCTCGACCCGCGGCCGCCAGTAGCGCGTGCCCTCGACGTCGATCCACGAGCCGTAGCTGGCGAGCGACGCCGACTGGTAGCGCAGGCTCTCGTCCACGCCGTTGTCCGCGGCCAGCCGCTCCGCGGCGGTGGCCTCGTCGTCGAGGCGGCGCGCCCAGCGCTCCAGCGAGTCGGCACCCCCCGCCTGCCGGACGTCGATGCCGGCCTCGCGGTCCTCGCCGTCGCCTTTTCTGCTGTCGTCGACCACCGCCTCCTCGTCGGCGCGCACGTCCTGCTGGCCGTGGTCGGTGACCACCTGGGCGGTGCCGCGGCGGACGACCAACTGGCTGAAGCCCTCGCGCTCGGCAGTGACGCGGAAGATGCCGTAGTTCTTGACGTAGATGGTGGAGTTGGGCGTGTCGACGCGCGGCAACTGGTCGCCCAGGGAGTCCTGGGTCACGGCGAGTTGCACGTTGCCCTCGAACAGCCGGATCACCGTGGCCTGGTCGTCGCGGTCGGTCTCGCCGGCCTGACGCTCCAGCACCAGCTCGCTGCCGCCGTCGACGCGCAGCAGGTTGTGGTCGGCGAGGACGATCTCGACGTGCCCGTGCGCGGGCACCCAGAGGTGATCTCCGGCCAGCACCGGCTGGTTGACCTCGGCGCTGGCGCGCTCGCCGTCGGCGGGCGTCAGCGTGGGGGTGCCCTCGACGACGCGCAGATAGCCATAACTTCCCGTCACCGCGGCGGCGGGTGCCGTCAGGGCTAAAAACAGCCCTGCGACGAGCAACAGTGGGAACAAGACGGTCTTGCTGACGGTCTTCATGGTTTATTCTCCTCGGTCAGACGACGTGTGCCTCGCTCCTTAGAAAAAGCAACTTCCATTCCAGGGCTCAAATTTCGTTCCGGGAGGCCCGGCAGGGCCCCTCCGACAAGCCCGGTTTCTCCTCGGAGAGGGGTGCCCACACAGGGAGGCTCCTCCTGGCTATAATGGGCCGCACTCGGCAGGCGGTGGTGTCCACCTCAGGCGTCACGGGCGTCCCCCGCGCCGAGGGTGTGCGCCCCGGCCCGGTTTCGGTTCAGGGCATCAGGGGGTAACAGCGTGGCGATCAAGTGGTTCGGCGGCGGCAAGAAGCCGCTGGAGCTCCAGGAGCACAGCATCGACGACCTCATCGTGCTCGAACGGTACGAGGAGGCCGGGGAGCGTCTGCGGTCGCGGCTGAAGGAGAGTCCCAACGATCTTCACTCCCATCTGAAGCTGGCGGAGGTCTACACCGAGCTGCGGCAGCTCGAGAAGGCCGTGGACGAGTACGGGTTCGTAGCCGAAGAGTACGCCCAGGACGGCTTCTACGACAAGGGGATCGCCCTGCTCTCCAAGGCCATGAAGCTCGCTCCGGCCGACGCGTCGCTGCGCGCCAAGGTGGAGAAGCTCCAGCGCGACAAGGACATGGAGCACGTGCGCACCCTCGCCCTGGAGGGACTGCGCCAAGCCGGCGGCGTGGACGAGGGCACCTCGATGCTGGAGCTGCGGCGGCTGTGGGGCTACCTCGCCGCCGGCAGCGTGGTGCAGCACCTGCCCGGCGAGCAGCTCAAGCGCCTGTTCTCCAACATGGAGCTGGTGCGCCTCGACGCCCGCGCCGAGCTGGCCCGGGAAGGAAGCCCGGAAGCCTTCCTGTTGTTGATCATCACGGGAGTCGTCGACGCGGCCATGGCGGAGAGGGGGCGCAGCATCCTGGTCCGCAGCTTCACCTCGGGCGACGTGCTCGGCGAGGCGGTCTCCCTGGAGCGTGGCACCTGGCCCGCCGACTACCGGGTGACCGAGCCCCTGGTGGCGTTGAAGCTCACCCGCGCGGGGCTGGAGCAGGCCCTGCTGGGCAATCCCGATCCCCGCGGTTTCCTCGAGACGCTGCGCGAGCAGCACAACGACCGCGACGTCGCGGCCACGGTGCGGCGTCTGCGAGGCGGTTCCTGATGGCCATACTCGCCATTCGCATCTATCCCGACCCCGTGCTGCGGGTGAAGTGCCGCCCGGTGACGGAGTTCGACGCCGCTCTGAAGAAGCTCGCGGCGGACATGGTGGAGACCATGCACGCCGCTCCCGGCGTGGGCCTCGCGGCGCCCCAGGTGGGAGTCGAGCTGCGGCTCGCGGTGGTCGACGTCTCGGTGGGGGAGGACCCCTCGCAGGTGCGGGTGCTGGTCAACCCCGAGGTGGTGGAGCACTCGGGCGGCGTGGAGTCCGAGGTGGAGGGCTGCCTGTCGCTGCCCGGCATCAGCGACAAGGTGGAGCGTCCTCTCCTCGTCACGGTGCGCGCCCAGGACCTCGAAGGCCATCCCTTCGAGCTGCAGGCCGAGGAGTACCACGCGCGCGCCGTGTGCCATGAGATCGACCACCTCGACGGCATCCTGTTCACCGACCACCTGCGCGGGCTGCGGCGCGAGCGGGCTCGCCGCCAGCTCAAGAAGCTGGCGGACGAGCTGCAGGTGCACGCTTGAGGCGAGGCGCCCTGGCGGTCCCCGCCGCCCTGGCCCTCCTCGCCCTGGCCTGCGGTGGCGGTGGCGGCGGTGGCGGACCCACCGCGCCGACCCCGACGCCCACTCCCACCCCGACGCCCTCCCCGAGCATCGTCTTCACGGCCCAGGGAACGCCGGGGGTCAACGCCATCTTCCTGGCGAGCGGCGCCGCGACGACCGCCACCACGCTGGTCCTCGAGGTGCGGGCCAACCAGGTCACCGACCTCTATGGCGTGGCCTTCGACCTCTCCTATCCGAGCGCGCTGCTCCAGTTCTCGCGCGCCACGGCCGGCCCCCTGCTGGGGAGCTCCGGCTCCGTCCAGGCGGTGGTCTCCACCCCCGGCACCCTGGTGGTGGGCGGCAGCCATCTCGGAGCCGTCGCCGGCGCCACCGGCTCCGGCATCGTGCTGAGCCTCGAATTCACCGCCACCGCCGCCGGCCAGGGGAGCTTCGCCTTCGCCCGCAACTCGGCCTTCGCCTCCACTGGCCAGACATTGAGCGGCACCTCCTGGCTGGCCGGCTCCGTGCAGGTCACCCGCTAACCCGATCCGACCGATCCGACCCAAAAACGACATGACCGAGCTCGTGCTGTTCAATACCCTCGGGCGCAAGCTCGAGCCCTTCCACCCCCTCGTCCCCGGCGAGGCCCGCATCTACACCTGCGGTCCCACGGTCTACAACGAGGTCCACATCGGCAACCTCCGCACCTTCGCGTTCCAGGACCTGCTGCGGCGCAGCCTGAGCTACCTCGGGTACAAGGTGACCCAGGCGATGAACCTGACCGACGTGGACGACAAGACCATCCTGGGCGCTCACCAGGCCGGCGTCTCGTTGTCCGAGTACACCGAGCCCTTCATCCGCACCTTCCTGCGCGATCTCGCGACCCTCCACATCGAGCGGGTCGAGCACTTCCCCAAGGCCACCGAGCACGTGCCGCAGATGATCCGGCTGATCGAGACGCTGGTGGCGAAGGGCTACGCCTACGTCAGCGACGGCTCCGTCTTCTTCAGCATCGCGAAGGACGCGGACTACGGCCGCCTCTCCGGCTTCGACCTCGACCAGGCCCGGCGCGGCGAGCGGGTGGCCGCCGACGAGTATGGCAAGGAGGACGTCCGCGACTTCGTGTTGTGGAAGGCCGTCAAGCCCGGCGAGCCCGCGTGGGATTCTCCCTGGGGGCCCGGCCGGCCCGGCTGGCACGTCGAGTGCTCGGCCATGAGCATGGAGATCCTGGGCGAGACCTTCGACCTCCATTGCGGCGGCGTGGACCTGATCTTCCCCCACCACGAGAACGAGATCGCGCAGAGCGAGAGCGCGACCGGCAAGCCCTTCGTCCGCACCTGGCTGCACTCCGAGCACCTGCTGGTGGACGGCCAGAAGATGTCCAAGTCGCTGGGCAATCAATACACCCTGCCGGACCTGCTGGCGCGGGGGCTCTCGGCGCGGGCGCTGCGCTACCTCTTCCTCTCCGTCCACTACCGGCAGAAGCTCAACTTCACCTTCGAGTCGCTGGACGGCGCGGCCGGGGCCCTGCGGCGGGTGGACGAGATGCGCTTCCGTCTCCTCCATGCCGAGGAGAAGGGCGGCCCCGATCCGCGTCTCGCCGAGGCCGCCGGCCGCCTGCGCCGCGACTTCGCCGCCGGCCTGGCGGACGACCTGAACGTCGCCGTGGCCCTCGCCTGCGTCTTCGCTTTCGTCAAAGAGGTGAACGTGGCCATCGAGGAGGGGCGGATCGGCCAGGGGGACAAGCCGCGGGTGGTGGATGCCCTGGCGGACGTCGACCGCGTCCTGGGGGTGCTCGACGCCACGGCCTGGGACATCGGAGCCGGGGAGGACGACTCGGCCGAGATCGAGCGGCTGATCCAGGAGCGCAAAGCGGCCCGCGAGCGCCGCGACTTCGCCGCCTCGGACCGCATCCGCGGCGAGCTGGCGGCGCGGGGGATCGTCCTCGAGGACACGCCGCAGGGGACGCGCTGGAAGCGGAAGTAGGGAGAGAGAGATCAGGGGCGGCCCCATGGGGCCGCCCCTCCAGCGACGTCCAACCCCGTCAAGCGGCCTTGCGGCGCTTCAGCATCGCGAGGGCCAGGCCCGCCAGCACCAACCCCAGCAACAGCAACCCGAAGGTCGACAGGGTCGGGATGTCGCCGGGCGCCGCCGCCACCTGGATGCTGGTGGGATTGGCGGCACCGGCCACACCCGGGTCATCGGTCTGCGCCGTCGACTCGTTGGTGCCGTTGCCGTCGCCGTCGAAGGCGATGGTCCCCTGGTTCGAGACCGTGTTGCCGGCGGCGGCGGGCAGGATGGTGGCGGTAATGGTGATCGTCACCGTGCCGCTGAGCGGTATCGCGCCGTTCCAGGTGACGGTGTTGGTACCCGTGTTCGCCGCCGCGGTACCGCTCGAGGCGTTGGCGGAAACCAGCGCCAGCTCCGGGGGCAGGACGTCGGTGAACTCGTTGCCGGGATTGTCGGCCTGAGCTCCAGTGCCGCTGTTGGTCAGCGTCACCGTGTAGGTGATGACGTCACCGACGTTGAAGGGCCCGGTTCCCATGACCGTCTTGGTGCCTGAGACCGATGCCCCGGGCACGGCGGTGAGCGTGTCGGTGTCCGTGGCGCTGTTGTTGCCGGGGGTCGGATCGGTGACTCCGCCCGGCGCCGTCACGGTTGCCGTATTGCTCAGCGTGCCGGTGGCCGCGGCCGAGATGGTGCAGCTCGCGGTGTAGGTGACGCTGCCGCCGTTGGGCAGGTTGACGGTGTCGTTGATGTTGCCCGATCCCGAGGCCGTGCAGGTGCCGCCGCCAGCGCCGGCGCAGGTCCAGGTGCAGGTGAGCGAGGCGGGGAAGGTGTCGGCCACCGTGGCACCGGTCGCATCGCTGGGTCCGGCGTTGGAGGCTGTGATGGTGTAGGTCACCGAGCCGCCCGGGGTCGCCGTGGTGACGCCGTCGGTCTTGGTAATTGACAGATCCGCGCTCGCTCCCAGCGCGTCGCTGTCGGTCGCCGAGTTGTTGCCGGGGGTGGGATCGGTGACTCCGGCGGGTGCCGTCACGGTCGCCGTGTTGCTCAGCGTGCCGGTGGCCGCGGCCGAGATGGTGCAGCTCGCGGTGTAGGTGACGCTGCCGCCGCTGGGCAGGTTGACGGTGTCGTTGACATTGCCGGATCCCGAGGCGGTGCAGGTGCCGCCGCCGGCCCCGACACAGGTCCAGGTGCAGGTGAGCGAGGCGGGGAAGGTGTCGGCCACCGTGGCGCCGGTCGCATCGCTGGGTCCGGCATTGGAAGCGGTGATGGTGTAGGTCACCGAGCCGCCCGGGGTTGCCGTGGTGACGCCGTCGGTCTTGGTGATCGCAAGGTCCGCGCTCGCTCCGAGCGCATCCGTGTCGGTCGCCGAGTTGTTGCCCGGAGTGGGATCGGTGACTCCGGCCGGAGCCGTCACGGTCGCCGTGTTGGTGAGCGAGCCGGTGGCCGCGGCCGAGACGGTGCAGCTTGCCGTGTAGGTCACGCTGCCACCGCTCGGCAGGTTGACGGTGTCGTTGACGTTGCCGGAGCCCGAGGCCGTGCAGGTGCCGCCGCCCGCTCCCACGCACGTCCAGGTGCAGGTCAGCGAAGCCGGGAACGTATCGGCCACCGTGGCGCCGGTCGCATTGCTGGGTCCGGCGTTGGAGGCCGTGATCGTATAGGTCACGGAGCCGCCCGGGGTGGCCGTGGTGACGCCGTCGGTCTTGGTGATCGCAAGGTCGGCGCTGGCCGCCAGCGTATCCGTATCGGTCGCCGAGTTGTTGCCCGGAGTGGGATCGGTCACGCCGGCCGGAGCTGCCACCGTCGCCGTGTTGCTGAGCGTACCCGTGGCCGCGGCGGAGATGGTGCAGCTCGCGGTGTAGGTGACGCTGCCACCGCTCGGCAGGTTGACGGTGTCGTTGATATTGCCGGAGCCCGAGGCGGTGCAGGTGCCGCCGCCCGCGCCCACGCACGTCCAGGTGCAGTTGAGCGAAGCCGGGAACGTGTCGGCCACCGAGGAGCCCGGCGCATTGCTGGGTCCGGCATTGGAGGCCGTGATCGTATAGTTCACCGAGCCACCCGGAGTCGCGGTGGTAACGCCGTCGGTCTTGGTGATCGCCAGGTCGGCCTGCGGCGTCAGGGTGTCGGTGTCGGTGGCGCTGTTGTTCGCCGTATTCGGATCACCCGCGGTCGCCACCGTCGCGGTGTTGCTCAAGGTTCCCGTCGCCGAGGCGGCGATGGCGCAGGTCGCGGTGTAGGTGACGCTGGCGCCCGCCGGCAGGTTGACGGTGTCGTTGAGGTTGCCCGAGCCGGACGCCGTGCAGGTGCCGCCGCCCGCTCCCACGCAGGTCCAGGTGCAGGTGAGGACCGCCGGGAAGGTGTCCGCCACCGTGACGCCGGTGGCCGAAGCGGCGGTCGGGTTCGAGGCGGTGATGGTGTAGGTCACCGCCCCGCCGGGCACCGCCGTGGTCACGCCGTCGGTCTTGGTGATCGCCAGGTCCGGAGCGACCACGTTGAAGCAGAGAGTGACGTCGTTGAGGGTCGGCGTCACCGTGTTGTTGGTCGTCGTGAAATGCGCCTTGTACTGGAGATAGCGGAAGCCGTTGAACTGGCTGAGCGAAGCGCCGCTGGTGGTGAAGAACGTCGCCGCGGTGCCGTCAGGCCCCACGAAGTTGAACGGGCCGATCGGCGAGTTGCTGGCCGCGATCTGGAACTGGAGCGTGGTGTTGGCCGGGACCGTATCGGTCCAGGAGAGCGTCGTCCAGACCGGGGTGTCGCCCGGCGGCGGGTTGCTGTCCTTCAAGCCCGAGATGAAGTCGCCGCTCGCCGTATACCCGGTATCAACGTAGACCTTGAAGTTGTAGTCGCGGGTCGTATCGGCGCTCCACGTCGCGCCGCTGTCGGCCGAGAGGACGCGCGAGCCGTTGGCATAGGTGCTGGGACTGGAACGGATCCAGAAATAGCCCGAGCCGGCGGGCGCCGAGACCGGACGCAGGATCAAGGCGTACTGCGTTCCGGAGGTCAGCGTCGGCGGCGAACCGAAAGTGGCCGTGGCTATCGTGATCGCCCCGGACGCGAACAGAGATCCCGGGATGTTTGCGCTGGCGAGGTCGGCGCCGGTGGGTAGACCCGCGCTCGTGGCGCGAATCGACAGCGTCAGGTTGGGCGGAGTGGCGCCACATCCGCTACAGAAGAGCTGGACGTCGACCTTGGTGACGGGGCCGGTCAGGCCCGAGACGAACGTTTGGCCCGTCCAGGCGGGAGTGCCGAAGCCGGTCCCCGTGGTCGTACCAGCCGAGTTCGACTGGTCGACCACCGTGACGTCGCTCAGCAAGACGTTTCCCGGGCTCGTCACGATGTCCGTGTTGGACAGCGCGCCCGTCTGGAAGTCCGGCTGCGTGGTATCGGTCGGGCAGGCGCTGGTGGGCGCCGTGTCCAGCGAGAAGTTCTGCGTGGTGGTGTTGCCGTCGGTGATCACAATGCCGGTCGCCGTGCTGGAGTTGTACCCGGGATCGCTGGCGGTCTCGCTCGCGTAGGTGCCGGCCGGGAGGGTCGGGAACGAATAGAAGCCGCTCCCGTTCGTGGTCGCCGTGCGATTGCCGAAGGTCACGGTCGCGCCAGCGATCGGGGCGCCGCCGACCGTGGCCGTCACCGTGCCGGAGAGCGCGCCCCCGGCGCCCACCGGGGTACAGGACGGATACGAGAACGAGCCGACCCGGGTCAGGAAGCTCAGGCCGTCGGCCGCGTAGTACATGTTGGTGAGCCAGAACGTGCAGCCGTCAGGGTCGAGCGTCATGGCGTTGTAGTCGCCCCAGCGGATGCAGCTTCCCGTCCCGCAGGTGCCGGTCTGGGTGCCGGTACCCTGGAAGAGGAGCTGTTCGGTCTGGCTGAAGGTGTTCACCGGGTCGCCCGCCAGCCGTCCGGCGTATTTGATCGCCGGCTTCGTCGTGCTGCTCGAGGTGCTGTACTCGAGGGCCATGTCCCCCGCCCGGTCGAGCGCCAGGCTGGGCACCCAGCGGTGCATGACGTTCGCGCCGTCCGGATCCCAGGTCGTGGCCTGCGGCAGGTTGGCCGCCACCGTGCCGCCGGTGACGTTCACCTGGTACCAGCGCGGGGCCGCGAAGCCGGTCGTATTCTGCCGGCGCACCGTGTGGGCGGCCCACAGCGACTCGACCCCGCCGAAATTCGTGTACTGGTTCTGCATCATCGCCCGGAACTGGATGGGGTCCAGGTTGTTGCCGCCCAGGGAGGGCACGTTCGCCACGGTGGCGTTGGGCCAACTGGTGGCCGCCAAGGGGGCGTCCGGGCCGGTGAAGGTCGCGCCCAGAGGGTGGGTCCAGTCGACGTGCAGCTTGTAGACGCCCACCGCGTTCAGGAACTGCGAGGTGGAGAGGAAATAATTGGGGGTGCCGGGCGGCGGCGTGCCGGTCTGCAGCCGCGCGTTGCTCGGCAGCAGCGTGAAGTCCCCCGATGGGGCGTCGAAGCTGACCACCTGGATGGTCGGGTTGCCGGCGTACATCTGCGCCTTGTTCAGGGCGAACACCCGCGGGTTCTGGAACACCTGCGGGGCGCTGTAGCTGAACAAGTTGATCGACATGTAGAGGCCGTCCGGCCAGATTCCGAATTTCGGGTAGTCGCCGAGCCCGCCCGCGATGTGGATGGAATAGAAATTCCAGCCGCCGCTCACCGGATCGCCCGTCTTCGACACCGCGAAGCACTGGAAGGCGCCCGGAGGATTGACGACGTTGCTGCCGGCATCGAGCTGGAACGCGAAATCCGTGATGACCCAGCGGTCCTCGAACGTGTCGTAGAGGATCACGGGATCACCGAAATTGTTGGTATCGCACAGGTTGCCGAAGCTGCCCTGGCTCATGAAGGTGTTGAACGTGAACGCGGCCACCTGGCCGCCGCTCTTGTTGTAGATACCGATGGACGAGTTGATGGACTGGATGTAGTAGGTGGGGCCCACGTCCCCGACGGGGTCGGGAGGATGTCCGGCGCCCCAGGTGGCGAAGTCGAGGCCGGCGAAATTCGCCGACGGCGCCGGCGCGACGACCTTCGGCCCGATCTCCGCAGCGGCCACCTGCGGCGGCCCGCCCAGGAGAGTCACCGGGTTGAACGGCGGCGCTTCGAGCTCGGGCCGCTCCCGCTTCTCCGGCGGGACTTGGGGCAGCTTGCGCAGATCGAGCGTCGTGCTCCCGGCCCGCACCATCTTGAGCGTGGTCGGTCGTCCGAGGGACTTCGGCTCCGGCCGGGCCGCGGTGACCTCGGCGAATTCCTTGCCCTCGCCGGCCTCGTCGGCCTCCTGGGCCGCTGCAACCTCGTCGGTTGCCTGGGGCGGAACGACCGCGGCGGATTCCTGAGCCGCGGCGCGATGAGCCACGGCGAGCAGCAGGACGAGCGATACAAAGAGAGCGCGCTTCATCGGGTCACCTCTCGCTCTACAAACCCGGGTAAAGAGACAAACTGTCGGACTTGTGATTCCAGGCGGACCGTAGCAGATGTGCCGCGCCGTGTCCAGGGGCCATCCGGTCGTGTAGGATCGACGGGAAAGGGGATCTCCATGGGCGCTGACTTCCGGGAGCAGCCGCATGCCCGGGCGCGGGGCAAGGTGGGGGAGGACGATGCCGTGGCCTGGCTCACCGCCCACGGCTACGAGGTCCTGGCCCGCAACCTGGTGAACCACGGCGGTGAGATCGACGTCGTGGCCAAAGACGGCGCCACCGTCTGCTTCCTGGAGGTCAAGGCCCGGGACGGCGGCCGCTACGGTCCCGCCATCGCGGCCGTGACCTTCTCGAAGCAGCGCCGCCTCTCGCGGGCGGCCTCCCTCTACCTCGCCTCCCGCGGCTGGCACGACCAGCCCTGCCGCTTCGACGTCCTCGGCCTCGACCGCGAGAGCGGCGGCTGGCGCTACACCCTGATCAAGAACGCCTTCCCCTACAATCCCGGCCCGGCCCGGCGGCGCTGGTAGGAGCGAAGCCGCGATGGGAACGGCTCCGACCACCCCGCCCCCCAGGCCCGGCTTGACAGCCCCCTCCCTCCTGACTATCCTGTGCGAGCCTGTTGGGCGGGAATAGCTCAGTGGTAGAGCACAACCTTGCCAAGGTTGGGGTCGCGGGTTCAAATCCCGTTTCCCGCTCCAGATCGTGACCTCCGGAGACCGCGGACGCCCTTTCCGCGATCTGCTAAACTTCTGGGGCCGCGCAATGCGGCCCTGCCCCTCTCGGGCGACGTAGCCAAGTGGTAAGGCGAGGGTCTGCAAAACCCTTATTCAGCGGTTCGAATCCGCTCGTCGCCTCCAACGCCTCCTCTCCTCTCTACCTTAGTACTGCCTACCATAGATACGATGGCTTATGGGGAGGTCGGCGGTCCGCAGGTTGAACCCTCTGCGGACGGGCGGACGCCGCGGCGATCCAGCGGCCCTGGAGCACCCCATCCTCCGTAGGCCACTACCCCGAGCCCGTAGGGCGGCATACTTCCTAGCCCAGGGCGCGAGCCCTGGGCAGGCGGCTCAAGTCGGGGGTGGGATCGCATATTCCCAGCGCTCACGCACTGGGCTAGAGTCCTTGGTTCGTAATTTGTTGTGTCTTTGAGTCAAGTTCAAGCGGCAAGTTTTCTCTTTCACAATACTTGGCGATTTCCTCCTCCAATGTGTCGAAGGCACGGCGCAGGGGAGGTCCGCTCTCGGAGAGCGTCTTCGACGTCAGGCAGGCGAAGCCTGGCCGGAGTAGCCGTGCATAGGAGCGTGAGAAG